>CANQSF010000024.1 GCA_947626345.1 uncultured Oscillospiraceae bacterium | reverse complement strand
GTCTCGGCAAAAATACTAGCCGAAGATAGGCCGTACTTTTTGTTCAGGATAGCCCGTGCCCGGCGGTATTCGCCCTCGGTGAAAACGCCCTCGTCCATCATGGTACGCAGCATGGCCAGGGAGGCGCGGTAGAGCATGAGATTGGCAGGCGCGTATTTATCCCGGCTGTCGGGATGCAACGTAGCAGGCCCGGCAGCAGTATTTTCTGTCCTTGTTCCCATAGCTCTGAAACTCCTTTCCGCAGTGCTGGCAGGTGAGGGTGTAGTAGGCCCGGCGGTGGACGGCCTCCGGGTGGCTGTTCCACCAGGCCATGCGGCAGGCGTCGCAGCAGAACAGCTTTTCCCGGCGGCGTGGGTCCGGCAGGATCGTCCGGCCGCACTGCTTGCAAGCCCGGACAACAGGGCCCATAGGATGCCGGTGGATGTAGGAGCGGACGGTCCCTGCCGACAGCCCCAGGGCCGCGGCGATGGAGGAGGGGCTGTGCCCCTCCAGCCGCATATTGTGTATGGCGATCTGCTCTTGCGGTGTCATGGTATGTGTCCCTCCTCTCGCGGCGTCAGCCTTTGATCTTCAAAGACTTGACAGCCTCCGGGAGCACGAGCTTGGCGTCCACCCGCTCGGAGGCGATGAACTTCACCTGGCCGTGATTCGCCAGGACCTCCGCCAGCCGCTTCATGACCCGCTTGCCCCTATCGCCGATCCAATAATAGTCGAAATTGCCGAACAGGGCGACGGTGTTGCCGGGCGCGACTTCGTCTAGATGCTTGGTGGTATACGCCTTATGGCCGAACAGGATGTCCGGCTCCCTCGTGGCGAGGGAACGCTCCCATATAGGCCGACCGTCAAAGAGCTTGATCCGGCGCAGCCGCATATCCACATCCTCGGAGAGCAGCCACACGCCCTTCTGCCAGTGACCCGCCTTGACGGAGTGCATCAGGCTGATCATGTCGTCCAGAGTGACGTCGCCCTCCCGCTCGGATACGACGCCAACTGGAGCTTGGTGGATGAGGCCGGTGGGCCGGCCGGTGCCGCTACTGGTGAGGAACGCCTCCTCTTCGGCCCTACCGATCCGCTCTCCGAACTCCCGTCGTATGTACCTCTCCAGGTCGAAACCGCTGTCCTCCAGCAGCTCGTCCGAGATGCGGACGGAGGTGGCCAGTTTGTAGGCGCCGAGGACCAGCTTGTCAAAGGCCGCGTCAACAGGGTAAATAGGCTCGTTCTCTTTGACCCAGGCGGCTCCGCCGCTGTCATGGGCGACCGCGATATTCAAGTCCCTGGTGGTCTGGATGGTGTAGCCGAGCCGGCGAAGCACATTTTCCTTCCGGAGCGCCTCCACCAGCGTGTCCTCGTAAGTGTCGGGGACCAGGTAGCCGCCGGAGCCGTCCCCGCCCTCTTTGAGAGCATCACTGGGTATACCGGTGTGCATGGTCTCCCAGAATGCCGTGTTATATGCTTTGGCCTTCTTCTGCTCGATGGCGGTCTTGTCCGGCTTGCCGGTCAGATCCTCGGCCAGCGAGTCTAAATGCCGGCGCAGTTCCTCATAGGCCCTTGTCTCGTTCATGGTTTTTTCCTCCTAAAAATGATGTTTTTTGTGGCGGGGGTCAATACCCCCTTTGAATACGCGATCATTCGCGTGTGGCCCCAGGCCCGTTGTCCATTGCTATAGGTGTAGAGATTTTGACCCCCCTACCCCCCAGGGCAAGGGACTTTGCCGCACAAATCCCACTGCATGACGTCACCTCCTTCATGGTGTGTTCTTCCCATCGGACCATCCCTTGTTGCCGATAGCTGTTGCCAACGCGGTCATCATCCTTTATACGCGTATAGGCGTATATGCGTGTCCGATTGCCCCTATTTCTTTTATTTACGTTATATAGGAAAGAAATCGGCAACACCGGAAACAAAACGCTGAACACGCGTGATGGTGGGGTGTTGGGGCGTTCCCGACGGCGTTGCCCCTCCTCATTTCCAGCAACCATTGGAAACGGCCACATGCTGATTCGCCGTTGCCGACCATGATCTGGAGCTACGTCATGAGGGGCTTATGGCGGGGCTCCGCGCTTGGGGGAATGACCTATTCCCTATATGACAGTCCCCCAAACCCGCAATGATCCGAACCTCTCTTTCAAATAATTTCATGTCGCCTGTATCAGCCCCTCAATATACAGCCACGGCGGAGGGCAAAACTAAACCTATTTCCAGATTTTTATAAAAAGGCCACCGACCCTCGCCGGATCGAAGCCGCAGTAGGCCGGTGGTCGTTGTTTCCCCCATCAAGCAGGAGGCCGGACAGAGAACCCCATTCTTGTGCCGAGTGGAAGTCATGGAAGATATTTCACTAACTTTTCTTATGTGTTTGTTTTTTTGAGGTCCATAAGGAAAGTTGCTATAAAGACCTCCACGACCTCCACTCATGGGTAATTTCCATGTCCAGGGTGTTTACTTTTTCGATGAATCAGTATATAATGTAAACACAAGGAGGTGTGCAAGTTGATTGGCAAGAATATCAGATACTATCGCCAGATGAAGAATATGTCGCAAATGGAGCTGGCTCAATGTATCGGACTAAATAAAATGGCAGTTTCTAACTATGAGAATGATAAGCGCACGCCTGATAGTGCCACCTTATCAAAAATAGCAGAAGCGTTAGATGTTTCGTTGGCGAAACTGCTTGCGACTTATGATGAAGGACTTGCAATCGCACACGGGGCGTTTCGTAAGTATGCAAGTATTACCAAAACCATGAAAGAATTGATCCTCGGCAGTGTGGATCGCTACCTCTCCCGTCTGTTCAGCTTGGTCTGTGTGTTTGGTGACGCCGTATTGGGACCTATCCCTGAAATCGAACAGGTATGTGCGGACAGTTTTGAGAAAGCCGGTCAACATTTGCGAGAGATCCTTGGCCTATCGATTAACGGACCCATCGGCAATATTACCGACATTCTCGAAAACAAGGGATATATCATCTGCCCGATTAATATTAAAATTGATGGTTTCTCCGGCAATAGCGGTACCGTCAACGGGCGGCCATACATTGCTGTAAATACCACTATGTCTGCTGAGCGGCAGCGGTTTACTCTCATCCATGAGCTTGCTCACCTCGTGTTCACCTTTACCGATGAGCAAAACGAAGAGCGAATGGTCGATGGTATCGCCGGAGCATTTTTCCTTCCTGAAGCAGACCTCAAGCGTGAGCTTGGCCCTAAGCGCCGCGATATTCGCGGAGATCTCCGCTTCATCCAACGCGAGTATAGTGTTTCGATGGCCTCCATAATAATGCGTGCTTACCAGACTGGGATCATCAGCCATGAAACCTATGAGATCACCCAGAAGTGGATCAACGCAAACGGCTTGCGGAAAGATGAGAGATCCGGCATACAGCCCGAAGAGAGTCATATGCTCGAACAACTCACCCTAAGAGCGGTGGCAGAAGAGGAGATAACTGTATCCAGAGCTACCGAGCTATTGGAAAGGCCCTTCATGGAAGTCAGGAAACTCTGCTTTGGAGGTGCCTAATTGTACATAAGCAGCGATACGAACATTTGGATCGACTTTCACGAAATCGATCGGCTAGGTCTCCCTTTTCAACTACAGTTCAGGTACTTCATAAGTCGTCCCACATTCAAAGAAGAACTCCTACAGCCAGAAGAGTTGAAAACAGATCTATTGAATCACGGCTTGCAATTGACTGACGTGACCGATGACGAATTACGCCTCGCGATTGCATTTCGCTCCATATATAAGCAAGTTTCTCTCAATGATGCATTTGCTTTTGCTATTGCCAAGAACCGAAACTGGATCCTGCTGAGTGGTGACAAACCTCTTCGCAATGCCGCCACCTCGGAAGGTGTGGAGTGTCACGGCACGATTTGGGTCTGCGACCAGCTAAAAGAGCAAGGAATAGTGACTGATTCTGAATATGGTGTCATCATTGATGATCTTCTCGAAGCTGTCTATAAGTGCCGTTGCCGTCTCCCCAAGTCAGAGCTCCTGCGGCGCAAAAAAGCGATCGATCAACAATCAGAGATATCCAGCTACGGTGAAGAGTGAGAAACCGCTTCGTTTTCATGTACAGAAAACAAATCACCGCCCCTCGTGAGATCGAAGCCGTGGGAGGCTGGTGGTCGCTGTTTCCCCCATCAAGCGGGAGGGCGGACAGCGAACCCCTTTCTTGTGCCGAGTGGAGGTCATGGAGGTCATTTCACTAACTTTTCTTATAGGCTTGTTTTTTGAGGTCTATAAGGAAAGTTGCTATATTGACCTCCACGACCTCCACTCATGGGTACACGGACAGCAAAAAAGACCACCGATCCTTGTGGGGCATGCCTTTGGATCGGTGGTCTTTGTTCAACAATGTGGCGCTGCTGCGGCGGGTCCGAGGCGGCAGGCTGATCCCTGCCTCAGCTGATGTGGGCCAGCGCCCAGGCAACCGCATGGCCGTTGTCCGTGAAGGTCTCATCGGAGATCCCCAGCAGGGTGACCTTGGCCTCGCAGGAGCGGCTCTCGCCGGTGAAGCCGTAAATCGCCGCGTAGTAACTCATTTTGTCGGGGCTGTAGAAGTAGCCGACGTAGATGGCGAAGTCGCCGTAAACCAAAACCGTGCCGTTGTCGTGCATGGCTTTCATTTCCAGGTTCTCGGTGGTGGTCACGTCCTCCAGGCGGTACTTGCCGGCGCTCGTGGTGCTCATGTTCAGAATGGCTTCGTCCATCGTGGTCTTCTTCATCGTGGTATCCTCCGTTTTTTGTTTTCCCTTTCGGTACTGTATTAATCACTCTAAACGGGGATAATATCCTGTTCGGGGTCACAAATGACACCCACGAGGCTGTCGGTGTGGACGACCCTCAGCATGTCACCAGTAAGGTTGCGGAGCTGATCACATCCAAGATTTCTCCGGTGCCCCGTTATGAGATCGCTGCATTCCCCAGTGACGACAGCACACGGCTTTGCGTAAGTCTCACTATCCAAAACGGCCCCAGCTACCCCTATTATTACACCCATGACCAGATGCGTGAAGCCTATGTCCGGCATGGGGACAGATCGGAGCGGGCCTCTGACTATGAATTGAACGATCTCATCTTAAGAGGCATCCACAAGACCTTTGACTCTTTGCCAAGTCCACGCAAGTATTCTGATGTCAGCTTTACTCTTCTCGGCGCGACCTATAAGAGGGAGGCTGAAGATGAGTTGGTCTTTCCCCGGGATCTGATATCCATGGGGCTTCTGACGGAAGAAGGCCAGGTCACGAATGCTGGGCTTCTGCTCTGCGACCAAGGCTATCTCAGGCAATCCCGGATCGTCTGCACCCGGTGGAAGGGGAACGAAAAAGGTTCCGTGGATGGCGACGCCTTGGACGATCAGGAGTTTACCGATGCCAGCCTTATCTCCCTGTTGGGCAATGCAGAGGCATTCATTCGTAACAATTCCAAAAACCCATGGACTATCCGCGGGATGCGTCGGGAGGAAAACAGCGATTATCCCTACCGTGCTGTCCGCGAAGTGCTGGTGAACGCTATGATCCACCGGGATTACCAGATCATTGGTACGGAGATCCATGTGGATATGTTCGACGACAGACTGGAGATCACTTCTCCTGGCGGCATGCTCAGCGGTAGCCGTATCCAGGACATGGACCTTCGAAGAGTTCCTTCTATGCGGCGCAATGAGATCATCTCCGATATCTTTGGACGCCTTCATTACATGGACCGGCGAGGCAGTGGCATTGGGCGTATTTTGAGTTCTTATGCCGAATTTTCAGAGGCCCCGCAGTTCTTTTCTACAGATACCTATTTTTTGGTGACTCTGCCAAACAGAAGCACATCTCCGCTTGCCCAGACAACCATGGATCTTTCTGAACATCAATCAGAGGAGGAGATAGGTCAACTAGCGGAGCCAAAACATCAACTTCGTACCGGAAAACATCAACTAGCGGAACCAAAACATCAACTATCCGCGCAGAACGCCCACGACGATGCGGACTGGGAACTATATTGTTTCCGAGTCGTGACTCTCAAGGAGCGAGGTCAGGGCTTGCGTAAAAATACAGTAAAACAGTTGACGGAGCTATTCGCCCGCTATCGGTATCAATACACTTTTAATCGACGGAATATTGCGGACGCATTTTCAATGGCCGAGAACACAGCGTCTGTTCTCATCAAGAAGTGTATCCGCCGCGGCATCATGAAAAAGATAAAAAAAGACGAATACTGCTTCGTAAACATCCAGGAACAGAATCCATAAGCCGAAGGCTATAGAGAACAGGTCCAAGCGGGGTTAATGCAACGCTCCAAGCAAAATGCAACGCTGATACGACAAATGCAACGCTCACCCGAAAAGCGTTGCATTGTATCAATTAGCGCAGTCTTTGCCACATCCAAAAAATCCGAACCCGTTCCCCGTAGGGGACCACGGGGTCGGATTTTTGGTTACCTTCGAGCCATACGAGGCAGTGTACCACCGGAATGGGGCGCCGAAGCGGACTGGCAGAGATACGGCGGCAGTCAAGTGACTGCCGCCGCGGGCGTTATTACGCCTTGGTGTCTTGGAGGTGTCTTTCCTTCTCCCGCTGGGCTTTCCACGCCGCGAACTCCCGCTGACCTTCCTCGCTCTCGTAGAACGCGAGGATGTCCGGCAGGAAGCATCGGGCGAGCTTCTCGATCTCGTGCTGCGGGATGTTGGTGTCGTTTATGAGCTTCTTCCTAGGCCCGCTTGTAGTCTGTCATTTTCTCGCCTCCCACGCATTAACCCTTTTGGGTTATTTTAACCCAAAAGGGTTAAACTTGTCAACAGGAATTCGCTATCCTCATAATGATCATCGCAAGGCGAAAACGAATGTTTTCGCCGCCAAACGTGCCGCTTGGCAGCAAATGATCCAAGGATCATTTGCGCGATGCTCATTGTAATGAATATCTGGCAAAACAGCTATACTGTTTTGCTGAGCCGCAAAGCGGCTCGGCGCAACGCCTTGCGGCGTTTCGCCAGCAGATAATCATTATAGTGAAATGAGGTGGCAAAGATGAATGTAGGAGAAGCGGTAGCGGAGCGGATATTGGAGCTGTGCCGGGAGCGGAACATCTCTGTCAATCGGCTGTGCACGATCAGCGGCGTCACCCAGTCCACGGTGAACAACATCGTCAGTCTTCGCAACAACAGCGCAACGGTGGCCACGGTGAAGAAGCTGTGTGACGGCCTGGACATCGGCATTTCTGAGTTTTTCAACTCTCCTCTCTTTGAAGGTTTGGAGCAGGAGATAAAATAGTCTTGCGAAGTTAAAAAGCCTGTCTCTCCGTGAATGGAGGGGCAGGCTTTTATTACTTTATGCTTTCGTGAGAACGATTTCCTCTCCGCAGCCAGCGGGCCAGATAGTGTCCGATGAAAATGAACAGGCCCATGATGGCGATGTAGTCCAGATAGAACACGATCCTGGGCGCGTCAAAATCAAAGAACACAAAATGATTTCGCAGCAACAGGTAGTTCAGAATGTCCTGCTTGGCGAAGGCGTATATGCCGTACATGGCCACCCCCAGTGCCGCGATCCGCAGCAGCCATGTCTGTGCTTTTTCCCTATTTCGGACCTTGGCCAGCATCATGTTCCAGTGAAGGCCCAGGTGCAGGCTCATCAGCACGAAGCCCCAATAGGCACAGAGCATATGGACCTCTCTGGCCCAGGCCCGGCCGCCCCGAATGGGCAGAAAGTCCAGCGCGTAGCGGCTCAGCACCGCGCCGCTCACCGCCGAGCCGATCATGCCCGCAGAGATCAGCAGCACAAGAACTGTTTGAAGTATGCGAAACGGCGTGTATTTGCCCCTGGAAAGCCCCCGGAACCACCGTCTGTTGAGCACATGATGGGTGACGAATAGGGCCAGCATGGCGACGCCAATCCATTCGTGGGCCGCCTCTCCCAGCAGGCTGTAGCTCATGAGCAGCACCAGCGCGGCGGTCATCAGAACATCGGTAACGATACGCAAAACCTGGTTTTTCCTCATGGCTGTTCCTCCGTCCTCGACTGATCCAGAAGCCAGGAGATGACGCGCTCTTCCTCAAACAGCACGTTCCCGCCACCGTGCTGATTCGTGATGCCCCGGTCGGCGAACCAGGCGTCGTCCGGTATCCATAGCCGCAGGAGCTCGTCTATCTCCTCATCGTCAAGGCCGGTCTGACGGTATGCCTCCAGCAGTCCGTCATATGCCTCCCGCGCCCTGTCCGAGCCGTAGTATTCGTCGTGCTCGCCCATGAAGATGTAGACCGCCGTTTTGCTCTGGGCAGCCGGGGCAAACTCTCCATCCCATTGGGAGGCCCCGTGCAGGTACGCCGCGAACAGGTCCGGGCGCATCCCCATGACCCTGGACATGGTCTCGCCGCCCGCAGAGTAGCCCGCGCCGTACACGCGGGTCCTGTCCACGGCGAAGTTTTCAAGAAAATACTCCGTCAGCTCGATGGTCTGCCGGGCGGAGGTGTCGTGCCAGTCCGTGACCTGGGGCGAGACCACGATCATGGGCTCGTCGATCTCTGTCCAGACAGATACGCCCCTCTCCCGCAGGTTGGTCCCCTCCGAATCCTCTCCGAACCACATCCCGCCGTAGCCGGGCAGGGTCATCATCAGGGGGTATTCCGTCTCCCCGTCGTAGCCATCTGGCAGCCAATAGCTGTAATGTATATCCCCCTCCGTGCTCTCCAGCACGTTTCCCCGGACGAACTGGCCGGTGGTATAGCTACCCTCGGCCACAGCACTGCCGACAGGCCCACAGGCGCAGAGAAGTCCCGCTGCCAGCACGGCGGATATGAGCCTCCACTTCATCTTCAATAGCCCAGGCCGTCCAGCCACGCGGCCACGTCCTCCGCCGCCTCCGCCGCCTTTTGATGGCTGACGGTAAAGCCGTCCTGGATCACCGTGGCCTCCGGCTCCAGCTCCTGGATGGTGGCCGGTGTGCCGGAGAGCCGACTGCCGTTGTGGACGGTGAAGGGGATGATGGTCTTGCCCGCAAAGTCGTACTCCTCAAAGAAGGAATACATCACCTGGGGCATATCGTACCACCAGATGGGGAAGCCCACGAACACCGTGTCATACTCGTCCAGATCCTCGATGTGAGTGGTCAGCTCAGGAAGCACACCGGCGTCCTGCTCCTCGGCCACATAGTCGATCAGCTCGCCCATATCGGCGGGGTACACCACGCTGGTCTGGATGGAGAAAAGCTCGCCGCCTGTCCGCTCCGCGATCATGTCGGCCACGGCCTGGGACACGCCCTTGGCCGTATCGTCCACGGTGACCACGCTGGCGGAGGATACGGCGTCCACGCCGCTGTTTTCCGCCGCAGTGAAATAGGCGATCAGGATATTTTCTCCGCCGGTCGCGCTATCCGATTCTGCCGTCTCGTCTGCCGCCTGTGCCGCCGCTTCAGTGGGCTGGGGCGCGACGGTGGGTGAATCCTCTGCGGCGGCAGCCTTCCCGCAGGCCGTCAGAGCCAATACCATCACCAGCGCCAGAAGCCCGGCGATAAAACGTGTATATGTGTCTTTCATCTCAGAGCCTCCTATCCTATTATCTTCATTATAAAATGATCGAGACCTCATCAGAAGTCTCGATCTGTTAGTGGGTTTATACCTTTGGGTTTATACTCATTTCTGCTCGTCCACGGGCGGGACCATGGAGGCATACCCCGCCAGCATCTCCGGGGTGCTGTGATAGTACCGCTTGTCCTTGTTCACCAGCTCGATGGCGGCCATCTCCCCGTCCGTCAGGGCGAAGTCGAACAGGTCCGCATTGGCCCGGATGTGGTCCGGGTTCCGGGAGCCGGGGATGACGATGTTCCCGGACTGGACGTGCCAGCGCAGGATGATCTGGGCGGTGGACTTGCCGTACTTCTGGGCCAGGTCCGTGAACACCGGCTCGGCCTGCAGCGCCTTGTCCCCGTGACCAAGGGGATACCACGCCTGGATGACGATGCCCTCTTTGGCCAGAAACGCCTTCAACTCCTTCTCTTGGGAGTAGG
Source organism: uncultured Oscillospiraceae bacterium (assembly GCA_947626345.1). Taxonomy (GTDB): domain Bacteria; phylum Bacillota; class Clostridia; order Oscillospirales; family Oscillospiraceae; genus CAJOIG01. Next base: position 22,565 of record CANQSF010000024.1, on the reverse strand, counting down.
GATGGACCTCGGTCTGGAGGATGGCGGGCTTTATCTCGCACACCGCCAGGATCTCCTTGATCTGCTCCACAGTGAAGTTGGAAAGGCCGATGGCCCGGACCTTGCCCTCCTTGTACGCCTTCTCCATGAGCCGGTAGCCAGCCACATAGTTGCCGGCGGGCTGATGGATGAGAAGAAGGTCGATGTAGTCCGTGTCCAGCCGGGCCAGGGTCTTTTCCACAGCGTCCGCCTGTTCATAGAAGGCGGGCCAGAGCTTGGTCTCCAGGAAGATGTCCTTCCGGGGCAGGCCGGAGCGTTTCATGGCCCGGCCCACGGCCTTCTCGTTCATGTAGGCGTTGGCTGTGTCGATGAGCTGATAGCCGCTCTGCAGGGCGCTCAGGGCCGCGGCCTCCGCGTCGTCCGGGCTCATCATAAAGGTGCCGATACCCACCAGGGGCATCTCCACGCCGTTATTAAGGGTGATGGTCTTTTTCTCGCTCATTGTTCCGCGCTCCTTTGTCGTTATTTGATGGTCCCATCGTATCAGTTCAGAGCGGAAAACAGAAGTCTCGAAATGTTATAAGGTTTATACCTCCGGGTGCGGACCCGTCACATGCACTCCTTCAAAAGCTGGAATATCTCCTCCCGGTCGAACTTCTTGCAGCAGCCCGCCGTGAGGTTGCAGGTGTCCGCCGTGGCCCGGAGGACGCTCTCGTCCGTGATGCCCATCTCCGTGAAGGTGGCGGGCAGGCCGATCTCCCGAATAAACGCCGCCAGCGCGTCGATGCCCGCCAGGGCCGTCTCCTCCTCCGTCCTGCCCGCCGGGTCCACGCCCCACACCACCTGGGCGAACCGGGCAAAGCGGGCCGGAGCTTCTTTATACATGTGCCGGTACAGCGCCGGGTGGATCACGGCCAGGCCGCACCCGTGGTTACAGTCGGTGTAGGCCCCAAGCTGGTGTTCGATCTGGTGGCCCTGGAAGTCCGTGACCTTGCCGATCTTCAATATGCCGTTCTCCGCCATGGCCGAGGCCCACTCCAGCTCGCTCCGGGCGGTCAGGTTGAGGTTGTCCTTCAAAAGCACCCGGATGTTTTCGATGACGCTGACCATGACGGCCTCGTTCATCCGATCGGAGAGGTTGTCCGCGCCGGGCATGCCGAAATAGGTCTCCATGCAGTGGCTCAGGGTGTCGAAGGCCCCGGAGATCACCTGCTTCATGGGCAGGCTCAGGGTGTATGTCGGGTCCAGAATGGCAAAGGAGGCCGACGCGCCCCAGACCGCGCCCTTGATCTTCTTTTCCTCGTTTGTGATGACCGCGCCGTTGTTCATCTCCGCGCCGGTGCCGGAGGCCGTGACGATCGCGCCCATGGGCAGAAAAGCGGTGGGCATGCCGTGGTCGGTATACTCCAGCTCCCAGATGTCCTTGTCGGTCATGGCCTGGGCGGCGATGACCTTGCAGCAGTCAAAGACGGACCCGCCGCCCACCGCCAGGATGAAGTCCACGCCCCGCTCCCGGCAGAGGGCCGCGCCCTCCTGGACCTTGGCGTAGGTAGGGTTGGGCATGACGCCGGGAAAGTCCACCACGGTCTTTCCGGCGGCTTGAAGGATGCCGCAGATCTCGTCATAGACGCCGTTTCGCTTCACGGACCCGCCGCCGTAGGCCAGCAGGACGGTCTTGCCCACCTTCGCAAGCTCTCCCGGCAGGTGCTTCGCCGCCGTGCCGACGCCGAAATAGACCTTGGTGGGATAGGAATACACAAAATCGTTCATAGTTTTTTCTCCTCCTTCAAAATGTCCCGCTGAACACCCGCGTGAGCCACTGAGCATAATCTTCCACCCAGCCGCCGTCGCCGCCGAAGCCGTGGGGCCAGTCCTGGAGCACGATCCGCTTGGTGGGGATGCCCATGCCCACGATCACGTCATGCTGCTGCTCAAACTGCCGGTAAAAGGGGTCCTCGGTGCCGTAGCAGTAGAACGTGGGCGGCAGGTTTCCCTCTGCCAGCCACGCCGGGTCCATGTTCCCCACGCTCAGACGGCCATAGAAGCCGTAGATCATCCCGCAGGCGGAGGCGTGGGCGGGGATGGCGTCCAGCTCGTCCGGCTCATAGTCCGGGTCCAGCGCGTCGCCGGTCACGTCCTCGTCGTAGTGCATGAAAAACTCGCCCGCCTGGATGGCCCCGGCAGAGTAGCCCATGACGGCGATGGCGTCCGGGTCGATGCCGTATGTATCCGCGTTTTTGCGGATGAACCGCACCGCGCGGGCCACATCCAGCGCGCCTTCCTCCTGGTCATAGGGCCGCAGCCGGTAGTCCACGATGAAGGTGTAAAACCCCAGCGCCCGCAGGTGAAGCGCCGTGGGAAGGGTGTCGGTGTAGTCGCCCCGGAACTGATAGGCTCCGCCCGCCAGAAGCACCACCGCGCCCTTGGGCTCCATGCCCTCCGGGATGGGCAACGCCGTCACATAGGGCCGGAAGTCCCACTCGTCATAGTAGCCGGTCATATTCGGGGTGAACGACGTGCGGGCCGGGGCCTTGCCCTCCTCCCAGAGATAGAGCACCTGCACTCCCGACGGGTCCGCCGGGGTGTTCAGCACCGTGTCGTTCCCGGCGGGCAGCGGGGGCTTTTTGTTCATCATCTCGAAGGACCAGCCCGTGCCGGTGTCGTAATCCGCGCCCAGGGTCTCGTCATAATAGCTGGGCTCCGACACGCCCTCCCGTACCTCCGATTCATGGGTGGCAGACATATCCGCCTCTCCTTCCTCTGCCGCCAGGGCGCACCCGCCCAGCAGCATGACGGCCAGCGCCGCCAGCAGCGCGAAAAGCTGCTTCATCTTTTACAGTCCCGTGGTCTGCGCCCAGGAAGCCAACTCTGCAGCGGAGGCGTTCACCTTGCCCTCGATGATCTGGCAGGAGGCGTCCACGCTGCCGGTAAGACCCTGCACCGTCTGGCCGAAGCCGCTGCTGCCGGAGGTGGCGAACAGCACCACCTTCTTGCCGGAGAAGTCGTAGCTCTCCAGAAACGTGTTGATGATGGTGGGGGCCACATACCACCATATCGGGAAGCCCACGAAGATCACGTCGTAGTCCTCCGCGTGGGCGTCCCGGTCCGCGATGACCGGGCGGGAGGACTTGTCCTTCATCTCCACGGTGCTGCGGGCCTTGGGGTCCATCCAGTTCAGGTCCGCCTTGGTATAGGGGACAGCCGGCTTGATCTCATAGAGGTCTGCATCCACAGCTCCAGCCAGGTCCTTGGCCAGCTTTGCCGTCGTGCCGCTGGCGGAAAAATACGCTACCAGTTTCTTGCTCATGATAGTTCCTCCTTACAGACTGTTGTATGCTGCATCGTCCACCGGCTCACACCATTCCGAACCGGTATCCTCGCCGGGCACCTCCACGGCGATGTGGGAAAACCAACTGTCCGCCTTGGCCCCATGCCAGTGCTTCACGTTGGGCGGGATGACGACCACCGTACCCGGCTCCAGGCTCTGCGCGGGTTTTCCCTCCTCCTGGTACCAGCCGCTGCCGGCGATGCAGATGAGGATCTGCCCGCCGCCCTTTGTAGCTTTGTGGATGTGCCAGTTGTTCCGGCACCCCGGCTCAAAGGTCACGTTGGCCATGAATACCGGGCACTTTCCCGGCTCCGTCAGGGGATTCAAATAGGAATTGCCGATGAAATACTGAGCAAAGCCCGTGTTGGGCTGGCCCTGTCCGAATACGTTTACCTCATCAAAGGCAGCCTTGTCCATGATCCTGCTCATATCCGTCACCTCTCCGCTCCATAGATCTCCTTGGCGATGTTGAAGGCGCTCCACGCCTTGGGCCAGCCGCAGTAAAACGCCAGGTGGGTGAGGATCTCGCGTATCTCCTCCTGGGTGATGCCGTGTTCTTTCCCCAGGGCGATGTGGGAGCGGAGCTGCTCAAAGTTGCCGCCGCTCATCAGCGCCGCGATGGTGATCATGCTCCTGTCGTGGGCGGACAGTTCATCCTCCCGCGCCCAGACCTCGCCGAACAGCACATCGTCGTTGTAGTGGGCGAACTGGGGCGCAAACTCCCCCAGCCGGTCATGTCCCGCCGTCTGCTTCTTTGCCATCGTTAAATCCTCCTTATTTCCTGCCGTGCAGCGCACGGACAAAATTCGTGTCGAAGTGGTCCACGATCTCGCTGTGACCCATGTCCAGGGGCGCGATGGAGGCCATCTCCTGGTCGGTCAGGGTGAAGTCCCAGATGTCCAGGTTCTGCGCCATCCGCTCCCGGTGGGTGGACTTGGGGATCACCACCACGCCCCGCTGGGTGTTCCACCGCAGGGCGACTTGCGCGGCGCTCTTGCCGTACTTTTTGCCGATCTCCGCCAGCACCGGATTTGTGAACAGGCCGTGCTTGCCCTCCGCGAAGGGGGCCCACGCCTCCGGCTGGACCTCATATTCCTTCATCAGTTCCAGAGACTTGGCCTGCTGGAAGAAGGGGTGCAGCTCCACCTGGTTCACAGCGGGCGTCACCTCCACCGTCTCGCAGATGTCCGCCAGCACATGGGGATAGCAGTTGCACATCCCGATGGCCCGGACCCGGCCCTCCTTGTAAAGCTCCTCCATGGCCCGGTACGCGCCGATGTAGTCCCCCATGGGCTGGTGGATGAGGTAGAGGTCCAGGTAGTCCAGGTCCAGCTTTTGCAGGCTGGTCTCAAAGGCCCGCTTGGCCCCCTCGTAGCTGGCGTCCGCCACCCAGAGCTTCGTCGTCACGAACAGGTCGCACCGGCACACGCCGGATTTCTTGATGGCCCGGCCCACAGCTTCCTCGTTGCCGTAGGACGCGGCGGTGTCGATGAGCCGGTAGCCGGTGCTGATGGCGTCCAGCACGGCCTGCTCGCACACGCCGGCGTCCCGCACCTGAAAGACGCCGAAGCCCTCCATGGGCATCTTCACGCCGTTGTTCAAAAGGGTGTATTCCATGTTTCTTTCCTCCATTTATCACGCTTTATTCTTTGTTTTTCTTTAGATACCGCAGCCATAAAACGCCGCCGTCTCTCTGCTCCGCCGACAGGAGCGAAAACGCCGCGGGGCGTTCCCTCTCATAAAACCCGGCCCTCTCGAACAGGGACGCGCCCGCCCTGTCCCCATCCGCCACCGGAGCCAGGACGATGCTCAGCTCGTCTATGAGCCCCTCCTGGGCAAAGGACCAGTCCATCACGCCGCCGCCCGCCAGCATCAGCCGCTGGATGCCGAACAGGTCTTTTAATTTCTTCACCATGACAGCGCAGTCCAGCCTGTCCGCCCCGGCAAAGATGTAGGAGATGTCCTTTCCCCGGAGATAGGCGATATACCGGTCCGAGACCTGCTCTGTCAGCACCTGGATGATGTGGGCCCTAGGGCGGCCCTTCTTTTCGATGGTATTGGACCGGAAGCCCAGCGTCCCTTTGGGATCGACGGAGACGATGTAATGCCCCGCTCCCGCGTCCGCGACGTGATCTGTCCGGGGCATGCTGCGGCTTTGCTCCGGCGGCACCGGGGCAAGCCCGTCCGCATAGCCCTCTATCATGGTGATCGTCCCGTACACCGTGGCGGGACAGTCATATTGGCCCCGGATGTCGGCATAGGCCCGCAGGGCCGGGGCCGTCTCCGGCGCAGACATGAACGAGCCGTCGATCTTCCCGTCCAGGGAGGTCAGTATGTGGCAAACGGTATATGGTCTTTCGCTCATTTCATTCCTCCGTGATGTCGATGATCACAAATTCCGAGATACACCCGGTCTTGAAGGGGATGGCCCAGCCGGACACGCCGGAGGTGACGAGAAAGTCCGTGCTGCCCCGGCGCTGGACGCCGTAAATGCTGTCGTTGATGCCCAGGGCCAGCCCGATCTGTCCCGCCGGGAAGATGTGCCCGCCGTGGGTGTGGCCGCTGATGACCAGGTCGGCCCCGGCGGCTGCCTCGGCGTCATAGTCGTTGGGCTGGTGGTCCAGCATGACGATATATCTGGACGGGTCGAGCTCCGCCGTCAGGTCCGCGGCGTCCTCCCGGTCGAAACGGGACCGGTCCTTCCGCCCCACGAGAGTGAAGCTGTCCCCCAGCGGCACCGCCTCGTCCTCCAGCACGGTGACGCCGTTTTCCGCCAGCGCCTGCCGCAGCTCCGCCGACGAGAAGTTGCGGTAATCAAAATACCCGTCGTCATGGTTGCCGTAGGCGAAGTACACGCCGTAGGTCGTATCCAGCGCCCCCAGCGCCTCACAGGCCCGGAGCATATCCGCCCGGTCGGTGTCGTCATCCACGAAGTCGCCCACGATCACCACCGCGTCCGGCTCGGTCTCCTGCACCCGCTCCAGCAGCGCGGCGAACCCCTCGCCGTCCAGGGTGATACCCAAGTGGCTGTCCGCGAGCGCCGCAATGCGCAGCTTTTCCCCGCCCAGGTCCTTGTCCGTGGTGAAAGTCCTGTCCGTCTCATAGACATGATGGGCGAAAAACCAGCCCGCCCCCAGGTACAGGACCGTGACCGCCAGCGCTGCTGCCCCGGCCCAATAGTGTTGGACGGGCTTCTTCAGGTGGGGCCTTACGAGCAGCCACACGCCGTCGCAGACAAGCCACGCCAGCAGCAGATGGAGAAACACCACGACCATGGCGGTGAGGTTGAACGCCAGTCCAAACAGGCCCACCAGCCCCATGGGGATGAGCGCCAGCAGCCAGGAGAGAAGTTTGTGCCGCTGTGCCAGCGCCTGCAGGAAGCCGAACCGATGGGTGCGGACGATGATATACGCGGCCCCTCCGATGATGAGCGCGGCGGCCAGCACAGGCATCAGTCTCCAGAGCATGACGTTCCTCCTTCTATGATCTGTGAGTTTATTCTACCCCATGCCTACCTGCGGGAGAAGTCTCCTTTGGTTCACGGGTCCACACCAAAAGTTATAACTGCGGCGGGGTCATACCCTGCCGCAGTTATGATATTTGTATTCTGTTTGTCACACCCGGTTTTCAGACTGACAAGCAGAAATCGAATGGTCATTTTATTGGTCGATTATGCGCCATTTCAAGGCATTAGCAACAATATATGTATCTGACGGTTCGTGGATGGTATTGTTGATCTTCTCTACATCAAAGTCACAATAATCTGCCCACACAATCACCCTCTCCGGCTTTCCCGGCAATAAACCTTCATAGAATGCTAGATGCGCATCGCAAATATTGCACGAATAATTATCCTGCCATCCTGTCAGGTGAAGTTGACGCACTCCTGTAAAGCATAGTTCAAGTTTTTTAGGTTCCCATTGGCTATGGAAAACGACGGATAATTTGCGCTCTGATGGCCCTCCAAAATGCATGCTTCTACCGTCATCCACAAATGCTCCACTTTTATAACTCAGAGACGCAATGCAAGAATCATGAAAATCTCCATAGAGAGCTAAAAGCTGGTCAATATCATCTTGTGAAACTATTTCTTTCCAATCAGTCATTTTGTTTATCTCATTTCTCAAAATTCCGGTTTACCATTCTAACAAGAACTATACCACATCGGCCCAAACTCTACAAGAACTGCCCCCTGGCGGAACATCACCAGGGGGCAGGTTTATACGACCAGATTCACTATCAAGCCCGTGACCAGGGAGAAGGCCATCACGAATGCGATGTAAAGGGCGAAGCGTTTCGCGCCCAGCACGATCTTCAGCGCGCCCAGATTGGTGATCTTGGTGGCCGGACCGGTGAGCATGAAGGCCGCCGCGCTGCCCATGCTCATGCCCATGGCCAGCCACTCCCGGATCAGCGGGATGGTCCCGCCGCCGCAGGCGTACAGCGGCACCCCGATGGTGGCCGCCATCAGCACCCCGAAGCCCTCGTTGGCCTCGCCGAACAGCGCCGCGAACTTGTCCGCCGGGACATACCGCTGAAAGAGCGCCGACAGCAGCACCCCCAGCAGGAAGTAAAGCCCCGTTGCCCGGATGTTCCGGCCCAGGTTGAATATGAATCGCAGCAGGAGGTTCGGATTCGTGTCGTGGCTTGCCCCCGGTTCAAAGCCGTCGAAGCTGAAAAAGGGCCGGTCTTTATAAAACACATGGACCACCAGCCCCGCCACAACGCCGCAGACCGTGCAGGACACAATGCGGATAATCAGTGCCGTGGGGCCCAGGGCGGTGCTGTACATGATGAGCTGGGGATTGAGAAGCACGCTGGACATCATGAACGCCGCCAGCCAGTCGTGGCGCATCCCGGCGCGGGAGAAGGACGCGGCGATGGGGATGGTGCCGTACATGCACAGGGGCGACGCCACGCCCAGCAGGCTTGCTGGGACAACGCCCCACAGCCCCCATTTCTTGTCCCGGATGCGGGCGAAGGCGTTGTGGATGGCGTCCTTGGCGAACACGCTCACCAGCGAGCCCACCACCATGCCCAGCACCCAATACCCGGCGATCTGCCGGAGCTGGACCATAAAGTAGTAGCTTATATAGACCAGCTCCCGGTGGAGGACGTCAAGCATCTATATCCACCAGCTCGTAGGTCCGGCTGCCCAGGCCGATCTGCTCCGCCGCCTCCAGGGTGTGCAGGCCGTTCTGCCGCTCCACCCGGGCCTGCAGGCTCTCGCTGCCCTCGGCGGCAAAGCACAGGTCGATGGCCGCCTGGTCGATGGCCACCGGGTCGGTGGAGGCCAGGATGCCGATGTCGTGGATATCCGGCTCGGCGGGGTTGCCGTCACAGTCGCAGTCGATGGAGATGTTGTTCAGCACGCTCACATACACGATGCGCTCTCCGTGGCCCAGGTAGTCGCTGACGGACTTGCCTGCGTCGGCCATGGATTCGGTGAAGGCAGTCTGGTCTCCGCCCCAGGGACTGGTGTGGCTCCTGCCGCCGGTGTGGATGAGGCACTTGCCCTCCTGGGAGCCCAGACCGATGGAGATATTCTTGATGGCCCCGCCGAAGCCCGCCATGGCGTGGCCCTTGAAGTGGCTGAGGACGATATAGCTGTCATAGTTTCCGAAGTGGCCGCCCACCAGGTTGGATGCCAGCACATTGCCGCCCTGCACTGGCAGCTCCATGGAGCCCTCCTCGTCCAGAATGTCCACGTTCGCGATGGCGGTGAAGCCGTGGTCCTCCGCCACCTGCCGGTGCATGGCGGTCTCGGAGCGGGAGCCGCCGTAGGCGGTGTTGCACTCCACGATGGTGCCGTTCACGCTCTGCACCAGGTCCGCGATCAGCTCCGGGCGCAGGTAGTTGCTGGCGGGAGGCTCGCCGGTGGAGAGCTTCACCGCCACGTTCCCCGTGGGCGTCCAGCCCAGGGCCTCATACACCGCCATCATCCCCTCCGGGGTGATGCTGGAGGTGAAGTACACCGTGGATGCCTCAGCGGTCTCATTGGCCGGAGCAGGCTCGGCGGCCGAGATGTCCAGACTTTCCAGCCACGCCTGCACGTCAGCCTCGCTGATGCCGGAGCGGAACCGCTGGCCCTCCATCCACGTTCCAGTACCGGCCGCCTCGGCCAGAAGCTGGCCGCTCTCGCCCAGGCCAGAGCTGGAGGAGGTGCAGAAGGGGATCACCGTCTTGCCGGTGAAGTCATTGGCGGCGACGAAGCTGCTCACCGGCCAGGCCGCGATGCCCCACCAGATGGGCTAGCCCACAAATACGGTGCTGTAATCTTCCCAGCCGTCCACCGCCGTGCTCTCCAGCTCCACGGCGCGCAGGCTCTCGTCGTTATGCTCCCGGGACACCCGGCTGTCCCCGTCCCGCCAGTTCAGATCGTCGCTGGTGTAGGGCTGGGCGGGGATGATCTCAAAGACGTCGGCGTTCATCGCGGCGGCGATGGTGTTCGCCACCGCCTCGGTGTTGTTGGTGGCAGAGAAGTAGACCACCAGGGTCTTGCCGCCTGCGGTCTGAGTGTTTTCTGCCGTTTCAGGCGCGGCAGCGGGCTCCGCCTCTGCGGTCGGTTCAGCCGGGGCGTCACTGGCCTGGGCGCTGCCGGATGAACAGGCAGCCAGGCTCAACAGGAGCGCAAGGCTCAGCAGTATTGCGATCAACTTCTTCATCATGGTCTCCTTTCGCATATCAGTCGGTTTCCATCTGTTCCTTCCAAAAACTTACCGCGTCGTTGATCCACCCCTCCGCCACGGTGCCGGTGCCCAGACCGAAGCCGTGGGAGAGGCCCTCGTAGACGTGAAACTCCGTGGGGATGCCCAGCGCGCTCATGGCCTCCAGCCGCCGCTGCATAGTCCGCCAGGAGGCGATGCCGTCGTTGGTGCCCACGCAGGCGTAGGTGGGCGGGTCCGATTCACTGTACTCGCCGTGGCCGGTGTACTGCATGATGACCGCGCCCGGACGGGGCAGGTCGTCCCCGCCGAAGTACGCCGGGCCGTAGGTGCCCAGATACGCCGCCATCCGCGCCCCGGCGCTGCCGCCCCAGAGGGAGTAGCAGTCCGTGTCCACCTCCAGATCATCCGCGTGGTCGAAGATGAAGGTGATGGCCCGCGCCAGATCCTCGCAGGCGGTGTCCCAGCCGGGGCGGTAGATGAGAGCAAAGGCGTTATAGCCCATTCTGGACAGCTCCAAGGCGTGGGGGAAGCTGTCGTGCATGGCCCCCACATAGGCAAACCCGCCTCCGGCGTTGCACACGGCGAACTTCGCGCCCGGCTCGCCCTTGAAGAAGAATAGCCCCGTGTCCTCCTTGGCCGGGTCCGCCGCCTTCTCCTCGTCGGTGTAGATGTCATAGAAAACGGTCTCGCCTGCGGCGGCCTTGTCATGGAGATAGTTGCATATCTCCACGGTCTTATCCGGGTCGATATTGCTGTACCAGGTCAGGCGCAGGTCCCCCAGCGTTTTGCCGCTCCAATAGCCCTCGTCCGCCGGGAAGATCAGCCGTCCCCATGACCCGAACACGGGGTCGCTCATCACATCGGATATTTTCGTGTTCACCGTATAAGGCCCGTCCATCTCATCCTCTCCCCGGTCCGCCGCCGCTGCGCACAGCAGCAGACACGTAAGCAACACGGCTGCCAAACCAGCTCTTTTCATCGCGCCCTCCCGTTTGCGTATATCCCATGCTCATATTATAAAAAGACCGGGACCTCTTGAGAAGTCCCGATCAGTTCATAAGTATAAACCCAAAGGTTATAACTCTTTTTCCTGCACTACGGCTCGCACAGCGTCCAGGAACCGGGCCAGCATGGGCGACGGCTCAGGCGGGTGAAGGATGCCAAAGGGGATGGCGTGGTCCCACGCTACCGGCAACACCTTCAGCATGGGATGGACGCAGGACCACTTGCCGATGACCGTCAGCACGTTCCGGCTCTGCTCGCAGCGGTTGAAGATGCTCATATCATAGAAATCGAAATCCGCGATCTTTATGTCCGGGTGGTTCTGCGCAAGGTCGTCCCGCAGCTCGTCCATGTACCTGCTCCACCCACGGTGGATCAGCAGCAGCTCCTCTCCGGCAAGGTCCTCCGGCGTGATCTCCTCCTTGGCCGCCAGGGGGTGATAGATGCTCACGGCACAGCAGATGGGCTCCCGGGAAATCTCAAAGCCCGCGCATTGGCGCAGGGCCAGCAGCGTCTCGTCGAAGATGCCCGTCACCACGTCGATGTTCTCCCCCAGGTTGCGCAGGATCTCCCGGGCGTTCTCCGGGGTGTTCTCAAAGGGGACCAGCTGAAAGCTCACATCCCCGCACCGCTCGTGGATCTGGGGCCACAGGTCGGTGAGAAGCTGGGCCGGGGTCATGGGCGAGGTGCCGATGCGCACCACGCCGTACTCCTCCTGCATGGCGGCGTGGGCGCGGGCGATGGCCCGGCGGGAGTAGTCCATCATGTACTTTGCGTCCCGGTAGAGGGACTCGCCCGCCTTGGTGAGCGTGAGCCCCCGATGGCTGCGGACAAAGAGCTTCAGGTCCAGTTCCGATTCCAGCAGATTGATCTGCTTTATTACCGCCGTAGGCGTGATGAAGGCGTCGTCCGCCGCCTTGTTGAAGCTGCCCGCGTCCGCCACCCGGACGAATGTCTCCAGCTGGGGATTATACAAACCGCTCACCGTCCTTTCCTTTTCCTATCACGAGTATAACATTAAATTTCCCCGGCTTCAAGCCGGGGAAATCCATCAAGCGTAGACTACGGTATCATAAACGATCTCCCGCGCACAGGCCGCGATGTTGTTCATCAAGCCTGTCCAGCACATTTGGTCTTTGGCTTTCAGTTCCTCCGTAACGCCGTCCTGGGCCGCCATTTGTTCTACCAGCCGAGAAAACAAGGCTTGGGCCCGCTCATCCGTATCGGCCAGGTGCGTGTTCAGTTGCCCGCTCATTACCAACTCCATAAAGTATGCGTAGTGGTGGTTCTTCAGGTATTCCATCCGCCGCCTTCCCCAGACACCTACGGGCCTGTCCTCTGACGGAGGCGGGAGCAGATTTGGCAGGTAATAGTCTCCCACCAGTGTGTAGCCGATGCCGCTGATCTCTTTGTACTGTTCCATTGTGCTGACCTCCTTGTTTTTTCTTCCATCATACAGGGAAATCTACGGCCTGTCGAATGTGTGGAATAACAGCGGCAAGGCCGCTATTATACTTAAAGAAACCGGTCACACCGGCTTGCGCCGGAACCGCGCGGCCTGCCGCATCCTGGGCCTTGCCAGAACGGACATGTTCATGTATAATCATAGGGACCCATACTGCGGATAAATGAGGGATGGAAAATGAAAATCGGCTTTGGCTGTGACCACGCGGCGGTGGAGCTGAAAAACTGCCTGCTGGCGCATATGAAGGAACGGGGCTTCGAGTGCGTGGACTTCGGCGCGGCCAGCGCGGAGGAACCGGTGGATTACCCCGTGCCGGGGCGGCTGGTGGCGGAGGCGATCCGCCGCGGCGAGCTGGACAGAGGCGTGCTGGTGTGCGGTACGGGCGTGGGCATCTCCCTGGCGGCCAACAAGGTCCCCGGGATCAGGGCCGGCGTGTGCAGCGAGCCCTACACCGCGAAGATGATCGTGGAGCACAACGACTGCCAGATCCTGGCCATGGGGGCCCGGGTGGTGGGCAGCGAGCTGGGAAAGATGATCTGCGACGCCTTCATCGACGCCCGCTTCCAGGGCGGACGCCATGCCCGCCGGCTGGAGCTGATCGCCGACATCGAGCGGGACTACGCCGGAAAAAAAGACTGACGGCGCGCCCGGGGGTGATCGATATGAAAAGCGTGATCGTGGCGCCTTCGATCCTCGCGGCGGATTTTGCCGACCTGCGGAAAGAGGTGGGCAGCGTGCTGGAGGCAGGCGCGGAGTATATCCACGTGGATGTGATGGACGGGCAGTTCGTGCCCAACATATCCATCGGCATCCCGGTGGTCCAGAGCCTGCGGCGGGCGTTCCCGGCGGCGTTTTTGGACGTCCATCTGATGATCAGCGCGCCGGGGCGGTACGTGGAGGCGTTCTGCCGCGCGGGGGCCAGCCACCTGACGCTGCATGTGGAGGCAGACCGGCCGGAGAACATCACCGCCGCCCTGGAGCGGATAAGGCAGCTGGGCGTGCGGACCGGCCTGGCCGTGAAGCCCGCGACCGGCGCCGACGCGCTGACGCCCTGGCTGGAGGAGCTGGACATGGCCCTGGTCATGACGGTGGAGCCCGGCTTCGGCGGCCAGCGCTTCATGACCGATCAGATGCCGAAGGTCGCCGCTGTCCGCGCCGCGCTGGACCGGGTGAATCCGGCCTGCGACGTGGAGGTGGACGGCGGCATCGACCGTGGGACCGCGCCCGTGGCCATCGGCGCGGGGGCCAACGTGCTGGCGGCCGGCTCCGCCGTCTTCGGCGCAAAAGACCGGGCGGATATCATCCGGGCGCTGCGGTGCTCCGGATAAGACGAAAAGAATAAAAAAGCGGCGGCAGATCTGCCGCCGCCTTTTCATATTTTGCGAGGGGCCGCCTCTATTGCCGGCGGCGCTTCACCGCCCGCACCAGCCAATAGACCAGCCATGCCAGCAGCACGCCCAGGGCGGCGACGGCGGTGAAGACGGCGATGAAAAGCCCCGTCAGCTGGTTGCCGGAGATGTCGCCGAAGGAATAGGAGCCGAAAAGGCCCAGGGCCGTGGCCCCGGCGTACAAAAATCCGGCGGCCAGCAGATACAGCGGGATGCACCGGACCGCGGTCCGCTTGGCCGCAAAGCAAAAGAGCATCTGCAGCCCGAACGCGATGACGACGGCAAGGATGTCCCACACGAGAGGCGACAACTCTTGAACGACCACACCATCCATTTTCACGATACCCCATTTCCCTAAGCTCGCGCCGCTGCGCGCCGACCCCATTATATCCCGGCCCGCCGGAAAGCGCAAGAGCGGGGCGTTGTTGACGGGAAATGTATCTTATGCTATAATACTTCAATCCTTAATCCTTCACCGATCTCATCGAGAAAGCAAGAGGTGGTTTTTCCCCATGGGAGATGGCAGTAGTTGGCTATCTGTCCTTTTCCTTCTCGCCCTGGTGGGCTTTGCCATGTATTTCGCCTTCGCGGAGACGGCCTTCGCCTCCGTGTCCCGCAACCGGATCAAGGTCCGTCAGGACAAGGGCGACGCCCGGGCCAAAAAGGCCATGTACGTCCTGGACCACTTTGACCGGGCCATCACCACGATCCTCATCGGCACCAACATCGCCCACCTGGCGGCGGCGGCGGTGGTGACCGTGTTCGTCACCCGCCACTGGGGCGTCAGCCGCGTGGTGTGGGGCACCATCGCCACAACGCTGGTGCTGTTTCTGTTCGGGGAGATGCTCCCCAAATCCATCGCGAAAAAATACAGCGAGCGGTTCAGTCTTGGCACCGCCGGTTCGCTGTGCTTTTTTATGCGCTTTTTCGCCCCCGTCTCGGCCCTGCTCACCGCCATCGGCCAGGCGGCCGCCAAGCTCTCCAAGGGGGAGGGCGAGGTGTCCGTGACGGAGGATGAGCTGTACGATCTGATCGAGGACATGACCGACGCCGGCAGCCTGGACGAGGAGCAGGGCGATCTGGTCCAGTCGGCCCTGGAATTTGCCGACATCACCGTGGAGCATGTGCTCACCGCCCGGGTGGACATGGCCGCCATCGACGCGTCCTGGCCCGCGGAGCGGATCATCGAGTTCATCCGCTCCCAGCGGCACACCCGGCTGCCGGTGTATGAAAACGACACGGACAACATCATCGGCATCCTGCAGATCCGCAAGTACATCAAGGCCTGGCTGGCCCAGGGGGATGGCGTGGAGCTGCGCTCCCTGCTGGACGAGGCCTATTTCGTCCCCGCCACCACCAATGTGGACGACCTGCTGCCGGAGCTGAGCCGCAACCGGCAGAACATGGCCATCGTCACCGACGCCTGGGGCGGCACCCTGGGCGTGGTGACGGTGGAGGACATCGTGGAGGAGCTGGTGGGCGAGATATGGGACGAGGAGGACGAGGTGGAGGAGCTGTTCCGCCCCGTCGGCGGCGGCCGCTATGAGGCCGACGGCCGGCTGGACGTGGACGAGCTGTTCGAGAAGCTGGACTACGACGACCCCGAGGACAACGAGGAGCTTGTCCACAAGCCCCTGGCCGAGTGGACGCTGGAGCAGTTCGATCTGATGCCCGCCCAGCGGGACAAATTCACCTACCACGACCTGGAGTTCACCGTCTCCGACGTGCGGCAGCACCGCATCCGCAAGCTGACCGTCCGGCGGCTGCCGGAGGCTGCGCAGGAAGGAGGCGAGGCGAAATGACCCCCTATTTCCTGGCGCTGCTGGTGTGCCTGGCCCTGTCGGCGTTCTTCTCCGCCTCGGAGATGGCCCTGTCCTCTGCCAACCGGATACGGCTGGAGAGCGCGGCGGAGGACGGCAGCCGCTCGGCCAAGACGGCCCTGACGCTGCTGGACGGCTTTGACGCCGCCCTGGGCGGCATCCTCATCGGCAACAACCTGGTGAACGTGGCCTCCAGCTCCATCTGCTCCGTCATCGCCATCGCCGTGGCCGCCCGCTCCAGCCTGGCGGACGGGCTGTGCTCCACGGTGGCCACCGCGATCGTGACGGTGCTGGTGGTGATCTTCGGCGAGACCATGCCCAAGATCCTGGCCAAGAAAAACGCCACCCGCCTGACATTGGCGGTGGCGGGGCCCATCCGGGCGCTGTCCCTGGTGCTGACGCCGCTGGTGTGGTGCGCGGTGAACC
This sequence comes from uncultured Oscillospiraceae bacterium, assembly GCA_947626345.1. Taxonomy (GTDB): domain Bacteria; phylum Bacillota; class Clostridia; order Oscillospirales; family Oscillospiraceae; genus CAJOIG01. Next base: position 6,489 of record CANQSF010000024.1, on the reverse strand, counting down.
TGACCCGGCTCATCTCCCGCGCCCTGCCCGGCGAGGAGCAGGAGGACGATCAGGAGGCGGCGGTGGAGGAGCTGCAGTCCATCATCGAGACCGCCCAGGACGAGGACGTGCTGGACGACGACCGGGGGGAGCTGCTGCAGGCGGCGCTTGACTTCGGCGAGATATCCGCCAGCCAGGCCATGACCGCCCGGGTGGACATGATGGCCCTGGACATCGACGACGGCCTGGAGGAGATCCTCCGGCAGGTGGAGGACGCGCCCTATTCCCGGCTGCCCGTCTATGAGGGCGACACGGACAACATCATCGGCGTGCTCCACCAGAACACCCTCTACCGGGCGCTGCTGGAGGGCGGGGACATCGACCTGCGCAGCCTGCTCACCGAGCCCTGCTGGGTGTATAAGACCGTGAAGCTGCCGGCGGTGCTGGAAAAGCTCCGGGAGCGGCAGACCCACCTGGCCATCGTCACCGACGAATACGGCGGCACCGCCGGGGTCATCTCCATGGAGGACGTGCTGGAATACCTGGTGGGTGATATCTGGGACGAGACCGACGAGGTGGAGGAGGATATCGTCAAGACCTCCGAGCACAGCTGGGAGCTGGACGGCGATCTGCCCATCGACGACTTTTTGGAGCTGGTGGAGCTGGACGGGGAGGATTTTGACTTCGAGAGCGAGACCGTGGGCGGCTGGGTCATGGAGCTGAACGAGGGCTACGCCCCGCCGGGCTGCACGGTGAGCTATGAGGATCTGGAGATAACCGTCCTGGAGGCGGACGACAAACGGGTGGAAAAGGTAAAGGTGATCCGCAAATGAACAAGGATAAGAGCAAACAGCTGAAATTCTGGACGGGGCCCTGGCCCTGGGTGCTGATCGTGGTGCTGCTGGCCTGCTCCGCCTGGCTGGGCTTCGGTGCCCGGGCGGTGCCGGGCCGGAAGCTGCCGGCGGTGATGTCCATCATCGGGGCCGTGGCGGCGTTCATGATGCTGTCGGTGACCACCCGGGTCCGCAAGATCCTGAAGGAGAACGAGGAAAAGGCCCGGGAGAGAGAGGCGGCCGCCGCCGCGCCCCAGGCCGCTCCGGCGGAGGACGCCCCCGGTGATACGGTCGCCGGCGAGGATGGCGCAGATGATGAGGACGAGGACGACGAGGAGGAATACGAGTTCCCCTTCCTGCGGCTGATGGACAACCGCAGCCGGCTGTATACCTGCTGCGAGACCCGCAGCTGGTACGCCATCCAGTTCCAGACCATCGCCACCCCCAGCGCCCGGGGGGACAAGCTGGCCCCCAACTGGTTCCCCGGCGACGTGGACCGGGATTACGCCACCAAGCAGGACATCTGGATCGCCAAGAGCGACTTCACGGGCTACGAGCTGGACTCCTTCCCCGTGCCCAACCTGCCCTGGCCCAACAGCGGCACCCTGACCCTGAAGGCCGGCGAGAGCAAATACAGCTTCGCCCTGCTGGGAGACGTGGACGAGGAGGAGCTGGAGGATTTCTTCCGCCGCTGAAAAACGACAGAAAAAGCCCGGAGCGAAAAGCTCCGGGCTTCTGGTTTTTCAGAGGATCACACGGCGCGCTGGACCTTGCCGCTGCGCAGGCAGCGGGTGCACACGTAAACATGCTGGGGCTTCCCGTCCACGACCGCCTTCACGCGCTTCACGTTGGGCTTCCAGGTACGGTTGGAACGCCGGTGGGAGTGGCTGACCTTGATGCCGAAAGTCACGCCTTTTCCGCAAACCTCACATTTTGCCATCGTAATCAGCTCCTTCCTGCTGTCCGGCGGACAGCCTCAATATAATAACAGACCGGCTGTCAAAATGCAAGAGTTTTTTTCAAATCCGGGAAAAACTTGAAAAAATGCGGGATAGCGATTGCGAAACCCCTTGCCCGTGTATTAAAATAGTATTATCGCGGCAGACCGCGCACTATGATAGAAACGGGGTGTCCCCATGAGCAAACGTTATACCGTGGCCCTGTCCGAGCTGGCGAAGGAGCACGACCTGGCGGTCGTCTATGCCGCGCCGGATTTCGGTGCCATCCGCATCGGCTCCGTGGATATCAACCGTCCCGGCATCCAGCTGATGGGCTATCTGGAACACTTTGATGCCAGCCGCATCCAGGTCATCGGCCGGAGCGAGACCGCCATGATGGAGGAGCTGGACCGGGAGAAGCGGCTGGCTGGCTTCCAGGCGGTGATGGCCACGCGGGTGCCGGCGGTGATCGTGGCCCACGCCGAGCCGGTGCTGCCGGAGTGCCTGGAGATGGCCCAGAAATACGGCGTGAGCCTGCTCACCACCAGTATGGACACCTCCGAGTTCTCCGCCCGGCTCATCTACTCCCTGCGCTACCATCTGGCCCCCCGGGAGACCATCCACGGGGTGCTGATGGAGGTCTACGGCGAGGGCATGCTCATCATCGGCGACAGCGGCGTGGGCAAGTCCGAGACCGCCCTGGGCCTGCTCAAGCAGGGCCACCGGCTCATCGCCGACGACGCGGTGGAGCTGCTGCGCACGTCCAACTTCCACCTGGAGGGGCGCAGCCCGTCCCTGATCCGCCACTTCATGGAGCTGCGGGGCATCGGCGTGATCAACGTGCCCAGCGTGTTCGGCGTGGGCGCGGTGAAGCCCTCCTGCCAGATCGACCTGGTGGTGGAGATGGAGCTGTGGGACGACAGCAAGCACTATGACCGCCTGGGCCTGGACACCAAGACCACGGAGTATCTGGGCGTGAGCATCCCGCTGGTGACCATCCCGGTGCGGCCCGGCCGGAACCTGGCCGTCATCCTGGAGCTGGCCGCGCTGACCAACCGGCAGAAGAAGACCGGCTACAACGCCGCGGAGGACCTGGTCCGGCAGGTGGACGAGAGCGTGGACAAGGGGCTCGATTTTTAGTCGTTTGAAAGGAACAAGCTCCTTTTTGAAGGCCCCCTTGTCAAAGGGGGCTGGCAGCGCGAAGCGCTGACTGGGGGATCGTCACCAAGCCTGACGACGACCTCTCCGAGCTGCCTTCCCCTTACGCAGGGGAGGCATCAAATCTGGCGAACTTAAGCGAGGCTATATGGACTATACGACCCTCATCCGTGATATACGAAAGGCGCTGCCCGGGCTGGAGCTGCGGGAGAACGAGCCCATGGGGGAGCACTGCTCCTTCCGGGTGGGCGGGCCCGCGGCGGCCATGGCCCTGCCGGGCTCGATCCGGGAGCTGGAGGCCCTGGCGGGACTGCTGCGCCGGGCGGGGGTGAAGCCCCTGGTCATCGGCAAGGGCACCAACATCCTGCCCCCGGACGAGGGGCTGGACCGGTTCGTGGTGGCCGTCTGCCCCGGGGTGGGGCAGGTGCAGGTGTCCGGCGGGCAGGTGACGGCGGACTGCGGCGCCTCGCTGGCGTCGGCGGCGTCGGCGGCGGCCCGGGCGGAGCTGACCGGGCTGGAATTCGCCCACGGCATCCCCGGCAGCGTGGGCGGCGGCGTGGTGATGAACGCCGGGGCCTACGGCGGCGAGCTGAAGGACGTGGCCGTGCGCACCGACTATCTGGACGAGGAGCTGGTTCCCCGGACCGTCCAGGGGCCAGAGCACGAGTTCGCCTACCGGCACAGCGTCTTTTCCGGCCGGGAGGTGATCCTGCTGCGGACCGTCTTTTCCCTGACGCACGGCGACGGAGCCGCCATCCGGGAGCGGATGGCCCAGCTGGCCCAGCGGCGGCGGGACAGTCAGCCGCTGGACCTTCCCTCGGCGGGCAGCACCTTCAAGCGCCCGGCGGGGGGCTATGCCGCCGCCCTCATCGACCAGGCGGGGCTGAAGGGCTTTCGGATCGGCGGGGCCCAGGTCTCGGAAAAGCACGCCGGGTTCGTGGTGAACGCCGGCTCCGCCACCGCGGCGGACATCCTGCGGCTGATGGAACACATTCAGCGGACCGTCCTGGCCCGCTCCGGCGTGGAGCTGGAGCCGGAGGTCCTGATCCTGGGGAGGGAATGAGCATGGAGATCCTGTTCATCACCGGCCTTTCCGGCGCGGGGAAATCCCGGGCCGCGGACATCTGCGAGGATCTGGGATACTACTGCGTGGACAATCTGCCGCCGGCCCTTCTGGGCCGGTTCGCCGCCCTGTGCCAGTCCGGCCAGGGGCGGTTCGAGCGGGTGGCCCTGGGCATGGACGTGCGCAGCCTGGAGGACCCCCGGGAGCTGGAGCAGGCCATCCGGGAGTTGGACGGGATGGACTGCCAGGTCCGCATCCTGTATCTGGAGGCGGAGACCGCCACGCTCCTGCGCCGGTACAAGGAATCCCGCCGGCCCCATCCGCTGGGCCGGCCCGGGGAGAGCATCCGCCAGGCCATCGAGCGGGAGCGGACGTTCCTGTCCCCCCTGCGGGACCGGGCGGATTTCATCATCCACACCGACGCCGCGCCCCTGAACGCCCTGCGGGCCCGGATCTGCCAGTGCCTGCAGCGGCAGGAGCGGCGCTTCACCGTGAACGTGCTCAGCTTCGGCTACAACCGGGGCCTGCCCCCGGAGGCGGACCTGGTGTTCGACGTGCGGTGCCTGCCCAACCCCTTCTATGAGCCGGACCTGCAGCACCTCACCGGGCTGGACGGGCCGGTGGCGGATTTCGTGTTCCGCAACGGCAACGCCCAGGCGCTGCTGACGAAGCTGACGGAGCTCATGGAGCTGCTGCTGCCCCTGTATGAATCGGACCGGACGGAGCTGACCGTGGCGGTGGGCTGCACCGGCGGCCGGCACCGGAGCGTGGCCATGGCCCAGGCCCTGGCGGAGGAGCTGAAGCGCCGGGGCGCGGCGGTGACCGTCGCCCACCGGGAGCTGGAGCAGTGAGATGAGACGGTTCGAGCGGCCCCGGATCGCCGCCGTGGGCGGCGGGACAGGCCTGTCCACCATGCTGCGGGGCCTGAAGACGCGCACCGACCGGCTCACCGCCATCGTCACGGTCACCGATGACGGCGGCGGCAGCGGCGTGCTCCGCCGGGAGCTGGGCATGCTCCCGCCGGGGGATATCCGCAACTGCATCCTGGCCCTGGCCAACGCCGAGCCCGTGATGCAGCAGGCGCTGGGCTACCGCTTCCGCGAGGGGTCCCTGGCGGGACAGAATCTGGGCAATCTGATGCTGGCGGCCCTGAACGACATCTCCGGCTCCTTCGACGGGGCCGTGGCCGCCCTGAGCCAGCTGCTGGCCATCACGGGCCGGGTCCTGCCGGTGACGGACCAGGACCTGGTGCTCCGGGCGGAGTTCGCCGACGGGACGGTGATCCGGGGGGAGAGCCGCATCACCGGCTATAAGCGCAGTCCCGGCGCGGAGATCCGCCGGGTGAGCCTGGAGCCGGCCGGGCCGGCGGCCCTGCCGGCGGTGCTGGAGGCCCTGGACCGGGCGGACATGATCGTCCTGGGGCCGGGCAGCCTCTATACCAGCGTGATCCCCAATCTGCTCACCGCCGGCGTGTCCGAGGCCATCCGGGCCTCCCGGGCGGTGAAGGTATACGTGATGAACATCATGACCCAGGACGGGGAGACGGAGCGCTATACCGCCGCCGACCACGTGCGGGCCCTGCTGGACCACGGCGGGCAGGGGCTGTTCCACTGGGTGCTCATCAACGATCTGCCGGTGGACGAGGCGGTCCTGCCCGCCTACCGGAAAGAGGGCGTGGCGCCGGTGACGGTGGACGAGCAGGCGCTGCGGCAGCTGGGCGTGGAGCCGGTGTACGCGCCGCTGGCCAGCTGTGCCGGCGGACTGGTGCGCCACGAGCCCGCGGCCCTGGCGGACGCGCTGATGGACCTGTATCACAGCCGTGCGGAGACGAGAAAATACTGACATGAGCTTTTCTGCGGACGTAAAAACCGAGCTGTGCCGGGAGCCGCCGGGGAAAAAATGCTGCGCCCTGGCGGAGGCCTACGGGGTGCTGCTATACGCCAACGCCTTCACCCCCCGGCTGATCCGGATCATGACGGCCAGCGACGCCTTCGCCGCCCGGCTGCCCCGGCTGTTCCGCCGGGCCTTCGGGGTGGAGCTGGACGCCGCCCCGGCGGAGGGGCGGGGCAAGCGCTCCTTCCTCATCACCGACCCAGACAAGCTCCGGACCGTGTTCACCGCCTTCGGCTACGATCCGGACCGGACCCTGGTCCACCACATCAACCTGGCGATGGTGGAGTCCGACTGCGACCGGGTGGCCTTCCTGCGGGGGGCGTTCCTGGCCGGCGGCAGCGTCTCCGACCCGGCCCGGGGCTACCATCTGGAGCTGGCCACCGGCCACGAGAGCGTGTGCCGGGAGATCCGGGCGCTGCTGCTGGAGATGGGCTTCGAGCCCCGGGAGGCCGTCCGGGGCCGGAACTGGATCACATATTTCAAAAAGAGCGGCGCCATCGAGGATCTGCTCACCACCATGGGCGCCGGCGTGTCCGCCATGGGCATCATGCAGGCCAAGGTGGAAAAGCACATGGCCAACGCCATGAACCGCATCACCAACTGCGACATGGCCAACGCCGACAAG
>CANQSF010000023.1 GCA_947626345.1 uncultured Oscillospiraceae bacterium | reverse complement strand
TTTGCATTGTTTAATTTACAAGGTACACCGCACCGCGCGGGCCTCCCCGCGAGGCGCTTTGCTAATATACCATCCGAGCGGCGGTTTGTCAACACCTTTTTGCCGAAATTATGAAAAAAAATCATCTGTTCCGGATCAAAAAACGGCCCTGCAGAGGGCCGTCATGCACAGAACCGATGCCGCCCGATAGTGGTGATCACCGGCCGGGACCAGATCCACTTGCTGGTAGCTGTGGCGGGATTGAAGTAATACAGCGCTCCGCCGGATGGATCGGAGCCGTTGAGCGCGTCCCGGGCCGCCCGATAGGCGCTGTCCGCCACCGGTTTCCAGAACTGGCCGTCCTGCAGACAGCTGAAGGCGCCGGACTGATAGATGACTCCGGAGATGCTGCCCGGGAACGCCGGGCTCTCCACCCTGTTCAGCACCACCGCGCCCACGGCCACCTGGCCGGCGTAGGGCTCCCCTCTCGCCTCGGCGGAGATGAGCCGGGCCAGCAGGTCCACATCGCCCGACGTGCTCTGCTGGGTGGTGCTGACGCTGATGCCCAGGGCCTTCAGGGTCTGGGGACCGCACTTGCCGTCCACGGCGAGGCCGTTTTTCCGTTGGAAATACTTTACAGCTTCCACGGTCTTGGAGCCGTATACCCCATCCACCTTGCCGGAATAATAGCCCCAGCGGGACAGCTTTTCCTGGATGGTGGTGACGGTGGAACCGGTGGAGCCCTTCTGATAGGTGACCGCCTCGGCCTGCTGGGCCATGCATATGATGGATATATTCACCACGAACAGCACCGCCAGCGCCGCGCACAGTTTTTTTCTCGCTTTGCTCATGTCGAAACCCCCTCGCAAACTACAGCTAGTCTACGAGGGGGCTCGTCCGATTATGCCATGTCAAAAAAGCGAAGTTTTGGACTTGGAAGCGATCTCTTCCTGGAGCTTTGTCAGGAAGTCCTCCAGGGGCATGGCGCCCTTGTCGGCGTCCCGGGTGCGCACGGCCACGGTGCCGTTCTCGGCCTCCTTGTCGCCCACCACCAGCTTGTAGGGCACCTTCTCCATCTGGGCCTCCCGGATCTTGAAGCCCAGCTTCTCGTTGCGGGTATCCACCTCGGTGCGGATGCCCACGGCCTCCAGCTTGGCAGCCACGTCCTTGGCATAGTCCATGGTCCGGTCCGTGATGGGCAGGATCTTCACCTGCACCGGGCTGAGCCAGGTGGGGAACGCCCCGGCGAAGTGCTCGGTGATCACACCGATGAACCGCTCGATGGAGCCGAACACCACTCGGTGGATCATGACGGGGCAATGCTTCTCCCCGTCGGCGCCCACATATTCCAGGTCGAACCGGCCGGGCAGCTGGTAATCCAGCTGGATGGTGCCGCACTGCCATGTCCGGCCCAGGGAGTCCTCGATGTGGAAGTCCAGCTTGGGGCCGTAGAAGGCGCCGTCGCCGGGGTTGATCTCATAGGTCTTGCCGATGCTGGTGATGGCGTCGGCCAGGGCGGCGGTGGCGATGTCCCAGTCCTCCACGGAGCCGATGTGATCCTCGGGCATGGTGGAAAGTTCAATGGTATAGGGCAGGCCGAAGAGGGTGTAGACCTCGTCGAACAGCTGGGCGATGCGGATGACCTCGTCCTTGATCTGGTCCTTGGCCAGCAGGATGTGGGCGTCGTCCTGGGTGAAGCAGCGGACGCGGAACATTCCGTGCAAAGCGCCGGACAGCTCGTGCCGGTGCACCAGGCCCAGCTCCCCGTAGCGCAGGGGCAGGTCCCGGTAGGAGTGGGGCTCCAGGTCGTACACCAGGATGCTGCCGGGGCAGTTCATGGGCTTGATGGCGAAGTCCTCGTCGTCGATGACGGTGGTGTACATATTGTCCTTGTAGTGGTCCCAATGGCCGGAGGTCTCCCATAAAGTCCGCTTCATGATCTGGGGGGTGCTGATCTCCAGGTAGTCCCACTTCTTATGGACCTGGCGCCAGTAGTCGATCAGGGTGTTTTTCAGCACCATTCCCTTGGGCAGGTAGAAGGGGAAGCCGGGAGCCTCGTCCCGGAAGGCGAACAGGCCCAGCTCCCGGCCCAGCTTCCGGTGATCCCGCTTCTTGGCCTCCTCGATGCGGGCCAGGTATGCGTCCAGCTCCGCCTTGCTGGGGAAGCAGGTGCCGTAGATGCGCTGGAGCATCTTCCGGCTGGAGTCGCCCCGCCAGTAAGCGCCGTTGACGGTGGTCAGCTTGATGGCGTTGCCCTTGATCCGGCCGGTGGAGTCCAGGTGTGGCCCGGCGCACAGATCGGTGAAGTCCCCCTGCTTATAAAAGCTGATGACAGCGTCCTCGGGCAGGTCCTGGATGAGCTCCACCTTGTAGGGCTCCTCCCGCTCCTGCATGAAGGCGATGGCCTCTTCCCGGGGCAGCTCGAACCGCTCCAGCTTGATCTTCTCCTTGCAGATCTTGCGCATCTCCGCCTCCAGGGCCTCCAGGTCCTCGGGGGTGAAGGGCTTCTCGATGTCGATGTCGTAATAGAACCCGTCCTCGATGGCCGGGCCGATGGCCAGCTTCGCCTCCGGATAGAGGCGCTTCACCGCCTGGGCCAGCACGTGGCTGGTGGTGTGCCGGTACATCTTTCTGTATTCGGCGTCGCTGAAGTTGTATTCCATAGTGTCCTCCTCCAAAATAACAAAACACCCCTGACGGCTCGTCAGGGGTGCGTAAAATACACACGGTCCCACCCTAAACTTTCACTCGAAGACGCTTGACGCGCGTCACACGGCGGGGCTTACTCGTCGCCTTTGGGTCCCGCGGCTCGGGGATGGTCAGCGGTCCGGTCCGTTTTCCGAGAGGGCTTCCAGCCCATGACCCTCTCTCTCTGGGGCACGCATACCGGCGCAATTCCCGTCGTCGCCTTTGTTCCTATGCAATATATCACGCGGCCTGACCGATGTCAAGAGACATCGCGCTCGTTTTCAGAGGCCCTCGTCCTCCACGAACCGATAAAAGGCCTGCTCTCGGGCCCGGTCCTCCTCCCGGACCGTGCCCACCGGCGCGGTGTAGACCACGTACTCCTCCTCGCCGTCCAGGCCGAACAGCTCCGCGCACTCCTCGTGGCAGAACGCGCCCACGCCGCAGGTCCCCAGGCCCAGCCCGGTGCAGGCCAGGTACAGGTTCTGCCCCACATGGCCGGCGTCGATCATGGCCACCCGGTGGGCGTAGATGCCGTAGCGCCACTCCGCCCGGTATGGCACCATGGACCAATAGAACACCACGCTGGCCTTGGCGGCCCACTTCTGCCCCATCAGACTGCGCTCGACGGCTCCCTCCGGGTCCTCCACAGGGCCCAGAAACTCCAACGCGTGCTCCATGGGCAGGTAGTGATAGGCCCCGGGAGCCAGGCCCTCCACCTTTCGCACGATGAGATAGGTCTCGAACTCGTGGCGCGCCCCGCCGCAGGGCACGGTGCGGAGCGTGGCGTACGCCTTGCCCCGAATGCCCTTCACGCCCTGGGTGGCCCACAGCAGAAAGCTCAGCTGCAGGAGGGTCATGGTCTGGTCCGTATACACCCGGTTGGACCGCCGGTCCCGGATGACGCCCAACAGGTCATTGCGCATCCCGAGGGCCTCGAAATCCCGCGGCAGCGCGGTCCTCGCCTCGGCGCCCGCCATGGCCTCCTTCACCAGGGGCGGCTGGGGCCGCCGCAGGCTCTGGTCCGACTCAAAATCAGGATAGGGGTCCTCCCGCCCATCTCCCTTGGTGAACGCTCTCCCCTTTTGGATCAGCTCCCGCTGGAGCGCCTCGTCCATCATGATACAGTCCTCCAAATGATAAGTCGCTCAGCCCAGCGCCCGGCTCACCAGCCAGCAGGCGCCGTACAGCACCGGCTGGTGCACAAGATAGACGATGAGCGTCCGCCGTCCGATCCAGGCCAGCCACGTAGGCGCGCCCGCGGTGCGCAGGCGGCTGTCCTTCGGTGCAGCCAGGAGCCGCTTGCCGAACCACGCCCCCAGCAGGAACATGAAGATATTCGGCAGCACGGGCACCCAATCAGACGATTGAAACCCCGGGGCACGCAGGCCCAGCCAGAAAAGCCACCGCGGCTCCACGAAGGTGGTATAGCTGATCACCCGGGTGACGAGATACAGCGCCGCCCACAGCCAAGGTGCGATCCTGTCCGGCACCCGGTCCGTATACCTCCCCATGAAGTGGTAGGCCGCTATGGCCACGCTGAGGAATTGGAGGATGCCGAAAAGGATGGGCTCCCCCGCGACAGCGCCCCCCGCCATGACCAGCAGTCCCGCCCCGGCGGTGATGAGCGCCCGGCGCAGGTTGGAGCGGGTGAAGCGGGCGCTGACGCCGGCCAGGAAGATGAAGCTCAGGGCGATGAACCGCTGGCACAGGAACACCGGCCACCACTGGGTGACCGAATAGGGCAGCCACCGGAAGATGATGCAGTCGTACATCAAATGGTACAGCACCATCAGGCTGCAGACCAACCCCCGCCACCCGTCCAGCCAGCGGACGCGCTCAGACATTGAACAGGAAGTGGGTCACATCCCCGTCCTTCATCACGTAATCCTTGCCCTCGGCACGCAGCAGCCCCTTCTCCCGGGCGGCCGCCTCGCTGCCGCAGGAGCGCAGATCGTCGAAGGCGATGATGTTGGCCCGGATGAAGCCCCGCTCGAAGTCGGTGTGGATCTTTCCCGCCGCCTGGGGGGCCTTTGTGCCCTTGGTGATGGTCCAGGCCCGGCACTCGTCCGGTCCGCAGGTGAGGAAGCTGATGAGTCCCAGCAGCTCATAGGAGCACTTGATGAGCCGCTGCAGGCCGGATTCCCGGATGCCCAGCTCCTCCATGAACATCTCCCGGTCGGCCGGGTCCTCCAGCTCGGCGATGTCCTGCTCGAACCGGGCGCACACCGGCAGCACTATGCTGCCCTCGGCGTCGGCGATGGCCTTGACCTGCTTGTAGTATTCGCTTTCCTCCGCCTGGGCGAAGCCGTCCTCGTCCATATTGGCGGCATAGATCACCGGCTTGAGGCTGAGAAGATCGGACTGGGCCACCATATCCGCCTCCTCCCCCTCGCAGGGGAAGCTGCGGGCGGACTTGCCCTGATCCAGCCACGCGGCAAGTCGGGCCATCAGCTCCGCCTCTTTGGCGTACTTCTTATCGCCGGATCTTACGTACTTCTGGGCCTTCTCCAGCCGCCGCTGGACCATCTCCAGGTCGGCCATGATCAGCTCCAGATCCACCGTCTCAATGTCGCTCTTGGGGTCGGTGGAGCACTCGTGGCGGATGATGTTGGCGTCGTCAAAGCAGCGGACCACATGGATCAGCGCGTCCGTGCCCCGGATATTGCCCAAAAACTTGTTGCCCAGGCCCTCGCCCTTGCTGGCCCCCTTCACCAGCCCGGCGATGTCCACGAACTCGATGGTGGCCGGGGTGTATTTCTTCGGGTGGTACATCTCCGCCAGAAAGTCCAGCCGCTCGTCCGGCACCGCCACCACGCCCACGTTGGGGTCGATGGTGCAGAAGGGGTAGTTGGCCGACTCCGCGCCGGCGTTGGTCAGGGCGTTGAACAGGGTGCTCTTGCCCACGTTGGGCAGTCCCAAAATACCTAATTTCATTTCCCTCTCCTATGATCATCATCGGCAAAGGCGGGCGTCGGGCCCGCCTTTGCACATAGATGTTATTTTCTTATATCGTCCACCCAATAGGGAGGCCGCTCGCCCGGCCCCTTGTACTCGTCGGGGTCCTTCGGCTGGTCGGCCTGCTCCGCCGCGCCGCTCTCCGGCGCGGGCCGTTCCGCCGGCGCGGCCGGGGCCTGCTGCCTGGCGGACACGCCCTGCGGCTTTTTGGGCGGCAGCTCGCCGTGCTCGCAGAAGTAGTCGAACTCCTCCCCGTCCATGGACTCGTGCTCCAAAAGATACTCCGCTACGGCGATGAGGGTGTCCTTGTGCTCCGTCAGCAGCGCCTCGCACCGGGCGCTGGCCTCGTCGAAGATGCGCTTGACCTCCTCGTCGATGACCGCCGCGGTCTCCTCGGAATAGCTCTTGGTGGTGCCGAAGTCACGGCCGATGAACAGGCTGTGGCCGGAGTCGTCGAAGCTGATGGGCCCCAGCCGGTCCGACATGCCGAACTGCATGACCATGGCCCGGGCGATCTTGGAGGCCTGCTGGATATCGCCGGAGGCGCCTGTGGAGATGTCGTCCATGAACAGCTTCTCCGCCGTCCGGCCGCCCAGGGCCATGACGATCTGCTCGAACATATCGCTCTTGGCCCGGAAGGTCTTGTCCTCGCTGGGGCGCATGAGGGTGAAACCGCCGGCCTGGCCCCGGGGGATGATGGTGATATAGTGCACAGGGTCCACGTGCTCCAGGTACTTGGCGGCGATGGCGTGGCCGGACTCGTGGTAGGCGGTGAGCCGCCGCTCCTTGTCGGTGATGACCCGGCTCTTCTTCTCCGGGCCCATCTCCACCTTCAGGATGGCCTCGTCGATGTCGTCGTTGACGATGAACCGGCGGTGCCGGCGCACGGCCAGCAGGGCCGCCTCGTTGAGAAGGTTCTCCAGATCCGCGCCGGAGAAGCCGGCGGTGCCCCGGGCGATGGAGTTGAGATCCACGTCGTCGCCCAAGGGCTTATCCTTGGCGTGCACCCGCAGGATCTCCTCCCTGCCCTTCACATCGGGCAGGCCGATATAGACCTGGCGGTCGAAGCGGCCGGGTCGGAGAAGGGCGTTGTCCAGGATGTCGGCCCGGTTGGTGGCCGCCATGACGATGACGCCCTCGTTGTTGGTGAAGCCGTCCATCTCCACCAGCAGCTGGTTCAGCGTCTGCTCCCGCTCGTCGTGGCCGCCGCCCAGGCCGGAGCCACGCTGACGGCCCACGGCGTCGATCTCGTCGATGAACACGATGGCGGGCGCCACCTTCTTGGCCTGGTCGAACAGGTCACGGACGCGGCTGGCGCCAACGCCCACATACAGCTCCACGAAGTCGGAGCCGGAGATGGACAGGAATTGCACCCCCGCCTCGCCGGCCACGGCCTTCGCCATCAGGGTCTTGCCGGTGCCCGGAGGGCCCACCAGCAGCACGCCCTTGGGGATGCGGGCGCCCATGGCGGTATAGGCCGCCGGGTCCTTGAGGAACTCCACGATCTCCTGCAGCTCCTCTTTCTCCTCGTCGCAGCCGGCCACGTCGGCAAAGGTCTTGCGCTGCTGCTCGTCGTTGGTGGTGCGGGTCCTGGCCTTGGAAAATTTTGCCACACCGCCAGAGCCCGCGCCGGTGGCACGGGTCATCATCACGTACCACAGCACGCCCATCACCACCAGCACGATCAGGTACGGCAGGAAGCTCAGCCACCAGGGGGCCACGAAGCCCTCGTTGTCGTCGTATACGGTGATGGTCCCGTCCTGGCGCTGCTGGTCGATCAGCTCGCCCACGTCCTCATAGAAGCGGTCCGTGTCACGGAGGGTACGGGTGATCTCCGTCTGGCCCTCATAGGGCTGGCGCAGGTAGAGCGTCAGCTCGTTGCCGGCCAGCACGTAGGACTCCACCTGCTTGTCCTCGAACAGCCCGATGATCTCGGAGTAGGGAAGCTCCACGGCGGTCCGATTCCCGGTGAGGGAGAACACCGCCGCCAGCAGGATCACCAGCACCAGCGCATAAAAGCCTATATCCCGGGCCCGCCGGTTGCCGGGTCCGCCTGGCCCCTGTCCGCCGCCGGGGCCGGGTCCCACAGGCCTGTTGGGACCCTTTTGGTCGTTGTTGTTGCCTGGCATATTGTCCATGGATCTACCTCATGAATAGATTTCCGGCTTCAAGACGCCGATATAGGGAAGATTCCGGTATCGCTCATTATAGTCAAGCCCATAGCCCACCACGAACGCGTCCGGGATGACGAAGCCCACATAATCCGCCTTCACGTCCGCCGTGCGCCGCTCCGGCTTGTCCAGCAAGGTGACGATCCGGATGGAATTGGGCTTGCGGGCCATCATATAGTTTTTCAGATAGCTGAGGGTATTGCCACTGTCCAGAATGTCCTCCACGATGATCACGTCCCGGCCCTCGATGTTCTCGGTCAGGTCCTTGACGATCTTCACCGCGCCGGTGGACGTGGTCCCCGCGCCATAGCTGGACACCACCATGAAATCGATGGTGCAGGGCACGTTGCAGGCGCGCACCAGGTCGGCCATGAATATGAAGCAGCCCCGGAGCACCCCCACGAAGATCGGGTACTTTCCTTCATAGTCGGCGGTGATCTGCGCGCCCAGGCGGGCAATGATCTCCTTCAGCTCTTCCTCGCTGGCAAACAGTTTCTCCACATCAGGGTGCATAGCTCTTTCTCTTTCCCTTTCCGTCATCCGGCTGTAGCCGGAAGGATCTCTATTTTCAAAACGGCGCCGGACCGGTCCCGGACCGCTGCCCGCTCGTCCACGGTGCCACCGTAGACCGCCAGCACCCCGGCTTCGTCCCGCAGCACGGGCACGCTGTCCCGCAGCCACGCCGGCACGCCCTGCTCCGCCAGCAGACGGCGCACCTGCTTGGTACAGCCCCGCCCGACGGGACGGATCACGTCCCCGGGACGCCGTCCGGCGACAGATATACTACCACATATATTCTCACATTGGAAGAAAAAAATGTTGTACGAATTGTAAACAACCCGTGCCGGGTCTGTGAACACTTCCGCCCGCAGGACCGATCCCGCCTCCGGCAGGAGCACCTGTCCCGCCGCCGGCACCGGCCTCTCCGGTAGGGCCGGAGCGCCATCCGCGCCGAACCAGAGCCGTCCGCCGCTGCGTACGATGCGCATGCCGGGCACGTCCACCGCGCCGCCCTCCCGGGCTGCGGCCAGCGCCGCGCGGGTGTGTCCGTATCCCAGCTCCCGCCCGGCCATGAGCCGCACCGCCCGGCTGGCCACCGGCCAGGGGGCCGCCGACAGCGCCGCCGCGTCCAGGCTCATGCCGTCGCCGTGCTCCCGGATAAGATCCTTCGCCATGTCCTCCAGGAAGGCCTCGTCCTCTCGCAGGAGGACGGCCGTCTGTCCGGCGGCGCGGAGGAACGCCGGGTTCACCGACTCCAGCGCGGGCACCGCGTCCCGGCGCACCCGGTTGCGGGCAAAATCCCCGGAGGCGTTGGTGGAATCCTCCACATAGCCGATCCCCCGCTCCCGGAGCCACGCCTCCACCTCCCGCCGGGCCAGGCCCAGCATGGGGCGGACGATCCGGCCCCGCCGGGGCGGGATGCCCCCCAGCCCCTTCAGCCCGGCGCCCCGGGCCAGATGGAGGAGGATGGTCTCGGCGTTGTCGCCGGCGGTGTGGGCCGTGGCGATGGCCGCAGCGCCGATCCGGTCCGCGGTCCGCTCCAAAAACGCGTAGCGCAGCTGCCGCCCGGCCTCCTCCAGACCCAGGCCATGCTCCGCCGCGTAGGCGGCCGTATCGCCCTTCTCGCTGATGAACGCCACGTCCAGCCGCCGGCACAGCTTACGGACGAAGTCCTCGTCCCGGTCCGCCTCCGCGCCACGCAGGCCGTGGTTATAGTGGCCCGCGGCCACCGGATAGCCCATCTCCCGCAGCCGGCACAGCAGATAGACCGAATCCGCCCCGCCGGACACGGCGCACAGGATCAGTCCCTCCCGGGGCAGCAGATCAGTATCCATTCTCGTCGTGGCGGCGCTCGTCGTTGACGTAGGTGGTGTACTCCGGGATCCAGCGCAGATACACCGTCCCCACCCGGCCGTGGCGGTTTTTCAGGATGATGGCCTCGGCGGCGTTGGGGTCCTCGCACTCCCGGTCGTAATAGCCCTCCCGGTACAGGCCGATCACCGCGTCCGCGTCCTGCTCGATGGAGCCGGACTCCCGCAGGTCGGAGAGCATAGGCCGCTTGTTCTGCCGGGCCTCATTGGCGCGGCTGAGCTGGCTCATGCACACGATGGGCACCCCCAGCTCCTTGGCGGTGACCTTCATCATGCGGCTGATATCGCTGACGGCCTGGGTACGGCTCTCGTTGGCCCAGGAATTGCCGCTGCCGGCAGACTGCATCAGCTGCAGATAGTCCACCACCACCAGGCCCAGATCCTCGATCCGGCGGCACTGGGCGGCCATTTCCGCCACGGTCATGGTGGGGTTGTCGTCCAGCCGGATCTTCACGTTGCTCAGCGTGCCCGCCGCCTCCGCCAGGCGGCTCCACTCATCGCCGCTGAGCCGGCCCTGGTTGATCTGGTACAGGTCGATGTGGCTCTCCGAGGAGAGCATGCGCTGCACCAGCTGCTGCCGGCTCATCTCCAGGGAGAAGATGGCCACCGTCTTGCCGGAGGTCTTGGCGGCGTTCACGGCGATGTTCAGGGCGATGCTGGTCTTGCCCATGCCGGGCCGGGAGGCGATCAGCACCAGGTCCCCCTCCCCCAGGCCCTGCAGGCACTCGTCGATGTCCACGAGACCGGTGGAGATGCCGGGCAGCTGACTGCCGCCGGCGGCGGCCTGGGAGATTTGACTGAGCACGTCCTTGAGCACCTGGGTCATGGGGATCAGGCCGCCGGAGGTGGATTCCTTGCGCAGAGCGTAGATCTTCCGCTCCGCCAGCTCCAGCACCTCCTGGGCCTGGCCGCCCTGCTGATAGACCTGGTCGGTGATCTCCGACGCCGACTCCCCCAGCGCCCGCAGCATCGCCTTGTCCCGGACGATGGCGCAGTACCGCTCCACATTGGCGGCCGTGGGGGTGGCGTCCATCAGCTCCCGCAGATACTGGGGAGAGCTCTCCTTCCAGCACTTGCGGGCCTGCATCTCGTCCAGCACGATGAGCGGGTCGATCTTCTTGCCCATGGCGAACATGGCGAACATGGTCTCGAAGATGTCCCGGTTGGCGTCGATATAAAAGTCCCCGCCTCTGACCTTTCCCACCACGTTCGGCACGCAGGCGGGGTCGATGAGCATGGAGCCCAGAACGGCCTGCTCCGCGTCGGCGGAGTAAGGCGTCCTCCGGCCCAACAGTTCGTCCATAATCCTCTCCTGCGAAATTACTTCTCCTCTGTGACCATCACATGGATGGTGCCGGAAATCTCATAGCCCAGCTTGCACTTGACCTGGAAGGTGCCGAACTGCTTGATGGGCTCGGTCTGCACGATCTGGTTTTTCTCGATGGCGATGCCGTGCTGTGCGGCCAGCGCCTCGGCGATCTGGCTGGAGGTGATGGAGCCGAACAGCCGCCCGCCGGAGCCGGCCTTGGCCTTCACATGGACCACCACGGCCCCCAGCTTTTCGGCATACTCCAGGGCTTGGGCCCGCTCCTTGGCAATCTGGGCCTGGCGGGCCTTGTCCTTCAGCCGCATGGCGTTCAGGTTGTCCGCCGTGGCCTCGATGGCCAGCCCCCGGGGCAGCAGATAGTTGCGCCCGTAGCCGTCGGAGACCTCCTTCAGCTGGCCCTTCTTCCCCTGGCCTTTGATGTCCTGCTGCAAAATGACCTTCATATATGTTTCCTCCTGACTTGCTTTTTCACGCGTCCAGATACTCGTCGATGGCTGCCTTGAGCCGCTCCTCAGCCTCCCGGACGGACACGCCGGGCACCTGGGCCCCCGCCGCGGACTGGTTTCCGCCGCCGCCCAGCTTCTCCATCAGCAGCTGCACGTTGGTGCTGCCGATGCTCCGGGCGGACAGCATCACCGTGCCGTCCTCCGCCGGATAGAGCACCACGGACGCCTCCACCTCGGAGATGTTGAGCATCTCGTCCGCCGCCTGGGCGGCCACCACCCGGTCCACCGGATGGTCCATCACCGCCAGGCAGATATTGTCCCGGTAGATCCGGGAGCGCTCCAAAATGGAATACCGGCTGACGGTGTGCTCCATGTCGCTCTGGAACAGCCGCTTCACCGCCACGGTATCCGCCCCCATCCGCCGCAGGAAGGCCGCGGCGTCGAAGGTCCTCTCCCCGGTGCGAAGGGTGAAGCTCTTGGTGTCAGTGACCATGCCCGCCAGCAGCGCCTCCGCCTCCACCCGGCTGATGTCGCTCTGCTCCACCAGTTCCTGCATCAGCTCCACCACCAGCTCCGAGGCGGAGGAGGCGTAGGGCTCCAGGAAGGTGAGGGCAGCGTTGTCGATATAGGTGGAGGTCCGGCGGTGGTGGTCCACGATCACCAGCCGGTTGATGGTCTGCAGCAGGGCCTGATCCTCCACCTGCTCGGGGCGGTTGGTGTCCACCACGATGAGCAGGCTGCGGGAGTTGGCTTGGAGCATGGCGTCCCGGGGCGAGATGAAGATGTCCTCATACTCCCGGTGCTTTTTCAGGTCCTCCATCATCAGCGTGCAGGCGTTGGGCCCGTCGCCCATGACGATCTTCGCCCGTTTGCCGAAGGAGCGGGCGATGCACACCAGCCCCACCGCCGCGCCCAGCACGTCCATGTCCGCGTACCGGTGGCCCATGATATAGGTGGTGGAGGCGTCCTTGATGAACGCCGCCAGGGCGTTGGCCACCACGCGGCTCTTGACCTTGGTGCGGGTCTCCACCTCGGCGGCCCGCCCGCCGTAAAACTCAAAGTTGATCCGGTTGCGGATGACCGCCTGGTCGCCGCCCCGGCTCAGGGCCATCTCCACGCTCATGGAAGCGAAATTGAAGTCCTCCTCCAAACTGGCCCCGTCCAATCCCGCGCCGATGCTCAGCGTGGCGTGGATGCCCACGGAGTTGACAACGGCCTCCACCGCGTCCAGCACGGAGAATTTTCCCTCCGCCAGCTTGTCGAAATACCGCCGCTCGCAGATAAAGATGTACCGGTCCCGGTCGTACCGGCGCAGAAGGCCCTGCATGCCCTCCGTCCACTGGACCAGCTTATCCTCCAGCTGGTTGCGCAGCTCGTTGCGGGTCCGGTCCGGGACGTTTTTCATCAGCTCGTCGTAGTTGTCGATCATCAGCAGCATCACCACCGGCCGGGAGGCGGCGTACTCCAGCTTGATGTCGTCGTACTCCGTCACGTCCACCCAGTAGGTGACGCCCATGGTGCCGCTGATCTTCTCCTCGCCCTGGCCCCGTACCAGGTTGCCGTGGACCTGATAGCGCCGGCCGTTCAGCTCCACCAGCCCCGCGCAGCGGGTCTTTCCCTCCAGCACCCACTTGCCCTGATAGCCGGGCACCAGGTCGGTCATGGCCACGTCCACGCTGGGCTCCGCCCGGCCGCAGATGGCGAAAAACTCCTGGTTGCCCCACACCAGCCGGCCGGAATCCACGAAATACGCGGCCATGGGCAGGGGAAAATTCATCATGGCGTTGTCCCGGGCCGCCTCGGAGTCGTAGGTCACCGACTGGATATACTCCATCAGCTCCCGCCGGCGTCGCCGGATCATGGCCAGATGCGTCAGCAGAAGGATCAGCGCGACGGCAGCCTCTCCCACCGCCAGATAGGTCTGGTGGAAGAACACCTCCGTCACCGCGGCGAACAGGAAAAGGAAAAGGATATAGAACCGGGAATCCGCGTGCTCCAATCTCTTTGTAATCTTGTTCATGGCATACTGCTCCAACATAGATATACTAGAACATTATACCAGATTGCCCAACATAATACAATTCTTTTTCCCGGGCGCTCTCCACATATTTTCGCCTGCCGGGCAGACACTAACCGGGAGGTGAAAGGATGAAAGCAGTCATACTCACCGGCGGCGAGGGCACCCGGCTGCGGGCCGTGTCCGGCGGTCAGCCGAAGCCCATGATGCCTCTGCTGGGCGTGCCGCTGCTGCAGAGGACCGTGGAGCTGCTGCGGGAAAACGGCTTCGACGAGCTGTGCCTGACGCTCCACTACCGGCCCCAGGTCATCCGGGACTACTTCGGGGACGGCCGGCAGTTCGGCGTGCGCATCTGCTACCGGGAGGAGGCCGCGCCTCTGGGCACGGCGGGCGCGGTGAAAAACTGCGCCGGCTTCGTGGGAGACGAGCCGTTTCTGGTGATCAGCGGCGACAGTGCCTGCGACTTTGAGCTGCGGGAGCTGATGGCGGCCCATCGGGGCGGCGTCACCATCGCCCTGGCCGCCCAGGCGGAGCCTCTCGCCTACGGCCTGGTGCTCACCGACCGTACCGGGCGGATCACCGGCTTTCTGGAAAAGCCCGCCTGGGAGCGGGTGGTGACCGACCGGGTCAGCACCGGCATATACGCCCTCAGCCCCGACCTGCTGGACAGCATCCCCCCGGGGGTGAAATACGACTTCGCCCGGGACCTTTTTCCCGATCTGCTGGCGAAGGGCGTGCCCATGCTTGGCGTGGTCATGGACGGCTACTGGTGCGACATCGGCACCCCCCGGGCCTATTATCAGTGCAATCTGGACGCCCTGGACGGCGTCTACCGCCTTCCCGGCGGCCAGGAGCCGCCCCGTCGTGTGATCCACTGCCGGGACCGGGCCAGGCTCATGCGGGCCATGGGCGAGGCGCTGGCGGAGTTCGGCGCGGACTTTTCCGACGGCATCACCCTGGCGGACAGCCACGGCCGGGCCCATCTGGCCCCGCTGGCGGACCGGTCCGCTCTGGCGCTGGAGGGCGACCGGGCGGCGGTGCGGCGGCTGGAGGCGCTGGCAAGGCGGCTGGACCGGGAGCTGGAGCGGACGGCGCTTGACAACCGCCGAAACGGATGATACCATCTACCTGAAAAAACCGGACGCCTGCGGGCGTCCTGACGGCAGGTGCGATATATGGATCAGATCATCCCCACTCTTTACGCCGAGGCCCGGGCCATGTCCGGGCAGCTGTCCGCCTGGCGGCGGGACCTCCACCGCCGCCCCGAGCCCTCCTATGAGGAGCGGGAGACGGCCGCATACATAGAATCCGCCCTCCGGACCATGGATATCCCCTTCCGGCGGGTGGGCGAGACCGCCGTACTGGCTTCGCTGCGTTTCGCCCGTCCGGGCAGGCCGGTGGCCATGCGGGCGGACATGGACGCCCTGCGGGTGCAGGAGGCGGTGGCGCGGGAGTACGGCTCCCAGGTGCCTGGGGTGATGCACGCCTGCGGCCACGACGGGCATGTGGCCTGCCTGCTGGGGGCGGCGGCGCTGCTGAGCCGCCATCGGCAGCAGCTGGCCGGCCAGGTCAACCTCCTCTTCCAGCCGGCGGAGGAGATGGGCGGCGGCGCCCACGAGCTGATGGCCGCCGGGGCCCTGGAGGGCGTGGAGCGCATCTTCGGGCTGCACTGCGCGCCCGATCTGCCCGCCGGCACGGTGGGGCTGACCCCGGGGCTGAACAACGCCTCCGTGGACCACTTCACCATTCGGGTGAAGGGCCGCTCCTCCCACGTCTCCGCGCCCCAGCAGGGCATCGACGCGCTGTACATCGCCAGCCACATCGTGGTGGCCCTCCAGAGCCTGGTCACCCGCATGACCTCCCCCGTCCAGCCGCTGCTCATCGGCGTGGGCACCCTTCACGCCGGCACCACCTATAACGCTCTGGCGGAGAGCGCCGTGCTGGAGGGCACCACCCGGGCCGTCTCGGTGGAGAGCCGCCGGTGGGCCAAGGAGAAGGTGGACGAGACCGCCCGGACCGTGGCCGCGCTGTACGGCGGCTCGGCGGAGATCCTGTGGGAGGATTTCGGCGCGCCCCTCATCAACGATCCCGCCGCCACGGCGGAGGCGGCCAGGGTGGCTAATGAGATGCTGGGCCCCGGCCACGTAGTGAGCGACCGGTCCCTGTCCATGAGCGGGGACAATTTCGCCGACTATCTGCTCTGCGTGCCCGGCGTATACGCCTACCTGGGCACGAGCTGCCAGGCCGATCCCTGCACCCAGGAGTCCATCCACAGCACCAGCTTCGACCTGGACGAGAGCGCCCTGCCCGTCGGCGCGGCGCTGGGCGCGGGGTGCGCCGCCCGCTGGCTCAAGGCGGAGACGCTCTGAACCCCCATATACAAAAAAACGCCTCCGGCTTCTCAGCCGGAGGCATTTTTTTGCCGAAGGATCACTCCGCCACGACCACAGGCGCCTCGGGGGCGTTGCGTCCGATGGAGGCGATGCCGTTTTTGGCGCTGGCCTTCGCCTTATACCCCTCACTGACGGCGATGATCTCGCCGTTGGAGGCCTTCAGGCGAAAACGGAACTGACCGCCCTTGTCCTTGTACAGCTCATATTTGGGGTGGGTCAGGGCCTCGAAGCCGGCCGCCGTCTGGTCCTCTACGTGAGCGGTACAGTTCTTGCGCACGCTCTCCACGCCGCCCTTGCAGGCCTCCAGCGTAGTGTAGGTCTCGCCGCCGGCGGCGATGACCTGGCCGTTGGTGGCGAACAGGCTGAAAACAAACTGTCCGTTCTTAGACTTCTTGATCTCAAATTTCGCTGCCATGTGCCTTCCTTCTTTCCATATTGAATTTACGGATCGGATTTCGCCTTGGTCACCTGATGCGCTTTCATTTTACCGCCATATACGACAAAATGCAAGAATAACCTGCAGTTATCCCTGCATCTTTTGTCGATTTCTTCCTATATGCCGCAAAAAACCGCCCGCCGAAACGGCGGGCGGTGGATATTAAGATCGTTACTTGGAGTTGAAGATGCGGAAAATGCTGTCGAAGGGGTCCTCTTCCTCCGGCGCCGGCTCGGCCTTGGGGGCCTCCTCGGGCTTCTCCGCCCGGGAGAACAGCTGCTCCGCGCCCACAGGCTCCGGCTCAGACTTCTCCGCCGCCTGTGTGGAGGCGGCCACGGCGTTGGCGGTCTGGGTACCCTCGTCAAAGCCGGTGGCGATGACGATGACGCGGATCTCGTCCTCCATGGAGTTGTCGAAGGAGGCGCCAAAGATGATGTTGGCGTCGGGATGAGCGGCAGCCTGGACCAGGTTGGCGGCGGTCTCCACATCGTCCAGGCCCATATCCTCCGAGCCGGTGATGTTGATGAGCACGCCCCGGGCGCCGTTGATGGAGGTCTCCATCAGGGGGCTGGAGATGGCCATCTGGGCGGCGTCCTCCGCCTTGCCCTTGCCCACCGCGTGGCCCACGCCCATATGTGCGTATCCCGCGCCGCGCATGATGGTGCACACGTCGGCGAAGTCCAGGTTGATGAAGCCGGTGTTCTTGATGAGCCCGGAGATGCTGGTGACGGCCTCGTGCAGCACCTCGTCGGCGATCTCGAAGGCGTTGGCGAAGGTGACCTTCTGATCGGTGGCGAATTTCAGCCGGTCGTTGGGGATCACCAGCAGGCTGTCCACCTTGCCCAGCAGCTCGTCGATGCCGTTCATGGCCTGGGTCATGCGCTTTTTGCCCTCGAAGCCGAAGGGCTTCGTGACCACGCCCACGGTGAGCACGCCCGCCTCACGGGCGATATCCGCCACCACAGGGCCCGCGCCGGTGCCGGTGCCGCCACCCATGCCGGCGGTGATGAACACCATGTCCGTGCCCTCCAGGGCCTTGGCGATCTCGTTGCGGTTCTCCTCCGCGGCCTTCTCGCCGACGGAGGGATCGCTGCCAGCGCCCTGGCCGTGGGTGAGCTTGTCCCCGATCTGGATCTTCTGGTCGGCGGTGGACATGCTCAGCGCCTGCTTGTCCGTATTCACGGCGATGAACTCCACGCCGCTGGTGCCGGAGCTGACCATTCTGTTCACGACGTTTCCGCCGGCGCCGCCGATGCCGACGACCTTCAGGGTGACCACATTTTCAGGGCCGGTCTCAACCGAATGTGCTGCCATCTTTTTTTGCCTCCCGTGTATTGGATAGTGGATATCCTCCGCGAAATCGCAAGGTCACAGTTACAGTTTTTATACATTTTATTACGAAAAACTGTGAAGGTCAATAGGTAAATCAAAAATATTATGTCAAACGGACGATTTTTTCTCTCAGTCGGGGGTGAAGTATACGTGCACACCGTCGGTGAGATTGAAGGTGCCCGATTCATCCGGCTCCATGGTCAGCACGGCGCTCATCAGCATCCGCAGCTTATAGTCCGTGTTGTCGTTGGGCCCCATCCTGACCGTGAACCGGTCCAGATACCGGAAGGTGGGATTGGCGGCGTTGGACATGTTCAGATCGGACACGTTCTGCACGATATCCAGCTCCTCAAAGGAGCTGAGGATGCTCTTCAGGTAGCTGAGCTTCAGCTCCTCCTCCGGCTCCACCTCCATGAACCGTCCGGCCTCCGGCTCCACCGGCGTCACATCCAGCACCTGGATCAGGCCGGGCAGCTCCTCCGGCGGCGCGTTCTCCAGCAGCTTGCAGTTGCCTGTGATGGTCCAGTAATACTCGTTCCAGTGGACGAAGGCCAGCGCGTAGCTCTCCTCCACGTGGATGACGATCTTGTTGGGCAGATCCCGCTCCACCCAGGCGTTCTCCACCTGGGGCAGGTTGGCGATGATCCGGCTGCCCACGGACAGCTGGTTGATGAAAAACAGGTTGTCCCCCTCTTCGATGCCGGCCGCCTCGATGATCTCCTCCGGCGTATACACCGTCGAGCCGTCCACCTCTATGGTCTGCACCCGGAAGAACACGCCCAGCGCGAACACCACCGCCACGCACACCAGCAAAAACGACAGCGGCGCGAACACGGCGCTCCTCTTCTTCTTTTTTCTCGTCACGCCGTAGCGGTCACTGCTTGCCAAATCCGTAACCTCGCTTTTTCATCGGTGGTATCTTTGGGTCCCCCAGCCGTCCTGTCCCTGCCGGGCCAGGCCCAGCACGATGGAGGCGATGCGGTCCGTGGCGTCGGAAGCGCCCATGCCCGCCGCCGCCGCGCCCATGCGCTCCAGCGCCGGCCGGTCTTGGAGCAGGGCCGCCACGGTGTCGTAGAGCTGTCCGCCGTCGAACTGTCCCTCCAGGAGCATCTTCGCCGCCCCGGCCTTTTCCATGACCCGGGCGTTCTTCTCCTGGTGGTGGTTGACCACATTGGGGCTGGGCACCATCACCGAGGGCTTGCCCAGGTAGGTCAGCTCGCTGATGGTGGACGCGCCGCTGCGGCAGATGATCACGTCCGCCGCGGCCATCACCCGGGGCATATCGTAGATGTACTCCCGCACGTCGGCGCCGGGGACCAGCAGGCCCTCGCCCTTCAGCTGGCCCATGACCCGCTCGTAGTACTGCTTGCCGGTGGCGTAGATGAGGTGCATCTGCCCCGACGTGCCCATGCGGCGGATGAACTGGGTCATGGCGCCGTTCATGTAGTCCGCGCCCAGGGAGCCGAACATGGCCAGCACCACCGGCCGGTCAGGGTCCAGTCCCAGCTCCCGCCTGGCTTGGGCTCTGCCCACGGACAGGAAATCCACCCGCACAGGTGTGCCGGTCATCTCCACCTTTTCCGGGTGCTTATAAAACGCCCGGCTCTCCTCCAGCCCCACCAGGATGCGGTCCACCGTCCCGGCCAGCATTCGGGTGGTCAGGCCCGGCACGGCGTTGGACTCGTGCACCGCCGTGGGCACGCCCATGGCCGCCGCCGTCTTCAGCACCGGGTAGCACACATATCCCCCGGTGCCCACGGCCACATCGGGCCGGAAATCCCGTATGTACCCCCGCGCCAGGCGGCTGGCGGACACCACCCGCCCCACGGCCCGGACGTTCTCCAGGATCTTCTTGGGCTTCATGCTCCGCTGGAAGCCGGAGATGCGCACGGTCTTCAGCGGGTACCCCTCCCGGGGGACCAGCTCCGTCTCCATGTGCCCCTCCGCGCCCACGAACAAAAACTCCGCGTCGGGGAGCAGCTCCCGGATACGGCCCGCCACGCCCAGGGCCGGATTGATATGGCCGGCGGTACCGCCGCAGGTGAACAGAAATCTCATGGTCATCGTTTCTCCGGTATATCCCGCGATAGGGACAGGATGATGCCCAGCTCCGCCATTTGCAGCAGCAGGGCCGTGCCGCCGTAGCTGAACAGGGGCAGGGAGATGCCCGTGCAGGGGATAGAGTTGGTGCACACCGCCACGTTCAGGATCACCTGCATGGCCAGGTGGGTGGTGATGCCCGCCCCCACCAGGGCGCTGTACCGGTCGCGCACGTGCATGCTCAGCCAGTAGCCCCGTATGATCAGCAGCGCGAACAGCGCCAGCAGCAGGATAGCGCCGATATAGCCCATCTCCTCACAGTACACGGAGAAGATGAAGTCGTTATGCTCCTCGGGCAGATAGAGGTACTTCTGCATGGACCCGCCCAGGCCCTTGCCCAGCAGGCCGCCGGAGCCGATGGCGTACAGGCTCTGCACGATCTGATAGCCCGTATCGGAGGCGTCCGCGAAGGGGTTGAGCCAGGCGGCGAAGCGGTTGCGCACGTAAGGGAATACGGCGTAGCCGATGCCCAGCAGCGCCGCCGCCGCCGTGCCGCCGCCGATGAACCAGTACAGGGGCAGCCCCCCCAGAAACAGCATCACCATGCCGATGACTAGGATGATGATGATGGCGGACATGTGGGGCTCCAGGTACAGCAGCGCGCAAATGCCGCCCAGGATCACCGCGAAGGGCACGATGCCGTATTTGGGGTCGCGCATCTTGTCCTTGAACCGGCAGATGAGCGTGGCGAAATACATGATCACGCCGATCTTGGCGATCTCCGAGGGCTGGAAGGTGGTGAATTTCAGGTTGATCCACCGCCGGGCGTTGTTCACCTTTTCCCCGATGCCCGGCACCAGCACCAGCGCCAGCAGCGCCACCGACACCATCATCACGATGCCGGAGATCTGGCGGTAAAAGCCCATGGGGAACCGGGAGCAGGCGAACATCACGCCCACGCCGCACAGAGCGAACAGCGCCTGGCGCACGAAGTAATAGGTGGCGTTGCCGCCGGTGGAGCCCGTGGGGTCATAGTAGGCCCGGGCAAAGCTGGCCGACAGCACCATCACCACGCCCACCGCCAGCAGCAGCAGACTGAGCAGCGCGAAGGGCAGGTCCACCGGGCCCCGTTCGCCGGTGACGTCCTCCGTATAGTCCGCCAGCCGTGCGTTTTCGTAGCTGACCGTGTTTTCCTTCTTCTTTGCCATGGTCCCTCCTCAGATGCCCGCCGCTCCCGCCGTCAGGCCGTATACCGCCCGACGCAGGAGAAAAAGGCCACGATCGCGCCCAGCAGGGATATGCCGGTGAACAGGGCGACGATCTGCTTTTCCGTCCATTTGTGGCCCAGCCATCCTCCCATCTCCAGATGGTGGTGGAAGGGGGCCATTTTGAAGATCCGTTTGCCGTGGGTGAGCTTGAAGTAGCTCACCTGGATGATGTCCGACAGCGTCTCCAGGATGAACACGATCCCCAAAGGCACCAGGATCAGCGGCATATCCAGCGCGAAGGCCATGCCGCACACCGCCCCGCCCAAAAACAGGCTGCCCGTGTCGCCCATGAAGCACTTGGCCGGATAGAAGTTATATACCAAAAAGCCGAAAAGGCCCCCGGTGAGCCCCGCGGCGAACACCGCCAGCGGCTCGGCGCCCCACATGTACGCGATGGCCGTGTAGCAGATGAACACCGGCAGAGACACGCTGCTGGCCAGGCCGTCCAGGCCGTCGGTGATGTTCACCGCATTCACCGTGCCCACGATGATGAACGCCGCCAGCACGAAATACAGCCACTCCGGCAGACGGATCGTCACGTTCCAAAAGGGCACATAGAGGCTGGTGGTCAGATACCCCTCCAGCCGCAGCAGGTACAGCAGCGCCACCGCCACCGCCAGCTGCAGCAGGAACTTCGCCTTGGCGGACAGTCCCAGATTCTGCTTTTTCTTCAGCTTCTCGTAGTCGTCCAAAAAACCGATCGCGCCGTAAAACAGCGAGAACACCAGCACGAACAGCGCTCCCAGCACTCCCTGCCTGATGTAGGGAAAGCCCAGTGTGAATACCGCCACCGTCACCGCCGCGATGAAGATCACGCCGCCCATGGTGGGGGTGCCCGCCTTGGACATATGCCAGTTGGGGCCGATCTCTTTGATCTCCTGGCCGGCTTTGATCTTCCGCAGCCAGGGCACGTACACCATCCCCAGCAGTACCGCCACCGCGAACGCCAGCAGCAGCGCCAGGATCAGACGTATGGTCATGTCAATGTTCCTCGTTCCTTTGCAGATGTTCCGCCACGATCTCCCGCTCGTCCATGTGGTGCTTCACGTGGTCGACCTCCTGATAGGTCTCATGGCCCTTGCCCGCCAGCACGATCACGTCCCCGGGCAGATGGTGGTCCATGGCCCAGCGGATGGCGTCCGGCCGGGAGCAGATCACGGTCTTGGGCGCGCTGTCCGGCATGCCGGTCAGGATGTCGGCGATGATGGCGTCCGGGTCCTCGGTGCGGGGGTTGTCGCTGGTGACCACGCAGTAGTCCGCCTCCGCCGCGGCGATGGCGCCCATCTTGGGCCGCTTGGTCCGGTCCCGGTCGCCGCCGCAGCCGAACACCGCCACCACCCGGCCGCCGTGGGAGACCTGCTTCATGGCCCGCAGCACCTTTTCCAGCGCGTCGGGGGTGTGGGCGTAGTCGATGACGATGGTGTAGTCGTCCCCCGTGGGGACCACCTCCACCCTGCCCTTCACGCCCCGGGCGCGGCCCAGGGACGCGGCGCAGTCCGCCAGTCCGATCCCCAGCATACGCCCCGCGGCCATGGCTGTCAAGGCATTGGCCACGGAGAAGGCCCCGGGGATGCCCACGCGCACGGGCACCCGCTCCTCCCCCGCCGCCGCGGTGAAGGCCACCGACGAGGCCGTCAGGCGCACGTCCTCCGCCCGCAGATCCGCCGCGTCACCCTTGGCGGAGAAGGTCATCATGGGACATTTTGCGGCGGCGAGCATCACCGGCGCCCAGGGATCGTCGGCGTTCACCGCGCCGGCCCGGCACTGGGCGAAAAGCGTGGCCTTGGCCTGGGCGTAGGCCTCCATGGTGCCGTGGAAATCCAGGTGATCCTGGGTCAGGTTGGTGAAAAGTCCCGCCGCGAAGGGCACGCCCGCCACCCGGTCCAGGGCCAGGGCGTGGCTGGACACCTCCATCACCGCGTGGGTGCAGCCGGCGTCCACCATCTGCCGGAACAGCTTTTGCAGCTCATAGGACTCCGGCGTGGTCCGCTCCGTGGGCAGCTCCACATCCCCGATCCAGTTGGAGATGGTGCCCACCAGGCCCACCTTGGCCCCCAGGCAGTCCTCCAGAAGGTGCTTGATGAGGATGGTGGAGGTGGTCTTGCCGTTGGTGCCGGTGACGCCCACCAGCGTCAGCTTCTCCGCCGGGCGGCCGAACCAGGCCGCCGACGCCAGACACAGGGCCAGCCGGCTGTCCGGCGTGAGCACGTAGGGGCACTCCCCCTCCGGCGCCTGCTGGCACAGCACCGCCGCCGCTCCCTTTTTCACGGCGTCGGCCATATACCGGTGGCCGTCGCTCTGCAGCCCCTTCACCGCCACGAACAGCTCCCCCGGCTGCACATACCGGGAGTCGTAGCATATGCCCCGGATCTCCGTCTCCGGGTCGGCCGTCATGGCCGTGATGGGGATATCCTCCAGGATCGCAGAAAGCTTCATCTCAGAACACACCTACCTTCGTCGCGTCGTTCATGCGCACGGTGATGATCGTGCCCGGCTCCACCATGGTGCCCGGGTCGATGCTCTGGCTCACGATCAGGATGTTGTCGCTCTCCATCATGGTGCCCTCGCCCCGGACATAGAGATTGTCCCAGCCGGCCACCACCCGGGCGTCCGCGTACCGCACGCCCCGCAGGTTCGGCACCTCCACCAGTTCGCTGTCCGGCTCCGCGCCGCAGTACAGCACCACCTCGCTGCCGGCGGCCACCTTGGCGTTGGCGGCGGGGAGCTGGGCCGTGACGGCGTCGCCGTCGCCCACCACGGAGCGGACCGAGAAGCCCGCCGCCTCCGCGGCGGCCTTGGCCTCGGACACCGTCTTGCCCACCATCTTGGGCACCCGCTGGTCCACGATGGCCTCCTCGCCCTCGCCGTACTCCGGCTCCACGCCCAGATAAGGCAGCACATCCGCCAGGATGGCGCCCACGGTGGGCGCGGCCATGGTGCCGCCCGCCACGCCGTAGCCGCAGGCGGGATCGGGGTCCTTCAGCAGCACCAGCACCGCCACCTTGGGGTCGTCCGCCGGGGCGAAGCCCAGGAAGGAGGTGATATATTTCTTCGTGCCGTGGGCCACCTCCCAGGTGACGTCCTCGGAGGTGCCGGTCTTGCCGCACACCCGGTAGCCCGCCACATAGGCGTTGACGCCGGTGCCGTTGCGATTGCCCACCACCTGCTCCAGGATCTGGCAGCACTTGCGGCTGGTGTCCTCGCTGACCACCTGCCGGACCACGGTGGGCTCGGTCTGACTGGCCACGGTGCCGTCGGCGTTGAGGACCTCCTTCACCAGGTAGGGCTTCATCAGATACCCGCCGTTGGCCACGGCGCTCACCGCCGTGATCAGCTGCAGCGGGGTGATGGTGAAGGTCTGGCCGAAGGAGGCGGCCGCCAGCTGGGACAGGTTGCTCCTGTCGTAGAACGTGTCCTCGTCCCACCAGATGCTCCCCGCCTCGCCGGTCAGGTCCACCCCGGTCCTCTCGAACAGCCCGAAGGCACGGATGTAATCGTAAAAGCGCTCCGCGCCGATCTTCAGACCGATGTTCACGAAGGCCACGTTGCACGAGTGCATGGCCGCCTCGGTGAGGGTCTGGTCCCCGTGGCCGCCCAGGTTGGAGCAGTTCAGCGGGTCGGTACGGCCCAGCACCTCGATGCTGCCGCCGCAGTAGAAAGTGGAGTCCATGGTGATGGCGCCGCTCTCCAGCCCTGCGGCCAGGGTGATGATCTTGAAGACGGAGCCGGGCTCGTACGTCTCGGTGAGGGCCTTGTTGCGCCACATCTCGCTGCGGCTCTCCTCGATGAGGGCGTCCCGCTCCTCCTCGGTCAGGCCGGTGGACTGCTCGTCGATCTTGGCCATGGTATCCGGGTCGATCTCCATGTAGTTGTTCAGATCGAAGGTGCCCACCGAGGCCATGCCCAGGATGGCGCCGGTCTCCACGTCCATGACGATGCCCGCCGCGCCGTCCCGGAGCATATAGTCCTCCGCGGCCTCGGCCAGGCGGGTCTCCAGATACCGCTGGACGGTCTCGTCGATGGTGGTGACGATGCTCTGGCCGTCCACGGCGTCGTAATAGTCCTCAAAGTCGGTGAACAGCATATCCGTGCCCAGGTTGGTGGTGGCCCGCACGATGCGTCCGTCGGTGCCGGAGAGCACGTCGTCGTAATAGTACTCCAGCCCCGCCAGGCCGTGGTCGTCGGAGCCGGCGAAGCCGATCACGTGGCTGGCCAGAGAGCTGTAGGGGTAATACCGCTTGCTGGCCTCCTCGATCTTCACGCCGTTGTAGGAGTGCTGCTCGCCCTCCTCGTCCAGATAGCCGGTCTCCTTGAACTGCCGGACCTGGTCGGCCACGTCGTCCTCCACCTTCCGGGCGATGGTCACGTACCAGCTGTTGGTGTGGGTGGTCTTCTCGTACACGTCGGCGTAGTCCAGTCCCAGGATCTCCGCCAGGCCGCTGGCGATGGCGGCGGGGTCCTCCCCGTACATGACGATCTCTGCCGGGCTGATGTAGATGTTGCTCACCGAGGCGCTGATGGCCAGGATGTTCATGTTCCGGTCGTAGATGGTCCCCCGCTTGGCGGTGACGGTGGTCTGGCGCAGCTGCTGCTCCACGGCCGCCGTCTCATACATCTCGTGATCGACGATCTGCAGCTTGAACAGCCGTGCCCCCAGCGCGATAAATGCAACTATGCCGCACACGATCATGAGGAACAGTGTGCGGCGAAGCATCATTCTGTTGGGAGAGGCGGACTGTCCTGTCCGGCGCTTCTTGAACAGCATCTCGGTGTCTCCTTTGCTTGGGGTCGGGGCCCCGCCAGGAGGCCCCTCCATTACCAGTATAATACCCTTGTCAACCGAAAATGCCTTTTGTCCATGTTTTGATCGATCCGGCCAGATCCTCCAGGCCCAGGGAGAACATATCGGTCTGCTGCCGGGTCACCACAACGGCCTTGTCGGCGGAGGCCACACCGGACAGATAATAGATCTGCTCGCTGTCGGGCTCCTGCATCCCCAGCACCTCCACGGCCTGCTCTTCCACGTCCTTGAGGTTGAAGATGGTCTCGTATTCCACCGTCAGCTTGTCCCGCTCCGTCTCCAGCGCCGCGATCTGATCCTCCAGCTTGGCGGCGGTGTAGGAGATGTCGGTCAGACGGATCTGCGCCAGCAGCACCATGGTCAGCAGCACGGCCGCCACCGCGGCGCCCAGGATGCTCAGCGGCGAGACGCCCAGCCGCCGGACGGCGGTCTCGGCGCCGGTGTGGACGTCCTCCCGGATCCACCGCTGGGAGCGCTCCCGCTCTCTGCGGCGGATGCGGCGCTCCTGCCGGCCGTATTCCTCCTCGTCCGGATACAGGGCGGGGTTGGAAAAGTCGTAGGCCAGCGTGCCGTCCACGGCGCCGGTGACGAAGTTATAAGACTTGAACGTCTTGATGTCCGCCATGATGTCACACCCTCTCCGCTATGCGTAATCTGGCGCTGCGCGCCCGGGGATTGTCCGCCAGTTCCTCCGCGCCGGGAGTCACCGGCTTGCGGGTCACGCTCCTGAACGTCTTTACGAAGCCGCATGTGCACACCGGGAAATCCGGCGGGCAGGTGCAGCCGTTCTCTCTGCTGCGGATGGCCTCCTTCACCAGCCGGTCCTCCAGGGAGTGGAAGCTGATGATGAGCAGCCGGCCGCCGGTGACGAGCCTGTCCGGGGCCGCGGCCAGCATCCGCTCCAGCGCGCCCAGCTCGTCGTTGACGGCGATGCGCACCGCCTGGAAGCACCGCTTGGCCGGATGCTGCTTTTCCCGCAGCGCCGCCGCCGGCATGGTCCTGCGGATGATGTCCACGAACTGGCCGGTGGTCTCGATGGGGGCCTCCTCCCGGGTGGCCGCCACCGCCGCGGCGATCCGGCCGGCGTATCGCTCCTCGCCGTAGCGCCAGAACACGCTGCGCAGCTCCGTCTCGGACCAGGTGTTCAGCACCTCCCGCGCCGTCAGCGGCGCGCTGCGGTCCATCCGCATGTCCAGCGGCGCGTCCTGCATGTAGGAAAAGCCCCGCTCCTTATCGTCCAGCTGGGGGGACGATACCCCCAGATCGAAGAGCATCCCGTTGACCTTGCCGACGCCCAGCCCGTCCAGGATGGCGTCCAGCTCGCCGAAGTTCCCCTTTACCAGGGTGACCCGCTCTCCGAAGCGGGCCAGCCGCTGGCCGGCGAAGTCCAGCGAGCTCTCGTCCCGGTCGATGCCGATGAGCCGGCCGGAGGTCAGATGCTCCGCCACCGCCTCGGCGTGGCCTCCCAGGCCCAGTGTGCCGTCCACATAGATCCCCGCGGGGTCGATCTCCAGGTACCGCACGCATTCCTGGAGCAATACGCTCTGGTGCCGCATCAGAAGTCGAACTCCTGCATCACCGCGGCGATGTTCTCCGGCGACGCCTCGGCGTCACGCAGAGCGGCCCATTCCTCGCTGTCCCAGAACTCCGCGTGGTTGTTGGAGCCCAGGACCGTCACGTTCTTCGTCAGCCCCGCCCGCTCCCGCAGGCTCTGGGGCAGCAGCACCCGCCCCTGTGCGTCCAGCTCACAGCGGCAGGCAAAAGCATACAGCGGCCGCATGGCCCGCTGCTTCACATAGGGCATAGCGTTGACCTTGTCAGAGAAGATCTGCCACTGGTCGGCGCTGTAGGCGCACAGGCAGTGGTCCATGCTCAGCGTCACATAGAACTCCGCGCCGAGCTCGTCCCGCAGGCGTGCCGGGATGAACAGACGCCCCTTGGCGTCAAGAGAATGCTGATATTCTCCTGTCATCCGGCTCACCCCCTGATCTTTGCGTGGGAATGTGAAACACTTTCCCCCACTTCGCCCCACCTTGCTCCCTATTATAGGGGGGCAAAACGGAAATTGCAAGGGGGAATTTTAAGGTTTTTCCTGTAAATTTTTTCCTATTGTGCCCCGTCGATTTACGCCCCACAAGATGTAGCTTTCCCCCAAAAAGGAACAAAAAAGGAGAGCTTCGCGCTCTCCTTTGTGGATCATTCGTTTGTCATGCCGGCGGGCTCACAGCTCGTACCGGCGGTACTCCTCCCCGTCCATCGTCACCCAGCGGAACAGCCCGTCCTCCATGGTCATATACCCGTGCTCGCTGCCCCATTTGGGCAGGGACACGCTGCCGGGGTTGAAGTGCAGAAATCCCATCCACCGGCGGGTGGCGGGCACATGGGTGTGCCCCTGGAGCAGGATGTCCCCCTTGTCCATGGGCGGGCGGCGGGAGGCGTCGTACCGGTGGCCGTGGGTGGCGAACAGCCGCACCCCGCCCACGGGCAGGACCAGATAGTCCTCGTCCACCGCGAAGTCCAGCATGGCCAGATCCTCGTCGCTGTCGCAGTTGCCCCGCACGGCGTCGATCACGCCGGCGTGGGCGTTGAGCATATCCGCCACGGCCTGCTTGTCCGCCTGGACCATGCCATTATAGAGATAGTCCCCCAGCAGCAGCATCCGGTCCGCCTTTTCCCTCTCGAACGCCTCCATCAGCCTTCCGCACCAAAGGGCGGAGCCGTGGATGTCGGAGGCGATCAACCATTTCATATCCATACCTCCCTCGCGGTTTTCCCCAGTGTACCGCCCCGGCCCGTCCTTGTCAAGGCGCGCCGGCGGCTTTGTTGACAGGGCCCGCCCCGGTGCGATATAATTTGTATATCCATTTCGACGGAAAAGAGGACGCGTCCCTTGGCCCAGAGACCACCGACAATCCAGCCCGCTCCCGGCCCGCTCACGGCGCCCCAGCGCCGGTATATGGCGGTGAAACGTGCGCTGGACATCCTTCTGGCAGCGCTGGGACTGGTCCTGAGCGCCCTGCCCATGGCCGCGGCCGCCGGGGCGGTGAAGCTGTCCGGTCCCGGGGAGCCGGTGCTCTTCCGCCAGACGCGGGTGGGCCGGTCCGGCGCGCCCTTCACATTATATAAATTCCGCAGCATCGCCCGGGATGGGCGCGTCACGCCGGTGGGCCGGTTCCTGCGCGCCTTCAGTCTGGACGAGCTGCCCCAGCTGGCCCAGGTGCTCACCGGGACCATGTCCCTGATCGGCCCCCGGCCTCTGATCCCGGAGGAAGAGCCCATCCACTCCCTGCGCCGGGCCGCGGGGGTATACGTCCTCCGGCCCGGGCTCACGGGTCTGGCCCAGATCAGCGGCCGGGACCGGCTGGACGCCCGGCGCAAGGCCGCGCTGGACGCGGAATATCTCCGCCGGCTCAGCTTCTCCCTGGACTGGCACATCTTTTGGGTCACCATCGGCAAGGTCCTCCGCCGGGAGGACGTGGAAGATAAACCATCAGGAGGCGCCGTATGAAAACAAAGCTGTCCGCCCGTGTGTGGGCGTCGTTCATCCTCATCGGACTGGTGGGCCAGGTGGCCTGGACGGTGGAGAACATGTATTTCAACGTGTTCCTCTACAACACCATCTCCACCGACCCGTCCTACATCGCCGCCATGGTGGCGGCCAGCGCCGTCGCCGCCACGGTCACCACGCTCCTCATGGGCGCGCTCAGCGACAAGCTGGCCCGGCGCAAGGCGTTCATCGTGGCCGGATACATCCTCTGGGGCGTCTCCACCCTGTCCTTCGGGTTCATCACCGTGGACGCGGTGGGCGCCTGGTTCCCCGCGGCCAACGCCGCCGCCGCGGCGGCAGGGCTGGTGGTGGTGATGGACTGCGTGATGACCTTCTTCGGCTCCACGGCCAACGACGCGGCCTTCAACGCCTACATCACCGACGTGACCGACAGCTCCAACCGGGGCCGGGCCGAGTCCGTGCTGGCCACCTTCCCGCTGATCTCCATGCTGATCGTATTCGGACTGCTGGACGGCCTGACCCAGCAGGGCCGCTGGCGGGCCTTCTTCACGGTCATCGGCCTGGCCGTCAGCGCCGCGGGGCTCATCGCCGCGCTGCTCTTGAAGGACGAGCCGCTGGAGCGGAAAGACGAGCCCTACTTCCGGAACATCCTCTACGGCTTCCGCCCCTCGGTGATCCGCGGCCACGCGGAGCTGTACGTCGCCTTCGCCGCCTATCTGGTGTTCGCCAGCGCGGTGCAGGTCTTCTTCCCCTATCTCATCATATACATGCAGATGTATCTGGGCTTCGACAACTACGCCATCATCCTGGGCGTGGTGCTCCTCGTGGCCTCTGCTGTGTCCGTGGCCAGCGGCGGGCTCATCGACCGGGTGGGCAAGCTGAACATCGTGCTGCCCGCGGCGGGCGTGATGCTGGCGGGGCTCATCGCCATGTACTTCGTCCGCTCCTTCGTGCCGGTGATCCTGGCCGGCATCGTGATGATGGGCGGGTATATGCTGGTGACGGCCATCCTCTCGGCCATCATCCGGGACTGCACGCCCCCGGACAAGGCGGGGCTGTTCCAGGGCATCCGCATGATCTTCGCGGTGCTGCTGCCCATGGTCATCGGCCCCTACATCGGCGCGGCGGTGATCCGCAGCTCCGGCGCCACCTACGAGGACCTGGGCGTGGTGAAGAATGTCCCCACCCCCGGCATCTTCCTGGCGTCCGCCGCCGTGCTGACGCTGGTTGCGGTCCCGGTGCTGATCCTGCGGAAAAAGACACGCTCCCCCCAATGATCCCAAAAAATATAGGAAAAGCGGGCGGCTCCGAAAGCCGCCCGCTTGTTATATTCGTTCGTCACGCCATGGCCTTGTCGAAGCCGTGGACCCAGTCGGAGGTCAGGTAATAGATGAGATAGATCACCGAGCTGATGGCCCAGGTCAACGGATAGGCCCAGTAGATCAGGCCGATGTTGTCGGTGAAGTGCATCACGATGGCGATGTAGCAGATGCGCACCACGCACCAGATGGACAGCATCACGAACATGGGCACGAAGGCCTTGCCCGCGCCCCGGCACACCGCCGCCACCGAGTGGGAGTAGGCCAGCAGGCAGTAAAACAGCGCCACCGTCCTGGCCTGGCGCACCCCCAGCTCCACCACGCCGGGCGTGCTGTCGAAGGCGGCGATCAGCCGCGGCGCCAGCAGCCAGCAGGCCACGCCGATGGCCTCCGCCAGGACCACCGCCGCCGCGATGCTGAAGCGGGCGCCCTTCTTGGCCCGGTCATACTGCTTTGCCCCCAGATTCTGGCTGATGAAGGTGGTGCTGGCCATGTTGAAGCTGGTGATGGGCAGGAAGGCGAAGCCCTCGATCTTGGCGTGGGTGCCGTAGGCGGCCATGGCCAGCTTGCCGAAGGAGTTGATCTGGCTCTGGACGATCACGTTGGCGAAGCCGATGACGGAGTTCTGCACCCCGGAGGGCAGGCCGTAGCGGACGATCTCCCGCAGGAGCCGGCCATGGAAGCGGATCTTCCGCCACTGGACCGTGAACACCTCCCCCTTGCGGGTCAGGTGGATCATGCACAGCACCACGCTGGCCGCCTGGGAGATCACCGTGGCCACCGCCGCGGACCACACCCCCCAGTGGAACACCATCAGAAACACGCTGTCCAGCACGATGTTCAGCACCGACGAGAAGATGAGGTAGTAAAGCGGCCGGCGGCTGTCCCCCAGGGCGTTCATCACGCTGCGGCAGACGTTGTACATCACCAGCGCCAGGCTGCCCAAAAAGTAATACCGGAAATACTCCACCGCCTCGTCCATCACGTCCGGGTCCGTCTGCATCCAGCGCAGCAGCGTGGGCGTGAACGCCACTCCCACCACCGTCAGCAGCAGGCCGCTGGCGATGCCGAAGGCGATCACCGTGTGGATGGCCTGGGAGACTTTCTCGTCCTCTCCCGCCCCGAAGTACCGGGAGATGACCACCCCCGCGCCCATGGCCATGCCCATGAAGAAGGAGACCATCAGGTGGATCAGCGTGCCGGAGGAGGACACCGCCGCCAGCGCCTCGGTGCCCAGGCTCCGCCCCACCAGGAAGGTGTCGGCGGTGTTATACAGCTGCTGGAACAGCTGGCTGAGCAGCAGCGGCATGGCGAAGCCGATCATCAGCGTATAGGGATTGCCCGTGGTCATGTCCTTGGTGTGCACCGACTGGCCATGCGCCTGGGCGCGCAGATAGTGTACCATATCGTTCCTCTCTCCAGCAGCGTGAGCTGTCCGCCCTTCGCGGACAGAGCATTACACCCGCGAAAACGACAGGTCTCACAAAGAGACCTGCCGTTTTCCATTTGGCAGCGGGAGAAGGATTCGAACCCTCACATACGGAGTCAGAGTCCGCTGTGCTACCTTTACACAATCCCGCTATACTTGCAACGGTGTGTATTATGCCATCATTTCCCCCAATTGTCAAGCGTCAATCTGCCAAAAAGAGCTGTTTTTTCATCCCGCCTGTCCGTGCAGCCACCCCAAAGCGTCCGCCAGGCTCCCCAGGCAGTCCATCAGCCCGCAGGAGACGGCCTCCTCCCCGTCGATGATGCTGCCCACATCGTTGGCGATCTCGCCGGTACGGAGCATATACTCCAAAAACCGCTCCCGGCTGATCCGGGAGTTGGCGGTGACGAACCGGACGATCCGCTCCCGGGTCCGGTTGAAATACTCATAGGTCTGGCTGACGCCGATGACCGTGCCGTTCATCCGCACCGGATGGATGGTCATGGAGGCGCTGGGCACGATGAAGCTCCGCTTGGCAGCCACCGCCAGGGGCACGCCGATGGAGTGGCCGCCCCCCAGCACCAGGGAGGCAGTGGGCTTTCGCATCCCGGCGATGAGCTCCGCGATGGCCAGTCCCGCCTCGATGTCCCCGCCCACGGTGTTCAGCAGTATGAGAAGCCCCTTCACGTCTGGGGACTCCTCCACCGCCGCCAGCAGGGGCAGCACGTGCTCGTATTTGGTGGTCTTGTTCTCCTCCGCCAGCACCTGATGGCCCTCGATCTGGCCGATGATGGTCAGCACCTGGATGGCGGACGGGGCGCTGGTCCCCAGCTCCTTGATGTCCTCCCGCTTGACTTCGTCCATAAAAATCACCCGAGGCCAGTTTGCCCGGCCCCGGGTGGGATTATGAGCGCCCGTCTCGTTCACTTGGCCTCATAGGCCGCTTTCATGCACTTATAAGTCATGTAGCAGTCCAGCTTGGAGGTGGTCTCGAAGGGCGCGTGCATGCTCAGCACCGGCACGCCCGCGTCGATGGTGTCGATGTCCCGGTCGGCCATGAATCCGGCCACAGTGCCGCCGCCGCCCTGATCCACCTTGCCCAGCTCGCACATCTGCCAGAGCACGCCGGCCTCGGCGCAGATCCGCCGCATATAGGCCACCAGCTCGGCGGAGGCGTCGCTGGCCCCGGACTTGCCCCGGGAGCCAGTGAACTTGCATAGGCCCACGCCGTAGTTGAGCCGGGCGGCGTTCTGCCTCTCGCTGACCTCGGGGTACATGGGGTCGAAGGCCGCCGTCACGTCTGCGGAGACGCAGAAGCTGGCGGAGAAGCTCTCCTGCACGCCGCAGCTGCCGCCGCAGAGCGCCTCGATGAACCGCTCAAAGACCTGCCCGCGCATGCCGGACACGCCCACGGAGCCGATCTCCTCCTTGTCGGCCAGGATGCACACCGCGGTCCGCTCCGGCTCGGTCTGCTCCAGGATGGCCGCCAGCTCCGCATAGGCGCACACCCGGTCGTCCTGGCCGTAGCCGCCGATCATGCTCCTGTCCAGTCCCAGCTGGCGCACGTCGAAGGCGGGCACCGCCTCCAGCTCCGCGGAGATCAGATCCTCCTCGGTGATGCCGTAGCGGTCGTTGAGCAGGCTCATCACCGCCAGCTTCACCCGCTCGGCACCCTCGCCGGCATAGGGCACGCTGCCCGCCAGGATGCACAGCTTCTCGCCCTCCACGCCTTTGGCCAGGGTCTTCTGCATCTGATCCGCCGCCAGATGGGGCAGCAGGTCGGTGACCACGAACTGGGGGTCCGCCGGATCGCGGCCGATGACCACCTCCACGGTGGAGCCGTCCTTCAGCGCCACCACGCCGTGGATCTCCAGGGGGATGGCGGTCCACTGATACTTCTTGATGCCGCCGTAATAGTGGGTGCGGAAATAGCCCAGCTCCGCGTCCTCGAACAGGGGCAGCTGCTTCAGATCCAGCCGGGGGCTGTCGATGTGGGCCGCGGTCACCACGAAGCCGTCCTTCATGGGCTTTTTGCCGCCCACCGCCAGCAGCAGGCTCTTGCCCCGGTTGTTGAGATACACCTTCTGTCCCGGGCGGATGGGCCCTTCAAGGCTCTCCAGGGAGGCGAAGCCCGCCGCCTCCGCCAGCTTCACCGCCTCCGTCACCGCCTCCCGCTCCGTGCGGGCCGCGTCCAGATAGGCCATGTACCCCCGGCAGTATTCCTCCAGCGCCAGCCGCTCGGCGGTGTCGATCCGGTCATAGCCGTTTTTTGGCTGATAGAACAGCTCCGTCTTTTTCTCGTCCATCATTGCTCCTCCAATATGGTTTTAAACAATTTATCGCAGCTCTGCCGGAATTCCTCCCGGGTGCCGTCGTTGCGCAGGATATGATCGCAGTGCGCCTCGAAAAAGCTGTCCGGCTTCTGGGCCCGGATGCGCAGCCGGGCGTACTCCTCGCTGACGCCCTCCCGGGCCACCAGCCGGGCCACCCGGTCCTGCTCCGGGGCCGTCACGCCCACCAGCACGTCCAGCCGCTCCTCCAGGGACGTGCCGATCAGCTCGATGGCGTCCAGCACGGCGCAGGTCCCTCCCGCCGCCGCGTAAGCGGCCAGCAGCTCGTCGATGGCGTCCATGATGTACGGATCGGTGATGGCGTTCAGATCCTCCAGCGCCGCCGGATCGGCGAACACCACCGCGCCCAGCTTTTTCCGCTGGAGCACGCCCTCCTCCACCGAGCCGGGGAAGCGGGCCTCGATATCCGCCAGCATGGGCGCGCAGTCCCGGCACAGGTCATGATACACCCCATCCGCGTCGATGGCAAGAGCCCCCTGCGCTTTAGCCGCCTCCAGGGCGGTGGTCTTGCCGGAGCCGGTGCCGCCGGTGATGCCGATGAGCTTCACGCTCCCGGCCAGGACCCGGCGGATGTCCTCCGCCGGCAGCGCCCCCTGGCGCAGGATGCGGTAGGGCGTCTCGGTCAGGTCCACGATGGTGCTCTCCCGGCCCACGCCGCAGGGCCCGCCGTCCACGATGGCCTCGATCCTGCCCTGGAAATAGGCCGCCACCTCCGCCGCCGTCTTGGGGCTTGGTGCGCCGGAGGGGTTGGCGGACGGACAGGCCAGGGGCAGGCCGCAGGTGCGCAGCAGCGCCAGGGTCTTTTTGCTGTCCGGGCACCGCAGGCCCACGGTGCTCCCCCCCGCCAGGACGATGGAGGGGATGAGCCCGTCCGCCGCCACCACGATGGTCAGCGGCCCGGGCCAGAAGGCGTCCGCCAGCACGTAGGCCCCCCGGGGCACGTCCTTTCCATATTTATCCAGGGCCTCCCGCCCCGGCACCAGCAGGCTCAACGGCTTCACCGCGGGCCGGCCCTTCACCTCATAGATCCGCCGGACGGCGTCCTCGTCCAGGCCGTTGGCCGCCAGGCCGTATACCGTCTCCGTGGGCACGGCCGCCAGGCCCCCCGCCTGCAGCACTGCCGCTGCGGCGGCGATATCATCCGTTATCCATTTCGTCTGCACGGCTCATCCCTCCTGCCGCAGCTTTTCCGCCTGGTCGGCTGTGACCAGCGCGTCTATCAGCTCGTCCAGCTCCCCGTTCATCACGGCGTCGATCTTATACAGCGTCAGCCCGATCCGGTGATCCGTCACCCGCCCCTGGGGGAAATTGTAGGTGCGGATGCGCTCGTTGCGCATGCCGGTGCCCACCTGGCTGCGGCGCTCGCCGGCCCGCTGGGCCTGCTGCTTTTCCCGTTCCGCCTGGGCCAGCCGGGAGGACAGGATGGCCAGCGCCCGCTCCTTGTTCTTATACTGGCTACGCTCGTCCTGACACTCCACCACCGTGCCGGTGGGGATGTGGGTCACCCGGATGGCGGAGGATGTCTTGTTCACCTTCTGCCCCCCCGCCCCGGAGGAGCGGAACACGTCGATGCGCACCTGGGACATATCCAGCTGATACTCCACCTCGTCCACCTCCGGCAGCACCGCCACCGTGGCGGTGGAGGTGTGGATGCGGCCCTGGGTCTCCGTCTCCGGCACCCGCTGGACCCGGTGGACGCCGCTCTCGAATTTCAGGCGCGAGTACGCCCCCTCCCCCTCCAGGATGAAGCTGATCTCCTTGATGCCCCCCAGATCCGTCTCGTTCAGGTTGGCGATGGACACGGTCCAGCCCCGGCCCTCGGCGTACATGGCGTACATCCGGTAGAGGCTGGCGGCGAACAGGGCCGACTCCTCGCCCCCCACGCCGCCGCGTATCTCGATGATGACGTTCTTCCCGTCGTTGGGGTCACGGGGCAGCAGCAGGGCCTTCAGGGCAAGCTCCGCCTCCGGCAGGGCGGCGCGGGCGTCGTCCAGCTCCTCCCTGGCCAGGGCGCGCATCTCCGGGTCATTCTCCCCGGCGAGCATGTCCTCCGCCTCCGCCGCGGCGGCCCGCAGGCGCTTTACCGCCCGCCAGGCGGCCACCACCGGCTCCAGCTCCTTCTGCT
The DNA here is from genome assembly GCA_947626345.1 of uncultured Oscillospiraceae bacterium. Classification (GTDB taxonomy): domain Bacteria; phylum Bacillota; class Clostridia; order Oscillospirales; family Oscillospiraceae; genus CAJOIG01. Next base: position 3,591 of record CANQSF010000023.1, on the reverse strand, counting down.
CCCTGGCGAGGGACGCATAGGCCGCCGGGTCGGCGTAGGTGTCCGGGTCCTCCATCCGCGCCGCCAGCTTATCGTAGCGGTCTTCGATTTGCAAAAGTTTTTCATCCATCAGCTCTTGTCTCTGTGCCTTATAGCCGCTTCCGGCAAATATACAAAAGGTGGTTCGTATTCCCCAGCAGCTCCCGCTTTTCGGAAAAGGCCAGATACCACTCCGCAAGAGCCTCGAAATCTTCATCGGAAAGGGAAAAATCCGGGCGCTTTTCAATGGGCTCCAAAAGGCCGTCCACACCGGCCGTCGTGAGCCAATCGACCGGCTTTTTTTGAAACAGTCCTTCAAACTCCGTCACATCATAACCGGTAAAGAGCTGTTCCTTAAAGTGCCGCACCTTATAGTCGTCTGTGAAGTTCTCCTTCTGTCCCGCTGCCCAGTTCCCGTAAAAATAGTTTGCGTACATGATGGCAAACACGGAAATGAACGCAAACAGCATCACCCCGCCCGGCTTTGTGACCCGGATCGCCTCATCGATCGCCCGGTCCACGTCCTCCGCTTCAAACAGGTGATACATGGGACCGAAGGACAGCGTGACGTCAAAGGAATCGTCGGCAAACCGGCCCATGTCTGTGGCATCCCCCTGGAAGGACACGATGTTCTCCATCCATTTGCTGTTTTCCTTAAGGACCGCAAGATTGCTCTCGGACAATTCCACAGCCGTGACGTCCATTCCCTCTTTTGCCAGAGCGATGGAATATCGGCCGGTCCCGGCGCCGATCTCCAGGACCTTGGACCCCTTGGCAGCATACCGGTGGATATAGGTCATGGTGGTGTGGTACTCGAGCTGTCCGTGCCGGGTCCTGCCGAGCCGCCCGTCCTCATCGTATTGGTCATAAAAGCTGCTCACTATTTCTTTTCGGGTACTCATATCGGCTTCCTCACAAATGCCGATCCGCCGTCCTCACACCGTCACCGGGCCGGCGCGCCAGGCGCGCAAAAGCTTTTCATGCCGTTCTTCGATCGGCAAAAGCTTTTTGCCCGCAGGCAACGATCAGGCGGATATGATCGGCAAGTTATCCAGGCAGGGCGGCAGGTGCATCATGTAGTGGTTCGTCATGGGCGTCTCCAGCATCCCGGCGCGGGTGAGCCTGCCCCAGAATACCAGCAGCCACACGGAACGCAGGTCGGAGGTGACGCCGCCCGCCTCATATATCCGCATGACCTGCTCCTCGGGGACCATCGTGAAGAGCTCATCATCCGGGATCTCCGCGATGATCTTTCTGGTATTCGTCCCTACTTCGATCATATAGTCCCAAAGCGCCTCCGGCCGGATGGCCTTCCCAAACTCTATCGCTTCCTCCGGCTCCAGGGCATTGCCCGTGTCGGTTATCACCGCGCCGATCTTCTTCTGCCAGCCGTCGTTGAATATCTGGTCCCGGTCCGCCAGAAGGAAGTTGCTGACCAGGTCCTCGATCCGCGCGGTATGCCAGAGCTGCCACACCAGCGGCACCCGGTCCGTGCCGGCGTAGTGGAGGTCGGTCTGCCAGGGCTGCCTGGGCACCAGGTCGTTTTGGTGTCCGGCGAGCATATATCCCGCCACATAGTCCGCCATGGTCTTCTCGCTGCCGCCGGAGACGCAGGCAGGATGGACGAGGGCATGGAGCTTCAGCGCCAGGGCTTTCACCCTCTTTGGGTCCCCGTCCTTTAAGGCCTCGTGGAACGCGAGATCGACCGCGTGGTGGGCATCATACAGCGCCTGCTTTGTCATGGTATCTCCTCCTCCGATACAGATGGCGAGCCGCTTTGCGGCTCTGTGCCGCCGTCCTCACACCGCCGCGGGGCCGGTGCGCCAGTCGGACCCGCCCCGGCGGGCCTCCGGGGACCCATAGCCCAGCACATACAGGTCCCGGGCGTCGGCGTTCAGCCGGAAGATGGCCCGAGCCTGCTCCGGCAGGTCCTTGGCCGCGGCGGGCTTGTTGACCACGGGCAAGGCGGAATGCTCCCTGATCTGCCGCAGCAGCGCCCTGCCCCGTCCGCTGTAGGCCAGCAGCCGCGCGTAGGGAGGCGTGCCGGCGGCCATGTCCGCCCGTATGCCCAGCGCCGCCGCCATCACCAGCCGGCGCAGGCGGCTGGTGGGATAGCGCTTGGTCTTCATCCGCTCCACCAACGCCTCCAGGCTCCCCTCCTGCCGGGCGGCGAACAGCCGGTTGGCCAGTCCCTCGCCGGCGTCGGGCAGCGCGGCCATCGCCTCGGCCGTCCTGGCCCGCAGCCGGGCCAGGATGGCCTGCTCCAGCGTATACGCCGTCACCGGGCCCCGGCCGGCGGCCATCTGCGCCGCCAGAATCTCCCCTGTCCCGTCCGGCACATAGGGGCCGATGTCCTCCCCCGCCGCCAGCATGGCCCGCAGCCGCATCGCGCTGCGCACGGGCCCGTCGCCGGCGCCGTCGTGCTCCGACGCCTGCCGCCGGGTGACTATGGGCGTCATGGCGGAGCCCAGGGCCGTCAGGGCCTTTAAGTACTCCACCGCCAGGATGTCGTTGGGCCGCTCCAGCAGGGCTGCCGTCTCGCCCACCTGCCGGCGCAGCACCGCCTCCCGGGCGGCGGCGAAGCCATCTCCCCGGCGCATCCGCTCCCGGGTCAGGGCCAGGTTGTTTTCATCCGCCGCGGCGGCGGCCAGCGTTTGCAGGGCCGCCAGGTCCCCGGACTCGCTGCCGAAGGAGAGGTGAGTCACCACCCCCAGCGCGTCCAGCAGAGCTGCCGCCCCCAGGGCGAACCGCTCCGCCGAGGCCATGCACCAGGGCAGGGGCAGCTCGAACACCAGGTCCGCCCCGGCCATGACCGCCGTCCGGGCCCGGACGTGCTTATCGAAGCAGGCCGACTCCCCCCGCTGGACGAAGTCCCCGCTCATCACGCACACGATGGGCGTGTCCGCGCCCAGCTGGGCGCGGCTCATTTGAAAGTGCTCCCTATGGCCCAGATGGAGGGGATTGAACTCCCCCACCACGCCGATCACGTTCATGCGCAAACCCCTTGCGTTTTTCCGAAAATGCTGTACAATAGGAATCGTATTCTTGTATCATTTTACACATTTTTCATTTTTTTACAAGACGAAAGGGGTCCACCATGAAAATTCTTGTGATCAACTGCGGCAGCTCCTCCCTGAAATACCAGCTTCTGGACATGGAGACCGAGACGCTCCTGGCAAAGGGCCTGTGCGAGCGCATCGGCATCGACGGCCATCTGAAGCATCAGCCCCAGAACGGCAAGCCCGTCTTCGACGAGGACATCCCCCTGCCCACCCACACCGAGGCCATCGCCGCGGTGCTGGACAAGCTGACCAGCGCCGAATACGGCGTGGTGGCCAGCATGGACGAGATCGGCGCCGTGGGCCACCGGGTGGTGCACGGCGGGGAGAAGTTCGCCTCCTCCGTGGTCATCAACGACGAGGTCATGGCCGCCATCGCCGAGTGCATCCCCCTGGCCCCCCTGCACAACCCCGCCAACATCACCGGCATCGAGGCATGCAAGGCCGTCATGGGCGACGTGCCCCAGGTGGCCGTGTTCGACACCGCCTTCCACCAGACCATGCCCGGCAAGGC
>CANQSF010000022.1 GCA_947626345.1 uncultured Oscillospiraceae bacterium | reverse complement strand
CTGCCCTGCTCATCGGAGCCGGCCACCACGTTGATGATCTTGATGGAGGCGGACCAGTAGGTCAGCACGGTGGTGACTGCGTACAGCACAAAGATCACCATCAGCATGGTGTAGCTGGGGAACATGGACTCCCACAGACCCAGCAGGCCGGTGCCGATCATGGACACGACCAGCAGCTTCTTGGAGTCGTACTTGTCCGCGATCCAGCCGCCGGGCAGGTACAGGATGACGTTGGCGATGCCGTAGACGTTCAGCAGCCGGCCGTAGTCGGCGTCGCGCCCTATCAGCCCCATGGCATCCTGCAGCGGGGTGTAGTAGTAGTACATCAGATAGGGCAGCTGGTAGATCGTGTTCAGGCTCAGCATCATCAGCACGAGCGTCACGATCTGGTTTCTTTTGCTCTTGTGAGTCGACATGATTTTCCTCCTTTTTTGTTGCAGAAAGAATGGTATCTTCCGCGATGGTTTTCCGGGCGACGGCTCGCCCGAGGGAACGGGGCTCCCCGGGGCCCCTGTCCGGCCGGCGGGGCGGAAACGGCTCCGGGAAAAAAGATCGGTTATACGTATGTCTAGTATAGCAGATGCTTCCGGGAACTGCAAATGTCATATTGACATTTTTCTGACGTTGTATTTGTGCATTTTGCACTTTTTTGCCAAGTTTTTTCGGAGGGCATCATAAATTTAACGTAAAAACCTATGAAAGCACTTAAGTTTTTTTAAGTTTGGACCTCCGGGGAGAGGGCGTTTTAACGTTTCGACCGAGGGGGCCATCCCGGGGGCGAAAACGCCCGCGCGCCGGGCGCGGGCGTCTTCTTATGGGCAGGGAGAGAGATCAGCCCTCCACCACGGACTTATAAAACTCGCCGCTGCGCTTGAGGCACTGGACGGCCTCGTCCATCATCCGGCCGTAGTGCATGAACGCGTGCAGCGCGCCGGGGACGATGTCGAACTGGGTGCGCACGCCGTGGACCCGCAGGATGTGCTCCAGAGCCCGGGAGTCATCCAGCAGGGGATCCAGGTCGCCGCAGCACAGATACGTGGCGGGGATGCCGTGGGTCAGGTCGTTGTTCAAAGTAACGAAGTAGGGGTTCTCCTCGTCGTGGGCCTCCGGGTCCAGATAGCAGGAGATGTAGTAGGCCATGTCCGCCTTGCGCATGCCGTCCAGCTCTGTGCCGTACAGCCTGTAGGAGGCGGAGTCCATCATGCCGTAGGAGCCGTAGTACAGCAGCAGCGCCGCGATGTAGTCGTTGCCGCCGAACACGTCCCGCAGGTACAGGTTCACCGCCAGGGCCAGGTTGCCGCCGCCGGAGTCGCCGCCGATGGCCATCTTGTCGGGCAGGATGCCGAATTCTTCCCCGTGCTCGTGGAAGTAACGGGTCACGGCCGCCGACTCATACAGGGGGATGGGGAACTTCGCCTCCGGGGCCAGGTGGTAGTCCACGCCGATGACGGCGCAGCCGCTGGAGGCCATCACCGAGCGCATCATCCGGTCGTGGGTGTCCACGCTGCCCACGGTGAAGCCGCCGCCGTGGATGAACACCAGGCCATGATGGACCGGGGCGTCGTCGGGATAATAGATGCGTACGGGCACCGGGCCGATGGGGCCCTCCACCGTGGTCTCCACGGTCTTGAAGGCCTCGGGGCCGCCCTCGTTCCAGAAGCGCCGCTCCTGGACGTACTTCGCCCGCAGCTCGTCCCAGGAGCAGTCGGTGACGAAGGCGTCCTTGGCGTTCTCCGCCTGGTAGTCGATGACCCGGCGCATCCCCTCGCTCAGCAGGGGATAGGGGTCCTGTTTGTTGACCTCATAGTTGACTGTGTATTCCGGCATACGAAATTCCATAGCGTCACACCTCCATGTTTGTGCGTAATTGCATAATTGCTCCTTCTATATTACCGCGTTTCGTTGACTTTTTCAACAGTTTTTCGTTTGACCGATCCAAAAGGTGAAAACGGCGCAAAAAGACCCGGTCCGAAGACCGGGTCCGTGTTTAGTCTCTATCCTCTGTCAGCTGAGGGAACATGTCCATGGCCACGGGCGTATAGAACATCTGCCGCACCTGCTCCGGGTCCCGGGTCTGGGCCAGGATCCACATCAGCTTTGCCAGCAGCGCCTCGCAGGTCATGTCGTACGCCTCCAGCACGCCCAGGTCGTTTTTCAGCCGGTGGCCCACGTGGTATACGCCCAGGTCGCTGCCCTCGTTCTCCACCTGGGTGGTGAGCACGGCGATGCGGCCCCGCTGCTTCCACTGGCGGATGCAATCGTAAAACCCGCCGGCCTCCGGTACGCCCCCTACGCCGAAGCTCTCGATGATCACGGCGTCGCTGCGCTCAAACAGAAAGTCCAGCGCCTCCCGGTCCATGCCCGGCACCAGCTTCATCAGCGCCACCCGGGTGTCCAGCTGCTCATAGAACCGGGGCGCGCCGGCGCAGCTCTGGCGGATGAACCGGACCAGGGTCCCGTCCCGGATCACGCCCAGCTCCGGGTAGTTGATGCTGGAGAAGGCGCTGAAGCTCTTGGAGCGGGTCTTTTTGGCCCGGGTGCCCAGGATGATCTTGTGGTCGAACACGATGGACACCCCCGGCAGATCCCCGGCGGCACAGAGGAACGCGTCCGTCAGGTTGATCTTGGAGTCGGTGGAGTCGAAGCCGATGGGCTTCTGCGCGCCGGTGAGGACGATGGGCTTGGGGCTGTCCTGGATCATGTAGCTGAGGGCCGCTGCGGTGTAGGCCAGGGTGTCGGTGCCGTGGGTGATGACGAAGCCGTCGTAGTCCGCGTACCGCTCCCGGATGCACCGGACGATCATCTGCCAGTGGGCGGGGGTGATGTTGGTGCTGTCCAGGGCCAGCAGCTGCACGCAGTCGGTCCGGCACAGCCGGGTGATGCTGGGGGTATAGCGCAGCAGCTGCTCGGTGGTCAGCCCCGGGGCCAGGCCGCTGCCGGTGGGCCGGGAGGCGATGGTGCCGCCGGTGCCGATGAGAAGGATGTGCTTCATGCCCCTCAGCTCACCACCGTGTCGTCCCGGGCGACCCACTCGCTCACGTCGGTGACGCGGATGTCGTCCTCCCCCAGGCGGGCGATGACCTTCACGATGCCCGCGTTGATAATCAACCGCCGGCACATGGAGCAGGAGGTGGTGTCGGTCAAAAGCTGGCCGGTCCTGGCGTCCCGGCCCACCAGGTACATGGTGGCGCCGATCATGTCCCGCCGGGCGGCGGAGATGATGGCGTTGGCCTCCGCGTGCACGCTGCGGCACAGCTCATACCGCTCCCCGGAGGGGATCTGCAGCTCCTCCCGGTGGCATATGCCCAGGTCCACGCAGTTGCGCCGGCCCCGGGGCGCGCCGTTGTAGCCCGTGGCCAGGATCTCGTCGTTTTTCACGATGATGGCCCCGTAGGTCCGCCGCAGACAGGTGGACCGCTCCCGGGCCGCGTCCGCGATGTCCAGATAATAATTCAGCTTGTCCCGTCGTTCCATGGCAGCGCCTCCGCGTTTTTTTCTTATTATAGGGGTTTTCCCCGGGAAAGTGGTTACTAATCGGTTAAATCTGCGCCGCGCTTGCGCGCCGGGCCGGGGCGTGTTACAATGGCGCCATGGAAAAGCGGAACTATCAAAAAGAGCTGGACGCGGTCATAGAGAAGCTGCAGGCCAGGCCCCGGCTGCTGCTGCAGGCGTGCTGCGGGCCCTGCTCCAGCTATGTGCTGGAGTATCTGACACGGTATTTCGACGTGACGGCGCTCTATTATAACCCCAACATCCGCCCGGAGGCGGAGTATGAAAAGCGGCTGGCAACTTTAAAGCAGCTGCTGGCCGCCATGCCCATGGAGCACCCGCCGGTGCTGCTGGAGCCAGGCTGGCGGGGGGAGGAGTTCCTCCGGGCCGCCCGGGGCCTGGAAGCGGAGCCGGAGGGGGGCGCCCGGTGCGCGGTGTGCTTCCGGCTGCGGCTGGGCCAGACGGCCCGCATGGCCGCGGAGGGCGGCTACGACTTTTTCGGAACCACCCTCACCGTCAGCCCCCACAAAAATGCGCCGCTCATCAACGACATCGGCTTCGCCCTGCAGGAGGAGTACGGCGTGCGGTGGCTGCCGTCGGACTTCAAAAAGCGCAACGGCTATCTGCGCTCCATCCAGCTCAGCAAAGAATATGACCTGTACCGGCAGGAGTACTGCGGCTGCGGCTGGCCGGCAAAGCCTGAAGATCAGTGAAAGGAAACGAAGTATGCAAGACGAGTTGCAGCTGTATATCCCCCAGGCGGAGGACGGATGGTTCTACTGCAAAATGCTGTCCGACCCGGAGACGATGGCCTACAACGCGCCTTGGTTCCCGCCGGACGGGTGCATCCCCGCGCCGGAGGAGGAGTGGCGCAAGATGCAGGCGTCCTGGATCGGAAAGGAGCCGGAGCGGTTCTACGCCTTCCTGCAGCGGAAAAGCGACGGCGCGTTTGTGGGGGATGTGAATCATCACTATAACCCGGAGCAGAACTGGTGGGATATGGGGATCGTGATCTACGCCCCGGAGCGGGGAAAGGGATACGGCAAGCAAGGGCTTCGCCTGTTGCTGGACCGGGCGTTCAATGTGGATGGCATTTCCCGCTTGCACAACGATTTTGAGATGACCCGCGATGCAGGGTATCACATCCACAAAGCGGTGGGCTTTCGGGAAACAGGTATGGTTGACGGATTCATCCAGCTGGAATTGTCCCGGGAGGAGTATTTAAAGGGAATATGACGCCCCCGCTGCGGTCTGTGTCGAGAAAGGCGCTTGACAACAGGGGAGGGCGGTTGTATAATGGCCCCGCAATTGAAAAGGGGTGCTGGGTGTGACCCGGCTGAGATGGCGCGTAGACGCGCCGGGCCCTGGAACCTGATCCGGATAATACCGGCGTAGGAAAAACGGCAGCATTCCTGCTGCGCTCCGCCGTCGGTCGCCATGACCGGCGGCGACGTGTTTTCCGCAGAAAGGAAGGAGAAACATGCAGAAGATCCAAACCAGAAAGCTCGTGGAGAGCGCCATGCTCATCGCCGTTGGAACGGTGCTGAGCCTCATCAAGTTCGACATGCCCATGGGAGGCGGCCTCACCCTGGTCAGTATGCTGCCCCTCATCATCCTCAGCCATCGCTACGGCTGGAAGTGGGGCCTGGTCAGCGCCTTTGTGTACAGCCTCTTGCAGCTGGTGCTGGGCCTGGACAACGTCCGCTACGCCACCGGCTTCGGCATGGCCGTGGCCATCATCCTGCTGGACTATGTGGTGGCCTATACGGTCATCGGTCTGAGCGGCCTGTTCGACAAGCCCATGGGGAAGGGCCCCGCCGCCGTGGCGGTGGGCATCGCCGTCACTTTCGTGCTGCGGTTCATCTGCCACTTCATCACCGGCGTGTGGATCTGGGACGCCCTGTGGCCCAATGAGTACGGCATGACCAGCATCGTCTACTCCCTGGTGTACAACGGCTGGTACATGGGCGCGGAGCTGGTGCTCACGGAGATCGTGGCCCTGCTGATCTACAAGCCCCTGGGCAAGTACTTCCGTGGCGAGGACCTGAAAGCCTGAGAGAGATAAAACAAAAAAAGACGCGCCCATCGGGACGCGTCTTTTTTTGCTGTCTTTTTTTATCAGCCGTGGTGCTGGACCAGGTACTCCACCGCCAGGCGGTAGCCGTCGAAGCCGTAGCCGGCAAAGGTGGCCTCGCAGGCCATGCCGGCGTAGGAGACGTGGCGGAACGCCTCCCGCTTGGACACGTCGCTCAGGTGCACCTCCACCGCCGGGATGGCCACAGCCTTCAGCGCGTCCAGGATGGCCACGCTGGTGTGGGTGTAGGCGGCGGGGTTGATGACGATGCCGTCCACAGCGCCGTAGGCGGCCTGGATGGCGTCCACGATGGCCCCCTCGTGGTTGGACTGAAAGCACTCACATTCCACGCCCAGTTTCTCGCACACGCCGCGTACGAAGGCCGTCAGCGCGGCGTAGTCCTGCCTGCCGTAGATATCCGGCTCCCGGACGCCCAGCATGTTCAGATTCGGACCGTTGATCACCAGGATCTTCATTGTACTGCCTCCCATATGGCGTCGATGGCGGCCTGGCGGGGACCGTTGTTGTCCACGGTCAGGTCCGCGAAGGCGGCGTATTTGTCCCGCCGCTGTTCATAGAGTGTCTGTGCGGGGGTGGTCAGGGACAGGGGCCGGCCCTTTTTGGCCAGGGCGTCCAGATCCCGCCGGAGCCAGACGATGAACCCGTTTTGGTGCAGCAGGGGGTAATTCTCCTGCCGGGTCACGCACCCGCCCCCGGTGGCGATCACCGCCCCGGAGCGCTTTCCCAGCCGGGCCAGGACCACCGTCTCCCGCACCCGGAAGCCCGCCTCGCCCTCCTTATCGAAGATGTCCGGGATGGTCATGCCCGCCTCCGCTTCGATCTCGGCGTCCGCATCCAGGAAGGGCCGGCCCAGCCTGCGGGCCAGGGCGCGGCCCACCGTGGACTTGCCGCAGCCGGGCATGCCGATGAGGATGACGTTGGACATCTGGCGGGATAAAGTTGACATAATTTCTTCTATCCGCCCGTCAGGGATGCTGTGGCCGCAAAACTGCTCCGCGCTGGCCCGGGCCTGGGCCACCAGCATCCCCAGCCCGCCGGCGTGGGGGATGCCCAGCCGCTCCGCCTCCATGAGAAAGGCGGTGCGCTGGGGGTTATACACCACGTCCAGCACGCCCTCGCACTGGGGGAAGTCCGCCACGCGGGCGGGGGCCGCCCCGGTGTCGGGGAACATCCCCAGGGGGGTGGTGTTCACCAGGACGCGGGCGTCATGGTGGCGGGATAAGTTGACATAATTATTCTCCCCTGTCCGGGATACGGACACGATGGGTCCCGCGCCCATATCCTCCAGGGCGGCCCGCACCGACAGGGAAGCGCCCCCGGTGCCGAACACCAGGGTCTTTTTGCCCCGCACGTCCACGCCGGAGCGCTCCACGATATAACGAAAGCCGGCGTAGTCCGTGTTGTCCCCGTACCAGCCGTCCGGGGTGCGGACCAGGGTGTTCACGCTGCCGATGCGGGCCGCCGCGTCGGACAGGGCGGCACAATAGGGCAGCACGTCCTTTTTGTAGGGGATGGTCACGTTCATCCCCGCCAGGGGCGTAGTGGCCAGGAAGTGGTCCAGCTGCTCCGGCTCCACCTCATACAGCTCGTAGGGGTAGCCCGCCAGAAGCGCGTGGATGCGGGGGGACCAGCTGTGGCCCAGCTTCCTGCCCAGCAGGCCGAAGCTCTTATCCTCCATGGCGGTCCTCCATGCGGCTGGCCTCGTAGGCCCGGGTGGCGGCCATGATGGAGCCGAAGAGCTCCCCGATGAAGGGGGCGGTGGATAGGCGGCACTGGGCCTTCACGGACCCGATCTTCGCCTGCTCCCGGCCCGCGTCCAGCACGGGCAGGCCGTGGGCCTGCTTGTAGTCCGCGATGGCGGCGGCCACGTCGAAGCGCCGCTCCAGAAGGGCGACGAGCTCCTTGTCCACGGCGTCGATCTGGCCGCGCAGTTCGTTCAAATCCATATCAGCACCTGCTCTCCAAAAGGGCGTCGTAGATGGCCGCGGCGGCGGCCGCCTCCACGCAGGGCGCCGCCCGCAGCACGATGCAGGGGTCGTGGCGGCCCTTCACCGAGAGCTTCACGCTCTCGTGGGCGGTCAGGTCCACGCTGTCCTGCTCCAGGGCGATGGAGGGGGTGGGCTTGAAGGCCGCCCGGAACACGATGGGCATGCCGCTGGTGATGCCGCCCAGGATGCCGCCGTGGTGGTTGGTGCGGGTACGGACCACGCCCAGCTCGTCGAAATAGAACGGGTCGTTGTTCTCGCTGCCCCGCATGCCCGCCACGGCGAAGCCGGCGCCGAATTCCACGCCCTTCACCGCGGGGATGGCGAACACCGCCTGGGCGATGCGGTTCTCCATGCCGCCGAACATGGGCTCCCCCAGTCCGGCGGGCACTCCCTGGCAGACGCACTCCACCAGGCCGCCCACCGAGTCGCCGGCGGCTTTGGCCGCCTCCAGGACGGCCTGGATGGCCTGGGGCTCCGTCTCGCCGCCGATGGACGCGATGCGGGCGGAGATGCTGACGCCCTCCTCGGCCAGAAGCTGCAGCGCCAGGCCTCCGGCGATGCACAGCGGCGCGGTGAGCCGGCCGGAGAACTGGCCGCCCCCGGCCACGTCCCGGGCCAGGCCGTACTTCACCGCCGCGGCGAAGTCCGCGTGGCCGGGCCGGGGCACCCGATAGAGCTCGGCGTAGTCCTCCGAGCGGGTGTTGGTGTTGCGGATGATGGCGGTGACAGGCGCGCCGCAGGTGTGCCCGTCCACCAGGCCGGCGACGAATTCCGGCGCGTCGGCCTCCGAACGGGTGGTGGAGTATCTGCCCTTTCCCGGGGCCCGGCGGGCCAGGAAGGCGGCCAGCTTTTCCATGTCCGGGGCGAACCCGGCGGGCAGGCCCTCGATGGTCACGCCGATGGCCGGGGCGTGGCTCTGGCCGAAGATGGTGAAGCGATAGCGCTCCCCGAAGCTGTTGCTCATGGATCGTCCTCCAATACGGCGTTGCCGCCCAGGGCGTTGTAGTCGGCCCAGAAGGCGGGATAGGATTTGTTCACCGCCTGGGCCCCGCGGAGCGTGACGGGCCCGTCGCAGGCCAGGGCCGCCACGGCGGCGCTCATGGCGATGCGGTGGTCGTTGGCGCTGTCTACCGCCCCGCCGGCCAGGCGGCTCTGTCCCGTGACCACCAGGCCGTCGGCCAGCTCCTGCGCCTGTCCGCCCAGGGCCCGCAAAAGCCCGGCGGTGGTGGCCAGACGGTCACTCTCCTTCAGGCGCAGCCGTCCGGCGTTCACGAACCGGGTCACGCCGGGACTGACGGCGGCCAGCACAGAGAGCACCGGCACCAGATCCGGCACGTCCTGGCAGTCCACCGTGGCGTTGCCCGCCGCGACGCGCTCCGTCAGCTCCGCCGCCGCCCGGTCACCCTGGGGGGAATCGGCGTCCAGGCCCGTGACGGTGAGCGTCCCGCCGCAGATGCGGTCCGCCGCCAGCCAGAAGGCGGCGTTGGACCAGTCCCCCTCCACCGCGGCCGTGCCGGGGGAGGCGTAGGGCCGCCCGCCGGGGACGGCATAGGTGTCGGCGGCGAAGGGGCAGTCTATGCCGAACAGCGCCAGGGCCCGCAGGGTCATGGTGACGTAGGCGGCGGACTCCAGGTGCCCGGTGAGGCGAAGGGCGCTGTCCCCGCCCAGCAGGGGCAGGGCGAACAGCAGCCCACTGATGAACTGGGAGGAGACGTTGGCGGCGATGGTATATCCCCCCGGCGTCAGGCGGCCGGAGACGGCGATGAGGTCCGGCGCGGGCCGGCTCAGCACCGCCCCGTGGGCGACGAGCTCCTCCCACAGGGGGGACAGGGGCCGCTCCGGCAGCCGGCCGTGCATCTTGATCGCGGCCTCCGTCCCCAGGGCGCACACTACTGGCAGCAAAAATCGCAGGGTAGAGCCACTCTCGCCGCAGTCCAGCAGGGGCCGGTGGGGGAGCGCGCCCATGGGGGAGACAGTGAACAGGCCGTTTTCGTAGCGTATGTCCGCCCCCAGGGCCCGCAGGCAGTCCGCCGTGGCGGCGATGTCCGCCGACAGGGTGGGACAGGCGATGGCGGTGGGCCCGTCCGCCAGGGCGGCGCATATGAGCAGCCGGTGGGCCTGGCTCTTGGAGGCGATGGCGGGGATGACGCCCGCCAGACGGGAGGGATAGATGACAGCGTCCATATCACAGCCCCGCTTTCATGAATGCGGCGGCCTCGTCCGTGGCCATGGGCCGGACGGCGCACCGCCCGATCGTTTCAGGGACGACGACGCCGATGGCGTCGCCGGCGCGCTTTTTGTCCGAGAGCATCCGCGCCATGAGCCCGTCGAAGGGCGCGTCCGTGCGGATGGGCAGGCCGAAGGCCTCCAGCAGGGCGTCCACCCGCACCGGCACCTCCGGCGGGCAGAGGCCGTTTTTCGCCGCCGCCCGGCAGACCACGGCGGTGCCGATGGCCACCGCCTGGCCGTGGGTCAGGGCAAAGCCGCTCTCCGCTTCCACCGCGTGGCCCAGGGTGTGGCCCAGGTTGAGAAGGGCCCGGCGGCCGGTGTCCCGCTCATCCTCCGCTACCACGTCCCGTTTGTGGGCCACGCACCGGGCGATGACGCTCTCCCGGTCGAAGGCCGGGCCGGTCTGCTCCAGCAGGGCGAACAGGCCGGCGTCGAAGAGCACCGCGGTCTTGATGACCTCGGCGCAGCCGGAGAGAAAGTCGGCCTGGGGCAGGGTGGAGAGGGCGTCCGTGTCGCATAGCACCGCCCGTGGCTGCCAGAAGGCACCCATCAGGTTCTTGCCGGCGGGCAGGTCCACGGCGGTCTTGCCGCCCACGGAGGAGTCCACGGCCGCCAGCAGGGTGGTGGGCAGCTGGATATAGTCCACGCCCCGCATATAGCAGGCGGCGGCCAGGCCGGTGATGTCCCCCACCATGCCGCCCCCCAGGGCCAGAAATACGTCCGCGCGGGTAAGATGCTCCGCCGCGGCGAAGTTGAGGATGTCCACCAGCTTCTCCGCCGTCTTGCTGGCCTCCCCGTGGGGGAGGGTGTATACGGAGAAGGGGATGTGCGCGGCGGAAAGGGGCTCCGCGGCCTTTTTGAGCCACAGGGGGCCCACCGTGTCGTCCGTCACCACCAGGCACCGTCCGGCCTTGGGGCAGAGGACCTTCACCGTGTCCCCCAGGGACCCCAGCAGGCCGTTGCCGATCCGCACGTCATAGGGGGTAGAGGCGGGGATATGGACCGTGTTCATCCGTCGATCTGCTCCTTTCGCTCCTTGCCCTCCTGCAGCAGCGCCCGCAGGGCCGGCCGGTCATTTTGGGCGATGGCGTCCCGGTAGGCGGAGAGGCTGGCGATGAGCGCGTCCATCTCCCCCAGCATGTTGTCCCGGTTGTCCAGGATCAGCTCGCTCCACATGTCCGCATTCAGCCAGGCCACCCGGGTCAGGTCCTTGTAGCTGCCGGCGGAGAAGCCCCGGTGCCGGGCGGCGGTGGGGCTCTTGATGTAGGCGTTGGACACCACGTGGCACATCTGGGAGGTGAAGGCGATCATCTCGTCGTGCTCCTCGGCGGTGGTGACGCTGATGCGGCCGAAGCCGGCGGGCTTGAGAAGCTCCTTCACCCGTGCCAGAAAGTCCGCATCGTCGTACCGGGGCGGCACGATCACCATGGGGGCCCGGTCGTAGAGGTTGGCCCGGGCGTATTTGTAGCCGGAGAACTGGGTGCCCGCCATGGGGTGGCCGCCCACGAAGGTGAAGCCGTGCTCCGCCGCCAGGGGGAAAGCGAAGGCGCATATCTGGCGCTTGACGCCGGAGCAGTCCATGACGATGCCGGTCTTGGAGAAATGGTCGGCGTGTTCGGTCATATAGTCCATGGCGGCCTGGGGATACAGGGAGATGAGCACCAGGTCGCAGTCCTTGAGGCTCTCTGCAGTGAGGATGCCGTCGATGGACCCGTCCAGCAGGGCGAACTCCGCCGTGGAGGCGGTGCGGTTCCAGCCCAGGACCGTCACGGACGGGTCGCGCTTGTATGCCTTGGCCAGGGACCCGCCGATGAGTCCCAGCCCCACGATGCCCACGGTCATCCTCTCACGACCTCCAGCACTTGCCGCATCTGGGCCATGAGGGCGTCGAACTGCTCCGGCGTCAGGCTCTGGGCCCCGTCGCACAGGGCGTGGAGCGGGTCGTTGTGCACCTCCACCATGATGCCGTCCGCGCCGGCGGCGGCCGCCGCCAGGGCCATGGAGGGCACCAGGCTGGAGTGGCCGGTGGCGTGGCTGGGGTCCACCACCACGGGCAGATGGCTCAGCTCGTGGAGCACCGGCACGGCGGAGAGGTCCAGGGTGTTGCGGGTGTAGGTCTCATAGGTGCGGATGCCCCGCTCGCAGAGGATCACATTCTCGTTGCCGCCGGCCATGATGTACTCGGCGCTCATGAGGAGCTCCTTGAGGGTATTGGCCAGGCCGCGCTTGAGCAGCACGGTCTTGTCCGTGCGGCCCAGGCCCTTGAGCAGCTCGAAGTTCTGCATGTTCCGGGCGCCCACCTGGATCACGTCCACGTCCTGGAAAAGGTCCAGATCCCGCAGGTCCATGATCTCCGACACGATGGGCAGGCCCGTGGCCTTTTTCGCCTCGCTGAGAAGCTCCAGGCCCGTGGCGTGCAGGCCCTGGAAGTCGTAGGGGCTGGTGCGGGGCTTGAAGGCGCCGCCCCGCAGGAGCTTGGCGCCGCTGGCCTTCACGGCCTCGGCGATGCCGATGATCTGGTCATGGTTCTCCACGGAGCAGGGCCCGGCGATGACGGCGAAGTGGCCGCCGCCGATGGGCACGCCGCCGGCGTCGATGACCGAGTCCTCGGGGTGGAACTTCCGGTTGCACTTTTTGAACGGCTCGCTGACCCGCTTGACGGACTGGACGATCTCCAGGCTCTCCAGCAGCTCCACGTCGATGTGGCCGGTGTCCCCCACCAGGCCCAGGATGGTGTACTCCTCGCCCTGGGACACGTGGACCTGGACGCCCTGGGTCTCCAGCCAGTGGATGAGGTGGTCGCGCTGCTCTTCGGTGGTGCTGGGCTTCAATACGGTGATCATGGGGCAAATCTCTCCTTTGCAAAAAAGCTGTGCGGCACATGTGCCGCACAGCTTGTGGTCTGTTTGTTACAACGCTTTTTCGCAGCACATATCGCTATTACTTCGCAAAAAAGTAATAGTAGTAATAGCCGGCGAAAAAGTAACGGTCCATTTTGCGCGCTCCTTGATAAGATGGAGGCATTATATAACCAAATGCGGCGCTTGTCAATGTCCCGGACCGGAAAAACGCGGCAAAAAAGAGGCCGGCGCGGCTTTTCCGCACCGGCCCCCCGCGAAAAGAGGAGGACAAAACGTGTCAGGCTGACAGAGGGGCGTCCGAGCCGTCGGACGTGTGGGCCGGCAGCAGCAGCGGCGCGGGGGCGGGCTCCGGCTGCCGGCGCAGGGTGGTGTACCGGTCCCGGGCGGTCATGTAAAGCCGCTCCGCCAGCCGGTACAGCCGGTAGACCAGGGGCCGGTAGGCAAAGCATACCTCCCCGATGAAGGCGGTGAGGGTGCCTCCGAAGCGGCTTTTGAACAAATATAGCCCGTTGCTGGCGTCGGTGCTCTCCAGCGCGCCCCGCATGTCGTATATGGCGTCGCCCCGGGCTGCGGCGGCGCGGATGATCTCCCACTGGAGCAGATAGTTGGGCATCAGATCCCGGTGCTGGCCGCTGCTGGCGCCGAACACATACCAGGTCTTGTTGCCGTAGTGCACCGGGATGGCCCCGGCGATAGGCGTGCCGCCGGACCAGGCCAACAGCAGCGAGATATGCTCCGGCCCCAGCTCGTCCCACATCCGCTGCAGATATGCCAGCGGCCGCACGAGAAAGCCGCACCGCCGCCCGGTTTCCATCAGAAGGTCGTGGAAGAGCGCCAGATCCTCCCGGCTGCCCCGGCGGATCTCCACGCCCCGGCGCTGGGCCAGATGGATGCTGTAGCGCACCTTCCGGTTGAAGCCGGCCATCAGCTCCTCCTCGCTCTTGCCGGCGATGTCCAGCCGGAACACCTGCCGGGGCTGGATCACGTCCCCGGGCCCGCCCACCCGGATGCGGCCGCCCAGCTGCTCCATGATGGAGCGGAACCCGTCGTCGTCGGCGGCCACGTCAGGCTCCATCCACAGGGCCATGGCGTTGTACTTCATGGCGAGAAGCTTCGCGCCCTCCATGAGCTGCCGGAGGGAGGCGCTGTCGTGGGGGTCGCACACAGGGCCCCGGGCGCTGTACATCAAATTGCCGAAGAGCGGCATCTTCCGGATCAGCACGCTGAGCCCGCCGGTGATGTTGCCCGCGCCGTCCTCCGCCAGGATGATCTCGTTTTTCCAGTTGCACTTCACCGCGGCCCACTCCGGGGACTGCTGGAAGTTGCACCGCTCGTGGCGGGTGAGAAACTCCGTGTAGAGGCGTATATCCTGTTCGTCTTTTGCGTATCGCATATCCCGACCTCCTTGCTCTGCCGGACTTATGGCCCTCTTGGGGTCTGGGGACACTGTAACCCTCCGCGGCCTCAAAACGGCATAAGCTCTTTTAAGATTTGTTTAATTTGTTTCTTTTTGCGCCGAGACGCCTTTTAGGGAGCGCCTGTCCGTCATATCCGCCGGGGCGGCGATTTTTTTCACCGGACGCAAAAAAGCCCCGCTTCCGGCGGAAGCGGGGGAGACGGGACGCGTATATTTTAGAGGAAGGTGTCGTATATGATCTTGACGAAGAAGACGGCCAGCACTGTGATGATGAGGGGCCTGACGATCCTCGCGCCCTTGTCGGTGAAGGAGCGGGCCCCCAGGTAATTGCCCGCGATGCCGAACAGGCCCGCCGCGAGGCCCAGGGGGAGCAGCACCTGGCCGTTTATGAGATAGGTGGCCAGGGCGGCCACGTTGGTGGAGAGGTTGATGACCTTGGTGGTACCGGCGGCGTCGCCCAGGCTCATGCGGCCCAGGCCGGTGAGCAGCAGCAGCAAAAACGTGCCGGTGCCGGGGCCGTAAAAGCCGTCGTACACGCCGATCACGAGCGCCACCGCGCAGGCGACGGACGTGGTCCTGCCGGGGGAGAGGGGCTCCCGGCCGCCGGCGTCCAGGCTCTTGCTCCGGAACACGTATATCGCCGTCAACGGCAGCACGGCGAGCAGGATGATGCGGAACACGTAGTCGTCCACCAGCAGGGCCAGATTGGCCCCCGCCGCGGAGCCGGCCAGGGCGAACGCCGCGCAGGGCAGGCACAGCCTGAGCCGGATGTAGCCCTGCCGCCAGAACTTGACCGTGGTCAGGGTGGTGCCCATGGCGGCGCTGAGCTTGTTGGTGCCGATGCTCATGTGCACCGGCAGGCCGGCGATCAGGTACGCCGGCAGGCTGATGAGCCCGCCGCCGCCGGCGATGGCGTCCACGAATCCCCCCAGAAACACGAGGGGGCAGACGATGAGGTAGGGGGCGATGTTTCCCATAGCGACTCCTTGACTGCGGTTGACAGGGACCGACGTTTTTATTATAATTTTCTAAGAATATACCCGCTCCGCAGGGAAATTGCAAGGAGAAACGCCATGATCGTCACATATAAAGGGAAGACCCCCGTGGTGGACCCCACCGCCTTCGTCGCGCCGAACGCCACCCTCATCGGGGATGTGACCGTGGGACCGGACGCCTCGATCTGGTTCGGGGCGGTGCTCCGGGGGGACAACGGCCCCATCCGGGTGGGCCGGGGCTCCAACATCCAGGACAACGCCACCCTCCACAGCGAGCCGGGCCGCTGCCTGGACATCGGCGAGTACGTGACCGTGGGCCATAACGCGGTGGTCCACTGCGGCCGGGTGGGCGACGGGGCCCTCGTCGGCATGGGCGCGGTGCTGCTGGACGAGGCCCAGGTGGGCCGGTATGCCGTCGTGGGGGCCGGGGCGCTGGTGACCCAGCGGTTCGAGGCGCCCGACTGCTCCCTGGTGGTGGGTGTGCCCGGAAAGGTGATCCGCACCGACCGGCTGGACCAGAAGCAGACCAATCTGGCCAACGCCGAGGGCTACGTGGCCCGCAAGAACGCCTATATGGCGGAGGAGTGAGCGCATGAAGGGCATCATCCTGGCCGGGGGCATGGGCACCCGGCTGTATCCCATGACCAAGGTCACCAGCAAGCAGCTGCTGCCGGTCTACGACAAGCCCATGGTGTACTACCCCATGAGCGTGCTGATGCTGGCGGGCATCCGGGAGGTGCTGGTGATCTCCACGCCGGTGGACCTGCCCCGGTACGAGGAGCTGCTGGGGGACGGGTCCCGCCTGGGGATGGAGATCCGCTATGTGGCCCAGGAGCGGCCCCGGGGGCTGGCGGAGGCCTTCATCCTGGGGGAGCGTTTCATCGGCGGCGACACGGTCTGCCTCATCCTGGGGGACAACGTGTTCTACGGCCAGGCGCTCAGCAGCTATCTGGCCCGGGGCGCGGCCCTCACCGAGGGGGCCATGGTGTTCGGCTACCCGGTGAAGGACCCCAGCCAGTTCGGCGTGGTGGAGTTCGACAAGGAGGGACGGGTGGTCTCCCTGGAGGAGAAGCCCGCCCGGCCCCGGAGCCGGTATGCCGTGCCGGGACTGTATTTTTACGACCGGGACGTGGTGGACATTGCCAAGGGCGTGCGCCCCTCCGACCGGGGGGAGGTGGAGATCACCTCCGTGAACAACGCCTATCTGGCCATGGGGAAGCTGAAGGTGATCCAGGTGGGCCGGGGCATGGCCTGGCTGGACACCGGCTCGCCGGAGGGGCTGCTCAGCGCCGCCCAGTTCGTCCAGACGGTCCAGGAGCGCCAGGGGTTTTACATCGCCTGCCTGGAGGAGATCGCCTGGCGGCAGAAGTGGATCGACACCCGCCATCTGCTGGCGCTGGGCCACGAGCTGCGCATGACCGACTACGGCCAGTATCTGATCAGCCTGCCCGGAGAGCTGTAAAAGTATAGTCCGTTGTCCTGCCGGGCGGGTCCCGCGCCTGCGGGCAAGACCGGCATTTGTGAGGTAAAACATATGATCGGGATCAGGCCGTATAAAGCTTCCGATGCGGACACGATATTATCCTGGTGCCAGGATGAGAAAGCGTTCTATCAGTGGTCGGCAGGCGTGCTGGGGGATTATCCCATAACGCAAAGGGAATTTGGCTTCGTGGACTCTCTGATGCCGTTCACGGCATTTGACGAGACGGGGGTCGTCGGCTTTTTTACGCTGCGGACGCCCAACGGATCGTGGGATGAGCTGCGCTTTGGATTCGTCATCGTAGACCCCCGCAGGCGAGGAACGGGCTGCGGGAAAGCCATGCTCCGGCTGGGGCTGCGATACGCCTTTGAACTGTACGGGGCGAAAAAGGCCTCGCTGGGCGTTTTTGAGAATAACCTTCCGGCGTATCACTGCTATAGGGCCGTCGGCTTTCAGGATGCGGCCCTCGATCCGCCGGAGACGTATCATGTCCTCTGCGAAGAATGGACGTGCAGAGAGATGGTCATAGAGAGGAGCGGTCGCGGTGTATGAGGCGGAGAGCATCGTCCGCGAATGGCTGACCGATCCACGCACTTGAATAGTATATAATGAACGCCCCGCGCTGTGCGGGGCGTTCTTTCTGCGGCTTTTCTTACCGGTGGCCGGCGTGGGCATGCTGCCGGACGGGGCGGCGGTCGGCGGTGCCGGCGGCGGCCAGCTTCCGGGCTCGGCGCTGGGTGACCTCCTCGCTCTTGGGCTGGATGTCCCCGGCGGCCTGCAGGGCCGCCTTCGTCAGCATGGGGCCGATGAGCTCGTAGATGAGCACGGCGAACAAGGTGATGTTGCGGATGAGGGCACCCTCGTCCCCCAGCTGCATGGCGGTGGTGCACATGCCCAGGGCCACGCCCGCCTGGGGCAGCAGCGTCACGCCCAGATACTTCTGGATCTCCGGGGAGCAGTGGGTGAGCCGGGCGGAGAACCGGGCGCCCAGATACTTGCCCGCGGACCGGGCGAAGATGTACACCACGCCCACCAGGACGATGGCCCCGGAGGCGAACACCCCCAGGTCCAGCTCCGCGCCGCACAGCACGAAAAACAGCGCCAGCACCGGCGAGGACCACTTGTCCGCCAGGTTCATCAGATCGTGGCTCAAAGGGCAGAGGTTGCAGAACACCGTCCCCAGCATCATGCACACCAGCAGGGACGAGAAGCCCACCGTTACAGGCCCCACGTGGAACTCCGCCATGGACAGCGCCACCGTCAGGAACACGAAGGCGATGGTCATGTTCAGCCGGTTGGTGTTGGAGTTGAAAAGCCGCTCCAGTTCGGTGAGCAGCCAGCCCATCAGCGCGCCCAGGCCCAGGGAGGCGACGATCTCCACCAGCGGGTCCACCAGGATGGACACCATGTCCGTGCTGCCCAGGGCCAGGGTCTTGGCCAGGCCGAAGGACACCGCGAACACCACCAGGCCCACCGCGTCGTCCAGCGCCACCACCGGCAGCAGCAGGCTGGTCAGCGGGCCCTTGGCCTTATACTGGCGCACCACCATCAGCGTGGCCGCCGGGGCGGTGGCCGTGGCGATGGCCCCCAGGGTGAGCACCTGGGCGGCGGAGAGGATGTCCGGCCGGATCAGATGGAACGCGAACAGCGCCGCGTCCACGAACAGCGTGGCGGTCAGCGCCTGGAGCACGCCCACCACGAAGGTCTGCCGGCCGATGGCCTTCAGGTCCTTAACGCGAAACTCGCTCCCGATGGAAAAGGCGATGAAGCCCAGGGCGATCTCCGAGGCCAGGTCCAGGCCCTCCGCCACGCCGGTGGTGGTGAAGCCCACGCCCAGCGCGCCCAGGCCGAAGGGGCCGATCAGCACCCCGGATACCAGATAAGCGGTCACAGTGGGAAGATTCGCCAGCCTGGACAGCCGGGTCATGAGCAGCCCCGCCAGGATGGCGATCGATACGAGAAGAAGGGTCTCCATTTGCATACCTGATTTCGCTTGAAAATGTCGGTGCCCTGTTGGGCAAGGCGTTAGTTTAGCACTGCCAACAACGAAATACAAGGGCAATCCTTCACAATTTTACGCCCGAACACAATATGTCGTGCGTAGTTTTGCTCAAAATGGAGAGCCCCGCCGCAGCGGCGGGGCGGGGCGTAAACGGGAAGAAATGACAAATTTCATACAATTTCAAGGATGCCCTTGACAGGGGGCGGGAACGCTGATAGAATGTGTGCCGTCTCAATTGGAAAGAGCCTTTCCAAAGCAAGATGCGACCGCCGTTTCCCCGGAGACGGCCGAGGCCATACGGACAGCCGGGTCGAACGCCGAACGCTGCGAAAGCGGCCGGCAGCGAAAGCTGCCTTATTGATTGAGCTGGGTCATCGCGGCCCGGGGCTCAAGTTTTATAAGTTGGTTACTTTATAACCGGTGCCGGGCGGCACGCAAACTTGTAAAATGGTCAGTAAGAGTAAGCGCAAGGCATTTTGCTTTCAGAAACTCTCAAATCCATTGGGATGTCCCCCCGTGATCCCCATCGCGGGCGGCAGACGAGATCATCCCGCAAGCGGAACGTGCCGGCGCACGCTCCGCTTGTTATTTTTTATTTTCCGGACAGAGGGAGACGGACGCCATGGATAAGATCATCGAGCTGAAGAACATCACCAAGAGCTTTGACGGGGAGGTGGTGCTGGACAACATCAGTCTGGACATCTACGACAACGAATTCATCACCCTCCTGGGCCCCTCCGGCTGCGGCAAGACCACCACCCTGCGGCTGATCGGCGGGTTCGAGACCCCGGACAGCGGGGACGTGCTGTTCATGGGCCAGCGCATCAACGACGTGCCGCCCCACAAGCGCAACGTGAACACGGTGTTCCAGCGCTACGCCCTGTTCCCCCATCTGAACGTGTTCGAGAACGTGGCCTTCCCCCTGCGGGAGCGGAAGGTGCCCCGGGACGAGATCGAGACCCGGGTGGAGGAGATGCTCGCCATGGTGGCC
Organism: uncultured Oscillospiraceae bacterium; assembly: GCA_947626345.1. GTDB lineage: Bacteria > Bacillota > Clostridia > Oscillospirales > Oscillospiraceae > CAJOIG01. The sequence goes on along the minus strand of CANQSF010000022.1, from coordinate 20,901 downwards.
CTGAAGGGCTTCGAGCACCGTGCCGTCACCAGCCTGTCCGGCGGCCAGCAGCAGCGGGTGGCCATCGCCCGGGCCCTGGTGGGAAAGCCCCGGGTGCTGCTGCTGGACGAGCCGCTGGCGGCCCTGGACCTGAAGCTTAGAAAGGACATGCAGCAGGAGCTGAAGAACATCCAGAAGGCCACCGGCATCACCTTCGTGTTCGTCACCCACGACCAGGAGGAGGCCCTTTCCATGTCCGACACCATCGTGGTCATGAGCGAGGGGCGCATCCAGCAGATCGGCTCCAGCCAGGATGTATACAACGAGCCGCAGAACGCCTTCGTGGCGGATTTCATCGGCGAGAGCAACATCGTGGACGGGGTGATGCTGGCCGACAGGTCCGTGTCCTTCTCCGGCCACGTCTTCGACTGCGTGGACGGCGGCTTCGGCAAGAACGAGCCGGTGGACGTGGTGGTCCGGCCGGAGGATGTGGACATCGTGCCGGAGGGGCAGGGACAGCTCTCCGGCGTGGTCACCTCCGTCACCTTCATGGGGGTGCACTATGAGGTGATCGTGGACATCGGAGGGTTCAAGTGGATGATCCAGACAACCGACTTCGTGGGCGTGGACGCGCACATCGGCCTGGTCATCGAGCCCGATGCCATCCACATCATGAAAAAGAGCGAGTATTCCGGGCTGTACGGCGATTACGCCAGCTTCTCCAACGAGTTCGACGAGCTCAGCGACGCGGAAAGCGAGGGGTCGGAATGACGAAAAAAAAGACCCGCTCCTCTCTGGTCACCGGCCTGGCAGGCGGGCCCTATGAGGTCTGGGCGGTGCTGTTCATCCTGGTGCCCCTGGCCTTCGTGGCCTATTACGCCTTCACGGACAACGACTTCCGGTTCACCACCGCCAACATCGTCCGCTTCTTCACCGACACCTCTCCCGCCGCCGGCGGGGAGGGGACCATGGTGCGGACCTATCTGGTCATCTCCTGGCGCAGCATCAAGCTGGCGGTGATCTCCACGGCGGTGTGCCTGCTGCTGGGCTATCCGCTGGCCTATATCATCTCCCGGTCCAGCCCCCGGGCCCAGAAGACCATGATGACCCTCATCATGATCCCCATGTGGATGAACTTTCTGATCCGCACCTACGCCTGGATGACCATCTTGCAGGACACCGGCATCCTCAATAACCTTCTGGCGAAGCTGGGCCTGGGCCGGATCCACATCATCGGCACCGAGACCGCCGTCATCATCGGCATGGTGTACGACTACCTGCCCTATATGATCCTGCCCATCTATTCCATCATGGCCAAGATGGACTTCAAGCTCATCGAGGCGGCCCGGGACCTGGGCTGCGCCCCGGCGGGGGTGCTGCGGCGGGTGATACTGCCTTTGAGCATGCCCGGGGTGGTCAACGGCATCACCATGGTGCTCATCCCCTCCATCAGCACGTTCTATATCTCCCAAAAGCTGGGCGATGGCATGTTCTTCCTCTTAGGCGACGCCATCGAGGGGCAGTACGTGGCCAACAACCTGCACTTCGCCGCGGCCATCGCCTTCATCCTCATGGTGGCGCTGCTGGCGGCCATGGCGGCGATGCGCTACTTCACCGACCGGCACACCTACGGAGGGCAGTGAGATGAAAAAAGCTTCCAAGATCTTTACGGCCCTGATGTTCCTGTTCCTGTTCGCGCCGCTGGTGATCCTGCTGGTGTTCTCCTTCAACGAGGCCAGGAGCCTCTCCGTGTTCTCCGGCTTCTCCCTGAAGTGGTACAGGGAGCTGTTCCGGGACACGGAGACCCTGAAGGCCGTGCGCAACACCCTGGTGCTGGCGGTGTGCGCCGCGGGGGTGTCCACCGTCATGGGCACCGCCGCCGCCGTGGGCATCCACCGGATGCGCTCGAAGTATCTGCGCTCGGCGCTGGACATGGTCACCAACATCCCCATGATCAACCCGGACATCATCACCGGCATCTCCATGATGCTCATGTTCGTGTTCGCCAGCCGCCTTCTGGGCCTGGCCAACAGCCTGAGCTTCATCACCCTGCTCATCGCCCACATCACCTTCTGCCTGCCCTATGTGATATTGCAAGTGCTGCCCAAGCTGCGGCAGATGGACGCCTCGCTGCCGGAGGCGGCCATGGACCTGGGGTGCACCCCCTGGGGGGCCTTCTGGAAGGTGGAGCTGCCGGAGATCATGCCGGCCATCGTCACGGGGCTCATCATGGCCTTCACTCTGAGCCTGGACGACTTCGTGATCAGCTATTTCACCACGGGCACCGGCTTTCAGACCCTGCCCATCCGCATCTACAACATGACGAAAAAGACCGTCACCCCGGACATGTACGCCCTGGCGACCATCATCTTCTTCGTCATCCTGGCGCTGCTGCTGCTGTCCAACCTGACCGACAGCGAGGACAGCCAGAAGCTGCGGGCCGCCCGGCGGGCCAAGCGGGCCGCCTCCGGCCGGCCGCCCATGGATCCCAGACGCCGGCGGATCCTCTATGCCTGCGGCGGAAGCCTGGCGGTGATCGCCGTGGTTGCGGCGGTAGTGTTCGCCGTCACCGAGACGGACAACAAGCCCCAAGTGCTCAACGTCTACAACTGGGGCGAGTACATCTCCGACGGCTCCGAGGGCTCAATGGACGTGGTCAAGGAGTTTGCGGCCTGGTACGAGGAGGAGTACGGCCGGCCGGTGCAGGTCAACTACGAGACCTTCGCCAGCAACGAGGACATGTACGCGAAGCTGTCCAAAAACGCCATCAGCTACGACGTGATCATCCCCTCCGATTACATGATCGCCCGCATGATCGACGAGGATATGCTCCTGCCCCTGGACTTTGACAACATCCCCAACTACCAGTACGTGGACGAGGACTTCCGGGGCCTTTACTACGACCCGGAGGACATGTACTCCGTGCCCTACGCCTACGGCATCGTGGGGGTGATCTACAACGCCAACGTGGTGGACGAGGCGGACACCGGCGGATGGGACCTGATGTGGAACGAGAAATACGCCGGCCAGGTGCTGCAGTTCAACAACTCCCGGGACGCCTTCGGCACCGCCATGTACCGGGCGGGAATCGACGTGAACACCACCGACCGGTCCCAGTGGGACCTGGCGCTGGAGTCCCTGCTGGAGCAGCGCCGCAGCGGTGTGGTGCGCAGCTACGTGATGGATGAGGTGTACAACATGATGGAGTCCGGCGAGGGGGCCATCGCCGCCTATTACGCCGGGGACTACTTCACTATGCTGGACGCCCAGGCCGAGGGCGTGGATCTGCGGTTCTATTACCCGGAGCGGACCAACTTCTACATCGATGCCATGTGCATCCCCTCCTGCTGCCAGAACAAGGAGCTGGCGGAGATCTTCATCAACTACATGCTCTCCAAGGAGCCGGCCATCGCCAACGCGGAGTACACGTACTACGCCTCTCCCAACCGGCTGGTGTACGAGGACCCGGACTATATCGAGGAGATGGGCGAGGAGGCCATGGCCATCCTCTATCCCGACTGGGGCGACTTCGCGGAAAAGTACAACACCTACGCCTACCGCAATCTGGATAACGACCTGCTGGACTACATCAACTCCCTGTGGGAGACCTTGAAGATCAACTGAAAAACCGCCCTGACACGCTCGTGTCAGGGCGGCATTTCTATTTGGGGCGTCTGTCAGAAGCACTTCTGGCAGGCTACGTAGCCCCTGCTGACGGCCTGGGCCAAGGTCATGGTGACATAGGTCTTCATGCCGGAGCAGTCGCTGTACAGGTGGATCTTGCCGTTGCGGCTGACGTAGACGGTGGTGTTGTCGTACATGCCGTAGGCGTCGCTCCAGGTGGCCGTCCAGGCGCCGGAGCCGTCCACCCAGTACTTGCCCACGGCCTCGTTGCGGGCCATGAGCCCGTCGGACTTCAGGTAATAGCTCCTGCCGCCGGACTTGATCCACTGCTCGCTGATCAGCGCGCCGGAGCCGTCGGCGTAGCGGTAATCGCCGCCGCCCACGCCGATCCAGCCGGTGCGCAGCGCGCCGGAGGCGGAGAACATATAGTCCTTGCCGCCGATGGCGAAGGTGCCGTCCTTGACCATGAGGCCGTCGGGCCTCATGTAATACCAGCTCTTGCCGGACTTGACCCACTGATCGCGGATGAGGACGCCGGAGGCGTCGGCATAGAAGTAATCGTCGATGTCTACGCCAATCCAGCCGGTGCGCATGGCGCCGGAGGCGTCGAACAGGTAGTCCTTGCCGCCGATGGTGAAGACGCCGTCCCGGGTCATGAGGCCGTCGGGCTGCATGTAGTACCAGCTCTTGCCGGACTTGACCCACTGGCCGTTGACCAGGGCCCCGGAGGGGTCGGCGTAGCGGTAATCCCCGCCGCCCAGGCTGATCCAGCCGGTGCGCATAGCGCCGGAGGCGGTGAACATGTACTCCTTGCCGCCGATGGCAAAGGTCCCGTCCGCGGCCATGGCGCCGGTCGCCGGGTCCAGATAGTACCAGCTGCCGCCGCTCTTCAGCCAGCCGGTCTGGCGCAGGCCGCTCTTGTTGGCGTAATAGTAGACCCCGTCCACCGTGAACCAGCCGGTGCACATGGCGCCGGCGCCGTCCACGTAGTAGGTCCCGTCGCCGTCGGTGATCCACTGGGAGGTGAGCTTCACCCCGTCAGCGTACCAGTACCACTTGCCGCCCTCCTTCTTCCAGCCGGAGGTCTGGGGCGAGGGAAGGGGAGAGGGCTCCGTCTCGGTCTCGCCGTCAGTCCCCGGGACGGGGGGGTCCGCAGGAGCGAGCACGTCCGTGTCCGGATCAGTGCTCTGTTCGGGAATGGCCGCCGGCTCCGTCTCCGGGGCGGCATAGGCGGGGACCAGCAGGCCCGCCAGCGCCGTCAGCGCCAGCAGCAGGCAGATCATGCGTCTTTTCATGGGGTTTCATCCTTTCTCTATCATATAAAATGAGGAGCGCAAATGGGATAACAGGACCATTATAGACGACCCCGGGGACGGACGCAAGGATATTTTTCCCAAGAAAAAGCTCCCCCGGCCGGGCCGGGGGAGGACGTATGAAAATGGATGGTGCCTGTCAGAACGCCGTGCCGGGGAAGTATTTTGCCGCGAAGGGCACGTCCTTCACATCGAAGCTCCGGCCGGCCAGATAGTCCAGCGGCCCGGCGGGAGAGGTGAAGTCGAAGGACACCCGCCAGCTCCAGAGCAGCTGCCGGCTCTCGCCATAGCGGCGGTTGATCCGCTCCCGGCCGTATTTGCCGTCGCCCAGCAGGGGCCAGCCGGCGTGGGCCATCTGGACCCGGATCTGGTGGGTGCGGCCGGTGTGCAGCCGGCACGTGACCAGGGACAGGCCCTCCCGGCCGGCCAGGACCCGGTAATCGGTGGCGGCGAAGCTGGTCCCCGGCTCCTGCCGTGGCTTGACGTATACCTGGTTCTTGGCCGCATCCTTGAAAAGCCACCCCTCCAGCCGGCCGGCGGGCGGGTCCGGCGCGCCCACGCACACGCACAGGTATTCCTTGGTCACCTCCCGGGCGCGGATCTTCTCGTCCAGAACCCGCAGGGCGGCGGCGTTCTTCGCCGCGATGACGATGCCGCCGGTGCCCCGGTCGATCCGGTTGCACAGGGCGGGGGCGAAGCTGTTCTCCGCCGCCGGGTCCCAGCCGCCGGCCTGGTAGACGTGGGCCTGGATGCGGGCGATGAGGGTGTCCGCCGACCAGCCCTGGGCCTCGTGGCACAGCACGCCGGGGCGCTTGTTCACCAGCAGCACGTTCCCGTCCTCGTAGACAACGTCGAGACTTGGGCGCAGGCTGTCCAGCCAGCCGGGCCCCGCCGTCCGGGCGGCGAAGAACTCCTCCGGGATATACAGGCGCACGCTGTCCCCCTCCGCCAGGCGCGCATCGGGCCGGGCCCAGTGGCCGTTGAGCTTGATGTCCTTGCGGCGGAAGTGCTTTTGCAGCAGGGAGGAGGGGACGGCCGGGGCCACCTTGGCCGCGAACCGGTCCAGCCGCTGGCCGGCGTCGTTTTTTGTGACGGTGAACTCTCTCATGGGCATAGTTTAGCACGAAAAAAAGAGATTGACAACGGTCCTTTTTTTATTTATAATACTTTGGCGACTGTATGAGGTTTGTCCGATGCTCTTAGATCTGCACGAAATCATCGAGATGCCGGGGCGGAGTCTCCCCTTCCGGTGCGAACTGGACTGGGAAAGGCTGGCGTTCCCCTCGCTGGTGTCCTTCAACGGGCCGGTGACGGCCCAGGGCCAGGTGAGCAACACCGCCGGCGTGCTGGAACTGACCGCCGACGTGACGGCGGACATGACCGTCCGCTGTGGCCGGTGCGGAAAGCCGGTGCATCTTCGTCTCGCGCCCCGCTATGCCGCCACGCTCCAGGCCGACGCCCAGGACGCGGACAGCGAGGACGTCTTCCCCCTGACGGGGGACGAGGCGGATGTGTCCGATGTGCTGGAGACCTGCTTCATCCTGGGCACTGACCAGCGGTTTCTGTGCCGGGAGGACTGCAAGGGGCTGTGCCCCGTCTGCGGGAAGGATCTGAACGACGGACCATGCAGCTGCGGGAAAGAAATCGATCCGAGAATGGCGGCCCTCGGGCAGCTTTTGGATGATATACAGGAGGTGTGAACAATGGCGGTCCCTAAAAGAAAACAGTCCCATGCCAGAAAGAGCATGCGCCGTTCCAGCGTCTGGAAGCTGCGCCTGCCCAAGCTGGTCGCCTGCCCCAACTGCGGCGAGTACCATATGCCTCACCGCGCCTGCCCGGCCTGCGGCCAGTACGATGGGCGCACCGTGATCACTGTGGGCGAGGAAAAGTGAGCTTTCTGCAATAAGGGAGGCGTTGCGCCTCCCTTTTTTGCTGTATACATCCATCTGGGACGGCATGCTGGCCGTCCCCACTGTGCTATACTAACAGAAAAGGAGGCATAGAGCCATGGCGAGACCTCTCGTGGCCATCGTGGGCCGGCCCAACGTGGGCAAGAGCATGCTGTTCAACCGGCTGGCGGGCCGGCGTCTGTCCATCGTGGAGGACACCCCCGGCGTCACCCGGGACAGGCTCTACGCTCCCTGCGAGTGGGCGGGCCGGACGTTCGACATCGTGGACACCGGCGGCATCGAGCCCAACACTGCCAACGAGATCCTGCTGTTCATGCGGGAGCAGGCCATGATGGCCATCGACAGCGCGGACGTGATCGTGATGGTCACGGAGATCGGCACCGGCATCACCGCCGCCGACCAGGATGTGGCCGGCATGCTCCAGCGCAGCGGCAAGCCCGTGGTGCTGGCGGTGAACAAAATGGACGCCATCGGCCCGGACGACGCGGGCATCTATGAGTTTTATAACCTGGGACTGGGCGAGCCCATCGCCGTGTCCGCCGTCCACGGCCACGGCACCGGGGACCTATTAGACGCCTGCGTGGCCCACTTCCCTCCCGCAGAGGAGGAACAGACGGACGACGGCCGCATCCGCGTGGCGGTGATCGGCAAGCCCAACGTGGGCAAGAGCAGCCTCATCAACGCCATCCTGGGCGAGAAGCGGGTGATCGTGGCGGACATGCCCGGCACCACCCGGGACGCGGTGGACACCCCCGTGGACAACGGCTCCGGCAGCTATCTCTTCATCGACACCGCCGGCATCCGCCGCAAGAGCCGCGTCAACGACCGGGTGGAGCGGTTCTCCGTCATGCGGGCCCAGCTGGCCGTGGAGCGCAGCGACGTGTGCCTCATCATGATCGACGCCCGGGAGGGCGTCACCGAGCAGGACACCAAGATCGCAGGGCTGGCCCACGAGGCGGGCAAGGCCAGCATCATCGTGGTGAACAAGTGGGACCTGGTGGAGAAGGACACCAACACCATGGCCGAGATGCGCCGGCAGGTGAAGCAGGCCCTCAGCTTCATGGATTATGCGCCGGTGGTGTTCATCTCCTGCTTGACGGGACAGCGAACTGGGCGTATATTTGATATGATAAACGCTGCCAACGAGCAGGCGTGCCTGCGCATCTCCACGGGAAAGCTCAACGACCTTCTGGCCGATGCCCAGGCCCGGCAGCAGCCGCCCACCGACAAGGGCCGGCGGCTGAAGGTGTACTATATGACCCAGACCGGCGTGAAGCCGCCGCAGTTCGTGATCTTCTGCAACAGTCGGGAGCTGTTTCACTTCTCCTACCAGAGATATATTGAAAACCGCATCCGGGCGACCTTCGGACTGGAGGGGACCCCCATCAGGCTGACGATCCGTCAGAAAGGAGAAAACGAATGAAAGTAACGCTGCTGCTCATCCTCATCGCCGTGATCGGCTATGCCCTGGGCGCGCTCAACAGCGCGGTGCTCCTGAGCCGCTTCGTCTTTCACAAGGACCTGACGAAGCAGGGCAACCACAGAGCCACCTACGCCAACTTCGTGAAGGTCAACGGCGGCAACTGGGGCTATGCCTGCATCGCGGTGGACGTGCTGAAGGGCGCCATCGCCGTGCTGGCCGGCGGGCTGCTGATGCTGCCCGTGGGGGACAACTATGTGACCGTGGGCAAGCTCTTCGCCGGCTTTTGCATGACGCTGGGCAACGTCTATCCCATCCATCACCAGTTCCGGGGCAACAAGGGCGTGGTGGCCTGCATGACCGCCATGTGGCTGGCGGACTGGCGTGTGGGCCTGGTGGCCACGGCCGCGTTCGTCATCGTGGTGGCCTTCTCCCAGTACGTCTCCCTGGCGGGGATGGCGGCCCCTGTGCTGGGCGCCGTGGCCGCGTGGCTGTGCGTGCCCAAGGAGGAGCTGAAGGGCATCGCCGGCACGCTGGTGCTGCTGATGGCCCTGGCCGTCATCTGGCGCCACCGTGGGAATATCGTCAAGATCCTGAACAAAAAGGAGCCCCGGGTGAATTGGGGCAGCAGAGGCCCCGCCGACCGCCGCGGCCGCGGCGACCGGTTCTGAGGAAAACGGAGCGCGCCCCGGCGAAAGCCGGGGCGTTTTTTCCCCTTTTCATCCGGAATGATCCATGTTATAATAAACTGTTAAAAAGTATGGTCGCGCCCATGGGAGGGCGCTTGGAGAAAGGCACAGCAAATGATCCTGGATAAGATTTTCGGCAGCCATTCCAGCCGGGAGGTCAAGAAGCTCCAGCCCCTGGCGGATAAGATAGAGGCCCTGGAGGGGCAGTACAAAGCTCTCACCGACGACGAGCTCCGGGCCAAGACCGACGAGTTCAAGGCCCGCCTGGCGGCGGGGGAGACCACCGACGACATCCTGCCCGAGGCCTTCGCCACCGTGCGGGAGGCGGCGGACCGGGTGCTGGGCATGCGGCCGTTCCGGGTGCAGCTCATCGGCGGCATCGTGCTGCACCAGGGGCGCATCGCCGAGATGAAGACCGGCGAGGGCAAGACCCTGGTGGCGGTGCTGCCCAGCTATCTGAACGCCCTGGAGGGCAAGGGCGTGCACGTGGTCACGGTGAACGATTATCTGGCCCGGCGCGACTCGGAGTGGATGGGCAAGGTCCACCGGTTTTTGGGCCTGGAGGTGGGCCTGATCGTCCACGGCCTGACCCGGGCCGAGCGGCAGAAGGCCTATAACGCCGACATCACCTACGGCACCAACAACGAGCTGGGCTTCGACTACCTGCGGGACAACATGGCCCTGTATAAGCGGGACATGGTCCAGCGGGGCCACCACTTCGCCATTGTGGACGAGGTGGACTCCATCCTCATCGACGAGGCCCGCACCCCTCTGATCATCTCCGGCCAGGGGGACGAGAGCACCGACCTGTACCGCCAAGTGGACGATTTCGTCCGGCGGCTGCGCCGGGGCGTGGTGGTGTCCGTGGAGGAGAAGGAGGAGATCGAGGAGGCGGACGCCGAGGCCGATTATCTGGTGGACGAGAAGGCCCGCACCGCCACCCTCACCGCCAGCGGCATCGCCAAGGCGGAGCAGTACTTCGGCGTGGAGAACCTGTCCGACCTGGAGAACACCACCCTCAGCCACCACATCAACCAGGCCATCAAGGCCCACGGCGTGATGAAGCGGGACATCGACTACGTGGTGAAGGACAACGAGGTCATCATCGTGGACGAGTTCACCGGCCGGCTCATGCTGGGCCGCCGGTACTCCGAGGGCCTGCACCAGGCCATCGAGGCCAAGGAGAACGTGGAGGTCCAGCGGGAGAACAAGACCCTGGCCACCATCACCTTCCAGAACTACTTCCGCCTGTACGGCAAGCTGTCCGGCATGACCGGCACGGCCCTCACCGAGGAGGAGGAGTTCCAGTCCATCTACAATCTGGACATCATCGAGGTGCCCACCAACAAGCCCGTCATCCGCATCGACAGCCCGGACGTGGTGTATAAAAACGAGGCGGGGAAGAACCGGGCCATCATCCGCCAGATCATCGAGTGCCACGAAAAGGGCCAGCCGGTGCTGGTGGGCACGGTGAGCATCGAGAAGAGCGAGTATCTGTCCAAGCTGCTGAAGGCCCAGGGCGTGCCCCACAGCGTGCTCAACGCCAAGCACCATGAGAAGGAAGCGGAGATCGTGGCCCAGGCCGGCAAGCTGGGCGCGGTCACCATCGCCACCAACATGGCCGGCCGCGGCACTGACATCATGCTGGGCGGCAACGCGGAGTATCTGGCCAGGGAGGATCTGAAAAAGGCCGGGTATGAGGAGGACGTGATCGCCGAGGCCACCGGCTACGCCGAGACCGAGGACGAGACCATCCTGGAGGCCCGGAAGCTCTTCGCCGAGCGCCAGGCCGAGCACAAAAAGATCACCTCCGCCGAGGCGGAGCAGGTGCGGGCCGCGGGAGGGCTGTTCATCCTGGGCACCGAGCGCCACGACGCCCGGCGCATCGACAACCAGCTCCGGGGCCGGTCCGGCCGCCAGGGCGACCCGGGCCAGAGCCGGTTCTTCATCGCCATGACCGACGATGTGATGCGGCTGTTCGGCTCCCAGCGGATCATGGGCATGATGGAGACCCTGGGTCTGGACGAGGACACCCCCATCGACAACAAGATGCTCTCCGGCGCCATCGAGCAGGCCCAGAAGACCGTGGAGAGCCGCAACTTCCAGGCCCGAAAGAACACCCTGGAATACGACGACGTGATGAACGTGCAGCGCAACATCATCTACGAGCAGCGCCGGAAGGTGCTGGACGGGGAGGATCTGCGCAGCTACGTGGGCAATATGATCACCGACGTGATCCGCTCCGACGTGACCAGCGCTCTGGGCCACACCGGCCATCCGGAGACGCCGGAGCAGCTGGAGGAGGCGCTGGAGCCGTTTTACCACACCTTCCTCACGAAGGGGCAGATCGCCGTCCCCGCCGGCGGGCTGGAGAGCCTGACGGCGGAGGAGCTGAGCGAAAAGCTCCGGGGCATCGCCGAGCAGGTCTATGCCCGCCGGGAGGAGGAGTTCGGCCTGATGCCCGACGGCACGCCCCTGATGCGGGAGCTGGAGCGGGTGGTCATGCTCCGGGTGGTGGACGAGTACTGGATGGAGCACATCGACGCCATGGACGATCTGCGCCAGGGCATCGGCCTGCGGGCCTACGGCAACGTCAAGCCCGTGGACGCCTATAAGCAGGAGGGCTTCGAGATGTTCGAGGCCATGATCGAGGGCATCAAGAGCGAGGTGGTCCGGCGCATCTTCACCGTCCGCGTCCGCAAGGAGCAGACCATCGAGCGCAAGGCAGCCGCCAAGGCCAACGTGAACAACGTGGGCGGCGACAGCTCCGCCAAGCGCATCCCCATCCGGAAGGTGAAAAAGCCCGGCCGGAACGATCCCTGCCCCTGCGGCAAGTGGAAGGCCGATGGCAGCCGGCCGCTGAAGTACAAGGAATGCTGTGGCCGCAACGAATGAGAGGGATGCGGCCCGCGGCACCAGGGGCTGATAAGCCTCCCCTGTGCAAGGGGAGGTGGGCGCCGCGCTGCGGCGCTCGGAGGGGTTGTTGAACCCCGGTGAACAATCCCTCAGTCACGCTGACGCGTGACAGCCCCCTTTGCACAAGGGGGCCAATAAGGTGGCATCATTATTTGCGCCTGCGGGCGCAAACTCTGCGAGGCTGTTTGTGGATAAGTGGAAGAAGTGCAAGTCATAAGATCAAAACTTCTCACCTGCCGGCACGGGTTCTCCACCCGGCTGGGGGGCGTGAGCCAGGGCGTATACGACAGCCTGAATCTGGGCACCTACGGGATCGATCCCATAGAGAACGTGCAGGAGAACTGGCGGCGTTTCGGCGTGGCGGTGGGCGTGGACACCGCCCGGATCGTCCACGGCCGGCAGAGCCACGGCACCACGGTGCGCATCGCCCGCCACGGCGACGAGCACTCCATCGCCGAGACGGCGGCCTGGGATCAGGCGGACGGGTACGTCACCGACGAGCCCGATCTGCCCCTGGTGGTGTTCACCGCCGACTGCGCGCCGCTGCTGATGCAGGACCCGGACGCCGGCGTGATCGCCGCGGTCCACTGCGGCTGGCGCAGCGCCTTTGCCGACATCGAGAAAAACGCCGTGGACGCCATGGTCTCCCTGGGGGCCCGGCCCGGGAATATCCGGGCGGCCGTCGGGCCGTGTATCCACAGGTGCTGCTACCAGACCCGGTGGGAGCTCCCCGCCGCCATGGAGCGGCTGCTGGGCGGACAGGGCGCGGACCTTTACGGGCCGGACCCCACGGAGCCGGACAAGTTCAGGACCGACCTGCCCGGGGCAATATGCCGCCGGCTGGTCCAGCTGGGTCTGGCGGAGGAAAACATCGACGAGCTGGGGGTGTGCACCATGTGCCATCCGGACCGGTTCTGGTCCCAGCGTGCCATGGGCTCGGCCCGCGGCTCCCAGGCCAATGTGATCGTATTATGAAAAGAGCGACAGTCAATGCGATGGCCCTTCTGCTGGCGGCGCTCCTGTGCCTGACCGGCTGTCAGGGCATGCCGGCGGCGGACGACGCCGCGTCCACCCCCGCGCCCACCGAGACCCCGCCGGCAGCGGAGGGCGACAGCACCGGGCAGGCCCTGGCGGAGACCTATAAGGCGGACCATATCTTCTCACTGAACACGGCGGAGGGGGACACCTTCAACCCCTATACCTGCAAGACGGTGTGGAACACGCTGGTGACCATGCTGGCTTTCGAGCCGCTGGTGAAGACTGACGACGCCTTTGAGGCCCAGCCCAACCTGATCACCGCCTGGGAGACCACCGACGGGCAGAACTGGGTGTTCTATGTGGACACCAGCCGCAAGTTCCACGACGGCGGCTCCATGACGGCCAGCGACGCGGTGTTTTCCCTGGAGACGGCCCGCAACGCCTACACCGGCCGCTACGCCCGCCGGTTCTCCCACGTGGCCCAGGTGGCCATCCGGGACGAGAGCTCCTTCACCGTCACGCTGGACAGCTTCAACTGGCGGTTCTACGAGCTGATGAACATCCCCTGCGTGGAGCTGGGCACCGGCTACTCCAACGCCCCCTACGGGACGGGTCCCTACCGCTTCAACGACGATCTGACGGCATTGGAGCTGGACACGAACTTCCCCGGCGCGAAGAACATGACGCTGAAGAAGATCTATCTGAAGCGGTTCGTGGCGCCGGAGGACATCCTGCAGGCCTTCGAGGACTCCCTGCTGGACCTGGTGGTCAACAACCCCACCGACATGTCCAGCCTGGGCTACTCCAGCTCCAACCTGAAGAAATACGTGGAGACCACCAACCTCCACTTTTTGGGCTACAACGCCTACAGCCCCATCTTCAGCCAGGCGGCCTGCCGGGCCCTGGTGACCTACGCCATCGACCGGGACGGCATCATCTCCACCTCCCTGCAGAACGCGGCCCAGGCGGCCACGCTGCCCATCCATCCCAACAGCGCCCTCTATCCCAGGGACCTGGCCCGGAGCCTGCAGTACTCCCCGGAGGCCCTGGAGGCAGCGCTGGGAGCGGCCGGAGCGCTGGACGCGGACTACGACGGGGTGCTGGAGCTGAACGGCACCCGGGCGGAGGTGGTGTTCCTGGTATGCTCCAGCAGCACCGCCAAGGTGGCCGCCGCCCGCCAGATCGCCACCCAGCTGCGGGAGATCGGCTTCATGGTCACCATGCGGGAGCTGAACTATGACAGCTACCTGGAAGCGCTGCAGAAGGGCGAGTACGACCTTTATTACGGCGAGGTGCGCCTGTGCAACGACTGGGATCTGACGAGCCTGCTCAGCGAGAGCGGGGAGCTGAATTACGGCGGCATCCGGGACCCCAATCTGACGGGATACGTCCAGTCCTTCCTGGCCAGCAACGGCGACACCCTCCAGGAGAACACCCAGGCCATGTGCCAGTACCTGGCCCAGAACGCGCCCATCACCGCCATCTGCTTCGAGCGGACGGAGGTGCTGTACCACCGGGGCGTGCTGGCCACCATCAATCCCACCCAGGAGAACATCTTCAACGACATGGACCAGTGGAAGGTGGATCTCAGCTGAGGTCCATACAATAAAAATATATACCGCCTGCGGGCGGAAACAGATACAGGAGGGGAAGGATATGACTGACCGGGCTCTGCTCAACAAGGCGCGGGAGGCCGCCGACAACGCGTATGTGCCCTATTCCCACTTTCCCGTGGGGGCGGCGCTGGAGTGCGCCGACGGGACGGTGTACACCGGCTGCAACGTGGAGAACGCGGCCCTGGGCTCTACCATCTGCGCCGAGCGCACCGCCATCGTCAAGGCCGTCAGCGAGGGGCGGCGGAAGTTCGTGCGCCTGGCCATCTACGGGGAGGGGGACAACTATTGCTTCCCCTGCGGCGCCTGCCGGCAGGTGCTGGCGGAATTCGTGGGCGGGGGAGACATGGAGATCCTCTGTACCCGCTCCGGCGGCCGGTATGTGAGCTATAAGTTCAGCGACCTGATGCCGCACTGCTTTGCATTCTGACCGCTCCCGGGCGAAAAAGGGCGGAAAAGCGCAGAAGGCCGCTCCCGGACGGTCTAAAAAAGTGAATATGCAAAAATATTTTCAAAAACATGAGAAATCCCCCTTGACGCAAAGGGGGATTTTTGTTATAGTATCAAAGCGCGCCGCCCCGGCGGGGGCAGTGTGTCATGCGATGAACCGGGAGATTGCGCCGACGGGCGGGAACTTCCGGGGAGCAGGTCCGGGGGCCCGAGGAAAAGGGCCCTGGAATCGGACGGAGCGGCTTTTCCGTGCCGCGTATATCGCCTGAACAAAACACCGGCTCGGCCGGCACATTTTTGGGGCAGGGTCTGATACGCACGGAACAGTGTACAGAAAATGCCGCGACCCGTGCGGAAACCGTAAAACCGTACAAAAAATGGAGGAAAAACATCAATGCCTGCCAAGAAAATGATCCGCATCCGCCTGAAGGCCTATGACCATCAGCTGATAGACAAGGCCGCGGAGACCATCGTGGAGACCGCCAAGCGCACCGAGGCCCGCGTCTCCGGTCCCATCCCCCTGCCCACCCGCAAAGAGGTGGTCACTATCCTGCGCTCCCCCCACGTCAACAAGGACAGCCGGGAGCAGTTCGAGCGCCGCACCCACAAGCGCCTGATAGACATCATGAACCCCACCCAGAAGACGGTGGAGGCCCTGATGAGCCTGGAGCTGCCCGCCGGCGTGGAGATAGAGATAAAGCTCTAAACACCTTATATTAATTCGTTTTTACCCGCAGTCTGCGCTGGCAGACGGGTCATGTTGCGCCCCGCCGTTACCGGGGCCCAACCAATAACCGAAGGAGGAAAGATATGAACAAAGCCATTATCGGCAAGAAGGTCGGGATGACCCAGATCTTCGACGAGACGGGCAAGGTCGTTCCTGTCACGGTCATCGAGGCCGGCCCCTGTGTGGTGGCCCAGAAGAAGACCGCGGAGAAGGAGGGCTACGATTCCGTCCAGCTCGGCTTCGAGGATGTGGCCGAGAGAAAGCTCACCAAGCCCGAGAAGGGCCACTTTGAAAAGGCGGGCGTGGCGCCCAAGAAGCACCTGCATGAGTTCCGGCTGGACAACGCCGCCGAGATGAATGTGGGCGACGTGCTCAAGGCGGACGTGTTCGCCGAGGGCGACCATGTGGACGTCACCGGCGTCAGCAAGGGCAAGGGCTACGCCGGCGTCATCAAGCGCTGGGGCGCCCAGCGCACCCCCACCAGCCACGGCGGCGGCCCGGTCCACCGGCACGCCGGCTCCATGGGCTCCTCCACCGATCCCTCCCGCATCTTCAAGGGCAAGATCGGCGCCGGCCACATGGGTGTGGACCAGGTGACGGTCCAGAATCTGGACGTGGTGAAGGTAGACCCGGAGATGAACATGATCGTCCTGCGGGGCGCGGTCCCCGGCCCCAAGGGCGGCATCGTGTATATCAAGTCTACCGCCAAGAAGATCGTCGAGAAGCACGCGGCGGCTGCCGTCAGCGTCAACCCGCAGAAGCAGTCCGGGCGCAACCCGCAGAAGGCCTCTGCGCGCAGCCACTAATGGAAAGGAGAGATCGAGATGCCTAAAGCAAAGATGGTCGATATGACCGGCAAACAGGTCGGCGAATACGAGCTCTCCGAGGCCGTTTTCGGCATCGAGCCCAATACGGCGGTCCTGCACGCCAGCGTGGTGAACTATCTGGCCAACCAGCGCCAGGGCACCCAGAGCGCCCTGACCAAGGGCGAGGTGTCCTACACCACCAAGAAGCCCTGGCGGCAGAAGGGCACCGGCCGTGCCCGCGCCGGCTACGCCGGCTCCCCCGTCTGGCGTCACGGCGGCGTGGCCTTCGCGCCCAAGCCCCGGGACTACAGCTATTCCCTGACCAAAAAGACCAAGCGCCTCGCCCTGAAGAGCGCCCTGTCCGACAAGGCCGCCGAGGGTTCCATCCTGGTGGTGGACGGGCTCAAGATGGACGAGATAAAGACCAAGACCTTCAAGACCTTCCTGGATAACGCCGGCGTGGCCGGCAAGGCCCTGGTCATCACGGAGAATGTGGATGAGAACGTGCGCAAGTCCGCCCGGAACATCGCCGGCGTGTCCGTCACCACCGCCACTATCCTCTCCCCCTACACGATCCTCTGCGGCGGCACCCTCGTGGTGGACAAAGCGGCGGTGCAGAAAATCGAGGAGGTGTTCGCCTGATGAAATCCGCTTATGATGTCATCATCAGCCCGGTCATCACCGAGCAGTCCATGGAAGACCTGGACATCAAGAAGTACGCCTTCAAGGTGGCCAAGGACGCCAACAAGATCGAGATCAAGAAGGCCGTCGAGGAGATCTTCGGCGTGACCGTCATCAAGGTCACCACCACCCACATGCGCGGCAAGACCCGCCGCCAGGGCCGGTTCCCCGAGGGCACCAGCGCCAGCTGGAAAAAGGCGGTCGTGAAGCTCTCCGCCGATTCAAAGAACATTGAGATCTTTGAAGGCATGGCGTAAGGGAGGAAGAAGAAATGGCTATCAAGACTTATAAACCCGTAACGCCGTCCCGCCGTCATATGACGGTGTCCGGCTTCGAGGGCGTCGACAAGCACGCCCGCCCCGAGCGGACCCTTACCGAGACCGTCAAGAAGCATGCCGGCCGCAACAGCTACGGCCGCATCACCGTCCGCCACCACGGCGGCGGCAACAAGCAGAAGTACCGCGTCATCGACTTCAAGCGCGCCCGCGAGGGCGAGGCGGCCACCGTCCAGCGCCTGGAGTACGATCCCAACCGGTCCGCGTTCATCGCCCTGCTGCAGTACGCCGACGGCGAGAAGGCCTATATCCTGGCGCCCGCCGGCCTGAAGGCCGGGGACACCGTGGTGGCCGGCGCCAGCGCCGACATCAAGCCGGGCAACTGCCTGCCTCTGGCCAACATCCCCGTGGGCACCGTGATCCACAACATCGAGATGTATCCCGGCAAGGGCGCTCAGCTGGTCCGCGCGGCCGGCAACGCCGCTCAGCTGATGGCGAAGGAAGGCTCCATGGCCACCATCCGCATGCCCTCCGGCGAGATGCGCAAGATCCGCCTGGAGTGCCGCGCCACCGTGGGCCAGGTCGGCAACCCCGACCACGCCAACGTGGCCATCGGCAAGGCCGGCCGCAAGCGCCATATGGGCTGGCGGCCCACCGTCCGCGGCTCCGTCATGAACCCGGTGGACCACCCCCACGGCGGCGGCGAGGGCAAGGCCCCCATCGGCCGGCCCGGCCCTGTGACTCCCTGGGGCAAGCCCACTCTCGGCTATAAGACGCGCAAGAAGAAGAACGCTTCCGATAAGTTCATCGTCAAGCGCCGCAACGCCAAATAAGGAGGGAAGAACATGAGCAGAAGCATCAAAAAAGGTCCGTTCGCCGCTCCCGAGCTGCTCAAGCGCGTGGACGAGCTGAACAAGACGGGCGAAAAGAAGGTCCTGAAGACCTGGAGCCGCGCTTCCACCATTTTCCCGTCCTTCGTCGGTCACACCATCGCCGTCCACGACGGCCGCCGTCATGTTCCCGTGTACGTCACCGAGGACATGGTGGGCCACAAGCTGGGCGAGTTTGCTCCCACGCGTACCTTCCGGGGCCACGCTGGCAGCAAGACCAAGTAAGGGGGAGCAGACATGGAAGCGACAGCGAAAGCGAAGTATATCCGCATTTCTCCCCGCAAGGTGCAGATCGTGTGCGAGCTGATCAAAGGCAAGCCCACCAAGTACGCCGAGGCCATCCTGAAGGCCACGCCCAAGGCCGCCAGCGAGCCGCTGCTGAAGCTGCTCAAGAGCGCCTGCGCCAACGCGGAGAACAACTACGAGATGGACCCGGACAACCTGGTGATCACCGAGTGCATCGCCACCGCCGGCCCCATCCTCAAGCGGGGCCAGCCCCGTGCCCACGGCCGGATGTTCCGCATCAACAAGCGCACCAGCCACATCACGCTGACTGTGGCTGAGAAGGAATAAGGGAGGAGGCAGACAGAATATGGGACAGAAAGTTCATCCCCACGGCATGCGCGTGGGCGTCATCAAAGATTGGGATTCCCGCTGGTATGCCCGTGCCGATAAGGTCGGCGATCTGATCGTGGAGGATTACAAGATCCGCGAGTACCTGAAGAAGGCCCTTTATTCCGCCGGCGTCCCCACCATCGAGATCGAGCGCGACAGCGCCAAGGTCCGCATCTTCATCCACTGCTCCCGCCCCGGCGTCGTGATCGGCAAGGGCGGCGCGGAGATCGAGCGCATCCGCCTGGAGGTGGAGAAGCTGATCGGCAAGCCTGTGGCCCTGTCCATCGTGGAGGTCCGGACCCCCGACACCAACGCCCAGCTGGTGGCTGAGAACATTGCCGCCCAGCTGGAGAAGCGCATCGGCTTCCGCCGGGCCATGAAGAACGCCATCGGCCGCGCCATGCGCATGGGCGCCAAGGGCATCAAGGTCATGTGCGCCGGCCGTCTGGGCGGCGCCGAGATCGCCCGCTCCGAGAGCTATCACGAGGGCACCATCCCCCTGCAGACCATCCGCGCCGACATCGACTACGGCTTCGCCGAGGCGGCCACCACCTACGGCCGCGTGGGCGTGAAGGTCTGGATCTACAAGGGCGAGGTCCTCACCACCACTCTGCGCACCAGCCCCCGGGTCATGGATATGAACCGCCGGGACGACCGCCGGCGCGATCGCCGGGACGGCCGCGGCCGCGGCGGCGATCGCCGGGACAACCGTCAGGGCGGCTACAACCGCGATAACCGCCAGGGCGGCTATAACCGCGACAATCGTCAGGGCGGCGGCTACAACCGTGACAACCGCCAGGGCGGCTACAACCGTGACGGCGCCCGTCCTGCGGGCCCCCGGCCCACGGCTCCCCGTCCCGCGGCCCCCGCTCCTAAGGAAGGAGGCAACGCATAATGCTGATGCCCAAACGTGTGAAATACCGCCGCGTGCAGCGCGGCCGTATGCGCGGCAAGGCCAGCCGCGGCAACTTTGTCGCTTACGGTGAGTACGGCATGGTCGCCACCGAGCCCTGCTGGATCACCGCCAACCAGATCGAGGCGGCCCGTGTGGCCATCAACCGTTACCTGAAGCGCGGCGGTCAGGTCTGGATCAAGATCTTCCCCGACAAGCCTGTGACGAAGAAGCCGGCCGAGACCCGTATGGGTTCCGGTAAGGGCGCTCCGGAGTTCTGGGTAGCCGTGGTCAAGCCCGGCCGCGTGCTGTTCGAGATCGCCGGCGTGGACGAGGCGACGGCCCGCGAGGCCATCCGCCTGGCCAGCCACAAGCTGCCCTGCAAGACCAAATTCATCGCCCGCGAGAATGCGGCTGCCGAGGAGACTGGAGGCGAAGCAGATGAAGGCTGAAGAAATACGCTCCCTGTCCGTGTCCGAGCTGGAAGGGAAGCTGGCAGAGCTGAAGAAGGACCTTTTCATGCTCCGCATGCAGCACGCCACCAATCATCTTGATAACCCCTCGAAGATCCCTGCCGTCCGGCGGGACATCGCCCGGGTCAAGACCGTGATCCGCGAGAAGAAGGAGGCTTGAAGATGAGCGAAGAGAGAATCAGCACCAGAAAGACCCGTGTGGGCAAGGTAGTCTCCGACAAGATGGACAAGACCGTCGTCGTCATCGTGGAGGACCGGGTGGCCCATAAGCAGTATAACAAGATCATCGGACGTACCTATCGCCTGAAGGCC
Source organism: uncultured Oscillospiraceae bacterium (assembly GCA_947626345.1). Taxonomy (GTDB): domain Bacteria; phylum Bacillota; class Clostridia; order Oscillospirales; family Oscillospiraceae; genus CAJOIG01. The sequence continues at coordinate 338 of CANQSF010000022.1, read as the reverse complement.
CACGACGAGAACAACGAGTGCGGCGTCGGCGACCGCGTCCGGGTGATGGAGACCCGCCCCCTCAGCCGCGACAAGCGCTGGCGCGTGGTGGAGATCATCGAAAAAGCGAAGTAAGGAGGCGTCGAAATGATACAGGCTGAATCTTATCTGAAAGTGGCCGACAACACCGGCGCCAAGGAGATCAAGACCATCCGCGTCCTGGGCGGCTCCCGCCGCAAGTACGGCAACATCGGCGACGTGATCGTCGCCTCCGTGCGCAAGGCGGCCCCCGGCGGCAGCGTGAAGAAGGGCGACGTGGTCAAGGCCGTCATCGTGCGCACCGCCAGCGGCGTGCGCCG
>CANQSF010000021.1 GCA_947626345.1 uncultured Oscillospiraceae bacterium | reverse complement strand
GCCGAGGACGTGGAGGGCGAGGCCCTGGCCACCATCATCCTCAACAAGCTGCGCGGCACCTTCACCTGCGTGTGCGTCAAGGCCCCCGGCTTTGGCGACCGGCGCAAGGAGATGCTGCAGGATATCGCTATCCTCACCGGCGGCCAGGTCATCTCCTCCGACCTGGGCATGGAGCTGAAGGACGCCACCGTCGCCGATCTGGGCCATGCCCGGCAGGTGAAGGTGTCCAAGGAGAACACCATCATCGTGGACGGCGCCGGCGAGGCCCAGGCCATCGCCGACCGCATCCATCAGATCAAGGCCCAGATCGAGGTCACCGAGAGCGAGTACGACAAGGAGAAGCTCAACGAGCGCCTGGCCAAGCTGTCCGGCGGCGTGGCGGTCATCAAGGTGGGCGCGGCCACCGAGACCGAGATGAAGGAGAAGAAGCTGCGCATCGAGGACGCCCTGAACGCCACCCGCGCGGCGGTGGAGGAGGGCATCGTGGCCGGCGGCGGCACCGCCTATATCCTGGGCGCCAAGGCCGCGGCCAAGGTGGCCGAGAGCCTGGACGGCGACGAGAAGACCGGCGCCCGTGCGGTGGCCAAGGCCCTGGAGGCCCCTGTGATGCAGATCGCCGCCAACGCGGGACTGCAGGGCGCGGTGATCCTGGACAAGATCATGTCCAGCGACGTGCCCACCTTCGGCTTCGACGCGGCCCAGGAGGTGTTCTGCGACATGATCGCCGCGGGCATCGTGGACCCCACCAAGGTCTGCCGCAGCGCCCTGGAGAACGCCGCCTCCGTGGCGGGCATGGTGCTGACTACCGAGAGCCTGGTCACTGACATCAAGGAGCCCCCCGCGCCCGTGGCCGCTCCCAGCCCCGACATGGGCGGGATGTACTAATTCCAATTCTCAATAATCGCGAAATGTCCCCTGTCCGGCAGGACAGGGGACATTTTTTATGGCTGTGTCAGCGGATGAAGCTGTAGACGATGTCCAGGATGAACAGTCCGGCGGGGATCAGGGTCATCAGGGCGAAGGTCCGCTTTTTCATGGTCCCGGCCAGGTGGGTGGCCACGGGCACCAGCAGATACACCAGAAACAGCCCCGACAGGCCGAAAAACAGCACCGACCGGGCGCAGATGTAGCCGTTGATGTTGCCCCAGTTCCAGATCTCCGTGTTGTAATCCCACAGCCGCAGCTGCCGGTACGTCCACAGGTACCAGCCCGTCAGATACTCCAGCACGCCGGAGGACACCGTGCTCAGCAGGAACACCGCCAGGGGGCGGCGGCGGAACCGGTAGGCGATGAGCAGGATGAAAAACGAGCCGTAGGCGTAGATGGGGATCCAGGGGCCCAGGGTGGTGCCCCGCTTGACGAAATAGCCCAGGTCGATCCGATAGAAGAACGTCTCGTAGATGAAGCCGAAGATGCCCCCGCAGGTGAACAGGAACAGGAGGATCACCAGCTTCTCCCAGGGGGTGAAATGGTGCTCCTCGCGGGACCAGGCCCGGATCGTGGCGACAGGATGCATGGCAGCGTCTCCTTTGGCGTATGGTGTGTTTTTTTCGCGGGCGCGGGCCCGTCACGAGACCCCGTCCGGCAGGGCCCAGTCCTGGAGCAGGTCCTTCAGGCCCTCGTGGCCGGCGTAGTCCAGGCCGATGATATAGCTGTGCTTCTGGCTGGGCAGGCTCCCGGTGGGAAAGTACAGGGTCAGGTGCTCGGGCTGGGGGAAGATGTACTCCGGCCGGAAGGCGGCGCGCATCTCGGCCAGCAGGGCCTCGTCGCCCACGTTTGCTTCGGTCAGGAAGACGTCCGCCAGCTCGTCCGCGCTGCAGGTGAACAGCGCCTCCGTGGGGATGGGCTGGCCCGTGGTCCGGTCAAAGACGGCGCAGGACTGGTCCGCCGTGTAGGTGCCATCCTCCAGCGGATAGGTGACGGTGGTGGTAAAGCAGATGATGTGCTCGTTGGACATGGATGGATAGATGTCCTGGCTCAGCGTGCGGGACCGATAACCATTGGGGTCCGCCTGCCAGGCGGCATAGGCGCTCTCCAGCTGGGCTGTTTCGTCGTAGAGAAGGCCCTGCATGTCATAATAGGCCGTGATATCCTCCCAGGCGGCGTCGGAGAGGGCGCTGTCCACCCCGGCCACTATCACGTCCCTGGGGCCGGTGGGGCCCGACTCTGTGAGCAGCTCCTGGTGACCGGGGAGCATGTACACCGTCTCGCTGCGGCCCCGCCATATCTCCAGCTCCGTCCCGTCGGAGAGGATCGTGGCCGTGCCCGTGTCCACGAGCCGGACATTGACCGTTTTGGCGTCGTATGCCTTGCATGTCCAGTCCTGGATGGCGTTGGTGAACGAGCCGTCGCGTCGGCCCCGGGTCACGGAGATGTCCGCGTCCGGGCACCGGCCGGCCAGCATGTCCTCCTGCGTCAGCTCCGGCGGCAGGAAGAAGGCCGTGTCCTCCGTCAGGTGAAAGGCGGTGCGCTCCCCGTCTGAGCCGGCCAGCACCAGAACGCCCGGCACAGACGCCGCCGTGAAGCCGGCGACCGTCTCCTCCCCGCAGGCGCACAGCGCCGCCAGCATCGCCAGCGCCAGCAGCAGCGTCAGCATCCGTTTCATGGCGGCGCCCCCTTTCCTCGAGTCCATGATAACACGTCCCGGCGGTCCAGGCAAGAAAAAACCTCCCCGGGGCGTCGCCCGGGGAGGTCGATGTTGCAGCGGCGTCCGGCGCTGTCAAATGCACCAGGTGCTGTACGCGGTGCCCTCCGCTTTCAGCGGCGAGGGCGCCGACAGGCTCGCGATCTCGTTATACCGTATGGAGGCGCGGTTTTCCTCGGCCACCCGCTCATATTCTTTGTTGACCTCTTCGGTCCAGCCCGCCTTTGCCGCCACGTCGAAGAGCTGCTGGGCCAGCTTGGCGTCCTCGGGCACGCCCTTGCCCAGCTCGTACAGACAACCCAGCAGGTAGATGGCCCGGGGCTCTCCGGCCTTGGCGGCGCTTGTGAGCAGCCTGGCCACGTGCGGATAGAGGGGCTCGTCGTCGTGCTCGCGCGTCAGGCCCTTCATCAGGGCGACCGCGTAAAACATCTGGCAGCGGGGGTCTCCCAGCCTGGCGCCCTCTGCGTACCAGCGGATCGCCACGGGGAGGTTCGCGTCCTGGGTCTGCTTATAATCTCCCACCATCCCCATGGCGTAGGCGTCCTTATATCGATCGGCAGCCCCATAGAAAAAGCCGTACTCAAACAGCTCCGGCCGGTGGAGATGTCCCTCGTGCAGCATCCTGCCGATCATACAGAGGGCGTGGCCGTAATAGGGGTTGCAGTCCTTCAGCGCCTGTTCGCTCTTCGCAAGGTCCTCCACCTGGAAGAATTTCTCCGCCGCCGCGTCATACTCCCCGCTCTCATAGGCGCTGTCGCCCTCCGCGCTGAGCTTTTTCACCAGCTGACGGTGCTCCGCCGCCCGCTGCCTCGCGATCTCTATGATCTTATTCAGGTCACGGGTGTAAAACTCCGGGTGCTCGGCCTTGTCGGCCTCGATGGCCTTCAAAAGCTCCTCGTAGTATGCCCGGTCCTCCGGGTCGTCCCAGCCCTGGGCGAAGGCCTTGTCATAATACTCTTTTGCTTCTTTCAAGGCGATCCGCCAGTAGGTCACATGATCCTTGTCCGTGGTATACTTCGCCTTTTCCCGTGTCAGGGGGATTCCTCGCACCGCCGTGAAAAAGTTCTTGCGCGCCTCGCGCACCTGGGCTTCCATGATGCCGCCGAAGGCCGCCTCGCCGAGAGCGCGATAGGCCTCCGGGGAGGTGTGGGGATAATCCTCGAGCCTCGCGCTGCACTCGCCGTATATGTAGAGCGCCTCGTAATCCCTTTGTTTTTTGTACTGCTCCACATGTGGCTGCAGCAGCTTCACGATCTTGCGGTAATTGTGCGTGGCAAAGGATGTCTGCTTGGCAAAGAGCTCCTTTGCCTTTTGTGCCGCTCGTTCCGCTTTATCCATCGTATCTTCCTCCGCAGAATGATCTCAGGGTCCTGGTATGAGAAAAGCCCGGAAAATAGCGCATTTCCGGGCTTTTTTCGTATTTTTCGGCTCGCGATCAGCGCTTGGAGAACTGGGGCGCGCGGCGGGCGGCTTTGAGGCCGTACTTCTTGCGCTCCTTCATGCGCGGGTCGCGGGTGAGGAAGCCGGCGGCCTTCAGGGGGGCGCGGTATTCCTCGTTGACCAGCAGCAGGGCGCGGGCGATGCCGTGGCGGATGGCGCCGGCCTGGCCGGTGACGCCGCCGCCGGACACGGTGGCCTCGATGTCCACCTTGTCGGTGGTGCCGGTGGTGACCAGGGGCTGGCGGACGATGAGCTTCAGGGTCTCCAGACCGAAGTAGTCGTCGATGCTGCGGCCGTTGACGGTGATGACGCCGGTGCCGCCGGGGATCAGGTGGACGCGGGCAACGGAGCTCTTACGCCGGCCGGTGCCGTAAAGGTAAGGACGCTTGGACTGATAGGTAGCCATTAGTTGTTGCCTCCTTCCACATAGACCTCAGGCTTCTGGGCCTGGTGGGTGTGCTCGCTGCCCTTGAAGATGCGCAGACGGGTCAGCTGGTTCTTGGCCATGGCGTTCTTCTGCAGCATGCCCCGCACGGCCAGACGCATGGCCAGTTCGGGCTTGGACGCCATCAGACGGCTGTACTGGGTCTCATGCAGTCCGCCGGGGTAACCGGAGTGGGTCCGGTAATACTTCTGCTCCAGCTTTTTGCCGGTCAGGACGGCCTGCTCGGCGTTGATGATGATCACATAGTCGCCGCAGTCCACGTGGGGGGTGTAATCCACCTTCCGCTTGCCCCGCAGCAGGTCCGCCGCGATCACCGCGGTCTTGCCCATGGGCTTGCCGGCGGCGTCGAGGACGTACCACTTGCGGACGACATCGGCAGGCTTCACCATTGTCGTGCTCATTCGTTTTCCTCCGCATATCGAAAAAGTGTTTTGACAAAGATATCCGCGCCTTCCCCGAAGGCGCTTTTTCTTTATAGCACACGGAGAGGAAAGTGTCAACAGGATTTTTTAATAATTCTATGTTTGCTCGCGATATCTCGTTTTTACGCGTGATATCTCCGGATATCTCAAAACGGATTTTCCGTATCGGTCCGCTTGAAGCGGGGGGCGGGGTGTGCTATACTGGGCGAAAAGAAAACCGAGGGAGGACCCTGATATGAGCGAGCTGCATACCCACCTGGCCTTTTTCCAGCATGAGGACAACTGGCAGGACATCAAAAACGCCACCATGAACACCGTGGGCAAGGAGAAGGGCAAGTACCCGGACTCCGCCTGGAAGCGCAAGCTCATCATGGCCGAGCACTCCCCCATCCGGAAGATGAAGTTCGCCTGGCGGTGGGCGGATCTGCCCTATTGGGTGAGCGTGCACTTCGTGCGCCACAAGTTCGGCATCGAGCACTTCGTCAAGACCCAGCGCTCCGACCGCACCGGCGTGGACCGGACCGAGCTGCCCCAGGGCGCGCCGGTCAGCCACGAGTGCGAGGCCGACGGCCAGGCCATGATCAACATCAGCCGCAAGCGGCTTTGCAGCTGCGCCAGCCCCGAGACCCGGGCCGCCTGGCAGATGGTGAAGGACGAGGTGGCCAAGGTGGAGCCGGAGCTGGCCTCCTGCATGGTGCGGGAGTGCGTGTACCGGGGCTTCTGCCCGGAGATGTTCGGCTGCGGCTTCGACAAGACCGATCAGTTCCAAAAAGAGCGGCAGGCCTACATCACAGGGGAATGATAAGTTGACATAATATTAAGGTCCGGGACCGGCAGGTCCCGGACCTGCTGTTTCTCTGCCCTTTTTCCGGCGAAAACTGCGCCCGGCGGCAAAACTTTTCCCAGACAGGTCTGGCCGGGATGAATTTCTTCCCGAAACAGACGAAAATGGGTTGCACTTTGGCGGAAGGTATGTTACAATACGGTAACAAATAGTTAAAAGATAACATGATCCGGCAGACTGTTCCGGGAGGGGGCGCGCACATATGGTGAAAACGGTGATCCTTGTCTCCGGCGGCGGGACGAACCTGCAGGCGGTGATGGACGCCCATCTGTTCGGGGAGATCCCCAACTGCGAGCTGACGGCGGTCATCTCCTCCGACCCGGAGGCCTACGCGCTGATCCGGGCCAAGAGCGCGAACCTGCCCACCTACGTGGTGGACCGGACGCTGTTCCCCAACGTGCAGAGCTACAACACCGCCGTGGAGCAGAAGCTCCAGGACCTGGACGCGGAGCTGGTGGTGCTGGCGGGGTATGTCCACCCCCTGGGCCACGGGGCGCTGCGCAATTACGAGGGGCGGATCGTGAACGTGTGCCCGGTGCTGCTGCCCGCCTTTGGGGACAGCAACATGAACACCATGGAGCCCTACGAGCGGGCCATCCGGGCGGGCGTGAAGCTGTCCGGCGCCACGGCCTACTTCGTCACGGCGGGATCCGGCGGGCCCATCATCCTCCAGCAGGCGGTGGAGGTCTGGGAGGGGGATACCCCCAAGACCCTCCAGCGGCGGATCATGGAGGAGGCGGAGTGGAAGCTGCTGCCCCAGGCGGTGGCGCTGTACTGCCAGGGCCAGCTGGCCATAGAGGGCGACGTGGTACGCATCGCCGGCCAGCGGAAATGAGAGAGACCATCACATTCTTTATCTGATGAGGGATCTGCGATATGAAGAGCAAGAGATCGCGTAAATGCCCCAACTGCGGGGCCTCCGTATCGGAGGACATGAAGTACTGCCGCAAGTGCCACGCCAAGCTGGATACCGGCCGGGTGGAGGTGCTGGAGCGGCCCAGCCAGGGACGGAGCGGCAACGACGCGCTGCGGAACCTGCCCCGGCCTGTCCGGCCGGCGGAGGAGCAGTCCGCCCAGCCCACGGCCCGGGGGGACGGCTTCTTCTCCCCCGACGAGCCCGCCCAGCGGGAGCAGTATGCCGCCCGCCCCGCGGAGGAGCGGCGCGGTCAGACGGCCAAAGGCGGCCAGACCGCCAAGAGCGGCAGCCAGGACCGTGGCGCGGCCCGGCGCTCCGACCGGAACCTGTGGCAGATCATCGCGGTGCTGGCGGTGATCCTGGTGATCATCATCATCGCCATCGTGCTGGTCATCAAGCTGAACAAGCCCGCCGCGGACTCCAACGTCCAGCAGTCCGAGCCCTTTGAGGGCGTGCATGTGATCGACAACTCCACGCCCAGCCCCGAGCCCTCCGACGAGCCCGCGGACACGCCCGTGCCCACGGCGTCGCTGCCCGAGACCGGCGACGCCCAGGCCAGCCCGCCGCCTCCGGAGGAGCCCTCTCCCACCCCCTCCGCCAGCCCCGATCCCTATAACACCACGGGCATGAACGACACGGTGTACATCTCCGGCAACGGGGTGAACATCCGCTCCGGCCCGGGCACGGACTATGAGATCCTGGGCAACGAGAGCGCGGGCTATGAGCTGCAGCGCACCGGCAAGACCGACAACGGCTGGAGCCGGGTCTACTATAAGGGCGCGGAGGCATACGTGATCGACACGCTGATCTCCACCACCAAGCCCGCGGAGAAGACGGAGTTCAACGTCACCGAGGCCTCCGGCACCGTCACCGTGGTCAGCGCCGCCAACCTGCGCACTGGCCCCGGCCAGAACTACAGCGTGGACTCCGTGGCCCAGGTGGGCACCCAGATGACCCGCACCGGCATCTCCGGCAGCTGGACCAGGGTGCAGTATAACGGCAAGGAGCTGTTCGTGGCCACCAGCCTGATCTCCGACGACACCTCCGGCTCCTCCTCCGGCGGTACATCCACCACCGGGGAGAGCGGCACCGTCACCGGCAACGGCGTGCGCGTCCGCTCCGGCCCGGGCACCGGCTACAATGTGATGGGCTACATGAACTCCGGCAACACCGTCACCATCCTGGGCGAGGAGAGCGGCTGGTACAAGATCACCTACAACGGCCAGACCGGCTACATCTCCGCCGATTACGTGAAGAAAAACTGAGCAATAGATACGGCAGCCGCCGGACGCGTCGCGTCCGGCGGCGTTTTTGCGTGAGCGGGGGCGATTCTACCGACGGTCGGTTGCCAAAAGCGGCCCCGCGGGGGTACAATGGCGGCGAGGTGAGAGCCATGCATGCCATCGACAAGGAGCAGTTCGGCGCCTTCGTGGCCGGGCTGCGCAAGGAAAAGGCCATGACCCAGCGGGACCTGGCCCAAAAGCTGTACGTGTCGGACAAGGCTGTCAGCAAATGGGAACGAGGCCTGGCGCTGCCGGACGTGGCGCTGCTGACGCCCCTGGCGGAGGCGCTGGGCGTGACGGTGGCGGAGCTGCTGGAGGGCCGGCGGCTGGAGCAGTCGGAGCCGGTGAGCGCCCAGGAGGCGGAGCGGCTGCTGCGCCGGATCATCGACCTGTCGGAGGAAAAGGCGGCCCGGGGCGGACCGGACCGGAAAAAGTGGGCGGCGCGGTATTTTCTGTGCCTCATCCCCACGGCGGGGGAGCTGGCCTGGCTGATCCGTCTGATGACGGTGACCGACACGGAGCACTGGGTGGTGTACCACCCCGCGGCGCTGCTGGCGGCGCTGAGCGCCGGGTTCGGGCTCTACTTCTGCCTGTTCGCCAAGACCCGCCTGCCCTGGTATCACGACGTGGGGCAGCTGGGGTTTTACTACGACGGGCCGGTGCGCATGAACGTGCCGGGGGTGCGGTTCACCAACCGCAACTGGCCCCACATCCTGCGCTGGACGCGGGTGTGGTGCCTTTTGAGCATGACCCTGTGCGGGGCCGTGTGCCTGCTGGCGAAGGCGTTGCTGGGGCCGGGGCCGGTGGCCCAGTGGCTGCCCATGGCGTCCCTGGCGGGGCTGCTGGCGGCCATCTACGTGCCCGGACGAAAATACGAGTGACAGCGCGAAGCGCGCCCCCATCGGGGCGCGCTTCGGTTTTTTGCTGGGTCAGCGGTCGATTTATCTGTCTTTAGTCAACTCATGATCTATTTCTGCAATTCTTTCACGGAGCTTCTCGATAGATTCGTTTAGCGGCTTCGCGGCTTCCGCCTGGGCTTCTTGTGCCGCGGTTAACCTTTTTTCCAAAGCGTCGATCTCCGCCTGCAAAGCTTTCTTTTCTTTGCCCTTGAAGAGGCCGAGGCTGTCCTTTTCTTTTGTCTTGCTCTCAATTTGACTTTTGATTTCCTTAACAGTAATAACCTCTGGAAGTGCTTGGATTTGATCGTTTAACTCAGTTGTTTGACTTTCTAAAGAGCTCTTTTCTGAATCAAGAGCAGCTTTCTCTTCAGCATGTTCTGACCAATAAGCTTCAAGGACGGCTTTCCTTAAAGAATCTAACTCACCTTGCTCTTCCCTAATCCATTCCTCCATCGTAGATGCCTTAACATAACTGCAACCTTTTGCTACAGAATATAGGGTAATGAGCGCTTCATGAAGATATGGTTGGTCGTCAATCTTTTGAATATTGTTTATAGACTCTCTGAACTGAACGATCAAATTGGTAAACAAACTATATGTCTCATTTTTATTGGTGCGGACCACTGAACCGTATCCATTTTTCCATTCAGTAAAAACAAAACTACTAAGGAGCATTTTTGACAAATCTGCGGCCATCTGAGTAATGGCTTCTTTATTCTCTTCGCGTCTTTCAGGTTTATAGTGATCATCAATTACCGAAATACAGTTCGATAAAACCTTAAATGCTGCCTGACGTTTATACAAATCTCCATCCACAAGCGTTGACTTTGCTTTTCCGTAGGCACTATAGAAAATTGCTTCAATATTATCAGGGTCATTTTGCTCGACCATATTATAGTACTTTTCAGTCTCTTCCCAATCTTCTTTCTCCTTTGCGCGGCGTGCATTTGCGAGATACTTTGCAACAAAAGCACTATTGTCAACTTTTACTGTGCCCTGAACATCCACCGTCCCTTCGATCATCATTCTTTTTGCTTCTTCGATGGAGTACTTACACCCACAGGTTTGGCATACGAATACGCCTCCATCTTTAATGAGGTCCGTGCTTCCGCACATTTCGCAAGTGAGCTGTTTCATGTTTCTTCCTCCTTATTGTTTTTTATATATTTGCTGGAATTGTTTGCTGCTTTCCCATAGTAGGCGACATTGGGGACTCTGCCAGCAATTACTTCCTTTTTGAATCGCTGCCCAAGATACCGTTTATTCCCATTGCTGATCGGCTCCCATTTGTATCCTTCAAACAAGCTCTTTAAAACGAATACCTGACCCGGCAGAACGGTCTTAGTCGCTTCGATGGCTTCAGATAAAAGCTGTTCTAGATCCATTTCGATACCTCACAATTCCCTGTGGTGGTCTTTTTGTCTGCTGTCCACGTGCGCGATGTGGTTTTTTGCCAGCAGGGACAAAAGCAGCAGCACCCACATGACGACGGCCAGCGCCGCGTTGATCAGCACGGCGAGCCGGGCCGGGGCCTGCCAGAAAGGGAACACCAGGCAGGGGATGAGCTGCAGCAGCATGTACAGCGCGGACAGCATGAACGCCGGCATCCGGAAAAAGACACCGTCCGCCGTCCCCGCGCCGCGCCACAGATACAGCCACAGGGCCAGCTGGGAGATGAAGGCGAAGAGAGTGAAGCCCAGGGTGATCCAGACCGCGGCCGTATAGGCCCGGGCCAGGCAGAGCAGCAGCGCGCACTCCACGGCCAGGCCGATGGCCCAGAGGGCAGCGCCCAACAGCTTGTTGCTTTTCACCGGTCAGCCCTCCCTTCTCGCGCCGCATTTGGGGCAGAACTTTCCGGGCCGCTCAAAGACGTATCCGCACTGGGCGCAACGGGCGGGGGAGGCCACCGGCGCGCCGCAGCTGTCGCAGAACGCCGCCCCCGACGGCAGCTTCGCGCCGCAGTTGTCGCAGAAGGCCGTCTCCGCCGGCTGCGCCGCCCCGGCGAAGGCTCCGGTGACGGCGCTGCCCACGACGCCGCCCACCGCGCCGCCGACGCCGGCCATGGTGCCCAGGCCCACGCCCATGTTCGTGAACTGGCCCACCGCCTCGTTTTCCGCTACCTTTTCCGCCACGGCAAAGCCCCGCTCCTGCTGGTATGTATAGCCCTCCTGACGGCGCTTCGTGGCCAGGGCCTCCGACTCGATGACCATCTTCTGCGCCTCCGTCTGCTTGTCGATGACGCCCACCTGCTGGCGCAGCTTCGCCTCGGCGATGTCCGCGTACCGGCGGAAGTGCAGCTCCTTGAACTTCTCATACTGTGGCTCGCCGTCGGGCTTGGATATGGTGGTCACGAAAAACCGCTCCAGGGCGATGCCGTAATCGGCGAAGTCCGGGATCAGCTTCTGCCGCAGGGCATCGGAGAAGTCCAGCAGCCTCTCGTCGATCTCAAAGATGTTGATGGCGTCGGCTTTCAGCACCTGCGCCATATAGGTCTTGATCTTCGTCATCAGAAACGCGCGGAAATAGGATGTGAGCCTGGCCTGGCTGAGGTCGCGCTCGGTGCCCACCAGCTTGACCAGCAGCTTTTTGGAGTCGTCCGCCCGCAGGCTCATCTCGCCGTTCGCCCCGATGGACAGCGGGAAGCCGTAGGTCGGCTCCACGTACTGGACCCGGCTGTCCGTGCCCCAGCGGATGGCCATCTGCTCGGTCTTGTTGATGAAATAGACCTCGCAGTGGAACGGCGTCTCGCCGCCGGTGGGGATGTTGGCGACTTTTCGCAGCAGCGGGATGTTCTGGGTCTCCAGGGTATAGCGCCCGGAGCCGAACAGGTCCAGCGGCTGGCCGTTCAAAAAGAAGACGGCCTCCTGTGTCTCGTGAACGATCAGCTGGGAGGATGTGCTGAAGTCCTCCCGGGGGTGCTTCCATACGAAGGTGGAGTTATCGCCTTCATATTTGATGATGTCTAGGATCGCCATTTCTTTCACCTCCAGTGCAACAAAAAAGTGCGCGGCCCGGAGGCCACGCACGAAAAACGCAGTCTCCATTGCTGCCACGCAAGTCTTTGAATGCACATACAGTGAACACAAAGCGGAGATACGTTTTTACCAGAGGGTAAACGTATCCACTGTATGTGATAAGTATTAACTTGCGTGGCAAGGCTAGTATATCACGGGCAAGGCCGCTTTACAAGCGCTTTTCCACTGTCCTGCGCGCCCTCCATCGGGGCGCGCTTCGGTTTTTTCTTGCGTTTTTTCACGCCAGGGGTTAGTATATGGGACAGGAAAAAACGCCCGGGCGATCCGGGGCAAAAGAAAGGTGCGACACAAATGAAAAAATTCTTCCAGGAATTCAAGGAGTTCGCCACCCGGGGCAACGTGGTGGACCTGGCGGTCGGCGTGATCATCGGCGCGGCCTTCCAGAAGATCGTCACCAGCGCGGTCAACGACCTGGTGATGCCCCTGGTGGGCCTCATCACCGGCAACTCCAACTTCAACGACGCCTTCTTCATCCTCCGGCTGCCGGAGGGCGTCAGCGCCGAGCAGGTGACCAGCCTGGCCACCGCCACGGAGCTGGGCGTGACCACCTTCAACTACGGCGCGTTCATCTCCGCGGTGATCGACTTTCTCATCATGGCCTTCGTGATCTTCCTGATGATCAAGGCCCTGAACAAGGCAAGCTCCCTGCACAAGAAGGAGGAGGCCCCTGCCCAGCCGGCGGAGCCCGCCACCAAGGTCTGCCCCTACTGCCTGAGCGAGATCCCCTATCATGCCACCAAGTGCGCCCACTGCGCCAGCGACCTGCCGGAGGAGTGAGCGCGAGGGCAGAGGCCGGGAAGGAGATATCCCTCTGCTTTATGACGAGGGAGCTCTGCCACCGTTTTTTTCGGGAGCACGAGAGCGACCCGGCCGTGTACGAGGACGAGAGCCAGTTTCGGCCCTATGTGTACAGCGAGGAGGCGGCCGACAGCTTCTATAGACGCAAGCAGGTGCCCGGCAGGCTGGAATTGGCGGCCATGATGGACGGGCGGCCCATCGGGCACGTGCAGCTGAAAAACATCGACGAAGAAAAGCGGGAGTGCGAGTTCGGCTTCCATATGCAGAACGACTCTGTCAAGGGCCGGGGGTACGGCACGCAGATCGCCCGGCTGGCGGTGGGATATGCCTTTGCACACCTGGAGGTGGACGCGGTGCACGCGTATACGATCTTAAAGAACACCCGCAGCCAGCATGTGCTGGAGAAGGCGGGATTTCGGTTCGTGGACGAGAAGGACGGGTACAGGCACTATTTGTTCGTGCGGTGACCTCCCCGCTGTCCGCACAGGATGAAAAGGACACAACAGCATGCGGCACAGTGCCATGACTGGCACTGTGCCGCAGTTTCATATCCGTGCTTTTTATCCGGCGCTCTCGCGCCGCCGTCAGGTCTTGATGATATCCGCCAGGCCGGCGCCCACGAAGTCGATCAGGTCCTGGGGCGCCAGCTCCATCTGCAGCCCCCGCTGGCCGCCGCTGACGTAGATCCGCTCGTACAGCAGGGCCGTCTCGTCGAAGACGGTGGGGTAGCGCTTTTTCATCCCCACCGGGGAGCAGCCCCCGTGGACGTAGCCGGTGAGGGGCAGCAGCTCTTTCAGGTGGATCATCTCCACCCGCTTGTCCCCTGCGGCCGCGGCGCATTTTTTCAGGTCCAGCTCCTGGTCCACCGGGATGCAGAACACCAGGATGCCCCGCTTCTCGCCACGGGTGACCAGGGTCTTGAACATCCGCTCCCGCTGCTCCGGGTCCGTCTCGCCGCAGGGATCGGCCTCGTCGTAGGCGTAGGACCGGGTGCGGTAGGGGATGCCCGCCGCGTCCAGCTGCCGCAGGGCGTTGGTCTTGACCGGGCCGCTCATTTCCCCATGGAGCAGGTCTTCTCCACCGCGGCGATGACGGCCTGGGAGGCGGCGGCGCGGAAGGCGCCCTCCTCCAGGGCCAGGACCCCCTGGATGGTGGAGCCGCCGGGGGAGCACACCGCGTCCTTCAGCGCGCCGGGATGGCGGCCGTCCGCCTGGGCCAGGGCAGCCGCCCCCTCCACCGCCGCGGCGGCGTAGGTCAGGGCCTTGGCCCGGGGCATACCGCAGGCGACGGCCCCGTCGGACAGCGCCTCGATGAACATATAGGTGAACGCCGGGGTGCACCCGCCGATGACGCTGGCCACGTCCATCAGGCTCTCCGGGCAGGCGTCCCAGACGCCGGCCCCCTGCATGGCGTCGATGAGGGCGGGCGCGTCGCCGGGGTCGGTGTCCCGCTCGCACCAGGCGATCAGGCCCTTTCCCACCCCCACCGGGGTGTTGGGGCACAGGCGGATCACGGGATAGGCCCCGCCCGCCATGGTCTGGATGGCGGCGGTGTCCAGCCCCGCGGCCATGGATACCAGCACGAAGTGGCCCTTCCGGCCGGCCAGCGAAGGCTTCAGCTCCTCCAGGCAGGCGGCCATGTCCTTGGGCTTGACGCCCAGAAAGATGTATCTCGCCGTGCCGGCCACCGTCTCCGGCGTGGCGGCGATGCAGCCCAGCTCCGTGGCCAGGGCCACGGCCTTGTCCGCCGTGCGGTTGGCCAGCAGGATCTGCTTGGGCGAGGTGGACGCCGCTGCGGCCCGGGCCAGCGCGCCGCCCATGTTCCCAACGCCGATGAATCCCAAAAGATACATATGCAAAACTCCCCTTTCATGCCGCCCGCAGCGCGCGGGCCAGGTTGCGAAAATACCGGCCGTGTGGTATACTTACAGCCACGGCGGCGGAAGGAGCGGTCCGCCGTACCGCCGCTCCCTGTCCCTATTTTAGGCCCGGCCGGCCCCGCCGTCAAGCATGATTTAAGGAGAACTCCATGGACGATCGGCCCATTGGCATATTTGACTCCGGTCTGGGCGGGCTCACCGCCGTCCGGGCCCTGACCGCCGCCGCCCCCTGGGAGAGCTTCGTCTACCTGGGGGACACGGCCCACGCGCCCTACGGCGACCGGCCGGCGGAGCAGCTGCGGGCTCTCAGCCGGCAGAACGTGCGCTTTCTTCGCAGCCGGGGGGTGAAGGCCCTGCTGGTGGCCTGCAATACCTCCACCGCCAACGCCATGGACGTGATGCTGGCGGAGAATCCGGATCTGCCGGTGCTGGGGGTCATCGAGCCGGCGGCGGAGGCGGCGGTGTCCGCCACGGAGACGGGGCGCGTCGGCCTGCTGGCCACGGCGGCCACGGTGGCCAGCGGCGCGTATGAGCGGGCCATCCGGCGGCTGGACCCCGGGGTACAGGTGACGGCGTCGGCCTGTCCCAAGCTGGTGCCCCTGGTGGAGGCGGGCCGGACGGACCCGGACGATACGGAGTTGGCCGCGGCGGCGGAGGAGTACGCCGCACCGCTGCTGGCGGCGGGGGCGGACACGGTGATCCTGGGCTGCACCCACTATCCCATCATCCGCGCCGCCATCCGCCGGGCGGTGGGCCCGGACGTGACGCTCATCGACTCTGGCGCCGCCAGCGTGGGGGCGCTTTTGAAGGCCCTGGAGGCGCGCCAGGCCCTGGCGGACAGAAAAACGCCCGGCAGCCGCCGGTTTTTCTGCAGCGCCGGGAGAGAGATGTTCGTGAAGACGGGCTCCGCCTTTCTGGGCTGGGACATGGCCGGCCTGACGGAGCAGGCCCAGCTGTAAAAAGGCAAGGAGGCGTCCATGGCAAAGTCCGCCAACCAGAAATTGAAGCTATTGTACCTGTGCCGGTATCTGCTGCGCCAGTCGGACGAGGACCATCCGGTGACGGTGGCCCAGATGATCGACTACCTGGCGGGGCAGGACATCGCTGCCGAGCGCAAGAGCGTGTACGACGACATGGAGGCCCTGCGGCTGTTCGGCCTGGACGTGCAGACCATGCGCCTGGGCTCCGCCACCGGGTACTTCATCGGCCAGCGGGAATTCCAGCTGCCGGAGCTGAAGCTGCTGGTGGACAGCGTCCAGTCCTCCCGGTTCATCACCGGGCGCAAGAGCCTGGAGCTGATCGGCAAGCTGGAGAGTCTGGCCAGCGTCCACCAGGCCCGGGAGCTGAACCACCAGGTGTTCGTCCGGGGCCGGATCAAGACCATGAACGAGTCCATCTATTACAATGTGGACGAGCTGCACGCCGCCATCGACCGGGACCGGGCCATCACCTTCCGGTACTATGACTGGGGCCTGGACAAAAAGCGGGTCTGGCGGCGGGAGGGCGCCCGGTACGCCGTCAGCCCCTGGGCGCTGATGTGGGACAGCGAGAACTATTACCTCATCGCCTACGACAGCCAGGCCGGGGAGATCCGCCACTACCGGGTGGACAAGATGGCCTCCATCGCCCAGACCGACCAGCCCCGGCAGGGGGCGGATGCCTTCGCCCAGCTGGACATGGCCGCCTACTCCAACGCCCACCTGGGCATGTTCTCCGGCAAGACCGATACGGTGCGCCTGGCCTTTGAAAACGCCCTGGCGGGGCCGGTGATCGACCAGTTCGGCCAGGATGTGAGCCTGGTGCCCCTGGACGGGGAGCACTTCTCCGTGACGGTGCGCGTGGCGGTGAACCGGCAGCTGTTCGGATGGCTGCTGGGCTTCGGCACCCGGGCCAGGGTCCTGTCCCCGGCCTGGGCAGCGGACGAGATGCGCCGCTGCCTTCTGGCGGCAGCGGCGCTCTACGACGATTAAAACACCACCCGGCAGATCAGATCCATCCAGCCCTCCGCCGTGACGGCCAGGACGATCACGCCCCAGAAGACGATGTGCTGCAGGATGTTCTTCCTCTTCGACATTTCCGCGCCTCCTTCGATCGTTTTCTGACTGGAGGATAACAGAGCGGATGACCTATAAACAGGACAGCAAGGAGCGATCATGGACAAGATGCAATCGGAAGACGGCCGCGGCGTGCTGTTCATCGTGGCCACGCCCATCGGCAACGCCCGGGATATGTCCCCCCGGGGCACGGAGATATTGGAGAGCGTGGACGTGATCGCCGCGGAGGATACCCGCCGGAGCATGGTGCTGCTGGGCAAGCTGGGCATCCGCAATAAGCTGGCCAGCAACCACAAGTTCAACGAGCACGGCAAGGCCCGGTATTTCATCGACCTGCTCAAGGCCGGGCAGAGCGTGGCAGTGATCACCGACGCGGGCACCCCCTGCATCTCCGACCCGGGCAACGAGCTGATCCGGTCCGCCGTGGACGAGGGGATCAGGGTGGTGGGCGTGCCCGGCCCCTGCGCGGCGGTGACGGCGCTGTCCATCTCCGGGTTCGATCTGAGCGGTTTCGTGTTCCGGGGCTTCTTCCCCCGGGAGAACGCGGACCGGGGGCGGCTGCTGGCGCAGATGCGCCGGGGGGCGATCCGGACCTATGCCTTTTATGAGTCCCCCAAGCGGGTGATGGACACGGTGGAGTACTTCCTCCGGGAGGAGGTGCCCTGCCGGATGTGCCTGTGCAACGACCTGACCAAGCTGCACGAGACCGCCTTCCGGGGCACGCCGGCCGCGGTGCGGGACCAGCTTCTGGCCAAGGGGGCGTATGAAAAGGGGGAGTTCTGCCTGATCCTGGAACTGGCTCCGGAGTATCTGGCCGCCCGGGAGGAGCATGTGGTCTCCGCCGAGGCCCTGCTGGTGGACGCCATGGTCCGCCAGGGCTGCCGGCCGAAGGACGCCATCCGGGCGGTTCTGGCCGACGAGGCCAATACCTACAGCAAAAACGAGCTCTACGCCGCCAGCCTGCGGCTGAAGGAGCTGTTCGGGTGAGGGTATTTTGTGATTATCTGGAGATATAAAGAAAGCAGACACGATTTTTGTGTCTGCTTTCTTTATATTGGGTCAGGATAGGGGGTCGGTAATATTGAAATCTTCTACGGACTGGGTCGTATTGTTTATCAAAGCCTCCGCTGTAACATCATAGGATGCACCATACTGGTCTGTGATAGTCACGCCGACTCTGAATCTCCACGAGCCATCCGTCAGCTGAGAGTGCTCATAGGTCTGAGAGAACCAATGGCATTCAAAGCCGTAAGGGAACAGCGCCTCACCGTAATATTCAAAGGCCCTTTTAGCCTGATACTCTGGCAGCTCGTTCTTAGGTGAGGGCGTGGCTGTTGCTACGGGCACTGCTTCTGCTACTGTATCCTCTGTCGTGTCCTCTTTCCGATTTAGGATGGCCTCAGTTGCTGCGACGGTGGTCTGTTCAAACTCCCAGTCAAAGCCGTTAGCGTCGATCAGTATGATGATGGAATCATCGCCCGAATATTTGCGTTTCAGCATTTCGTGAAAACCTTCGGATTCATAGTAGATATCCAGACCATCCTTCAGGTTTCCCGTACAGGTTCCAGTCAGGACCATTTCATCATTGGAGGCAAAGTATTTTGCTATCTGTCCATCCAGGTCAAGGAGATAGAAAAGCCTGTACTCGCCGCAATTCTTTTGATAGGCCAAATCGTAGGCTGAGCTTGATTCCTCTTCGGGCTTGGATGTTGGTTCCGGGGTCGGAGAAGGTGTTGGCTTGGGCGTTGGGGCTGGGGTTGGCGTTGCTCTGGCAGGGTCATCTTCTGCCGGGCCGTTATACAGAATGTCTATGTTTACAGAACCGCTGTGACAACTTAGCTTGAAAGAAGCTACGGTCTCACCGTCTACATTAAAGGTCGTTTCTCCGGTCACAGATTGCTTTTCGTGGTTGGCAAAGACCAATCTGTGCTCGCCGCTTTTCAGCCGAAGAGAGAGTTCAGCTTCGCCGCCGTGTTCCAGAGTGGTCAGCGCTTCGCCGTCCAGAATGATGTCTACATCATAGGTGCTGAAGAAAAGATTAGCTATGCAATCTACGCGAAGCAAAACATCATATTTATCGTAGGGCAGATGGCAGGCGATAGATATCTCGGAATTAAAAGGGACCTCGTCACCTTTAGAGAAGGTTTTCTGACCGTCTACAGTTACTCGATTTTCATAATCTCCGCTAAATTCGTCCGGATCTAGGTCCACTATCTCCTCGGAGACAACATTTGTGAATCCGGCCTGCTCGAACAAATCTGCTATTTCTTTGTAATCTGTTTCCTGAAGCGATTCAGATCCTAATGGTACCGGCAGCCGTTTGAACGTGCTGTAGTCGATAAGGACTTCAGAATCTTCTGGAAATTTAGTTTTCGGAGAAAACTCGGTAGTATCGTCAATAGAGATCCGATCTACAGCTCCGTCTATGATCGATGTGTTGGGGTCGGAAACTTGGGTTTCCCGGGGCACTATATTCCTGAAACCGGCTTCCTGCAAATCGATCATGACTTTTTCCCAGTTTTCTCCGATATAGTCTTCGGAGCCGGAGGGTACTTTCACCTTACCGCATGCGCAAAGCGACGCACATACTGTAAGAGCAAGGAGGAACGCTGATATCCGTTTCATACTTTCATCCCTTTCGCCCCGCCTGCGGTACTATTGCCGAGGGAGAGCATATTATCCAAACAGTCCGGCCTGGGGAACGGGACAGCCCGCCCCCAGTGCCTTTCTGCCGGGATAACAAAAGCGGTGCAGGGCATTGTCCCCACACCGCGCACAAACACAACACGATCTTACTATCCTGCCACTTGTAAAAACAAATGGAAATAGATATAATAAGACATGGGCGCTGTAAAGCTGTGTAGGAGGTGCCACTCCTGCATAGGGCCGTGGGGTGCTGCTATCGCCTCACGGCCCGCCTTTGTTATTCCGTTATCTGTATTATAACGCATGGATGGTCACGGCGCAAGGATATTTTTACCGGCCTGAAGGATTCCTTCAGGCCGGTAACATTTCTAGGTGACCATCGCCAGCCGGCGGCGGTTCAGGTCCTGGTAGGACTCCCGGGACCAGCGCTCCAGGGCCTCGGTCATGAAGGCGCGGCGCTCCGGGCTGGCCAGCAGGTCCACCACGAAGGGGGCGTACTGGGTGCCAGACCGGTCCAGCAGCTCCCCGTAGACCGTGGCGAAGTCCTTGGGCTCGGAGTAGGTGCTGCCGATGACGTCGGTGGCGGCGGACAGGGAGTCGGCCACGGCGATGATGTAGATCAGGCCCCGCAGGGGCGACCGGCGGGGAGAGAAGCCCATGGGATAGCCGCCCTTTTCGTCGTAGTGGCAGTGGTGGCCGCAGGCGATGTCGGCGTAGGCCTCCGCGGAGGGGTGCTGCTTCAAGAGCTCCGAGCCCATGTAGGGGTGCAGCTGCAGGAGGCTGAACTCCTCCTCCAGCAGGCCCCGGCAGGAGAACAGGATGGTGTCGAAGAAGTGGATCATGCCCGCGTCGTAGAGCCGGCCGGCGGTGGCGACGAAGGCGTCCAGCTCCTCAGCCCGGTCCCGCACCTCCCGGGCGCTGGCGCAGCCCAGCGCGCCGATCAGCTTGTCCGGGCAGTCCTCCACCGCCCAGCGGCAGAGGGTCCGGGCGATCTGGCTGGCCCGCCACATCCGGGCGTAGCTGGTGGGATGGCGGGCGGCGAACACGTTTTGCAGCAGGTCGAAAAAGCTGATGCAGTCGGGCAGCTCCACGTGCACATACAGCAGCTGCCGCAGGTGGAACATCAGCAGCTGGTTATAGTCGCCGGTGATCACCCCGGCCAGCCACCGGCTCATCCGCTGGGTCATGGCCCGGATGCGGCCGGCGTGGGATCGCAGCTGCTGGAGGCCCATGGTGCGGGCGTATCCCATGTACAGGGCCGGCACGCCCAGGTGAGAGAATATGCTCTGGGTGCTCATGTCGCTCTCCGGCATGACGGTGGACAGGGAGTACAGCACGTCCAGAAACTCCGTCAGGTCCATGGCCCCGCAGTGGTACAGCGCGGCGAAGTAGGCGTACTGCCACCGGACGGGAGCGGGCGTATCCTGCTCTCGGGCCAGGCGCTGCTGCCGCCGCTGGACGATCTGGGCCGATTCCAGCACCTGGGCGAACACGTCCGGGTCCGAGGCGCCCTTGCGCAGATAGTTCATCAGGGTGGTCCGCTCCTGGTGGCTGAGCAGCAGATACCGCTCCCAGGGCAGCTCCGGGGTCTTGGCCCGCACGTCCGGGTCGGACAATATGGCGATGGAGCGCTTCAGCGCCGCCAGCTTCGCCTGGGCGGAGCGGTCGTCGCTGCCCGGGTAGGTCAGGGCGATGTTGCCCATGGCCCGGTGAACGTAGCCCCGGATGTCCGGGTCGGTGATGTCGTCGTAATCGGTGGTGAAGTGGGACGCGCACTCGGAAAAGCACATGCGCATCCTGGCCAGATACAGGTGCACGTCGCTGGGGCCGAGCATGGTCTCCAGGTTGTGCAGGCTCATGCCCGTCCAGTACAGCTCCCGGATCAGCAGATCCCGGTCCTTTTTGTGGCGGGCGCAGTCCACCAGCGCCTGGTGGATGCGGCAGGCCAGGGCCGTGTCCTTCTGGGCGTTGACGCTCATGAGCCGGTCGGCGAACTCGATCAGGTCCTCCAGCTCCTGCCGGGAGGCGGAGTGGATATCGTCCAGCACCGGGAACAGCTCCTGCCGCAGCAGGTCCATGCCCTCCGTGAGCCGCCGGCGGGTCTGGCCGCACAGCTGGAGCACGGACTGGCGGAAGGCCTCGTTGTCCATCTGCTCGAAGGGCAGGTCCGAGGCCCGGCGCAGCTCGCCCAGCAGGGTGAGGTATCGCTCCTGGTACGCTCTCATGGTCTGCCCCCCTTATCCCAGCCAGTGCCGGAGCACGTCGGTGAGCTGCTGCAGGCTGATGGGCTTGGCCAGGTGGCCGTCCATGCCGGCCTTGCGGCAGGACTGGATGTCCTCCACGAAGGCGTTGGCGGTCATGGCCACGATGGGCACGGAGCGGCTGTCCGTCCGGGGCAGGGCCCGGATGGCCCGGGTGGCGGCCAGGCCGTCCATCACCGGCATCTGCAGGTCCATGAAGATGAGGTCGTAGTAGTTGGGGTCGCTGGCGCTGAAAAGCTCCACCGCTTCTCTGCCGTTGACGGCGCACTCCACCTGGGCGCCCTGCATGCTGATCAGCTCCACGGCGATCTCCTGGTTGATCTCGTTGTCCTCCGCCAGGAGGATGCGCTTGCCGGAGAAGTCGTCTCCGCCGCCGTCGGCCGCGCCGGCCTGGCTGCCCGCGGCGGTGAAGGACAGCAGCGTCTCCGCCAGCCGGGAGCGGAACAGGGGCTTGGACACGAAGGCGCTGATGCCGTATTTGCGCATCTCGTCGTCGCTGAGGGCCCACTCGTAGGAGGAGGTGAGGATGATGGGGATCTCGCCGCCCAGCATGGCCCGCAGCTCCTGGCAGGCCTTCACCCCGTCCACCACGGGCATGCGCCAGGCCAGCAGGATGGCGAAGTAGTCCCGGCCCTCCATGTGGGCCTGGGCGGCCAGCTCCATGGCGGCGACGGTGCTGTCGCAGGCGTCGCACTCCAATCCCAGGTCCTGGGCGATCTCCTGCAGGTGCTCCAGGCTGCCCCTCTCGTCCGCCGCCAGGATCCGCAGGCCCCGCAGGGCCTGGGAGCCGATCTCCGGCTGGTCCAGCTGCTCCAGGGGCAGGGTCACGGTGAACCGGGAGCCGGCGCCCTCCTTGCTGGATATGTGGATGGAGCCGTTCATCATCTCCACCAGGTTGCGGGTGATGGCCATGCCCAGGCCGGTGCCCTCGATGCGGTTGACGCCGTCGGCCCGCTCGAAGGGCTGGTAGATCCGGGCCAGGAACTCCGGGCTCATGCCGATGCCCGTGTCCTGGACGGTGAATTCGTAATAGGCGTATGTGCCGGTGTTGCCGTAGCGCTCGCCGGTCTCCCGCACCCGCAGGGAGATCTCCCCCTCCTCGGGGGTGAACTTCACCGCGTTGGAGAGGATGTTGATGAGGACCTGCTGGATGCGCAGCTGGTCGCCCCGGATGTGCTCGCAGCGGATGCCGGTGAAGTCCAGGTCCACCTTCTGGCGCTTTTTGTCCGCCTGGGGCTGGAACACGGCCATGAGCCCGTGGATGAAGTCGGCCATGGTGAACTCCTCGGGGGAGAGGGTCATCTTGCCCGACTCGATGCGGCTCATGTCCAGGATGTCGTTGATCAGCCCCAGCAGATGGCGGCTGGACAGGTCGATCTTCTCCAGGCAGTCTCCCACCCGGCCCGTATCCGCCACGTGGGTGCGGGCGATGGTGGTCATGCCGATGATGGCGTTGAGGGGGGTGCGGATGTCGTGGGACATGTGGGAGAGAAAGTCGCTCTTGGCCTGGTTGGCGGCGTTGGCCGCGTCCAGGGCGCTGCGCAGCGCGGCGGAGGCGGCCTCCAGCCGCTCCTGGAACAGCAGCAGCTCCTGGGTCTCGTCCCGGGTGACCACCACCGCCAGCCCGTCCTCCCGGGGGGCCAGGCGGGAGGTGAGCCGGCGGCCGTCCAGCTCGACGGTCTGCCGGCCCATATCCCGGCCGTCCATGGTCCCGTCCAGCGCGCCGGACAGGGCCGCGAGCAGGGCAGACCGATCCGGGAGGCTCTGGGCCGCCGGATTTTCATATACTAGCTGCCATTGGCCGCTCCCGTCCCGCTCCGCCAGCATCAGCGCTACGGGCAGGACGTCATAGGCGGCGGTCAGCGCCGGATCGGGCCGCTGCATGAAAGTCCTCCTTGCAAGATGTCCGCTCAAAAGCGGCAGACGTTGTCCGGGCCGATGTCGGCCAGGGAGGGGGTGCCGCACATGGTCATGGTGTCCCTCAGCTCGGCGATGAGCTTATCCAGGTACACGTTCAGGCCCTCGGCCCCGGCGGCGTACACGAAGGGCACCACCGGCCGGCCCACCAGCACCGCGTCCGCGCCCAGGGCCAGCGCCCGGAACACGTCCACGCCGGAGCGGATGCCGCCGTCCACGAAGATGGGGATGCGGCCGTCCACCGCCTTGGCGATGGCGGGCAGCACCTCCGCCGTGGAGGGCACGCCGCCCTGGACCCGGCCGCCGTGGTTGGACACCACGATGGCCGCCGCGCCGCCCTCGATGGCCTTCTCCGCGCCGCGGGGGGTCATGATGCCCTTGACGATGAAGGGCATCCTGGCGTAGGCGGTGATCTGGCGCAGCTCGTCCACGGACTTGCTGCCGGCGTTGGGGTTGTATTGCTTCAAGAAGGGCAGGCCCGCCCCGTCCACGTCCATGGCGGCGGCGAAGATGCCGTTGGCGTTGAGCACGTCCAGCTTTTCAAACACCGCCTCCAGGTTCCAGGGCTTGATGGTGGGGATGCCCATGCCGTCCACCTTGATCATATCCTGGACGGAGCTGAGCATGATCTGCGGGTCCATGCCGTCGCCGGTGAAGGCGGCTACGCCGTACTGCGCCGCGGCGGGGACCAGGATGGAGTTGTAGGTGAAGTCGGTGTGCTTGTCGCCATAGTGCAGCGTCAGCCCGCCCAGAGGGGCCAGGAAGATAGGGGCCTTGAAGGTGTGGCCGAACAGCTGGAAGGCGGTGTCGATGGGCTGGCTGGGGCAGAGGGTATCCATATTCACGAAGATCTCCTGCCACTTGGCGTAGTTGCGGGCGGCGGTGTTGTTGGGCGCCTTGCAGCCGGGACCGGGCACCGCGTTGCCGCAGGCGCGGCCGTCGCACACAGGGCAGGCCTTGCACACAGGGCCTACCTGGCCCCGGGCAGCCTCGAGGATCTCGTTATAAGTCATGGTCAACGCTCCTTTTTCTTTGATCGGAAGGTGGCAAGCAGAGGATCAGGATATCATTTTCATTATATCGTATCCGAGGAAAATGTCAATCGCCGGGGGCGGCGGGAAGATGACAAAATTGTTAGGCTGCCGAGGTGGAAAAGGATCGGCCGTTCTGGTAAACTGGATGGGGAGGTGAGGCGGATGTACAGAGTGTTCCTGGTGGAGGACGACGAGCTGATCGCCTCCCGGCTGGAGTCCATCCTGACCAGCTGGGGGTTTTCGGTCTGCCGGGCGGAGGATCTGCGCCGGGTGATGGAGCAGTTTCGCTCCTTCGCCCCGCAGCTGGTGCTGCTGGACATCGGCCTGCCCTATTATAACGGCTACCACTGGTGCCGGCTGATGCGGGCGGAGTCCCAGGTGCCCATCGTGTTTCTGTCCTCGGCGTCGGACAACATGAACATCGTCATGGCCATGGACATGGGCGGGGACGACTTCATCCCCAAGCCCTTCGACCGGGAGGTGCTGATGGCGAAGCTGCAGGCGGTGCTGCGCCGGGCCTACGACTTCCAGGCGCCCCTGACGGTGCTGCACGCCCGGGGCGCGGTGCTCAACACCGCCGACGCCACCCTCACCTTCCGGGGGGAGCGGATCGAGCTGACGAAAAACGACTACCGCATCCTGGAGACCCTCATGGCCGGCAAGGGCCGGATCGTGAGCCGGGAGGAGCTGATGGAGAAGCTGTGGCAGACGGACAGCTTCGTGGACGAGAACACCCTGACGGTGAACGTGGCCCGGCTCCGGCGGCGGCTGGAGGCGGCGGGCCTGGAGGGGTTCATCGTGACGAAAAAGGGCGTGGGATATATGGTGGAGGAGGGATGAAGATGGCTGTGGCCTATCTGCGGCGCGCGGCCGGGCCGGCGGCGCTGCTGGCGCTGTTCGCGGGGATATTCGCCCTGGTGGCCTATCTGGCGGGGACGCCGGCGCCGGCGGTGGGCTACGCCGCGCTGCTGTGCGCGGCGGCGGGACTGGGCTGCCTGGCGGTAGGATGCGTCCGCTACGGGGCCCGGCGGCGGGCGCTGGAAAGGGCGCTGCGGGACGTGTCGCTGCCGGCGGAGCTGCCGGAGCCGGGGGACGGACTGGAGGCGGACTACCAGAAGCTCATCGCCGCCATGCGCGCCGAGATGGACCGCCGGGCGGCGGCGGACGGCCGGGCCATGGCCGACCGGCTGGACTGGTTCACCGCCTGGGTGCACCAGATCAAGACCCCCATCGCCGGCATGGCCCTGCTGCTGGACGACGGCGAGCCGGACCGGGGAGAGATGAAAAATCAGCTGTTTCGCATCGAGCAGTACGCGGAGATGGCCCTGGGCTACCTGCGGCTGGACGGGGGCCGGGACCTGGTCATCGCCCGGCACGAGCTGGACGCCGTCGTGCGCCGGGCGGTGAAGAAATACGCCGGATGGTTCATCCGCCGGGGAGTGGCGCTGGACTATGAGCCCCTGCGGGAGCAGGTCCTCACCGACGAGAAGTGGCTGGGCTTCGTCATCGAGCAGGTGCTGTCCAACGCCCTGAAGTACACCCCCAGGGGCGGCGTGCGCATATACGCCGAGCCGGGGCCGGTGCTGGTGATCCGGGACACGGGGGTGGGCATCGCGCCGGAGGACCTGCCCATGGTGTTTGAAAAGGGCTATACCGGCTTCAACGGCCGGCAGGGGGACGGCCGGTCCACGGGCATCGGGCTGTACCTGTGCCGGCGGGTGTGCCGGATGCTGGGCCACGGCATCGCCCTTCGCTCCCGGCCGGGAGAGGGCACCGAGGTGCGCATCGACCTGACGGAGCGGCCGCTGGGGGTGGAGTGAGGAACGTGACAGGAACGTAAGCCAGGGGCGGAAAGTGTAAGCCGGAGCGATGGCGCCGGCCGCCCTCCCGGCGCATAATGGGGCCGAAGGAGGGCGATGCCTGTGGCGATATGGAACGAGCGGGCCCCCGGAGAGGCCCGGACAGAGGACAGGACGATGGACAAGCGCTTTTACCCCCGGCTGGCCTGGGACTGCATCCGGAAAAACCGGCGGCTGTACGTGCCCTATCTCTTCACGGTGGCCGGAGCCGCGGCGGGCTTTTACATCCTGGCCACCACCGCTGACCCGGCGGGCATGGCCGACCCCGGGGACGTGCGGCTGATCATGCAGCTGTGCACGGTGGTGCTGGCCCTGGTGTGCGGCGGATTTTTGCTGTACACCAACGGCTTTCTCATGAAGCAGCGGGGCCGGGAGTTCGGCCTGTACGCGGTGCTGGGCCTGGACCGGGCCAATTTGACCCGGCTGCTGGCCTGGGAGACGGCGTACACCGCCGCCATCGGCGTGGGAGGCGGCCTGGCCGTGGGCGTGCTGCTGGACCGGCTGCTGCTGATGATCCTGGCCAAGCTGTCGGGCCTGCCCTACGCCGGGCCGGCGGTCTACGGCCGGTGCCTGGCCCTGACGGCGGGGGCGTTCGCCCTCATTTTGGGGCTGATCTTCGCCGCCAACGCGGTGCGGGTGGGGCATACAAAGCCATCTGAGCTGCTGATTAAGAGCAATGTGGGGGATAAGGAGCCAAAATCCCGGTGGTTCATCGCCTTGGTGGGGGTCATCCTGCTGGGGGCGGGCTACGGCATCGCCATCGGCCGGCCGGCGCTGATGCGGTCCGTGACGCCGGAGGACATCCTGTGGTTCTTCGCGGCAGTGCTGCTGGTGATCGGGGGCACCTTCGCCCTGTTCCTGGCCGGGACGGTGACGGCGCTGAAGCTGCTGCGCCGGTGGAAGGGGTATTATTACAAGGCCCGGCACTTCGTGTCCGTGTCCGGCCTCATCCACCGCATGGGCCGCAACGCCGCGGGGCTGGCCATCATCTGCATATTGTCCACGGCGGTGCTGGTGATGGTGTCCAGCACGGTGTGCCTGCGCATGGGGCTGGAGAGCAACCTGGGCAGGTATTTCACCCGGGACGTGATGTGCCAGTTCGGCAGCATGGCGGAAAACGACTGGGACGGGCTGCTGGACGGGGCAATGGAGGACGCCGTGGCGGCGGGCTATCACCCGGAGGACACGGTGCGCTATCTCTACTGGGAGTACGGCTGGAGCGTGGATGACGGCAGGACCAGCACGGACCTGGCCTTCGTGGACGCGGCGGGCTATGAGGCCATCACCGGCCGGGCGCTGTCCCTGGGGCCGGACGAGGTGCTGACCGACGGGGCGGAGGACACCCTGACGGTCATGGACGCTGTCTTCACCGTGGCGGGCGGCCTGGGGCCGGAGGACCCGGTGATGGAGTATCTGGGCCGGGCCCTGGGGGTCGGGGACATGGAGGACATGCCCCGGACCCTGGTGGTGGCGGACGGCGAGGCCATCCTGGCCCTGCGGCAGCGGGCGGAGGAGTACGGCCAGACCGACCCGGATTACAGCTGCAGCTACGGCACCTTCGTGGACCACAACATGGACTTCGACCTGCCCGCCGGGGAGGACAGCCGGGCGTGCCTGGCCGTCATCCGTCAGTATGTTTTGGACCACGTCTATGAGGGGGCCTTCTCTGACGGCAGCGCCAGCATCGGGCAGGCCCGGAGCGATCTGCTGGTGGAATTCGGCTCGCTGCTTTTCCTGGGGCTGTTTCTGGGCACGCTGTTCCTGGGCGGGGCGGCGCTGCTGATCTACTACAAGCAGGTGTCCGAGGGCTACGAGGACCGGGAGCGGTTCGCCGTCATGCGGAGGGTGGGCATGGACGACGCCCTGGTCCGCCGGTCCATCCGCAGCCAGATCCTGCTGGTGTTCTTCCTGCCGCTGGTCACCGCCCTGTGCCACATGGCGGCGGCCTTCCCCCTGGTGGACCGGCTGCTGGAGCTGTGGGACATGCACGACACGGGCCTGTTCCTGGTCTGCACCCTGGGCGCGGCGGCGGGCTTCGCGGCGCTGTACGCGGCGGTGTACCTGCTGACGGAGCGTGTATATTCCCGGCTGGTGGGCCGGTGAGGGGAAAGAACTATGCGCCCCGGGGGCAAAGGCCCCGGGGCGCCGTCAAAACTGTACCAAAAATCCTCCCGAGGCCGGGATGGGGTTGGGCAGAATGGATAATTTGCAGGATTTGAAGCCGATAATTTCATTTTTTTCTTGAAATATCGAAAGTCCGGGCATATAATGGGCATACATTGCAGAATCGAAAACGAAAAACTGCATGAACTGGCAAAAATCTTTGGGAGGATATACAACATGAAAAAGCTTCTTGCACTTTTGCTCGCTCTGCTGATGGTCCTGTCTCTGGCCGCCTGCGGCGGCTCCGGCAGCGACGCTGCCGACGCCGGCGATGAGGGTGGCGACGCGCCTGCCGCTGGCGACGATGGCGGCGCGTCCGTCTCCGGCACCAGCCTGTCCATCGGTACCGGCGGCTCCAGCGGCACCTATTACGCCTTCTCCGGCGTGCTGTCCACCTTCCTGGAGGACAAGACCGGAGTGAAGATGGTCGTCAACGAGAGCGGCGGCTCCGCCGCCAACATCGCCGGCATCGACTCCGGCCTGTACGACCTGGGCCTGATCCAGTCCGACGTGATGTATTACGCCTATAACGGCGAGAACACCTACGAGGAGTCCGGGGCTGTCACCAGCTTCGTCACCCTGGGCGCGCTGTATCCCGAGGCGGTGCAGATCGTCACCTGCGACCCGAACATCAAGTCCGTGGCCGACCTGAAGGGCAAGGACGTCTGCGTGGGCGACACCGGCTCCGGCACTAACTTCAACACCATCGATATCCTGGCCGCCTATGACATGACCATCGACGACATCAACCCGGTGTACCAGTCCTTCCAGGACTCCGTGGACAGCCTGAAGGATAACAAGATCGCTGCCGCCGTCATCTCCGCTGGTCCTCCCACTGGGGCGATCACCGACCTGGCCGCCACCAAGGATATGTACCTCATCTCCATCGACGATGAGCACATGGCCAAGCTGCTGGACGCCAACCCCTGGTACAACTCCTACACCGTGCCCGCGGGCACCTACAGCGGCTTTGACGAGGACGCCACCACCATCTGCGTGAAGGCCACCCTCATCGCCCGCTCCGACATCGACGACGATCTGGCCTACGCCATCGTGTCCACCATCCTGGACCCGGCCAACAAGGACGCCATCGCCGAGCTGCACAGCATGGGCAACCTGCTTGACCTGCAGTTCGCCACCGAGGGCCTGGCCGCTCCCTTTGCCGCCGGCGCTGCCAAGTTCTACGCCGAGCAGGGCATCGAGGTCGACGTAGCCGAGTGATCCTACCCTGTCAAAAATGAAGCGGATGCCGCGGCGGGCCTGCCCGCCGCGGCACCCATGGAATAAGACCGTTTGCGGGACAGATGGCCGCGCACCCCATGATATGGCGCGCGACCATGTATCCCGCGCAAGAAAGGAGCGCCCTATGGCAGAGGAGAAGAAGACCGTGATACCTCCCGCACCGGAGGAGGACACCTCCACCGGTTCCGCCGCCGACGTGGAGGCGGTGATGAAAAAATACGACCGGGAGTCCAACACCCGCCTCTGGGAGGGCTGGCAGAAGTGGGCCGTGTCCGCGGCGCTGGCCGCCTTCTCCCTGTTCTCCATCTATGTGACCCTGTTCGCCACCTGGCTGGACCTGATCCGCTACCCCTCCTTCCTGGGGTGCATCATCGTCATCGGCTATCTCACCTTCCCGGTGAAGAAGGGGCCCCAGAAGGTCAACTCCATGCCCTGGTACGACTGGATCATCATGATCGCCGGGGCGGCGGCGTTCTTCTACGTGGTGGTCAACGCCAAGGACCTGACCATGCGGGTGGGCGTCATGAACATCAAGACCTACGAGATCGCCATCGGCATCGTGGGCCTGCTGGCGGTGGTGGAGCTGTGCCGCCGGAGCGTGGGCCTGCCCATCCTGTGCGTGGCGGGCGTGTTTCTCATCTATGCGCTGTACTATTACTGGTTCGGCCGGGGCTTCGGCCCGGTCCGGGCCGTCCGGCAGGTGACCATAGGGCTGTTCTACCAGACCACCGGCGTGCTCACCACTCCGGTGCAGGTGTGCGCCAAGTTCATCGTGGTGTTCATCATCTTCGGCGCGTTTTTGGAGCGCACCGGCATCAGCGATTTCTTCATCAACCTGGCCAACTGCGTGGCGGGCTCCTCCTCCGGCGGCCCGGCCAAGGTGGCGGTGATCTCCTCCGCATTGTGCGGCATGGTGTCCGGCTCCTCCGTGGGCAACACGGTCACCACCGGCTCCGTCACCATCCCCATGATGAAGAAGACCGGCTACAAGGGAGAGTTCGCCGGGGCCGTGGAGGCGGCCGCCTCCACCGGCGGGCAGATCATGCCCCCCATCATGGGCGCGGCGGCGTTCCTCATGGCGGAGTACGTGGGCGTGCCCTACTCCAACATCATCGTCCGGGCCATATTGCCGGCGGTGCTGTACTTTCTGGGCATCTTCATCTGCGTGCATCTGGAGGCACGGCGGCAGGGGCTGCGGGGCATCCCCCGGGAGGAGCTGCCCAAGTTCGGCCACCTGATCGGCAAGATCTACCTGCTGCTGCCCCTGGTGATCCTGGTGTGGCTGGTGTCCAGCGGTACCCGGACCATGGCCTTCTCCGCGGCGGTGTCCATCGTGGCGGCCATCGTGGTGAGCCTGTTCAACAAGGACGCCCGCATGACCCCCGCCGTCTTCTTCGACGCGCTGGCCGCCGGGGCCAAGAGCTGCATCACCGTGGCCGCGGCCTGCGGCATGGCCGGCGTCATCTCCGGGTGCATCAATATGACGGGCTTGGCCTCCAAGCTCATCTCCGCCATCGTCTCCGTGTCCGGCGGGCATCTGATCATCGCGCTTTTTCTCACCATGCTGTGCTGCATCGTGCTGGGCATGGGCGTGCCCACCACCGCCAACTACTGCATCATGGCCTCCACCTGCGCCCCCATCCTCATGAGCGACGCCATCGGCATCGCCCCCGTGGCGGCCCACTTCTTCGTGTTCTACTTCGGCATCGTGGCGGACATCACCCCGCCGGTGGCCCTGGCGGCCTACGCCGGCTCCGCCATCGCCAAGGCCCCGCCCATGAAGACGGCCTTCAACGCTACAAAGCTGGCCATCGCCGCCTTCGTGGTGCCCTACATCCTGGCCATGAACCCGGCCATGGTGCTGGTGGACACCACCGCCCTGGAGGTGGTCCAGGTGGCCATCACCTCCGTGCTGGGCATCCTGGCCCTGGGCGTGGGGCTGGAGGGCTACCTGAAGGGCAATGTGCCCTGGGCGCTGCGCATCGTGGCATTGGCGGCGGGCCTGTTCCTCATCTATCCGGGAACGATCAGCGACGTGGTGGGCTTCGCGGTGGTGGCGGGCATCTTCCTGTACCAGACGCTGGTCCATAAAAAGGACGCCCCCGCGGCGGCCTGAATGGCGAAGCTTTGCCGGCGGCCGGGGTTGCACCCGGCCGCCGATCCGTGTTATGATAGGCGGGACAGATACAGAGGAGGAGACAGACCATGGGACAGCAGAGGATACTGGCCGCGCTGGCGGCCGCCGCGCTGGCGCTGATGTGCGCCGGCTGCGAGAAGCAGGTCAGCGCCTTTGAGCTGAACACCGACCTGGGGGGCGGGACCGTGCTGGTGCGCTTCACCGGCACGCTGGAAAAGGGCGTTCCCGCCGGCACCGGGTCGGCCGAGCTGACCACCGACGGGAAGAACTGGACCTATGAGGGAACCTTCAGCGAGGGCGTGCCCTTCGCGGGCGAGGCGGCGGATATGCCCGTGGAGCTGACCGTGGGGGACGAGACCATCCCCGGCACCTACGACGGCCAGATCGCCTCCCTGGAGATGTCCGGCGAGGGCGTGTTCACCGCCGCGGAGGGGGACTTCACCTGCGAGGGCGTGTTCGACATCGGCGGGCTCAGCAAGTGGCAGAGCTATGAGGTGAGCGGCTACGAGATGGAGCTGGCCCTGGGCGGCGGCGTCTGCGCCGGGACCTTCGACGGCCGCTTCGAGGGCGACGGCCCCACCGGGACCGGGACCTTCACCGCGGCGGACGGCTCGGCCCTCACCTATACGGGCCGGATCGTGGACGGGGCCCTGCCTGCGGACGAGCCCGTGACGCTCTCGGGCATGGCCTTCGGCCTGGAATACGAGGGCCAGACCCTGGCGGGGACCTATGACGGCGACGTGTTGGCGGGCGTCCCCTCCGGCACGGGCAGCTTCGCCTGGGAGGACGGGGAGGACTATTTCCGCTATACCGGCGCCTGGGAGGCGGGCGCCATGGCCGGCGCGGGGGAGGCGGAGAGCAGCATCTTCGTGGTCCATCTGCCCGACGGCGACGCCGCGGGCGTATACCAGGGCGGCGTGGAGGACGGCGTCCCCTCCGGGGAGGGGACCTTCACCGCCGAGAACGCCGACGGCGACGGCTATACCTACCAGGGCCAGTGGGCCGGCGGCCTTTGGAACGGCCAGGGCCAGCTCCGCACCGGCGAGGGGGAGGGGACGCTGTTCGCCGGCACCTTCACCGATGGGCGGTTCACCCCCACCTTCCAGGAGTATATGACCCTGCTGGGGACCATCGAGCCCCAGTTCACCCTGTCCGAGGCCACGATGGCGGCGGCGGAGGGTTACGCCTTCGCGCCGGACCGGAGCGTCATGGCTGACTATACGGACGAGACGCTGACCTATGAGATATGCGCGGAGGACCCGGAGGCGTCGGAGACGGCGCTGCTGTGCCTGGAGGGATACCGGCTGGCGCGCCTGGACCGGTGGGACGAGACGCTCTTTGATCCCGACGCCGGCAGGCCCTTCTCCCAGACCGTGACGGAGATGATCATCACCGATGAAAACGGCGGGAACGCCTGCTGGGTGGAGTATTTCGGCGCCCTGGAGCAGCCGGGCGAGGACGCCACGGTCACCGTCCGGGGCCTGCCCCTGGCCATGTCCGACTTCCGGGACGGGGAGGGTGTGAGCGTGCGGTGCATGGTGATGCTGGGCGCGGAGGTGCTCTTCGTCGAGCCGGAGGAGCCGGAGGAGCCGGCGTCCGAGACCGAGTGATCTTGAAAAAGAGGGAAGGCCCGCGCTCATCAGAGGGGCGCGGGCCTTTTGCCGTGTTTTTATTAAATCAAAAAGATAACAGCGCCGCTGCGGGACGGACGTCCGCGGCGGCGTTTTTGCGCAAAATTTGCCATCGTATCTTTCCGAGGCGGCCGGATACGATAATATGTGCCGGCGCGGCGCGGCGGCGTGCGCCGCCGTGCTGTCCGCGCGGAGGAACGCGATCGGAAGAAATTTCCATCGCCCGCCGCCCGCCCGGCGGCAGGGCCGGACAGGCCCGGTGGAAGCAAAGTGATATTTTAGCGCGGTTTGCGCCCATCCTTTCTCGCATACTGAATGGGCCGGCAGAAAGACGGGAGGAACATGACGATGAGAAAGCGATGGCTTTTGCGGCTGCGGGTGCCGGCCGCGATATGGCTGATAACGGCCGTCTGTACGGTGACGGCCTTTGCCAACGGGGCGCTGATCCCCGTGGGCGAGACGGTGGGGCTCCAAATGCGCACGGACGGCGTGCTGGTGGCGGGCATGTCCGAGGTGCAGACCGACCGGGGGACCGTATGCCCCGCCAGGGACGCGGGCGTGTGCGCCGGCGACATGATCACGGCGGTGGACGGCCGGGCGGTGAAGGCGGCGGCAGATGTGCTGGACGCGCTGGCACGCACGGAGGGCGCCAGCGTGGAGGTGACGCTGCGCCGGGACGGGACGGAGCGGCACGTCAGCGTCGCCCTCGCCCGGGAGAGCGGCGGCGGGCTGCGCCTGGGGCTGTGGCTCCGGGACGGCGTGGCCGGCATCGGGACGGTGACCTATATCGATCCGGCCACCGGCGCCTTCGGCGCGCTGGGACACGGCGTGAACGACCTGGACACAGGGGTGCTGCTGCCTGTGGCGGACGGGGATGTGTGCCGGGCCCGGATCGTGGACGTGAAGCGGGGCGCGGCGGGCGCGCCCGGGGAGCTGGCGGGGGCCTTTGACGGGACGGACGTGATCGGCCGGATAGACGCCAACACCCCCTGCGGCGTGTTCGGCGTCATCAGCGGCGACTTGGGGCCGCTGGGACAGGCCATGCCTGTGGGCGAGCCAGGGGACGTGCACAAGGGCGAGGCCACCATCCTGGCCTGCGTGGACGGCCAGGACGCCCGGGAGTACACGGTGGAGATCTCCCGCACGGGCATGGCCGCCGGCAGCGGCCGGGACCTGATGGTCCGGGTGACGGACCCGGAGCTGCTGTCCCGGACCGGCGGCATCGTGCAGGGCATGAGCGGCAGCCCCATCATCCAGGACGGCCGGCTGGTGGGCGCGGTGACACACGTGCTGGTCAACGACCCCACCAGGGGATATGGCATCTTCATCCGAACCATGCTGGACGCCGCAGCATGAGCACAGCCCCGGCCGACGGCCGGGGCTGTGCTCATTTTTGATATCAAGTTTGCTTTATGGCGTCATCGGCCGCCTTTTTCCAATGGGCCGCCGGGATCAAAACAGACCGCAGACCAGCTCGGTGTAGGCGGCGGGGTCGTCCAGGGGCAGACCCGCGATCAGCTGGGCCTGGGCCAGCAGCACCATGGCCAGCCGGGCGGCCCGGGGCTTGTCCTCGGCGTAGGCCTTCTCCAGGGCCGCGAAGGCGGGGTGGGCGCCGTTGAGCTCCAGGACCCGCTTGGCCTTGATCCGCTCCGCCTCGGGCACGCCGGGCAGGCTCTGGAAATACTTCTCCATCTCCAGGGTCACCTCGCCGTCGGTGGTGAGGAATACCGGCTGGCTCTTCAGCTTGTGGCTGATGCGCACCGTCTCCACCGCGCCGCCCAGGCTCTCCTTGACGAAGTCCAAAAGCTCCTTGGAGGCCTCGGCCTTCTCCTCGGCCTGCTTTTTCTCGTCCTCGCTCTCCAGGCCCAGATCGTCATTGGTGACGTTGCAGAATTCCTTCTCCGCATAGGTCCCCAGCATCTGCATGACGAACTCGTCCACGCTGTCCGTCAGGCACAGCATGTCGAAGCCGGCGGCCTTCACCGTCTCCGCCTGGGGCAGGGCGGCGGCCCGCTTGTTGGTCTCGGCGCAGGCGTAGTAGATCTTCTTCTGCTCCGCGCCCATGGCGTCGGCGTATTCCTTCAGGCTGATCAGCTTGTCCTCCCGCACGCTGTAAAACAGCAGCAGATCCTTCAGCTGGTCCTTGTGCATGCCGTACTGGCCCACCACGCCGTACTTCAGCTGGGGGGCGAAGGCGTTATAGAAGGTCAGGTACTTGTCCCGGTCCTCCTCCATGAGCCGCTTCAGCTCCGCCAGGATCTTCTTTTCCAGGTTGCCGGCGATGATCTTCAGCTGCCGGTCGTGCTGCAAAAGCTCCCGGGAGATGTTCAGGCTCAGATCGGGGGAGTCCACCACGCCCCGGACGAACCGGAAGTGCTCCGGCACCAGGTCGGCGCACTTGTCCATGATCATCACGCCGGAGGAATACAGCTGCAGGCCCGGCTGATAGTCCCGGGTGTAGTAGTCGTAGGGGGCTTGGGCGGGGATGAACAGCATGGCCTTGTAGCTGGTCAGGCCCTCGGCGCTGACACGGATCACGCCCACCGGGTCGGAGGCGTCGTGGAAGTGTTCTTTATAATAGGCCTTGCAGTCGTCGTCGCTGACCTCCGCCTTGGGCCGCTGCCAGATGGGCACCATGGTGTTGACCACCTGGTCCTCGGTGATGGTGTTGTAAGCGCCCTTGCCGTCCTCGCCGGCCTTCTCGTCCCACTCCCGGCGCTCCACCATCATGTGGATGGGCCAGCGGACATAGTCGGAGTACTTCTTGATGAGCTCCTTCAGCTTCCAGCTCTCCAGATAGGAGCTGTAGTCCTCCCCGTCGGTGTCGGGCTTCAGGTGCATGATCACGTCCGTGCCCACGGCGTCCTTCTCGCAGGCCGTGACGGTGTAGCCGTCCGCGCCGGCGGATTCCCACTTCCAGCCCTGGTCCTCGCCGAAGGCCCTCGTCAGCACGGTCACCTTGTCGGAGACCATGAAGGCGGAGTAAAAGCCCACGCCGAACTGGCCGATCACGTCCACGTCCGCGGCTGCCTCGTCCTCGGAGAGGCTGTCCCGGAAAAGCCGTGTGCCGCTGGAGGCGATGACGCCCAGGTTGTTCTCCAGCTCCTCGCGGGTCATGCCGACGCCGTTGTCACGCACGGTGAGGGTGCGGCCGTCCTTGTCCGCCTCCACACGGATGAGGAAATCCTCCCGGGCCATGCCCACGGTCTCATCGGTGAGGGACCGGTAGCACAGCTTGTCGATGGCGTCGGAGGCGTTGGAGATGATCTCCCGCAGGAAGATCTCCTTGTGGGTATAGATGGAGTTGATCATCAGGTCCAGCAGCCGTTTGGACTCGGCCT
Organism: uncultured Oscillospiraceae bacterium; assembly: GCA_947626345.1. Classification (GTDB taxonomy): domain Bacteria; phylum Bacillota; class Clostridia; order Oscillospirales; family Oscillospiraceae; genus CAJOIG01. Next base: position 9,048 of record CANQSF010000021.1, on the reverse strand, counting down.
TGAACTGTTTCTTTGCCATGTATGATACGCTTCCTTTCAGAGATTAGCACTCTTTTTATCCGAGTGCTAATCTACCACGTTTCCGCCTGCCTGTCAAGCCCTGGCGGCGGGAAATTACAAGTTATTACAGTTTGTGCGTTTAACTTTACTTTTTTCAGGGCGGTCCTTATAATAAGGAGACGAGATTTACATAATATTTTGGAGGTGGGTACATGAGACGGTCGGCCGCGATCCTGACGGTCGCGCTGCTGGTGAGCGGGCTCCTGTGCGCCTGCGGGGCGACGGCGGAGGCCCCTTCCGCGCCCACCGATACGCCGGCGGTGCTCACCGCCATGCCCACGGCGTCCCCGGAGCCGGGACCCACGGCGGTGCCGGAGACGCTGACGCTGCCCCAGGCCCTGGAGGGCTGGGAGGAGGCGTATCTGACGTTTTTGGAAGACGACGCCGACATCTTCGCCGCCCTGTGGCCCGAGGGGCTAAGCGGCGTGGGCTTCATCGATCTGGATCTGGACGGCACGCCGGAGATGGTGGTCTTCGATCAGGGCGCCGCGGCGGCCATGGGGGTGCAGCTGTTCGATTACGACGGCGGGAACGTGTGGTGCGTGTCCAGCGCCCAGGAGAGCGCCGCCGGCGCCTTCGGGGACGAGCACTTCACCCCGGTGAACGCCTGCGCCGTGTTTTTTGAGTCCTTCCGGCTCAGCCGGACGGAGGACGGCTGGAGCTTTTGGGTCAACAGCGCCAACGGCACGCTGGAGACCGCCTGGAACGAGATCATCCGCTTCGGCTGCGACGGCGGCATCCTGACGCCGGTGAGCGTGTGCGGGCAGTATCTGGAGAACGACCCGGAGACCGGGCTGGTGCTGGCCGAGGAGTACACGCTGGGCGACCAGGCCACCGACAAGGCCGGCTACGAGGCGGCGGCCAACGTGTTCCTGGAGGGAGAGGACGTGGGCTATGAGGCCAAGGGCCTGTTCCTCTGGAACGACATGGACGCTTACAGCGGCTGGGACGGCTTTTTGGCCATGGCCAGGGACGCGGCGGCGGCCTATGTCCCCATCCCGGAGACGGTGACGCTGGCGTCCGTGGCGGACTGAGACAGGATAGGAAAAAGCCCTGGCCGGAGCCAGGGCTTTTTTCGCGGACGGGTCAGCAGCCGAAGTCGTGCTGCCGCATCTCGTCGAAGGTCATCATGCTGTCATAGGGCGTGGTCTCGTCTCCCGGGGCGGCGAAGGCGCCGCCGAACCAGTTCAACACCACCAGCAGCTCGAACTGGTCCTCCTGGCTGCTGTAGGCGCTCTCAGACGCCTCTTTTCCGTTGACGTAGTACTCAGACTCGTCGGAGTCGGCAGGGGTGAGGACCTCCAGGGTCAGGGCCTCGTCGAAGAGGAGCTCGCCCTCGTCCTCGCTGAGGGGGATATACTGGGAGCGGGACGTGTAGCTGTCCTCGTCGTCGTAGATGCCGGTCCATTTGCAGAGGTAATCCACGCCGTCCTTCTCATACAGGAAGAGGGTGCCCATGCTGGCGCCGGCCTCCACGTACAGCTCGCCGTGGTCCAGCAACTGGGCGCCGCCCTCCCGGATGGACCAGACGTCGTACATCACGGAGGAGTCGATTTTATAGACGGCCAAGAATTCCCAGCGGCCGTCCCCGTTCACGTCGGTGACGCTGGCCCGGGGGATGAGGTAGCCGTCGGCCTGGAAGCCGTCCTGGTCCTCGAGCCGGTCCAGAATGGCGGCCACGCTCTTGTTCACCTTCACGTTGTCCCCGCTGTCGCCGCCGAAGCGCATGGAGACCATCAAGTCGCTCATGATGGTCATCACCGCCTCCAGGTGGTCCTCGTCGGCGTTGCCGATCATGCTCCACCAGCCGTCGTCGCTGCCGATATAGGCGTGGACCGTGTAGATGGGGGCGCCCCGCTCGATGTAGCCGGCGATGAAGATGCCGGCCGGGTTGCGGCCGATGAGGTCCTCCGTGTCGGGCTCGGCGATCACCTCGGCGTCCTCCTTGTTGGAGAGGATGAAGTCCAGGGACTCGTTCATGATGTCCTCCAGGTCCTCGTCCGGGCCGTAGGTCAGCTTATCGATGAGGATGGAGCCCTGGGACATGGTGGCGCCGGCGGGCTGCAGGCGCAGGGACTGGCCAATGGGATCGTCGGTATACTCGATGTCGTCCAGGTACTCGCCATGGACCAAGAACTCCATCTCCCAGTCGGGCACCTTGTAGAGGGTCATGCTCTCCAGCTGATAGGCGTCGGTGATCTGGAACGAGGAGAACACGTGGTCGAACTGATCCCAGTGGGCTTCGGAGTCGTCATCGTCCCGGATCAGGGCCTGCAGGCAGTAGCAGCCGAACTCGCCCTGGCCGTCGAAGATGACCAGACAGCCGGACCAGGGCTCGCCGCCCACCTCGCTGACGTAATCGAAGCGGTAGCACTGGCCGGCGGGGGAGTTCATCTTGCCGGTCTCCACCACGTCCAGCTCGTCCGCGCCCGTCCACGTGGTGAGGCGGTCCTCGTCCGCGGCGATCAGGGATGCCATGTCCGCGGCGGAGTAGAGGAGCATCTCGTCGTTGAGGGAGTAGGCGTATTCCGCCGCCAGGTGGAAGCCGTCCGCCACGGTGATGAACACGCCGTTGTCATAGGGCTCGCTGACCTCGCCGCCCGCGGGGTACTCCAGGGAGAAGCAGGCCTCGTCGCAGGTATAGAGCTCGTATTCCGTCTCGCTGCCGCCGCCGGTGAGGGTGACCCGGCCCCGGGCCGTGGTGAAGCCGGCGGAGAGCAGCATCACCGCCGCCATCGCCAGAGCCAGCAGCGCGGCCAGACGCTTTTTCGTCCTGTAAGACATGGAGAGATCCTTCCTTTCTGTGTGTTCGTTCCTTATAATCATATCACGAGGCGGGGGCAATCGTCAACCGACTGTGTGCTCCGGGCCCGGCCGCGGCACTTTTTTGCCGTTTGGGCGGGATACTACTTGTATTTTGTAATAATTGTAATATAATAGGACTGTTCCGGGTCCATCATCACGACGGAAGGGGGCGGCCGGATTTGCCTACCCAGTGGAAGCGCTCGCCGGAGGAGCTGCACAAGACCTACATCGCCAACACGGAGGCATTTTACCGCACAGCCGGCCGCGGCCTGGCGGAGCAGATGGACGCGTTCTGCACCGACTGCGCCATGGGGCTGTTCGCCCGCAGCGCCAGCCTCACCGAGGAGCACGCCGAGGCGGTGAACCAGCTGTATTCCAAGGGCCGGCCAAAGCCCACGTGGCTGCTGTGGGCCCTGGCGGCGGAGGTGGGGAAGAAGAGCGCCTTTCTGCCGCCGCTGTTTTTCTGGTCCCTGACGGAGCAGGACGCCCGCCGGGGCACCGACAGCTCCCGGGTGTTCATCCGCATGCTCACCAACATCCTGCTGTGCCTGGCGGCGGTGGACGACGACGTGACATACGCCGAGGCGGAGTATATCACCGAGTGCGCGGATAAGCTCGCCGCCCTGTGCGACAGCGCGGGGGTGAAAAAGGGCAAGCCCGGCCTGCGGGCGGCGGATTTCGTCACCAGCGCCCAGCCCTCCTTCCTGGAGAAGAACCCGCCCCAGACGGCGGCCTCCGGCGGGGCGGAGCCGGCCCAAAAGGCCGGTGGGCAGACGGCCGGACAGGAGCCGGCCCGGCCCAGTCTGGAGGAGCTCATGGCCCAGCTGGACGGCCTGGTGGGGCTGGAGCAGGTGAAAAAGGACGTCAAGAGCATGATGAACCTGGTGAAGGTCCGGCAGCTGCGAAAGCAGGCGGAGCTTCCCGTACCGCCCCTGAGCCTGCACATGGTCTTTCTGGGCAACCCCGGCACCGGCAAGACCACCGTGGCCCGGCTGATCGGCGGGCTGTACGCCGCCATCGGGGCCCTGAGCAAGGGCCAGCTCATCGAGGTGGACCGGTCCGGCCTGGTGGCTGGATATGTGGGCCAGACCGCCATCAAGACCCAGGAGGTCATCGCCTCTGCCCTGGGGGGCGTGCTGTTCATCGACGAGGCCTATTCCCTGGCCAGCGGCGGGGAGAACGACTTCGGCCGGGAGGCCATCGAGACCATCCTGAAGGCCATGGAGGACCACCGGGACGAGCTGGTGGTCATCGCGGCGGGGTACACCGGGCCCATGGAGAAGTTCCTCAGCTCCAACCCGGGGCTGGAGAGCCGGTTCAACAAGTATTTCTTCTTCGAGGATTATAACGGCGGCGAGCTCAACGCCATCTTCCACATGCAGTGCAAGAGCAATGGCTACGAGCTGGACGACGAGGCGGAGGCCTATTCGGCGGAGTTCTTCAACGCCCTGTACGAGGGCCGGGACGAGAATTTCGGCAACGGCCGGGACGTGCGCAACCAGTTCGAGGACATGGTGATCCGCCAGGCCAACCGGGTGGCGGCCATGGAGGCCCCCACCAAGGAGGATCTGGTCCGATTCACGAAGGCGGATTTTTTGGAACAGGCGGACGGACAGGGCGGCTGACCGCGCGGGGCGGAGAGCCGGCGCGATCTGCCAGTCACGGCTGCGCCGTGCCAGCCCCCTGGGATTCCCAAAAGGCACGCTTGCCCTTTGGGGAGAGGAGGAAGGGTCGCTGCCAAGGCGCAGCAATCCCCCAGTCACGGCTGCGCCGTGCCAGCCCCCTTTCACAAGGGGGCCGTCAATAAGGTATAGGATCAGGATCATGGAAGACAAACACCTGGGGGTATACATCCATATCCCCTTCTGCGCCTCCAAGTGCGGATACTGCGACTTCTACTCCCTGGAGCGCTGCGACAAGAGCATCGGCAAGTATCAGGACGCGCTGCTCAAGCACATCCGGGAGGCGTCCAGCACCATGGCGCCCTATTATATCGACACCCTCTATTTCGGCGGCGGCACCCCCAGCTATTACGGCGGCAAACGCATCGCCGCCATCTTCAACGCCCTTAAGCGGGCGGGCAAGGTGCTCAAGAGCGCGGAGGTCACCGTGGAGTGCAACCCGGACAGCGTCAGCCGGCACGATCTGAAGATCATGAAAAAGGAGGGCGTCAACCGCATCTCCCTGGGGGTCCAGTCCGCCAGCGACGACCTGCTCAAGATCATCGGCCGGCGGCACAACTTCACCCAGGTGAAAAAGGCGGTGGAGCTGATCCGCCAGGAGGGCTTCGACAACCTGAGCATCGACCTGATCTACGGCCTACCCAACCAGACCAAGGGGGACTGGGCCGAGACGCTGGCCAGGGTGCTGGACCTGGAGCCGGACCACCTGAGCTGCTACGGGCTGAAGCTGGAGGAGGGCACGCCCATGTACGACGAGTACAAGGACAGCCCCGTCATCCCCTCCGACGACGAGCAGGCGGACATGTACCTCTACGCCGTGGAGACCCTGACCCACTACGGCTATCAGCAGTATGAGGTGTCCAACTTCGCCCGGCGGGGCAAGGCCTGCCGGCACAATATGAAATACTGGGACATGGACGATTACCTGGGCTTCGGCCCCGGGGCCCACTCCTGTATGGGCAATACCCGCTTCAGCTTCGTGCGGGACCTGTACGCCTACATAAAGGGCGTGAACGGCGACGGGGACATCCTGGACGAGTACGAGAAGCTGGACGAGCTGGACCGGGCGTCGGAGTATCTGATGCTGGGCATGCGCCGCAGCCGGGGCATCTCGGCGGAGGAATATCACAGGATCTATCGCAGCGATTTCGCGCCCATCGAGGCGCTGCTGCAGGAATATGAGAAGGACGGATGGACCAAGCAGTTCGACGGGCGGTGGTGCTTCACCCCCCAGGGCTTTCTGCTGTCCAACATCCTGATCGGTTCCCTTTGGGAGGCCCAGGCGGAGCACCGCATCAGCGGCAACCCCTGGATCGAGGAGAATCTGGAGGTGGGGCTGGACCAGCTCACCGCCTCCGCGGACAGACCTTCGGGCACAGGAGGCTGACAACATGGCGGAAAAGAACGATCCCATGAGCTTCGAGGAGTGGCTGGAAAAAGAGAGCCAGGCCATGAACGAGCTATATAACGGCATGGAGCCCATCCCTGCCGCCCCCGCCCCGGCGGGGGAGGAGAAAAAGCCGGAGCCGGCGTCCGACGGGGCCGGCCAGGGGGAGAACGCCGCGGCCTCTGACGGGGCCGAGGCGGAGAAGACCCCTGCCCAGCCTGCCGGCGAGGAGGCGTTCGGCCTGGAGGCCGCCTTCCGGCCGGAGGAGCCGGAGCAGCAGCCGGGGGACATGGACTTTGAAAAGGAGCCCGCCCCGGAGCGGGAGCCGGTCCGGATGCGGAGCGGCGTCCCGCCTCAGAGCCAGGGCGAGGGACAGGCCCGGCCCCAGAGCCGGCCCAGAGAGCCCCTGCCGCCCCAGGCGCCGGCCCGCCGGCCCGTGCGCTACAGCAACGAGGAGCTGCCGCCCCAGCGGCCCCGTCAGGACCCGTACGCCCGGCAGGATCAGCCCCGCCGGCGTCCGCCCACCCAGATGGTGCAGCCCGACCGGGCCCGCCGGGGTGGATCGGACCGGCCGCCCTCCGGCTGGGACGGGGACGGAGGCCGCCATGGCAACCGGTGGCTGAACTGGCTGATCCCGCTGGCCGCGGTGCTGATGGTGCTGGTGATCGTGCTGGCGGTGGGCTTCGCCCAGGCGCGGAAGGTGGCCGCGCTGGACACCATCTACCCCAACATATCCGTCAACGGCGTGGATGTGGGGGGCATGACCGTGGAGCAGGCCGCCGCCCAGCTGGGCGACGGCGCAGACCGGTATGAAAACGCCGCGGTGACGGTAAACTTTCCTACGGGGGACAGCGTCACCGTCAAGGCGGAGGACATAGGCCTGAAGCCCGCCGACGGCGCGGCCGCCGCTCAGGCCGCCTACGATTACGGCCGGGACGGGTCCCTGCTGGCCAACTGGAAGACCTACCGGGCCTGCAAGTCCGAGCCGGTGGAGCTGACGGTGGAGCTGGCCCGGTCCGAGCCGGACGAGGGCGCTCTGCTGGGCGTCATCGTGCCGGCGGTGCGCCAGGTCAACGAGAAGCTGGGCGTCACCAAGGCGGACGTGGGCGAGGACGAGATCACGCTGGTGAAGGGCATGGGCCCCGCCCGGGTGGACGAGAACGAGGTCTGCCGCCTGGTGAAGGAGGCCTTCGCCCAGGAGAGATACGACCCCATCGACTGCCAGCTGACGGAGACGGACCAGGAGCAGGACGACGGCTCCGCGCTGCTGCAGGAGCTTTACGACCAGGTGTTCCGGGAGCCGGTCAGCGCCGAATACGACAAGACCACCGGCAGCGCCACTGAGAGCGTCCAGGGCGTGCGGTTCGACATGGAGGAGGCCAAGCGCCTCTGGCAGCAGGCCAAGCCCGGCGAGACCGTGGTCATCCCCCTGATCCGGGAGGACCCGGAGGTGACCGAGGAGGAGCTGGAGAAGGGCATGTTCGCAGACGTGCTGGCGGAGAAGAGCACCACCCTGGCCGGGTCCAGCTACGCCCGCATCAACAACATCACCCTGGCCGCCAAGGCCATGAACGGCGTGGTGCTCCAGCCGGGAGAGGAATTCGGCTATAACGCGTGCCTGGGCGAGCGCACCGCCGCCAAGGGCTATCAGTCCGCGGGGGTATACGCCAACGGCCAGCACGAGACCGCCATCGGCGGCGGCATCTGCCAGGGCAGCTCCACGCTGTACTACTGCGCCATGGTGGCCAACCTGAAGATCACCCTGCGCTACGACCACTATTTCACCGTCAACTACCTGCCTCTGGGCATGGACGCCACGGTCAGCTGGGGCGGACCGGACTTCAAGTTCGTCAACAGCCGGGCCTATCCCATCAAACTCGAGGCCTTCGTGGCCAACGGCTACCTGACCGTGCGCATCCTGGGCACCGACGAGGACGGCAGCTACGTGCAGATCACCAACGATACCTGGCAGGACGCGGATTTCTATTACGCCCAGACCTACCGGAAGGTATACGACAAAAACGGCAATCTGCTCAGCAGCACCAAGGAGGCCTCCAGCCGGTACCACAAGGAGACGGCGGCCACGGCCACCCCGGCCCCCACGCCGACGGCGAGCCCGGAGCCCAGCGAGCCCCCTGCCCAGTCGCCGCCTCCGGCGGAGAGCGTACCGCCCGAGCCCACCGAGGCTCCGCCTACGCCCACGGAGGCCCCGCCCGAGCCCACCGAGGCCCCGCCTGAGCCCACAGACGCGCCGCCCGAGCCCACCGACGCCCCGCCTGAGAACACCCAGGAGCCGCCTCCCGCGGGGGAGTAAGGGCTGAACGGAACAAGCAACAAAGAGATGGAGGAGACCGCATTGAGCAAAGGACATTTTTACATCACCACGCCCATCTATTATCCGTCCGACAAGCTGCACATCGGCCACGCCTACTGCACCGTGGCCACCGACGCCATGGCACGGTACAAGCGGCTCTGCGGCTACGACGTGATGTTCCTCACCGGCACCGACGAGCACGGCATGAAGATCGAGGACAAGGCCAAGGACGCCGGCGTCACCCCCCAGCAGTTCGTGGATAACATCGTGGAGGGGCCCCGGGGCGTGCTGGACCTGTGGAAGCTGATGAACATCTCCTACGACCGGTTCATCCGCACCACCGACGAGTACCATGTGACCGCCATCCAGCGCATCTTCCGGAAGATGCACGACAACGGCGACATCTACAAGGGCACCTACAAGGGCAAGTACTGCAAGCCCTGCGAGAGCTTCTGGACCGAGAGCCAGCTCAAGGACGGCAAGTGCCCCGACTGCGGCCGCGAGGTGGTGGATGCGGAGGAGGAGGCCTACTTCTTCCGGCTGTCCAAATATGCCGACCGGGTGCAGGACCTATTGGAGAACACCGACTTTCTCCAGCCCCGCAGCCGGGTCAACGAGATGGTCAACAACTTCATCAAGCCCGGCCTGGAGGACCTGTGCGTCAGCCGGACCAGCTTTACCTGGGGCATCCCGGTGGACTTCGATCCGGGCCACGTGGTGTACGTGTGGGTGGACGCGCTGTTCAACTACATGACCGCCCTGGGCCTGGAGAACGACGCCCACCACGACCTGGACAAGTA
>CANQSF010000020.1 GCA_947626345.1 uncultured Oscillospiraceae bacterium | reverse complement strand
TGCTTGCCTTTGAGTGGGTGGAGTCAAACATCATTGACTGCAACAGACGGTGCAATGACGCGATCGGCCACGGTGTCGCTGATGTCATGCTCACCGCAGAGGAGCTTCCCAGGAAAAAGAGTTGGGGGGAAATCTGTGAGCAGCTGAAGCGCGAAGGGCTGCGCGACGTGGAGATCACACCGTCAGGGATAAGGATACATCTTATGAAATAAAGAGGAGTAGATATGAGCACTTGCATAAATAACCTTTTCAATTATGCCCGGAGCCTTCCGATGCCGTTCGATAAGCTGACCAGCAAGAAAGTGAAGGTATCGTCCAAGTATGGGAGCGGGACCGAGTCTACGCTTTGCGCGACGGTGATCAAGGCAGTGAATGCCGTGTGCGCGATGCAGAATGGCTCCGGTCTGGGCGCCGTGGGGACGATCGACGATCGTTCTGTGGCCGAGTACAAATCCTCCATGGGCCCGGATGCCTATCATCTGGTCGTCTATGACAGCAATACCGGTTCTGTTATGGCGAGCAAATATGACGCCTGTACCGAGGTGATCGAGAGTTATACGCTTCTGCCGTCGAAAATGGACGGCTCGGCGGTCTTTCTCGCCCTCATGCCGTTCCTGATGCAGGACGATGAGTTCAAGGAGAAGTACGAGGACTACTACGACGAATATACCAAAAGGTTTCCTGATTTCAAAAGAGCGACTGAGAGCATGGCCTATCTTTGTGATAACGCTTACCGCAGGATAAAGGATGATGCCTGTTCGGCCCATGTCAAGGTGACTGTGGATAAGTCCGGCAATCTTCTCCGCGTCTCTGAAACGCAGTTGGATTCCGGGGCATTCACACCTACATCTGTTCTGGCAGGTGAGTTCCGGATCTTTGCGAAAACAGGACCCTCTGTGATCAAGAAAGCGAACACCTTCATTGAGCACAAGGACTTCGTTGGTCAGTATGCCTTCCATAAGCGTGCTTATTCCGCGTTGGAAGAGAAGCTGATTCCCAAGCTACCGGAATGGTACGTCATCCCGGAAGAGGTGGTGGATATCTGCCGACACGCCCAGATCACAACAGGGCGCCCCACGCAGATGCGCAACTTTCTCCTACGGGGGCCGGCCGGCACAGGAAAAACCATGGGGGCCAAGGCTATTGCGGCTGGTCTGCATCTGCCGTACATGAAGTACACATGCTCGGCAGGCACAGAGATCTTCGACTTCATCGGGCAGATCTTTCCCGACTCCGATGGTACATCCACAGGCAGTGCCCAGCTGGACATGGAGCGGGAGCAGCTGAAAGCGATGGGCGGAATGAACTGTGCCAACGTGATGAAGCTGCTGGACCTTCCGGATCTGGAGGATATGGACTATGACCCTGCGGGCGTCTACCAAGCGCTCACAGGCACGGAAAATCCCGGAGCTACCTCGCAGGAATGCATGTCCATCGTCATGGAAAAGGTCACGGAGAAGGTCAAGGCACTGTCCAAACGAAGCGAAGATGCCAAAAGCGGTGGCCAGAGCTTCACCTATGTGGAGACCGATTTCATCAAAGCGCTGAAAAACGGCTATCTCATCGAGCTGCAGGAGCCCACTACGATCGTGCAGCCCGGCGTGCTGGTGGGTCTGAACTCTCTGCTGGAGCAGGAGGGTTCAATCACACTACCGACAGGGGAGATCATAGAGCGGCATCCTGACACGGTTGTGGTCGTCACGACGAACGTCAGCTATGAAGGCTGCCGCGGCCTCAACCAGAGCGTGGTGGACCGTATGAGCCTGGTGCGCGATATCGAGCTGCCGTCGCCGGAGGTGATGGTGGAACGGGCAATGAGCGTCACCGGTGCCACCGACGAGTATCAGGTATCCCAGATGGTGCAGGTGGTCAACGACATGGCGGACTATTGCCGGAAGAACAGCATCACGGATGGCGCTGTTGGCATGCGCAGTCTGCTGGACTGGATCGTGAGCACCGAGATAACGGGCGACCCGTATTATTCGGCGCTCTATACGGTCATCAGCAAGGCGACCTCGGATGAGAACGACCGTGAGGCGCTCATCAGCGCCGTGCTGGAGCCTATTTTCTCTCCGATCCGCCGGAAGAAAGCATCTTGAAAAGGAAGGAGGAATTACCCTGAATGGCAAGGGTGAATCACAAAAGAGTCAAGCAGCTTCTCAATGAGAAGCGCAGCAAGATCACGGACCGCCAGTTTTTCACGTCCCGAATTCTCGCGGGGCACTATGAAGACATGGCGGTAGCACAGACCCGGCGGTATCACTACAACCGCCGGGTCCGCGTGAATATCATCTGGAACCCAAAATATGGGCAGGTGGCAGGCACAGACAATCAGTGTATCTGTATCAATGCCGGACATAAGATCGTCACATCTGTGCGCGGCAGGGAGGATCGATATTGGACTGTTACGGGCCTCTTTGCCCATGAGCTGGGGCATGTCCTCTACACAGATTTTCTGGCAGCCCAGACCTACGCCAATAACCTGGATAGGTACCGCTGGTATCCGGCAGCGCCGCTCCTGAAGACGGTCAAGGACCGGGCCAATGAAGTTGCGTTGTGGGATTATGCCAAAGCATCCCAAGACAATCTGCTGATGCTCCAAATCGTTGCCCATCACATCTTGAATGTCCTTGAGGATGGGTATATCGAAAACCGAATGCTGAACAACTTCCCGGGCACCCTGGGCTATGCGCTGGAGAACCTTCGGGCATTGCAGATGAAGCAGATGCCCACGGTGACCGAACTGATCGAAAGGGAAGGAACCGAGGATCAACCCATCTTTTCCAGCATCCTGCAGCTCATGCTCAGCTATGCGAAGTATGGAGTGATCATGTACGGCGACGAGCCTAAGACGGATGAACGGGTCCAGGTTGTTTTCAGCCTGATTCCTGATATCGACCGTGCATTGCTTACCCACGACGCTCGTGAGAGGTTTGATGTTGCCAATGTCATTCTGGTGCGCTGCTGGGAGTATATCCAGCCGTACCTGGAAGCGATGAAGGAGCAGCAAAAGGCAGAGGCGGCGGCCGGATCATCTGCTGATATCAGCGAGATGCTGAAAAGTGCGCTGAGCAAGATCGCGGGTGCCACCGAAATTGGAGAAGGGTCATCTACTCCTGTCCCAGACACAGGTGGTGAGGAGGCTTCCGCAACCGAAGATGCCCGCAAGCAGACCAAAGAGGACGCCAAGGAGTCATCTGCCGAGGCCGAGGGTGCGGGCGATGCTGGGACCAGCCCGGAGACAGAGGCTCTCAAACCCGAGGAAAAGAGCAGCGAAGGCGGTGAGTCTGACGGCGCTGGAGCCGAGGGTGGATCTGTTTCTGGAAACATTTCATCTGACGGTGAATCTGGTGAGCGCCGAGGAGCTTCCGAAACTGAAGAAGGCCGCATTCCGCTGCAGCAGACGGATCACGTCAACGCCCCGGAAGGTGGTACAACAGAGCGAAATGACGACTATGCACACGACCCCTATGAGGGGGCGGCCGCAGACATTGACCGGCTCTTGGACAAGATGGCGGAGCGTGCTGCCTGTGAGCAGTTGGAAAACGAGCGTCTGCAAGAACTGAATGAAGCCGCCCAGAACATCTCCTATGGAGATATCCACAGCGGCGTCAGCATCATTGTGAACCGTATGGCGAGCGTGGACGAAAGTTACATAGAGCAGTATAAGAGTATTGCTCCGTCGCTGCTGACAATCTCCCGACAGCTTCAAAGGAGCTTGGTTCGCCAGCTCCAGGACAGCCGCCGTGGAGGGAAACAGACAGGGTTGCTGTTCGGCAGACGTCTGGACTCCCATGCGATACACCGCAATGACGGGAAGGTATTCTATAAGAATGCGCTCCCCAGGGAAGTCCCCCAGCTGGCAGTGGCATTGCTGTTCGATGAGTCCGGTTCTATGTATTCCTGTGACCGATGCACCTATGCCAGAGCCTCGGCCATCATCCTATATGACTTTTGCCGGAGCCTGGACATACCCGTGATGGTCTATGGCCACAGCACGGATGGGGCATCCGTCGCACTGTACTCTTATGCGGAGTTTGACAGTATCGACAATGATGACCGATACCGGATGATGGATATCTCCGCCAGGGGAAGCAACCGTGACGGCGCTGCCCTGCGGTTTGTCGCTGAGCAGCTGTGCAAGCGAAATGAGGACGTCAAGCTGCTGATCTTGGTGTCAGACGGCCAGCCGGCGGATACCGGATACTATGGCACTGCCGCAGAAGAGGACCTGCGCGGCATCCGAAAGGAATACCAGCGTAAGGGCATCCTGTTCGTGGCAGCGGCTATAGGCGATGATAAACCAAGCATCGAGCGGATCTACGGCGACTCTTTCCTTGACATTACGGATCTGGCTCAGCTGCCCTCCAAACTGACCGCAGTTGTAAAGCGTCACATCCATATCTGAGCGAGCTTCGGCTGGCTACCCATTTGTAGAGTTTCTAACCATATTGATGGGCAGCCGGCAACGGCTGCCTTTTCTAATTGCATGGATTAGCAAGTTAATCATGCCCGTTCACTGAAATATATAAATGAAGGTTTGTTTTTGTATGTGGATTTATTGACGCGCCTGTGATATGATATTATTACCATCCCAAATTAAGAAGGGTGAGATATCTGATGCCGTGCAGGTATACAAAACAAGTTTTTGCGCAGCGCTTCTATAGGGCGCTTGATATCTTCAACGCAAAGATGGGATCCAACATCTGCAAAGGGTTAGTACATCTTGACTTTTTTACACCACAAAATGGCGTGGAGGTCTATGAGAGATTTTGCCAAGAACATTTCCCTAAGTACTTATCAGAGATGTATAAGACAGATGGATACTTTGATGATATGGGAGGCCAGGCATTCCTAAACGAAAATGAATATGGCGTCCTTATCAGAGAAGATATTGATTATCCCGAAGACGAACTGTTCCGGATGCTCTTTCATGAAATCTCTCATTTATTCTGTGCTAGAAATGAAATCCCCAATGGTGACTTCTTCACTAAGTATTGTTTGATCCCAGGTGATGACGGAGAAGTGCGATATGTCGGATATGCAATATGGAGAGAGACTGTTGCAGACATTATGGCTGATTCTATTATGTATGAGTCTAGTACTATATCTTTAAAGAACAAGTTTATCAGAAATAGGATAGTTAGTCTTTACCACGATGTTTTGGGCAATGATTCTGAATCAAGAAAAGCGATGTCATTAATCATCGCTTATGTTATGAGATCAAAACAGGTCGACCGAGCGGAAGCGTGGAGTGAAGCGCGAAAAGCTATACTCCAGAATGTCCAGATTGATGACACAATGCTGCTTTATACGTTGGAAACAGTGTTCCATCAATTGCGTATCCATCCGTACTGGAGGATTACGCCAGATTTTATTGTGGCTCTAGGAGATAATTATCTCAGCCTTGTTCTGCATAAGCAATTACATGATAGCCTTACAGATGCTTTATTAGAAGAGTAATACATTATACAGATAATAAATTAGCTGAATTGACAGGATGAAATTCGTAGTTGATTTTTATTGAGAAGAGGGTATAATTGAACCAACAAATATAAGGAGGCTGTATCATGGGAAGACCAAAAGGAAGTAAGAATAAGAAATCAACTAAATCACCAGACGATCTGACAGTGAGCATTTCTGCACAGAAAGCGGAGATCGAAATGCTGAATGATAAGCAGGAAGCTTTGAAAGAGTCAATTAAGGACTTACAAACACGGGTAAAAACAAATAAGGCTGACATCCGAGAAGCAGAAAAAAAGCTTGCAGGTCTTCTTGCCAAGAAGGAAAAAATGGAGATAAAGGCTGAAGCGGTAGCAAAGAAAGCTGAAATTGAGCAGGCAGTCACAGCTCTGGTCAGCAGTGGAAAGTCTGCTGAAGAGATTCTTGAAAAGCTCAAATAATATAGAACAATTGTTATCCGGATTGACTAGGCAGAGAAATTCTGGTATAATCACAATGTAAAGTTTCTAGTTCAGCTTCTTGCTGGACACAGTATATCAGAGTAACAAAAGTGTCATTTGCAGTATTGCAGATGGCACTTTTTTGTTTCTTGGCAAAAAATGCAACAAGACGGCAGTCCTTTGGGATCGCCGTCTTTTTATATATACATCCGGATAAAAGTCAATCAGAAATGAGAAAGGAGAAAAAACATGAACAACACATGTCTGGACAGCTATAGCACTACGTTCAGCGACCGGCAGGCCATGCAGAGCTACCACGAGGGACTGACGAAAGAAAGTAGGTGGCAGCACTGCAAAGTGAACGAGCTGCATGTGGAGCCGCTGGACGAGGCATCCCCGCTCTACTTCGCTCCCGAGGCGTTTGCCTCGGGGACCAGTACCGATGCAGTCGAGGATACCGCGAAGAACCTCGGCCTGGCGATCCTGGTCAACGGCGGATTGTATCCCGTCCGAACAACGGCGTACAAGAGCCTCCTTGACCGTGCAAAGATCAGTGGGAACGCCCTGACGAAGCTCAAGCGGCCGGTGCTGGCGGAGGTGCTGAACGAGTGCCTCAACATCTATTCCAGTGAGGCCCTGGTGCTCATTCGGGACGAGAAGGTATCCGCCGTTCATTCTGGGGATATGACGGACTATTCCGTTCTTCCCATCGATGAATTGCTAGACATCCTCGGAAAGAAGCTCGATGAGCGCTTTCCCGGAAACATCTTTGAGAGGGGGTATACAGACCACGCTCTCACCAGCGCGTCCTGGCGGATGCCGGCGCAGAAGGAAGACCTCCTGGGGACCTATGCAGCCCTTCTGAAGGCCCAGGGTAAAACCAAGACGGCAGATAAGCTCGTCCCTGGCGTGCGGTTCACCACTTCTGACACCGGCGTGGCGTCTGCAAAGGTGTCGGCGCTGCTCGTGGGAGGCCAGTATCCAATCCACATCGGCAGCTGCATTGCGGTAGACCACCGGCATCAGACCAAGGTGGCAGACTTTGACGCGGCGCTGGACCAGCTGTTCGCCCAGTTCACCACCAGCGTGGAGAATCTGCAGGCGCTGCTGGAGATCGAACTGGACTATCCGGTAAACGCCATGACCCGCGTATGCAAAAAGCTGAGTATGCCCAAAAAGGCAGCCGTCGAAGCGATTTCCATGTATGAGATGGCCTATGGAGGCGGCCGTGCGACAGCTCATGACGTTTTCATGGCAATGCAGGAGATCCCGTACATCATGAAAACAGACGGGGCCCCGGAGAGCAAGCTGATCACACTTCAGGAGACCATGGCCCGGGCTCTTACGCTCAGGTGGAGTGACTACGACCTCGCGAAGGCGGTGGAGTACTGATGTCAGCGCCCATCATTCTCTGCGATACTGCAGGCATGACCAATGAACGCTGGCTGGAGTGCCGCGCTCACGGTCCAAAGGGTGATATCGAGTACACTGTCGGCGGGAGTGATGTCGCAGTGATCTTTGGCGTGTCTCCCTGGACTACGCCGCTGGAGCTCTGGATGGTCAAGAAGGGCAGAGCAAAGCCGGCCGTGAAAGCCAATGCCAAACAGCTGGAGATGGGTCATCTTCTTGAGCCCATTGCCGCGCATTGGTATCAGTCGATCACGGGAAACACGGTCACAAATGACACCAATATGTACCAGCATGCGGATCATCCATATGCGCTTGCGGACTTCGACCGCCGGTTTATCCGTAAGGATGACGGTGAGCCGGGTATCCTGGAGTGCAAGAGCTGCACATATCACAAAGCCGGAGATTGGGCCAATGAAGCGTACCCTCTGTATTATGAGCTTCAGCTTCGGTACTATCTCGCGGTCGCGGATGTGAACATCGGCGCCTTTGCGGCGCTTTGGGGAAACAACCCTGATGTCGATTTTGCCTGTCCCTCCCTGGAGCGGGACCCGGTAAAGGAGGACATGATCTTCGAACGGCTGGATGAATGGATCTGGAGCCTGAAGAATGATAAGCCCCCTACGATGTCAGGAATCAAGCCGGCGCTGGCGCTGGAATCCCTCGCAAAGATCTACGGTGCGAGCAATCCGGCCTTGCCAACAGTGGAATTGCCCAAGAAATATGAAAAGAACCTGCGCAGGCTAATTGCCCTGCAAGGGGAAGTCGCGGAACACAACGCAGAACTAAAAAGATTGGATAAGGAGGTGCAGGCACACTCTGCGCGAATTGCGGAGTTAATGAAGGAACATGAGCATGGCGTTCTTGAAACAGCCAAAGATCGCATTCTTATCGACTTCGTTACAAAAACAAGTAAGAGACCCGACTCAAAGCGGCTCAAAAAGGAGTACCCCAATATCTATGATGAGGTCCTGAAGGTGAGTGAGAGCAGGACCATAAAGGTCTCCGTTGAGTCTGCCTAGCAGAAAAGGAGATAGATATGAGCAAAGGAAATAGCAATACATGGGAACATACGCTGGAGAAACAGTGCGTGAACGGCTGGACCAAAGGGGCGAAAGCCTATGTGTGTTCGCCGCTCAGCGCAAATAACCGGGAACAGCTCCACGCCAACATTCGCTCTGCGCGGGCATATATGTTTCTGGCCAACAGGGACCTGGGCTATGCCGCACGAGCGCCGCACGCATATCTGCCGCTGCTGTTGAATGACAGCGTTCCGGTAGAGCGTGCCCTGGCCATCGACTTTGGCCTTCGGCTCTTGGAGCAGAGCGAGATTCTGCTCGTATGCGGCAGCCGTATCAGCTGTGGCATGGAAGGAGAGATCCGCCATGCGGCCAAACTGAAAATGAAGATCCTTGCGTTCGACAAGACCGTGTACCTTGGCGCTCGGCGGATCGTGGCCGACTGTGGAGGAGACGAATACCTTGTCCGCTTGGATGACCGGTACCCGCAGTTCGTCAGGGAGTACCCGGATGGCATTTCACCTGACAGCGGGGAGGTGGCGTGATGCTCTGCCAATTTGAGCGACTGGTCTATCCCAGAAATATCAGCAGCGCCGAAACAGGAAGCTATATGGTGGCTGTATACCGGCCCTGCGAGCGGGTCCTGGACGGCACCGGCCACTCCATCTCTCAGGTGAAAGCCGTCGGCTACTGTCTGCCCATTTCCCGGCACCTTCGGTATGACATGCAGGGGAAATGGACGCGCAGCACCAAGCACGGCGTCCAGTTCGAGATGGACTCCTACAAAGAGGTGATCATCCCGACAAAGGACGCCATCACGGCCTACCTGTGTTCTGGTCAGATCAAGGGTGTCGGCCCCAAATTGGCAGAGCGCATCTATGAGGCGTTCGGAAACGATACGCTGGATGTTCTCGATAAGGAGCCGGACAAGCTCATGACCGTTCCTGGCATCAGCAACGGACGGTTCAAACGGATCTGTGACTCCTATCTTGCCAACCGCAGGGCCCGGGATGTGGTGGCATTTTTGTCACCTCACGGGATCACCGCCAACCGGGCGGTGAAGCTCTACAAGGAGTATGGTGAGAGGACGCTTCAGATCGTGAAGGAGCATCCATACCAGCTTTGCGAGATGGAAGGCATCGGTTTCCTGACAGCCGACCGGATCGCGGAGAGCATGGGCTTTGAAAAGCTGTCCACGGAGCGCGTGGATGAGGGGCTGCTGTACACGCTGAAGGAAGCGGAGAGCCGCGGCCATATCTGTATGGAGAAGAGGGCGTTCGTCAAAGCGTGCCTGAAGTTGCTGGACACGCCCCTGTTGACGGAGGATATGGCCGCAAACCGCGCAATGCGGCTGGTGCATGACGGACGCCTGGTGACATATGAGGGGTTCGTTTACAGGTGTGAGACCGCTTTAGCGGAGCAGCACCTGGCAAACACCATCATGAGCCGGAAGAACGCCTATCATCGGCAATCCTCTTTGTCTGACGGCGCCAAGTGCGACGAAAAGCTGAAGCAAGTAGAGGCCAGCCTGCATGTCAGGCTGGCCCCGGAGCAGCGACAGGCGATCCAGATGGCGCTGACAAACGGCATATCCATCATAACCGGCGGCCCTGGCACTGGCAAGACCATGATCCAAAAGGCAATCCTGGACATCTATCATGATGAGCATCCCCGCAATAAGATCTGCTGCTGTGCTCCGACAGGACGTGCAGCCAGAAGAATGGAGGAATCGACAGGCCATGTGGCAGCCACGGTGCATAAAGCCCTTGGCTTGCTCGCCGGCGAAAACGGTTTCCATGGAGAGCCAAAGGAACTGGACGCTGACCTGGTGATCGTAGACGAGGTGTCCATGCTGGACATTTACCTGGCGGAGCATCTCTTTGACGCCGTGAAGCCCGGGGCCCAGGTGGTTTTGGTCGGCGATGCTGACCAGCTTCCGTCCGTGGGACCGGGTGCGGTGCTCAAAGAGATCATCGCCAGCGAGTGTATCCCGGTGGCCAGGCTGGACAAGGTCTTCCGCCAGAATGAGGGGAGCAGGATCGCGATGAACGCGAAGCTGATCCGGCATGGCAACATGCACCTCGAATACGGGAACGACTTTGTCTTCATTGAGTCCGCCAGCATCCCGGAGTCGGCGCAGTTGATCCAGGATATCTATGAGAAGGAGACGGGTAAGTACGGCGTTGACAACGTGGCGCTGCTTACACCGTACCGACAGAAAACAGAGACCGGGGCGAACGCGCTCAACGCGGTGCTTCGGGACGTGATCAATCCGGCCTGTCCGTTTTCCAAGGAAGTGGAGTACGGAAAACGCATCTTCCGGGAAGGGGACAAGGTCATGCAGGTCAAAAACCATGAGCATATCAGCAATGGAGATATCGGGTATATCACCAAGATCGTCACTGGCAGTGATGAGACCACGGTATTCGTTGACTTCGGCGAAGGCCGCGTTGCTGAATATGACTCCAGCGAGCTCGACCTGTTGGATCTGGGGTATGCATGCACGATTCATAAGTCCCAGGGCAGTGAATTCAAATCGGTCATCATCAACCTGCAGACAGCGCACTACATCATGCTGACACGGCCGCTTCTGTATACTGCTATTACACGAGGTAAGGAGCGGGTGACGATCGTCGGAGAGAGGAAAGCGCTCTGCATGGCGATCGGGAAGGTCGATACTGAAAAGCGGGGCACCTGCCTGGCAGCAAGACTGAAAAAACTAAATTCTTGAGGAGGATAAAATTATGGCGAGTATCCTTGAGCTTTATATCCAGAAGAGGGATGAGCTTCTGAAAAAGATGCCCTCTGACGAGAAGGCGGTGGTTCATCTGATCATCTTGGCTGAGTTAAATTACCGCATTGACGTTCTGCAGACGTGCAAAGCCTTCGTGTCCCACGCGCCGGTGACGCAGGACCTCAGCATCATAAAGTGTCACTATCAGCAGATGGATGCCTACATTCGTTTTATGCAGTCTGAGCGAAAGTTCGGCTGGAAGACGGATGAAAACGGCAGCAAGAAGCGGGAGACCGCCGCTTCGTCTTTGGCACGAGTCGCGGATGACTATCGGCGGCAGTTCACCAGCTTCAAAATGTCTTCTGATCAGCAGTACAGGATGTGTGTCCAGAGGGTGATCAACACTGTATTGCCGGTCTGGACACAGTACAGAGACACATATGTCGAAATCAACATCAAGAACTGAGGAGGGTAGAAGATGAGCACAAGCAATTCGGATAGCAAAACAGCATCGATGGAGGTGATCGGAAAGATCAACGTGGTCGAAGGATTCGACCCGGAGCCGTTCGCCGTAGAATACTCTGATCTGAACACTTCGGAGAAGCGCAAGCGGCTGCCTGTCATCTATCAGATGGCCTGGTTCCGCTTGAGGTATCCGGAAGGGAAGATCGCTGTCACGGTCGAGCCCGGGAAGGACTGCTTCGTGGCTACTGCCCGGGTGTATCCCAGCTATAAGGACTCGCCCGACAGCTTTTTGGCAGAGGCGACAGCCTCCCGCGGCTACTGCAAGGACAAACCCAGTGTATCCCCCCGTGAGTGGGCCCAGACGGCCGCCGTGGGGATCGCACTTCGGAATGCCGGCTTTGGGCTTCAGTTTGGCATGGCCGGCGAGGAAACCATGAATGATACCATAGGAGAACTCATGTGCGGCAATTATTCCGAGGATGGAGATGAGGTGCCGACAGAGGTGCCATTTGCTGAGACGGAGGAAGAAGGGACAGAGGCGCCTGCACTGACACTGGAACAGCAGTATGAAACCGCTGTAAATGTGCTTTGGCCGACCAAGAAGTATTCCGGAAAGAAACTGGGCGAAGTGCTCATGCTGGATCCAGGTGCGCTGAAATGGCTGGCCACAAAGTACATGAGCGATCCTGAGGTCCAGAAAGCAGCGCAGATCATCTGCGATTATGCTGTAGAGCAGGCGTCATGATCCAATTGAAAGGGGGGACGGTTCCGAACCGTCCCCCAGGGGGAAATAGCATATGCAGTATATTCAGATGACTGATGTGGTCGATCTTCTCGGGCTCCTAGCGCCGCCGCAAGACCGTAGTTCGTACTATGTCAGATGCCCGTGCTGTGATACTGATCCGCGAAAGCGGCATCTGAACATCAACATCTCAAAGAATGTTTTCCGTTGTCCGCGGTGTGGTGCATCAGGGGGTGTTCTTGATCTTTATTCTCTCTATACCGGAACGCCAAGAGATGCAGCAAAGAACACCATTATTAGTAAGCTGGGGGCAGGCGGTGTCGTTCCGACGGTAAAGGCAAATCAACCTATAACTCCGACTGTAACCGAGTACCCAATGACAGATGTGGATACCCGCGATGCTACTTATTCGGCGCTTCTGGGGAAACTCTCTTTGGCGCCGGATCACAGAGAAAACCTACTTCTGCGCGGCCTGAAGGATGACGAAATCGATGAACTTGGGTATAAGACAACGCCGGTGCTGGGGTATGCATCCATAGCTGCCCAGCTCCAGGCGGAAGGCTTATATCTTTCAGGTGTGCCTGGCTTCTATAGAAACGATGACGGAATATGGACCTTCATCCATGAAAAGCGAGGGATACTCATCCCCGTCCGTGATGTTGACGGCAAGATACAGGGCCTCCAAATTCGGCGGGACAATGTGGCGAAGCGCAAGTTCAGATGGGTGTCCAGCGCCGAGAAAAAGGACGGGTGTAAAGCTGAAGGCTGGACGCACTTGGCTGGCGCAGTCCAAAGTGAGATCATCTTGACAGAAGGCCCTATGAAAGCGGATATTATCCATATCCTCTCCGGGAGTACGGTCTTGGCTGTGCCCGGAGTAAATACACTGACCCAGTTGAAGCTGGCCCTTATTCGTCTGAAAGGCGGCGGTCTGAAGGAGGTCAAAACCGCATTCGATATGGATTTCTTAACGAACATCCATGTGCAGAATGGATACAACAATCTCCTCAGATTGCTGGGAGAAATGGGCCTCCGCTACGGCACTTATCTGTGGGATCCGCAGTACAAAGGTCTGGACGATTACATCTGGGAACACCGCTTGGAAAGGCATAGGTCAGAGTAGTAGAAAGACGGGGCAAATGACACCTCGTCCTTTAAAAAAGTATTGGAAGGTAATGAAAAAGACACGGCTAGGTCAATTTGACCTGGCCGCGTCTTCTCTTTGATGTTATTGTACTTGTGCAAGCATCATTTGTGTTGCGGCAAGAGCGCTGATCATATCACGGTATCCTTCCTTGCTGCAGGTCTGACAACTGTTTGGGGTTATGAGTTCAAGGGCGTTGGCAATTAACCGCAAATCTTCAGGGAGAAGTTTGTCGCTCTCCAAATGCCGATAGGCTCGTGAAAAGCTCTCACGAAGGGAGGAAGAAAGACTCCGCCCCATAAAGTTTGTGCCGATGACTGCTCCAATCAGATCCTTTTGCTCCGCCGTATAGCACATATCAAAATAACTCCTCTTCAAAGTACTAGATGAAGTATATCAGGTTACATAATTCTTGTAAAGGGAAATGTTGAACAAAGTCAGGAGTTGTTTTTTACATGACGATTTTGGGTGTTGCTAAGGGAATGCTATACATAGATTTCCAATTTTCACCAGTTTTTGACGATTATTGACGGCATAAATCGGATACACGACACATTACGACAGCCTTTTTTTAAGATATGCTATATAAGGATAGATGTTAAACTTTTGTATCGAAAGGTGACATTTGAGGGAGAGCAAGTCAAATAAACATGGGGCATGTGAATATGCCTCGCTGCGTACAGATTTATTGTGCCCCGGGAAAGGGGTACGAGCGTGGAACTTGTCAAATCCCAGAATCTGGATGGACAACTTAGGGCACGCTTCACGTTATGGTTGGAACAATTAATTTATCGCGCTCGGATCAACTACCTTAAGAAGTATTTTTCAGCACCGGAAGGTGTTGGGCTGTCCCAGGTTCCTGAAGAGTTCATTGCACAAGAAGATAGGTATGAACTAGACGGTGGCACTGAAGATGGATTCGTGTTTGAGGAGGAGAGGCTGGCACGGGCATATAGTCGTCTACCTCTCATGAGAAAGCGAATCCTGACAATGCTGTTTGTTGACCAAATGGAACCAGCAGAGATTGCAGCGCGTTTGCATTGCTCTGTACAGAACATCTATAACCAGAAGTACCGAGCGATCAAGGCGTTGAAGGAGTGGTTGAGCGAGGAATAAGAGGTGAGATCATGCGTTGTCTGTAGTTGAATCCGGAGAGTTTCACTCTATATTGGAGAGGGCAGTCGCGGGCGACCAAGGAGCGCTGGAGGATATATTTAAATTGTATGACCCGATGATCCGCAGGTACTCCATGCTGGACGGGAGGGAAGACGAGGATCTGCGACAGTACATAATGATACGTATAGCTCTGAACATATCGAAATTTGTCATCTGAATGGCTCCACGATGCTGGAGCCAACTTTTTTTGAAAAAATTATCTGGTGGAGGTTAGATTTTGAGATTCGGAGTTGTTTTTAGAAGTGAGAGCATCCCCATGGCTTCATTGCACCTTGACAACATCAAATGTAACTGTCTGGTACGTTTCACTGGTAAGGAGCGGCTATCCTCCCGGCAGTCCCGGGGCTAAGAGCACTGATTTGAGGGCGGCTTCCTCAAAACGCGATGATTTGCCCGTGTGATAATGATACTTCTGTAATTCGCAGCCCGGCCATGATGAAGGCGGGGAGATCGCAGAATCTATGGACCTGCAGCCACAGGCGCCAGACAGAGAGGGGCAGAGAGCCATTCAGTTACTGTGGGTTAGTTGAGCCAACAATTGGAAATAATGCAGGTAGCTGTATGGAAGGAGCGTCAACCATGAGAGTGTTAGGGGAGCAGGACTTCGATGCAATGAGCAAAATCGATATCCATACAGTTGACAAGGACAGCCTTGTTGATTTGCAAACTGTGGTTATTGATGAGTCGAAGCCAGTCCAGGAACGCATGGCCAGTTTTGTTGAGCAGATTAAAAATCCATACTGTTTCCGTATTGGTGATGTGGCAGTGAAGGTGAATTACAAAGCAGATGGTCCATCTTTTCAGGAATGCTTTGAGGAACTTCTTGGAACGGCATACCGGTAATCTCTGGAATTTGCAAGTGAGTGTAGACTTTCCTCTTGAGATTTGCTATAATGAGCACGGATCAAACTGAAATACTCACTCCAGTGAAAGAGTTCCGGTTTAGAGCGGAGAATCTTTCAAGGGAGTGAGTTTGTTTTGTCTGACATGAAGACCTATAGGGCGGCTGGCTATGTAAGACTATCCAAAGAGGACTATGAAAGCGGCATCGGTCTGAGAGCAGAAAGTAACAGTATCACAAATCAAAAGCAAATGATACTGGACTTTGTGCAGACGAAGCAGGATATTGAATTGGTTTCCATGCGAGAGGACGATGGGTATACCGGAACAGATTATGAAAGGCCGGACTTCAAGCAGATGTTGGGTGACATCAAAAACGGCATTATCAACTGCGTAATCGTCAAGGATCTATCTCGGTTTGGCAGAGAGTACATCAATGCGGGAAAATATATCGATCGGCTTTTTCCATATTATGGTGTACGGCTCATCGCCATCAACGATCATATCGACACGATCACCCGAAGCGGTTCAGATAACTTTAACATCATGATCCGGAATCTGATGAACGATAACTACTGTAGGGACATATCAATTAAGGTCAGGAGCCAGCTGCAGGTCAAGAGAAAAAAGGGTGAGTTTCTTGGAGCCTTTTCACCTTATGGGTATATGAAAGACGAGGAAAACAAGAATAAGCTGGTGATCGATCCGTATCCGGCTCAAATCGTTAAGGATATCTTCTCTTGGAAACTGAACGGGCTGAGTCAGAACGCAATCTGTAAGAGGCTTCAGATGCAAGGCATACTTGCGCCTTGCGAGTACAAGAGAAGTAAGGGAGAACGGTATATGACACCGTTTAAAACCGGCCAGCAGGCACAATGGACTCCAGTGGCTGTCAGAAGGATACTTACCAATCCTGTGTATGCTGGCACACTTGTTCAAGGGGTATATTCACGACCAAATCATAAAATCAAAAACAGGCTCTTAAATGACAGGAATAAGTGGGTAATAGTAGAACAAGCCCATGAATCAATCGTTTCACCTCAGATGTTCAACCTTGTACAGCGGTTGCTGGAGCTGGATACCAGAACCTCTCCCAATGAAGAGTATGTGTATCCGCTGGCCGGACTGGTGGTGTGCGGAAAGTGCCATTCACCGATGGTTCGTAAGACCACCGTCTCAAAGGGGAAACGCTATGTCTATTATGTTTGCAGTTCCCGAAAGAATGGTCATGGGTGTGCTGGCGTAACCATTTCCGAAAACGTTCTTGAAAGCTGTGTATTGGATCTGTTGCGGGAACACATAAAGACGGCCATTGAATTGGATGAATGCCTTGGAAGGGCGAAAGAATCCGGATTGCGCGAATTCAGCATGGTAAAGCTTGAAAAAAGGCTTGCCGAGAATAGTAAGCAGATGGACCGATACCGCAGGTGGAAGATAGATGCCTATGAGGATTATAAGGAAGGCGTTTTGTCAAAGGAAGATTATTTGGACATTTGCAGGCAGTTCGACAGAAAATTATCGGCCGGGGAGAATGCCGAAGAGCAATTGAGGAAAGAAATGGATATGTACTTCGACTCCGGAAGAGGAATGGCACAATGGCTTCAGGAGTTGGTAAAGTACCGGTCGTTGGTTCATTTGACCCGGTCGGCGGTGGCCGAATGCGTGGAATCTGTGGAGGTCATCGCTGAGGATAAACTGGAAATCAGTTTCATTCATGCCAGTGACTTTGCGTTTTTGAATGAGCATATGCCAGATGCTGGCATGGAAAAGGAGAAAGAGCGAATTGGCTAGGACAAGCAGAAAACCGGGATTGGCAAAAAAAGCAGCTGCTGTCTGCGAAAAGCCGAGGTATTCAGCGGGTCTTTATGTAAGAATATCGGTCGAGAGTGCAAGGAAAAGGGAAATGGACACGATAGGAACGCAGATCCAGCTCCTGCGGGATTTTGCCGGGGAAAGGCCGGATATCGAGGTGTTCGATGTTTACAATGATGATGACCTATCCGGAACCAGTTACGACCGACCGGAGTTTTCAAGGATGATGAACGATATCCGTGATCGGAAGATCAACTGCGTCATCGTCAAAGACCTTTCTCGCCTGGGACGCAATGCGGTAGAAACAGGTGAGTATATAGAGATGGTATTCCCTTTTTTCCACGTTAGGTTCATTGCCGTCAACGATGGCTTTGATTCTATTACCCAGCAGGCAGATCTGGGGGTCCAGTTAAAGAACTTTGTGAACGAGAGGTATGCCCGGGACATCTCGCAGAAGATCGTCAGCGCAAAGCGGGTATTGCAGAAGCAGGGGAAGTATGACGGGGGACGACCGCCGTATGGATATATGATCGATCCAAATGACAGGCACCATCTGGTCATAGACAATGAAACGGCGCCGATAGTCTATGAGATATTTAAGATGATAGATGAGGGCGCTACTGTGAGAAAGGCCGCTGTCACCCTTAATGAACGCGGTGTGCCATCGCCGGGAAGAGTGCTTTATGAACGGGGGCTAGTGAATAGAGAGAGTTTTGCAACATCCAACTGGTATACACCAACAATAAAGGGAATTCTAAGGAATCAAGTCTATTTAGGCTGGTCAGTAAGCGGGAAGCAAAGGTCAGCCTATAGTTGTGGTGGAGCGAAGGAACTGCAAACGATGCCAAAGGAAGAGTGGCATATTGTGAAGGGAACACATGAGCCGATCGTCACAGAGGAACTGTTCTTCCGCATCGGGGAAAGGTTGGAACAAGCAAAGGCAAATGCCTCTATAAATGACGTTGACTGTAAAGGTAGGAGAAATATCTTTCGAGGCAAACTGCGTTGTGGAGAATGCGGGAAAAGTATGGCCTTACGGCAAAAAAAGAATGGAAGTGGTGTAATAGAGGAGTGGTATTATTGCCCTCTTCATGAACACTATAATTCTCGCTATTGTCCTCAAAAAGCAGTCAAGAGAGTAAAAGTGGATGGAATGACGCTGCACATCCTGACAGATCAGATGCGTTTGCTGACGGAGAGAAGCGGCCTGATCAGAAGAATGAATACGGCAGCTAGGGGAAAAGCGCATTACCGCGGATACATGAGGGCAATTGAAAGGACAAAAGCTGACATCGATGCCTGCATGCAAAGAAAAGCGGAGTTGTATTCCGACTATGCAGCCGGCGTGCTGACAAAAGAAGAATACTTAAGCTATGGACAGGAATATGCAAAGAGAGCAGACGAACTGCGCATATTGCTTTCTGACCAGGAACGAGATGCAAATAAGTATGCTCCTGATTATGCTATCGATGGGAAGTGGGGGGCGCTTATCGAACAGTACATGAATGCATCCTGCCTGGATGAGCAGATAGTTGATACATTTATTGATAGTCTTACTATTTATAATGATGGTCGTGTCGAACTGCGGGTGAAGTTTGCAGATTATTTGGCCGAGGTGGAATCAATCTGGGGGGTGAGAAAAGGTGAGGTTGAGTGTCTCCAGACCAACCAAGATAATAGCGTTTTATCTGAGACTGTCGGATGAAGACAAGGATCTCAGGACAAATGAAAAGAAGAGTGAAAGCAATAGTATAAGTAACCAGCGTAAGCTCCTTCAAGAATACTATGACACGCACTTACAGTTGAGAGGGTACAGCATCGCTGAATTTTGTGATGACGGATACAGCGGCACAAACTTTGACCGTCCACAGTTTATGAGAATGATGGAGTTGGTACGCGCGGGTGAGGTTGCTTGCATTCTTGTGAAGGACCTTTCTCGGTTTGGGAGAGAGTATCTTGAGGTGGGCGCGTATCTGGAACTGATCCTCCCTATTTTCCGCACGAGGTTCATCTCTGTAAATGATAACTTTGACAGTGATGATTATGCTGGAACTACCGGCGGATTTGAATTGGCGCTTCGTAATCTGATTAATGGCCTTTATAGTCAGGATATCTCAATTAAAATCAAGAGCGCGAATCGGGTACGCAACAAGCAGGGGAAGTATTGGGGTGGTTGCGGCTTCTATGGATACAATGTGGATCCGAAAGACAAGCATCGGCTGGTCGTCGATGAAAATGTGCGACCTATCATTACAAGGATATTTACGGAATGTGCTGATGGAATCACAATGGCGGAGACGGCAAGGAGGCTGAATGAAGAAGGCGTCCCGTCGCCGCTGGCATACAAGATGAAACATGGTGGATTCTATAATGGCCGTGTTCTGGGGGAGCCTATCTGGTTGAGTTCAACACTCCGGAGGATACTTTCAGATGAGCGGTATACCGGGAAGATGGTGTGCGGCACCCGCGAGGCGGTTGCCTTGGCGAGCAGGCAAACACATGCGCTCCCGAGGGACCAGTGGATAATCGTCGAAAATACACATGAGGCAATTATATCCGAGGAATTGTTCCAAAGGGCTGCGGAATCGAAAAAGCAGAGGATAAGGACGGTCAACACAAACACCGCTGGCAGCAGGGATAAAAACCTCTTCGTTTGCGGATGCTGCGGCCATAAGCTTCAGAGATCTGTGGGAAAGTCCACAATGCTTTTCTGCCCGCAGGCTCGAAACTGCTACCGATCTGATTGCAGCGAAGTAGGTATAGAGCAAACGCAGCTGCAAGACGCTGTGATGGATCTTTTGAGGACGATGTCTACTATCATGGCCGAGAAGCTGGGGGACTATCTGACCCGGTGTGAGCGGGAGGTCCCTTCGCTGGCCCGCGAATTGGAGGGAAAAGAAAAAAAGCTGCAATTCATACAGAGCAGCAAACTGGCTATGTATGAAGACTATCGGGAGGGAAGATTGTCAAGAGACATCTTCATGGCAAAACAGCGGGCCAGCCGCGCTGAGAAGGAGAAACTGACAGCAGCCATAGAACAGATCAGAAAGCAGCTTTGTGAGGCAAACCAAGAGGCAGAAAAAGCAAAACAACTGAAGCAGACGATAGACCTGGTTCGCCCGTTGAGAGAGTACGACCCGGCAGTGGTGCGAAAGCTGGTAAATGTCATAAAGGTCTATCCGGGGGGAAGGGTAGAACTTGAGTTTCGGAATAGAGATGAGTTGGCTACAGTCCTTCTGGGGGAGGAAGTGGAGTCTTGCGTGCTTGATACAGAAAGTGACGCGTCATTGACAGCTGCTGAAAACTGGTGATATAACGAGTATGTGTTATATGAGAAGCTGCACTTCGCAAACAGAACGCCATGGTTTGGAGAGCTGATCCGCAGAGCCAGATATTGATTCCTGGCGGAACATCTCTCAACCGATGGCATCATGAGACTAAAGGGGATAAATTATGAAGATCAGCAAGATGGCGCAATATCTTCAAAACACTGTCAAACAACGGGATGCTGACTTAAAGATGTCAAATGATGAAAGAGACACCTATTTGAAAGAAAGGTATCATTTGACAGGCTCTGTCACTAAACATACGTGCGGGGATATTATGAGGGAGGTAGAGAGGCTGGCATATTGCGTTGAAGATAAAGTGATCCGAAAAAACTCATTTACGTCAGTTGATCTCGCACGCCTGTCTGACCATTTATATTTGCAGCAAAGAGTATTACATACCGATAACGAAAAATGCCTTGCAGTCTTGGAATCTCTGCGCGCGTGTTTTTCGAGCGATAAAGTATATCCTGCGAATACGTGGACAATAGAAAAGATATTTGATGCTGCGGTGGACGTATACCTGATCGATAAGAACCCATGGCCGAAGGTGGACGATATGGAAACGTCGGTTGAGCGACAGGCAGAGGCTGCAATAAGGTTGGAGAAATACATTCTCGAAGAATGGACTGTAGAAGAAGGCAAGCTGTGCTTGAGCGAAAAGAATGCTGACCATCTTCATTTAATGGTCGAGAAATGGATTGAGAACATAGGTGGAGCTGCCATGCTGCAGGAGCTTTACCGTATGACAATAGCTCCTTATTATGATAAGACGATTGGCCACTATTTGTTGACTCGTCATAAGCGTGGTGTGGGAAGGTTAAAACTGCCGCCGCCTGCAGTGCCAATAAATTATTTGCTTCAAACAGCACTAAAACATCTGTCTGATGACGCAAAGGAATCCAGTATAAACAGGACGGTAGATAGAATACTGACGGTATCCAGTGATGTTACAACGATACTGGGACTATCAGATCCGGAGCAGCTTTCAGATATTTCGATTTCGGTATATGATTTGCCGGAATACATAGAAAACAATGCGCGCTATGAGAATATGTGTCTCCCTGTGTTGTATTCACCCGACTTTTGTTTGGCGCTTATCGAAAGGCTTTATCTCCAAATAGCAAGAGATGAGAATGCAGTATTACCGGTAAAAGCATTTAAGAGATTAGCGCAATGGGTACTGCAACAGCCGCCGCTCTCTTCTTATTCGTTTGAATTGATTAGACAGAAGACAAATATCAGCAGTCAAAAGCTTCAAATGGTGCTGGACATTTGTGCATGGGATGCTGCAGAAACCAATCGGGACTTCAATTCTTTCTCTGGGCATTCCGATGGACAGACGCGCCCTTTGCTTCGCTTGCCCAATGGGGAATACTTCCAGGTGTTTCCTCACTATGCGGGCTATGCCTTTTGTGAAAGCCTTCACAGATATCTGAAGCCTCAAATACAAGCATTTGACAGAAAACTTGGAAGAAGGCTGGAGAGGGTGGCAGAAGATATACTATCAAAGAAGAAGATGTGCTTTGCGTCAGGGCATTATAGAGATATGGAAGGAAGAGACAGAGAGTGCGATTTGGTTCTGGAAGGGAAGGACGAAATACTTTTTTTGGAGATAAAAAAACGGCCGCTACCGGATTCATTTGGCCAAGGAGACGTTACAGAGATATTCCGTGCGTTGTCAGAGGGTATGGTATATGGTCAGATGCAGGCGATCAGGCACCGAATGATGCTGGAGAGAAACGGCTCATTGACCTTATACAAAGACGCAGCCTATGCATCGAAAGGGGAGGTCATCTGTGGAAAGGGGAAAAGAATATATACAGTTGCGCTATGCCTTCCTGAGTATGCCTTTCTGGCCAACGCTGTTGTGGCGCAGCATATTATTATGGCTCTGAACGGCAGGGTTTCTTCCGATGATGTTGAGGGCACCAGGAAGCTTGAGAAGTTTAACATGCATGCTGAGCAGTTCCGTATGCTGACAGGCGATGTCGGGCCAGAGCGATTCAGGGAGATCCTCCATAACTGCGCATTCCGATCACTCCAGCAACTGTGGACTGCACTAGGTCATTGCGGCGATGGTGATACAGACAAGCTGATCGAACTGCTGATGTGCGACTGCACCATTGAAACGCCTGCGCTTGACTATTATCATTGCCTCTCGGTTTGGCTTCAATTTAAAAATGGTATAAATAAAGCGGAGTAGAGCGATAAGGGAATGCTTCAGCGGCTTTGGCCTGTGCCAGTCATTTGGAGTCGCTCGGGCCATATGACGACAAATTGCCCGATTTACCGCGCCCCGAACCCTCCGTTCGACACGAAAAGTTTGGTCCTTCATTGACAGCAGCGGAAGGCTTCATCCTGGGCACGGCGGCGAAGATGTTCACCATCGCCGGGCCGGTGATCACCTTCGGCCTCACCGCCAGCGTGGTGTACGGGCTCATATTGTGCCTGCTGCAGTGAAAACAGCGAGCGGTGATACGTTTGATCTGAAATAAAAGTCTTGACATTCTCGTCGCGATTTTATATTTTAGTGATATGCTATCCTATGTGAGGTGTATCTCGCATAGGCGTGTCCCAGCATTTTAGCGAGGAGGAAGGATCCATGGCGAGAAGGTCAACAGCCAGAAGTTTGGCGGGAGCACTGTGCGCGCTGACGATGCTGCTCCAGTTTGGCATGACTGCCCACAGCGCGGCGATGACCCCGGAGGAGCCCGGTGAACAGGCTGCACGGAGTGCAGCGGAAACCGCCGGGGGGGGGGTACGTTGAAGATCTGACTGAGCCGGAGGCGACCCCGGCCAGTACCGCTGTGCCCGCGGCAGACGACGGCGGGCAGGAAGAGAACGAATCGGATAGGGAGTTATTGCAGCCAGATGCATCCTCTGCTGAGCAGGAGGTGCAGTCTGGCATTTTTGCTGCCCAGGGACAGGACGAAGGCACAGCCGGCCCTTTGGAGGATGGCCCCGCGGCGCCGTCGTCTGACGCGGTGGATACGCTGCCGGAGCTGGACGCGGCGATCGGCGACGGCATCTCCCTCGATTCGCTGCAGCAGATCGTCCCGATGGCGCTTTTCAACGAAAAACCGGTCCCGGAGACGTATTTCCGCTTCCAGCTCCTGAGCGCCACCGGCCTGGAGACGGCAAGCTACGGCGATCTGAACGCCTTTCAGACCAACGAAGGCGGCTACACCGTAGGGCAGTGGCCGGACAAGGCCACCGGCGACGTGGATGCATCCATGTTCCCAACGGTGGACGGGATGGAGTTTGCTGCCCTGCGCCTGAACGGGACGATCATATCGAGGATCGGGATGGTGACCGTCACCATCCCGGACACCGGCGGGGGCGCGCCGCAGGAGAAGGACTACGTCTTTTTCTCCGCCGCCGGCTCCGTCGGCACGATGAGCGCCACCGTCCTGCCGGAGAGCGCGGCCAGCGCGCATCTGTTCGCCGTCCAGTATGTCCCCACAGAATACGCCATCCAATATGAGGTGTATTTGAACGGCGAGGACGCCACGGACCGATTCCCCCTGGACTCTGTTTTCGGCGTCCGGCGGGCAACGGAGACGAAGGATAAGCGGGCGTCCGTGGACGTGGCTGCGCCGGCGGGCTACACCGCCAGGGTGTATATAGGGGATACGGAGGGCTTCACTGAGGGGACCGAGGTGTTCCCTGTGGACGGGTATGGGGACCACGCCCTGGGGGAGGAGCTGGTCTACAAGCAGAGCGAGGCCGGTGCGGAGATCGACTCTGTCAAGGGGCCCGGCAAGTACGCGTCGTCCGGCACCTATCAGATCGGCGGCGAGGGAAAGACCGTCTCCGCCGACCAGACCGTGCGGGTGGTTTTAGAGGAGAAGAAAACCTTCACTTTCCGTCCGGATTTTTGGATGAATACAGATTACACCGGAAAGGGCGACCGCGTATCATCGGATACAACAAGAAACGCAGTGACGCTGCAAAAAGGTTCGTCGTCATCTGTAAAAGACCTTCAAGTCCAATGGAACGATGACGGGACGTATGACCTCACCTGGTCGTTTACTACCACGGTATATATAGGTTATGGTTACGGCTTTTTCCTGGATTCTTTGGAGATAAACGGCACGGGGCTGAAGATCCCATATGTGGACCACTCGGGGAAGTATGACAGTGCGACGGCGACCACGGTGCTGCCGTCCGGCACGACGGTGGTGCTCTCTGGCCAGCGCGAAGGGAGCACAAAGTTCACCACGTATACCCTCCAGGTCACCGGCGCCTCCCGGGATGTGGTCATCACCGGCGGGAACCTGCATGGCACTGCCGGCGGGGAGGAGATCGTGGTGGACGATTCCACCGGGGTCGAGATCCAGTTTTACCTGTGGGATGCAAGTGCGAGCAGTGGCAGATGGGTCGATGCAGTCCAGTCGAAGCCGGTGGGTTCCACACGGAACGGGAAAGAATTCCATTATGACGCCGGCGACAGCTATAAAAACTATACCAACGTCCGCTTCCGGCTCCAGAGCGGCTATGAGTGGCGCAACAGCGACGTCGCGAGCGGGAACGTGGTGTTCGCCGATCAGACGGGCAATCCCCTTCCCTGGGGAGCGTCGAACGAGAGCGATATACATTTTTACCACAGCGACAGCGACGGGGATTGGTACTACCTCCGTCTGGGGACTGGCCCGGAGTACTACAACGGTACGGCGCCGGCGGTGGGGCGGCTGAGCATATCCGCCGTGCCTGTGCGGTATGTGATCCAGTACATGGACGGCAACGGCGCCGCCGTCAATCGCGGCGTGACCTTCGGCGAGGGCGGCGTCACCGGCATGCCTGTCTTCGCGGACGGAGAGAGCATCCCTGGCGAGTGGGACAACCGCGATACCGGCGCGCTCGACGGCAACCACGGGAGCCTGTACGGGATCGTGGGCGGCACCGGCAGCTACTCCGGCACGGGGATCTCCAACATCGTCACGATCCATTCTACCTCGCCGAAGGACAGCGCGGCGCAGCGGCCGGCGCAATTCCAGGGCTGGGTGGTCACGGACGCGGAGGGCAACGCGCTGGACAAGACCGGACAGATAACGGAGGATGCCGCGGACTATCTTCTTTACGCGCCCACCGCCGCCATGCCCATCGATGAGATCTGGCATTGCGGCCAGTGCTACGACGAGCAGGAGCAGCGGTATGTGCTCTATCTGACCGCCCTCTGGACGGCCCGGGCGCCCAGCTATACCTATTACGTGACCTTCAACGCCAAGACCAGCGACGGAAGCGAGATCCGGCGCTTTCAGGTGGAGGGTACCGGCGGCCGGTTCGACGCGTCCGATATCCAGGCGGGACAAGCGGCTGGGATCACCTACGGAGAAGACGACTGGTATGTGTTCCGGCGGGAGAATTTCTTCCGCCTGGAGGGCGACGCCGATCTGGAGGGCCTCAACGTGGTGTACGACACAAAAAACGCCGAGGCAAAGGCCCTGCTGGGCGGCGCGATCAAGTGGTATAAATACGACGAAAAAAAGAACAGTGCGAAGAATCCGAATCAGTTTTTATGGGAGCCGGTGCCCGATGGCGGCGAGGTGGACGTGTGGTTCGTGTCCAACCTGGGGACGCTGAGCATCGGCAAGACGGTCATCAGCTATAGCGACGAGGAATTGCAGGGAGCATTCCCCTTCACGGTCACGTTCACCCTGCCGGAGGACGATCCCGCCACGGTCGGCCATGAGAACGACTTCTTCCGCCAGGAGGATGGCTCCTGCGCGGCGGCGTATACGCTCAGCGACGGCGGCCAGGGGCGGATAGAGCTGCGCTTGGAGGATGGCGCGTACACTGGCACGCTCATGCTGAAGAACGGCCAGACCGCGTCCATCGCCCTGCCGGGCGGCACGCGCTATTCGGTCACGGAAGACGTGGACGAGGATGACTACTCCATCAAAAAGACGGGGGATACCGGCAGCATCACGGCGGCCGCCGTCAGCGAAGCCGCGTTCACCAACACGCCCATGGGCATCGAGGTGGAGAAGGCCCTGACCGGCTACGCCACCGTGGGGTCCTTGGCGGAGGCGGAGTTCACCGTCACGATCAGAAACCGGATCGAGGTGGTGCCGGTCATCGTCAGTCTGCGCGACGCGCTGCCGGAGGGACTGACCTATGTCAGCGGCGGCGCTACGGCAGGCGCTGTCAGCCAGTCCGCGGGCGTCATCACCTGGTCGCGTGTGACCATCCCGGCCGACGGCAGCGAAACGCTCACCTATACGGTGCGCACGCCCCTCGTGGAAAAGGAGACGGTCTATGTCAACAAGGCCGACGTGACCTACTGGGAGGGCCGGGAAGAAAAAACGGAGGCGTCCAACGAAGTGCGGCTCGTGGCCGTGGCGGATTGGCTCCGCATCAGCAAAAAGGTGGAGGGCGTCGCCACGGACGAGACGTTCCCCATCCAGGTCAAGCTGTCCGGCGACGATCTGCCCCGGAGCTTCCGGACGTGGCGGGACGGCGATCTCGCCGATACGCTGACGCTGGGGGAGGACGATACGCTCACGGTCTTTCTGAAGGACGGGCAGTCCGTCGTTATACTGGGCGTCCCCATCGGCACGGGATACACGGTGACGGAGTCGGCGGACCGATTCGAGCCGGAGATCGCCGGGGCCGAGGGCGTCATCCAGGCAGACGTGATCAACGAGGCGGTGGTGACCAACGTTGCCGACGCGGCGGTCCTGAACATCAGCAAGACGGTGGACAGCGCCGATCCGGCGGAGAAGCAGGAGCCGTTCACCTTCCGCGCGTCGTTCTCAGACAGCGAGCTGGGCGGCGCTCTGGCGTATACCGTCACCGGCGGCGGCGTCGCGCCGGAGGAGACGGAGCGGTCCATGGAGCTCGACGGCGGCGCGGGCACGTTCACGCTGCAGCACGGCCAGACGGCCTCCTTCCGCCTTCCGGACGGCACAGCCTATTCTGTCAGCGAGACGCTGGACGATCCGGCGATGTACACACAGCTGCTGGACGGGCAGAGCGGGACGCTTACCGCCTCCGGCACCCTGCGCGCGGCGTCCGAGCCCGCTGCCCACACCTTTACCAATATCCCCACGGGGATCGCGGTCAGCCTTACGCAGGCGGAGACGGACGACACCGGCGCAGCGGAGATCAGCGAGCGGCTGGAGAGCCTTACGGTGGGCGCCGGCGAGCACGTGAAATACATCATCACGGTCACCAACCGGGACGAGCAGCACGATGTGACCGTCACGGTGACGGACCACATCCCCAGCGCCGACGGCGACGACGGCACGCGCCTGAAGCTGGCGGTGGACGAGGGAACCGTCAGCACCAACGGCGTCAATAGGGTCCAGGGCGTCTACGAAGGCGAGGCCGGCACGGGCCTTCAGCAGGGGATGACGGTAGGCGGGACCGTCACATGGAAGGATGTGACGATCAGGGCCGGGGCCACGGAGACGTTCACCTTCTGCGTCGTCGCGCCGGTGGTGCAGAATGTGAATACATATCAAAACACGGCGCTGGTGTCCTATGACCTGGCGGGCGCGGCCGGCGAGAAAGCTACCAATACGGTGCAGCTCACGGTGGTGAAAAACTGGCTCCGCATCGGCAGCGTGCTGCCGGAGGAGAGCCGCGGCGAGGCCGGGGACACAGAATTTGAATACACGATCACCCTGGAGGGCCAGGAGGCGTGGGGCGTCTATCCCTATATGGGGCTGATCGCCTCCGGCTATGAGGGCCGGGACGTCACGGCCCCCAAGGGCGGCGAGCTGGATCTCAGCGGCGGCGCCGCCGTGGTGAAGCTGCGGGAGGGTCAGGCGATCTCCCTGTATGGGATACCCGTGGGAACAAGGTATACCATCGTGCAGACGCCGGCGGCCGGCTACCGCACCAGCGTGAAGGACCCGGACACGGGGACCGAGACGCCCGGCGAGAGGGCGGAGGGGGCCATCAACGCCGAAAAGAACGACTGGCGCATCTTTATAAACACGCCCTTCGGCCTGCGGCTCACCAAGATGCAGAGCGTCCCGCGGACCGGCGCCGGCGGCGAGACCGTTTACGTCGTGCCGGGGGATACCATCGTGTACACGATAACGGTGCGCAATGCCGACAGAGCCCTCCCGGCGGCCGGCGTATCCGTCACCGACGGGGTGCCGGAGGGCCTGACGGTGGAGGAGTTCACGGCGGAGGGCGCCCTGACGGACGGCTCCATCGTCTGGAACATCCCGGAGCTGGGCCCCGGCGAGGAAAGGACGGTGTCCTTCACGGCAAGCGTGCCGGAAACGACTGTGAGCGGCAACTATGTGAACGTGGCCCACGCCTCCATGGAAGACGGGCCCGACGCTTCGTCCAACGCGGTGACGGCGACGGTGCAGACCGGCACCCTGTGCATCGCTAAGACGGTGGAGGGCGGTCCGGACGAGAACGACGATGTATTCAGCTTCACGGTCGATCTGGCGTGGGGCTCCTCCGGCGCGCCCCTGGATGGCCGCTATCCGTGCGCCGGTACGGAGGCGGACGCTGTCGCCGACGGGGATACGGTCACGCTGCAAAAGGGCGGGACGGTCACCATCAGCGGACTGCCCATCGGTACCAGATGGACCGTGACGGAGACCCAGCCTGCCGCACAGGACACCCACGGCTATACCATCGGCGGCAGCCAGATCGGGACGCTCACGGCCCGGATGCCCGACGGGAGGGCGGAGTTCGTCAACGTCTGGTACGGGCTCTACCGGCTGACCTACGATGGGAATGGCCATACGGCCGGCAGCGCGCCGCTCGACGAGGGAAGGCACAGAGCCGGCGAGCTTGTGGCCCTGGCGTGGCCGGACCCGGCCTTCGGGCGCACAGGCGCGGTATTCCTGGGATGGAGCAGAACGAGGCAGGACGCCCTGGTGACCGACCGATACGGCGAGGCGGCGGCCGGCATCGTGGACGAGGTGGTCTTCGGTCAGGCGGACGTGACCGTCTATGCGGTCTGGGCGGAGGACGCTGATGGAGACGGCGTGCCCGACTATGAGCAGACGGTGGACCCGGGGCCGCCGGCGGGGCCGGACGCCACGCCGGAGCCCAGCGATACGCCGGGTCCCAGTGCCACGCCGGAGCCCAGCGCCACACCGGAGCCACACGGGCCCGGTCAAGGCGGCGGGCAGAGCGGCGGGGAGGGCAGGGCGCCCCATACCGCCGATGACAGCGGGATGGCCCTTTGGGGAGGCGTTTTGGGTTTCTGTGTCATTTGCCTGACGGCAGTGGTGAGACGCCGTCAGTACAGGTGATCCTTCCCCATGGCAGTCAGACCCTTTTGCGATCCCCATCATCCCGGGACCGGCTTTGGCCGGTCGCAGATATAGCCGTCAAATCAATACAAAAACATAAAAAGGAGCGATACACATGGCAACTGTAAACAACGGCCCCAACGCCCAGCAGATCAACCAGCAGATCAGAGCTCTGCGCTATGTTCCGGAGGAGATCCTGGCCTTCCCCGGCAGCAGCATAACCAGCTTTATCCCCCGCACAGGTGAGCTGACCCCCCAGAAGTTCGTGGTCGTCACCAAGACCAAGCACACGGTCAGCGGCTCCTTTGACATCGCGGTGCCCAACGCCCGGCGGGATATCACCTATCCCGGCGCGCTGCTGCTGGCCAACCAGAAGCTGGTGGAGGGCGTGCCCGACCCTCTTGTGGTGCCCAAAGCGCCCCGGAGGATCACCATCGACCTGCCGGGGCTGACCGACGACAACAGCCTCGTCCCCGATACCATGGACTTCGCCGGCGTCAGCGCGGGCATCAACAAGCTCATAGGCCACTGGCTGGATACCAAGTCTCAGCAGTTCACCATCGCCGCCAACACCGAATTCAAGCGGAACATCCTCTACAACGAGAGCGAGATGGCCCTGCAGTTCGGCGTGGACGTGTCCTATCTGAAGGGGAAGCTGGGCATCAACTTCGACTCCATCTCCAAACAGGAGTCCTCGGCCTATCTCGTCATGTTCCGCCAGATCTTCTACACGGTGTCTGTGGAGCAGCCCGTGGACCCGGCGGACATCTTCGACGAGAGCGTCACCTGGCAGGACCTGGCCGGAAAGATCGATGAAAAGGACCCGCCGGTCTATGTGCAGAATGTGCAGTACGGCCGGGAGGTCTATGTGCTGCTGACGTCCAACATGAGCTCCACCGAGCTGAAGGCCCATCTGGACGGCTCGCTGGAATTCCAGAAAGGCACCGTCACCACCAGCGACGACCTCAAGACAAAAAATCTCAACAGGCAGATCAACTGCACCGTCATCACGGTGGGCGGCAAGCCGGTGTTCATCAACGGCAACCTGAACGAGGACAATATCCTCGATCAGGTCAACCAGCTCATCCAGTCCAACCTGGAGCTGACGGGCGACAACCCGGCCATGCCCCTGGTGTACACCACCACGTTCCTGAAGGACAACGCCATCGCCCACATCCAGGGCAACACCGAGTATATAACCACCGACTCCCAGGAGTTCACCTCCAGCACGCTGAAGCTGTATCACGGCGGCGTGTATGTGGCCATCTTCTATGTGGACTGGGAGGAGATCACCTTCGACCAGAACGGGAACACCGTCGTGACGCAAAAGCACTGGAGCGGCAGCGGCGTCTGGCGCACGGTGTTTTTCCAGACGGAGTTGATACTGCCGGCCAACGTGCGGAACATCCACGTGCGGATCCTGGAGGAGACCGGCCTCGCATGGGACAACTGGTGGGTGGTGATGGACAAGATCCTGGCCCCGGTGGGCCAGCGGGATGTGAGCATCTACGGCTGGACCCTGATGCCGTGGTATGTGATGAGCCCCACGGACAACATGGGCGATATGAGCTCCTTCGGCCCCGGCTTTGACGACGGCGCGGCCATGCCCCAGACCCCGTCCCAGAACTATGAGGCGAACCCCAGGACGATGCCCCTGCTGGGCAGCCCCGCGGGCGACCCGGCCATGGACGCCAACTCCTTCATGCCCGGCACGCCCCAGGAGACCGCGGCCCGGGCCAGCCTGGATGATTATCTCAAGCAAAACCCCATGCCTGACGGGCCGCGGTATGAGGACACCGGCAGCGATCCCTATGGCGAGCTGCTGCCCTTCAGCTTCGACGCCAGCGGCCTTCTGGCCGATACGATCACCTTCGACGATATCCTGGGGACCAACAAGGTGCGCAGCGCCGGGCCGGACGCCTCGCTGGTGTCTCTGCGGCAAAAGCTGGAGCGCATCCGGAAAAAGGCCATGTCCGCGGCGCAGCAGGGCGGCCCCGCCTCCGCCCAGGCCCAGCAGGCGGCGGAGGAGAGCGAGAAGGAGCAGGCCGCTCTTCCTGCCGCGCCCTCCGATGTGGACGTGCCCTTGGAGCCCATCGTGGCCGGCGGCGTGCCTTTGCCGGGCGTGCCCACCGCCAGCGGCCGGGGCGCGTGGTATCGCTTTGACCAGTACTTCTTCTACAAGCTGATGAAGTACCAGCAGTCCTGCTTCCCCTGCTCCATCCACACGATCCTCGCCAATCTGGGCTATCTGTCCGCCAGCGACAGCGCGGTGGAGGATCTGTGGAACAGGCTCCACGGCGGCCTGGATCAG
Source organism: uncultured Oscillospiraceae bacterium (assembly GCA_947626345.1). Taxonomy (GTDB): domain Bacteria; phylum Bacillota; class Clostridia; order Oscillospirales; family Oscillospiraceae; genus CAJOIG01. Next base: position 14,153 of record CANQSF010000020.1, on the reverse strand, counting down.
ACCGCGCCCAACGAGGACCAGATCCACAGCTACCTTGCCCAGACCTTTGAGCTGGGGTCGAAGGGCGCCGTCTATACGCCCATGGACTTCAAGACAAGGGCGGACACGGACAGCATCCGCGCCCGGATCGAGCAGAAGTTCCTCCATGCCACGGGCCCCATCGGCCTGGTGGCGGGCGTGGGCCACGCGGAGGTCTTCTTCCGCACCAAATTCGGCCGCTTCATCCACTACCGGCCGTCCCCGGAGCACGACAGCATCACCTGCGAATACATCCTGATCCGGGGCCTGCGGACCCTGGAGGGCGGCGGCGAGTTCGCCCTGGGCATCGACTACTACGCCGGCACGGAGGAGACCTGTCAAGCGGCCATCTTCGCCATGCTCATCGAGTGAAGCAAGAAGACCCGGCGGGGCGGGCATCCGTCCGCCCCGCCGGATGAACGAGAGACAAGGAGGGAGAATGCATATGTTCGGGATCGATGTGAGCGAATTTCAGGGGAACATTTCCTGGGAGAGAGTAAAGCCCCATATCGGGTTCGCGATCCTGCGCCTGGGGTGGATCGGCAAGCCCGGCAGCCATTATCTGGACGCGAAGTTCCAGCGTAACTACGAAGAGTGCAAACGCCTGGGCATCCCCATCGGCGTCTATGTCTACTGCTACAGCGTGGATGGCAATGCCGCCGCGGCGGGCGCGGAATGGACGCTCCAGGTCCTGTCCGGCAGGACGCTGGAATTGCCGGTGTTCCTGGACATGGAGGACCCGAAGATCGGACCGCTGGGCCGCAATACCCTGACGCATATCGCCGTCAGCTTCTGCGACAGGATCCAGCAGGGCGGCTTTGCCGCGGGCGTATACGCCCTGTGGTTCTGGTATAACAGCTACCTGGACATGGGGAGGATCAAGGGCCGGTATCACACATGGGTCGCCCATGTCCACTCCGGGACCGACCTATACAAGGGCCAGCATGACCTGTGGCAGAACAGCGCCTCCGGCCGCATCGACGGCATCTCCGGCAATGTGGACACAGACTATCTGTATTCCGGCTTTACCGGCGGGAATGCCCCGCCCCAGCCGGCACCGCAGCCCCAGCCCGAGCCCCAGCCGGCCCCGTCAGAGCAGACCTATGTGGTGCAGCCGGGCGACACGCTCAGCGCCATCGCGGCGCGTTTCCACACCACCGTCCAGGCGCTGGCGGAGAGAAACGGCATCGCGGATCCAAACCTCATTCTTGTGGGACAAAAGCTGAAGATATGAACGGGGAGCCGAGAGTATGAGCTTTATCTGTGATGTGAATTTGAAGATCGCCTATGACCGGTCCGACGAGATCCTTCAGAATATCCGATATGAGCACGACCGGATGATCGACACGAACCTGATCTTGGACTATGTGCGCAGGAGCTACTGCCCGGTCGTTGCGCTCTATACCACGTCGTTTGCTGATATCCGGTCCCCCGGTATCGCGATGAGCGACTGCGGCGCCATGATGCAGATCGACTTTGACGGCAGGCCCAAGTCCGCCGTGATCGTCCTCAACAGCGATATGCCCCCGGCTTTTCAGCGCTTTTCCCTGATGCAGCAGATCGGGCATCTGGTGACGCTTCCCCCGAACGCCCAGCTGGACCCGGGCAATTTCCATGTGAGCACCCGTATCAACTATGATCTTTCAAGCATCACCGAGGAGGAGCTGAACAGCGACTACTACCTTTTGCGGGAGCAGGTGGGCAACATCTTCGCCCTGCGGGTGCTGATGCCCACCGGACAGTTTTTCCAGAAGATGCGTGAACTGGGCTCCGTCCGCTCGGCAGCTGTCTTTTTTGGGCTGGCGGAGGACGCCGTGATCTCAAGAATGATGATCGGAGCGTAGAGAAAATGGCTGAGAAAGATAAAACGACAGACAAGGCCCCTGCGGCCGATGCTCCGGCCCCTGAGACCGTGAAGGAAGCTCCGGCAGACCAGGCGAAGGGGACGGCCGCCGATAAGGATGCGCCGCCCAAGGCCGCGCCTGTGAATACCGGGTCGGTCTTTCAGATACCCGTGGAGCAGCTGGACCTCTCCGCGCTCAAGAAAATGGATATCCCCGACGTCCGCAGCCGGATCCAGACGGAGTTTGAATCGAACAGGGGATACCAGATGGTCGCGGACCACATCATCACGGTCTCCCAGCGGCACCTGGCGAACCAGCAGCGGGACAAGGTGGAGCTGCGCAAGAAGTTCGCGGGGCTGTTCTCCGTGCTGCTCATCCTGGAGTATGTGTTCATGGTGATCTTCATCCTGCTGGACGCCGTCACGGCCATCCCCGTGGACGTGCCGGACAGCGTTTTGCAGCTGTACATCACCTCGGTCTTTGTGCAGACGCTCTCCACCATCGGCGTGATGATCGCCTTCGCCTTTGTATCCAAGGAGGAGACGCGGATCGTGGGGCTGCTCAACCAGATCATCCAGAACTACCAGAAGTTCCAGATCGACGCCCCGCCCAAGGAGCCCAGGAGATAAGATGCGGAGCCGGAGCGGGCCGGGCGACAGCATCAGATCAGTTGACGAGATCGACAGCGAGGGTCCTCTCCCCGCCCCGGGGAGAGGATCTTTTTTTTCATTTATACCTTGACAGGCGAGGTATATCGTGTTATTTTATATACATGAGATACCTCGACTGATGAAGTATTATGACGAGAGGAGGGATCGATATGTCTCTGTCCGCGGACATCCTGCGGGGACACACGGAGACCATCATCCTGGCGCAGCTGGCCGGCGGGGACAGCTATGGCTACGAGATCAACAAGGCCGTTTCCCAGCGCACCGGCGGCGCGGCCGGCTTCAAGGAGGCCACGCTGTACACCGCCTTCAAGCGCCTGGAGCAAAACGGCATGATCACCTCGTACTGGGGTGAGGACGGGCCCGGCGCCCGCCGGCGGTATTACGCCATCACCCCGGCGGGGCGGGAGCAGCTGGCGGCGGACCGGCGGGAGTGGGAGCAGACCCGGAGCCTGCTGGACGCGCTGATCGATACGAAGGAGGGACGATGAGATGGAGCAGGTCAAGAAGAGGTTCATGAACGACATCGCCGCCCGGCTGGCCGGGGCGGCGGAGAGCGACGCCAAATCGGAGATGATCGAGGAGCTGGCGGAGAATCTGGCGGGGCGGTATGGGGACATGGTCGCCGCCGGCACGCCGGAGGAGGAGGCCTACGCCCGGGCTATGGAGCAGCTGGGCGACGCGGACGAGCTGACGGCCTATCTCAACAGCCTGGAGCCGGAGGAGGACCGCGCTGCCTCCGCCGACCGGCTGGAGGAGGACCTGGACGAGCTGGTCCGCTCCCTGGGGACGGTGGGCCGGCAGGTGGCGGAGGGAGCGGTGAAGACCGCCAGGGACGCCATCCGGAAGCTGAAGCAGAGCGGCGTGCGCTGGAACGGCCAGAGCGTGACCCACATAGACATAGACCGGGACGGGAACGTGTCCGAGGCGGTCTTCTCCGACGGCCGGACCTACCGGAGCGGTGCGACGGAGATCCATTTTGAAACAGACGGCGCCGGCGGGGAACAGGCCGTCCCCTCCCAGGGGGTCTACCGGCTGGACATCGAGACGGCGGGAGGCGACGTGGATCTTTTCCTGGACGAGGACCCGAACAGCCTCGTCCGGCTGAAGGGGAACATGTCCCGGATGGACGTGTTCGTGACGGAGGACGGCGTGCTCACCGTCCGGCCCCGGTCCACCGCCAGCGTCCAGTTTTTCACCTTCCGGGGCGTGTCCACCCAGGACGTCTCCCTCACCGTCCCGGCCCGGCGCTGGGAGAGCATCCGCGTGTGTACCGGCAACGGCGACGTGGACATGGGCGGCGCGCTGGAGGTGGACCGGCTCACCGTCCAGACCACCGTCGGTGACATCGACTGCCGGGTGAGAAGCTGCCAGCAGGCGGAGCTGAAGGCCATCAGCGGCGACGTCTCCCTGGAGGGGAGCGCGGACCAGGTCCGCATCGAGACGGCCAACGGGGACATCAGCTGCCGGCTGCAGAGCTGCTGGAAGGCGGAGCTGCGGTCCGCCAGCGGGGACGTGACGCTGACGGGCGGCGCGGACGAGCTGCTGGTGAAGTCCTACAGCGGGGACGTGGCCCTGACAGGGCCCGTGGGCCGGACGGAGGCGTTCACCGCCTCCGGGGACATCTCGGTGTCCGGTCCGGTGGGAAGCATCCGGGCCAGCACCTACAGCGGCGACATCGATCTGGAGAGCATAACGCTGCCCCAGGGGATGGAGCTCTCCTCCAAGAGCGGCGACGTGAGCGCCCGCATCCCGGACAGCGGCCCGTTCCAGGTGCAGGTGTCCAGCGTCAGCGGCAGCGTGGACCTGCGGCCGTTCAAAAAGTGGTCCGGCGCAGAGGGCGCGGACCCCGGCGCCCCCGTGCCCCAGTATACCCTCACCAGCATCAGCGGCGACGTGTCCCTGAGCAAATACTGAAACGGACAGAAAAAGCGCCCCTGCCAGCGGCAGGGGCGCTTTGCGCGCTCACGTCAGCGCATATAGTAGGCGGCCACCAGGCTGGAGGCCAGCACGCCGTCCACCTCGCCCTTCATCAGGGCCTGGAACAGGCTCTCCGTGTTGGTCTGGTAGATCACCGAGCCCAGGGACTGGACGAATTTCTCGTTGGTGTACAGCACGTCCTCGTTGGCCACCGTGACGCCCAGGGTCTTGCCCTTCAGCCCGGAGCGGCGGCGGATGTGGCTGCCAGAGCGGGCCACCAGCACGTACCGGCTGGTCAGATAGGCGGGGGAGACGTCCAGATCGCCGATGGAGGACTCCGGCACGGACATGGCCACGTCGATGTTGCCGGCGTTCAGCTCGATCTTGGCGTCGGCGATGGCGATGGGATAGACCACCAGATCCCAGCCCAGCTGGCCGCAGATATAGCCCATCAGCTCCACGTCGAAGCCCCGGTAGCCGTTGTCGGCAAAGTAGCTCAGGGGCATGTTGGTCAGGTCCACCCCGATGGTGACGGTGCGGTGGGGCACCTCCTCCCCCAGGGCGGCGACGGCGTCCTCCTCGCCCCGGACGGCGATCAGGTCCTCGCCGAACCAGTTGTCGGACAGGATGCGCAGGGTGCTGCCGGCGGCCAGCTCCTCCAGCGCCGCGGACACGTAATCCCGCAGCCGGTCCCCCTTGCGGAAGGCCATGTAGTAGTTGGTCTCGCCGGAGTAGTCGTCCACCACCCGGTAGCCGCCGCTGTCGTCGCAGCCGCCGAGGGGCGCCAGCAGCGCAAAACACAGAAACAGGCACACCATGGCCCGGAATGATCTCATGCCGATCCTCCTTGGAGGTGATAAAAACCGCACGGTATCCGTGCGGTTTTTATATTACCCGATATCGACGGGAAAATCAAGGGCGGCGGGTAGTATAACTGTCCAGGAACCGGCGGGTGCGCTCCTGGACGGGGGCGGACAGCACCTGCTCGGGGGGGCCCTCCTCCACCGCCTGGCCGCCGTCCATGAACAGCACCCGGCTGGACACGTCCCGGGCGAAGTCCATCTCGTGGGTGACGATGATCATGGTGGTGCGTTTTTCCGCCAGGGACCGGATCACCCGCAGCACCTCCCGGGTCAGCTCCGGGTCCAGGGCGCTGGTGGGCTCGTCGAAGCAGAGGATGTCCGGCTTCAGGGCCAGGGCCCGGGCGATGGCCACCCGCTGCTGCTGGCCGCCGGACAGCTGGTGGGGATAGTTCCCCATCCGGTCCGCCAGGCCCATCTGGGTCAGCAGGTCGCGGCCCTCGGCGTCGATGCGGGAGAGAGTCTCCTTTTTCCGGTCCCGGAAGTCCGGCGACTGTCTGGCCAGCAGCTTCCCGGCCAGGGTCACGTTCTCCAGGGCGGTATACTGGGGGAACAGGTTGAAGGACTGGAACACCAGCCCAAAGTGGAGCCGCCGGCGGCGTATCTCCGCCTCCTTCAGGGCGGCGGGCGCGGCGGCGTCGAAAAGGGTCTCGCCGTTCACGGCGATGGCGCCGGCGTCCGGCGTCTCCAGAAAGTTCAGACACCGCAGCAGGGTGGTCTTGCCGGATCCGGAGGAGCCGATAACGCTCAGCACCTGCCCCTTCTCCAGAGAGAAGCTGATGCCCCGGAGGACCTCGGTCTGGCCGAAGCGCTTGCGGATGTCGGTCACGTCCAATACAGCCATGTGCCTGCCTCCCCTCAGCGGAAATAGTCCAGCCGCTTTTCCAGCCGCCCCAGGGCTACGGTGACCACGCCGTTGAAGACGAGGTAGTATACGGCGGTGAAAAACAGCGGCCAGATGGCCCCGGCGATGCCGTGGGAGCCCTTCATGAAGGACTGGCCGGCCCAGATGATCTCCTGCAGGGAGATGATGCGGGCCAGGGCGGTGTCCTTCACCAGGGTGATGATCTCGTTGGACATGGGGGGCACGATGCGCTTGATGAGCTGCAGGAGCGTCACCTTGCGGAAGATCTGTCCCCGGGTCATGCCCAGCACCAGGCCCGCCTCCTGCTGGCTCTTGGGGATGGACTGGATGCCGCCCCGGTAGATCTCGGAAAAATAGCAGGCGTAGTTGAAGATGAAGGCGATGGAGGAGGCCAAAAACCGTCCGCTCTCGCCGCCGCCCCACCAGTTGTTGTCCAGCACGATGCCGGGGAAGTAGTAGATGATCAGCAGCTGGATCATCAGCGGCGTGCCCCGCACCACCCAGATCACCAGCCGTGTCAGGGCGCTCAGGGGCTTGAAGCGGCTCATGGAGCCGAAGGCGATCACCAGGCCCAGGGGGATGGCCCCAAGGCCGGTGACGAGAAACAGCTTCAGCGTCTGCAGAAAGCCCACGTTCAGCGCCTGGAACACGATGGGGAACTGCTGGAGCATCAGTTTCATAGACGGTGACCTCGGATCATGGGATGGCCCCGGAAGCGGGGCGGGGAGGGATTACTGCTGGATGAGGGCGGCCTGTACGCCGTAGGTCTCGGCCAGGGCCTGCATGGTGCCGTCGGCGTAGCTGGCGGCAAAGAAGTCGTTGAGCGCCGCTGCCAGGTCAGAGCCCTTGCGGAAGCCCACGCCGTACTGCTCGCTGTTGAGGTTCACGGTGTTGGTGAGGTCGGCGTAGCTGGTGCCCTCGCCCACCATGGCGGCGGCCATGAGCAGGTCGATGACGGCGGCGTCAGAGGTGCCGGCGTCCACCTCCATCAGCGCGGCTGCCTGGCTCTCCACCTCGGTGAACTGATAGCCCAGCGCCTCCACCTCGGCCTTGCCGGCGCTGCCGGCCTCCACGGCGAAGACCAGGTCCTTCATATCCTCGATGGCGGCATAGTCGCCGGCCTTGTCCGCCGGCAGGATCACCGTCTGGGCGTTCTGGCAGTAGGCGTTGGAGCACTCCATGGCGGTGGTCACCTCGTCGTTGAGGGTCATGCCGTTCCAGACCACGTCGATGGCCTTGCTCTCCAGCTCCTGGGTCTTATAGTCCCAGGTGATCTCCTGAAACTCCACATCCACGCCCAGGCTCTCTGCGAAGGCCTTGGCCATATCCGCGTCGAAGCCGATCCAGTTGCCGTCGGCGTCCCGGTAGTCCATGGGCTCGAACTCGGTGACGCCCACCACTAGGGTGCCTTTTTCCTGTACATAGGCCATATCGCTTTCCGCGTCGGAGGAGCCGGAGCCGGAGCAGCCGGCCAGGGACGCGACCATCAGCAGCGCGAGGATGAGAGCAAGTGTCTTTTTCATGGGAAATGTCCTCCTGTGAGTTTGTATTTAGCATGCTACCACATTAGCGAGCTAAAGTAAAGACCTTTTTTTGCTGTCGTGGGAATTTTTACATTTTGTTCACCCAAGGGTTGCGATGGGGATTATAATTGGGATAGAATGAACAACGGGCCCCGATCCCGCGGGACGGGGCGGAAAGGAGGATGCGGCCATGGCAAAAAAGGCGCTGATCGTGGAGGACGACGGGAACATCTCGGAGCTGCTGCGGCTGTATCTGGAGCGGGACGGATTCGAGGTGCTCCAGGCGGCGGACGGCGGACGGGGTGTGGACCTGGCCCGGAGCGCCGAGCCGGATATCGTGCTGCTGGACATCATGCTGCCGGTGAAGGACGGCTGGCAGGTCTGCCGGGAGATCCGGGGCTTTTCCCGGACGCCCATCGTGATGCTCACCGCCAAGGGCGAGACGCGGGACAAGGTGGCCGGTCTTGAGATGGGCGCGGACGACTATATCACCAAGCCCTTTGAGGTCAAGGAGCTGCTGGCACGTGTCCACGCGGTGCTCCGGCGCACCGACGGCCCGCAGGAGGAGAGCAGGTCCCGGCGGCTGGAGTTCGACAAGCTCATCATCGACCTGGACTCCTACGAGCTGGTGGTGAACGGCACGAAGGTGGACACGCCCCCCAAGGAGATGGAGCTTTTGTTCCATCTGGCCAGCGCGCCCAACCGGGTGTACACCCGCAACCAGCTGCTGGACGAGGTGTGGGGCTTCGACTATTTTGGCGACAGCCGCACCGTGGACGTGCACATCAAGCGCCTGCGGGAGAAGCTGGAGGGCGTTTCCGACCAGTGGCGGCTGAAGACCGTGTGGGGCGTGGGTTATAAGTTCGAGGTCGGGGAAGCATAACCGTGAAGCAAAGCGTTTTTTACCGGAACTTCATGGTGACCACCGCCATGTTCACGGTGTGCTTTGTGGTGTTCGGAGCCACCATGTTCCTGATGGGCCGGGCCTTCCTCATCCGGGAGAAGCAGGAGAGCCTGTACGCCACCGCCGAGGAGGTGTGCCGGTACGCCCAGGCCATGCACGCCGGCCAGGGGCTGGGCAGCTGGGAGACCCGGATGAACCTGGCCGCCATCGCCCAGAGCACCGGCGACCACATCTTCATCTGCGACGACGACGGCCGGGTGGTGACCAGCTCCGACCGCAGCGCCTCCTCCCCCTACATCGGCCGGCAGCTGCCCCAGTCCGTGATGGACCAGCTGCGCCGGGAGGGCAGCTATGAGGAGCTGACCAACCTTGACGGGTTTTACGAGGGGATGTATTATGTGGTGGCGGAGCCCATCACCGCCGAGAACGGCGCCGTGGCGGGCTATGCCTTCGTCAACTACGCCGGCTCCGGCTTTTTCGGCGTGTGGGGCGGCTTTTTGATGGTGTTCGTGATCATCGCCGTGGGGGTGCTGGCGGTGGCGGTGGCCTTTGAATACGCCAACGACCGGCGTCTGGCCCGGCCTCTGAACGAGATGGCCGAGGCCGCCCACCGGTTCGCCCGGGGGGATTACAGCGCCCGGGTCAGCCCCTATCCCGACGAGGACGAGATCGGCACCCTGACCCAGGCGTTCAACACCATGGCCGACAGCCTGGAGCGCAACGAGTCCCGCCGCCGGGAGTTCATCGCCAACGTCTCCCATGAGCTGCGCACGCCCATGACCTCCATCGCCGGCTTCGCCGACGGGCTGCTGGACGGCACCATCCCCCAGTCGGAGGAGAAGAAATATCTGCAGACCATCTCCTCGGAGACCAAGCGGCTGGGCCGCCTGGTGCGGACCATGCTGGACATGTCCCGGCTCCAGGACGGGGACCCGGCCCTGCGGGAGCGGACCTTCGATCTGGGCGAGACGGTGCTGCAGACCATGCTCAGCTTCGAGGAGCGGGTGGACAAAAAGAACATGACCGTGGACCTGAACCTGCCGGAGGACGCGCTGCTGGTCCGGGGGGACCCGGACTCTCTGACCCGGGTGGTCTACAATTTGGTGGACAACGCCATCAAGTTCGCCGCCCCCGGCACCGCTCTCACCGTCAGCATCTGGAAGGAGAACGGCAAGGCCTATACCGCCGTGCAGGACGTGGGCCGCACCATCCCCCGGGAGGAGCTGCCCCTGATCTTCGACCGGTTCCACAAGGCGGACCGGTCCCGCAGTCAGGACCGGGAGGGCGTGGGACTGGGCCTTTACATGGTCCGGCAGATCCTGGCCGCCCACGACCAGGACATCTTCGTCACCAGTGAGAACGGCGTGACGGTGTTCACCTTCACCCTGGCCCTGGCCGAGACCGGCCGGGGCGCCAAGAGCGAGAGCGTCGGCGGCGAGGCGGCATCCGGCGCGAAAAAAACAAGGAGGAGCCCCCAATGGCCCAAGATATGACCCCCCGGAAGGACAACTGGTATGCCCCGCCCGCGCCCCCGGCCCCGCCGGCGGCCCCGTCGGGCAGGACCGACAGCGGATACACCCGGCCCGCCGGCCCCGCACCCGGCCCCGCCCGCTCCTCCGGCCGGTCCAAGGCGGTGTGGATCGCGGTGTGCGCGGTGCTGGTCTGCCTGGCGCTGGCCGCGGCGGTCTGGCAGGGCGTGATCTGGGGCCGCCGGCTCCGGGAGCTGCCTGCCGGCGGCAGCGCCGCGCTGCCCTCCCAGCCGGAGAGCGGCCAGAGCGACAGCGTGCCGCCGGAGTTTTTCGACGACTTCCGGGATTACTTCGACCAGTACTATACCCGCTCCGACGAGATCCTCCTGCCCCAGGCGGAGACCGGCTCCGGCGTGACGCTCACGCTCCGGACCCGCTCGAAAAAGGAGCTGTCCCTGCAGGAGATATACGACATGGTGAGCCCGGCGGTGGTGGGCATCACCACCTATGTGGACGGGACCAGCTTCGGCTGGGGCACCGGCGTGGTGTTCTCCCCGGACGGGTATATCGTCACCAACACCCACGTGCTGCAGAGCTGCGACAGCGCCACGGTGATGTTCGCCGACGGCCGGCAGCTGGACGCCTCCCTGGTGGGGGCGGACACGGCCAGCGACATCGCGGTGATCCATGTGGATGCCCAGGACCTGCCCTGCGCCGTGTTCGGCCAGTCCGACCAGATGAAGGTGGGGGACGAGGCCGTCGCCATCGGCAACCCCCTGGGGGAGGCCTATGCCGGCACCATGACCAACGGCATCATCTCCGCCATCGACCGGAACGTGGTCTATAACGGACACAGCATGACCCTGCTGCAGACCAACGCCGCCCTGAACGAGGGAAACTCCGGCGGCCCGCTGATCAACAGCGCCGGCCAGGTCATCGGCATCACCAACATGAAGATCATGCACTCCTATGACGCCACGGTGGAGGGCATCGGCTTCGCCATCCCCTCGTCGGTGGTCAAGCAGATCGCCGACCAGCTGCTGGAGCAGGGCGTGGTGTCCGGCGAGCCCACCATCGGCATCGTGGCCGGGGCGGTGAGCGCCGAGGCCAGAGAGGTATACGGCCTGCCCCAGGGCATCTATGTGACAGAGGTGAACGAGGGCTCCGACGCGCTGGAGAAGGGCCTGCGGGAGGGCGACGTGATCACCGCCGTCAACGGCCGGAGCGTGGCCAGCGTGGCGGAGGTGAACTTCATCAAGGAGGGCCTGCAGGTGGGCGACACCATCACTCTCACCGTCTACCGGGACGGGGAGACCTTCGAGATGGAGGTCGCCCTGGTGGACAAAGGGGACATCGGATGAGCTTAGCAAAACAGAGGACGGGAGCCAGGCGCTCCCGTCTTTTTTATTGACAAATCCGTGCCGGGGGGGGGTAATATGTTGCTGTACGAATGTAGACCGTATACAACAACAAATGATACAAGGAGGATCGTGAAATGAGCAAACGCATTATCAGCCTGCTTCTGGCACTGGTGATGATCCTCTCCCTGGGGACCGTCGCCTTCGCGGACGAGCCGGCGGAGGAGGCGGCTCCCGCGGAGGCGACCGCCGCGCCGGCCGAGGAGCCGGAGACTACTGAGGAGGAGCCTGCCGGGGAGCCTGCCGATGCCACCGGGGAGCCCGTGGAGGAAGAGCTTGCCGGGGTCCCTGAGGAGCCTGCCGCTCCCGACGAGCCCGCCGCCGCTGTGGCGGCCCCGGGCAAGATCGTGATCGCGGGCGATGTGAATGGCGTGGTGCCCACCGTTACGATACAGGGCGTCGGAGGGGTGCTGGAATTCCACAGCGCCGCTGATGGCGAGGCGGTATCCGGCGGTTACATGCAAATGGTCGTGAAAAACGGCTATCAGGTCACCGCCAAGGACGTGGGCAAGACGATATATGGCAGCCTCTCCAACTATATGTCGGGCAGCGAGGTGTATCGGGTGTTTACCTTCGATACCTCTTCCGCCAGCGGCGATGTGACGCTGACCGTCTCCGCGGCCACACCCTACACGATCGTCAAGTGGTCGGTCACCGGCGGCAAGGGCTTTGGCCTGGGCCCGGTCGATCTCGATCTCGGCGGCAATGAGCTGGAGAACGGCAAGACGAGCGGCTATACGGCGTTCGGCGGCGGTGAGAGCGACGTCATCAGCATCCATTACGGGTGCGACTATGAGGTCACCGTCAGCGGCGCCGAGGTGGTCGGCAGCTGGCCCAGCGATACCCTCATCAATCACATGGATCTGAAGGTGACCGGCGACGAGCTGAAGTTCACGGTGAAGGACAAGACCCTCCCGGACGTGAAAAACGGCTGGGACAAGGTCACGGAGAGCTATGAGGACGTGGACGAGAACGGCCATCCGGTGACCCGGACCAGCACCCGCTGGTATTACTATAAGGACAACAAGAAGGTCCACGGCTGGCTGGCTCTCGGCGGCAAGTGGTATTATTTCGATCCCAGCGACGGCGCTATGTACTGCCAGAGCGAATACGATACTGTGGGAGACACCGGCCTCGCTCAGATCGGCGGCAAGTGGTACTGCTTCAATAAGTCCGGCGTGATGCAGACCGGCTGGAAGAAGTTCACCTACACCGGCACGGACTACTTTACGGGTGAGGACCGTACGTATACCGAGTGGTACTATTTCACCGGCAGCGGCGCGGGCAAGAGCGGCTGGATGAAGTCCGGCGGCAAGTGGTATTACCTGGACAACGGCTATATGTTCTACGACCAGGTGGCCGTGATCGATGGCAAGAACTACTTTCTGGACGAAGCCGGCGTCATGAAGACCGGCTGGATCAAGCTGGGAGGCGGCGATTACCGCTATGCCGACAAGTCCGGCGCGCTCCAGACCAGCAAGTGGGTGAGCTCCGGCGGCAAGTGGTATTACCTGAAGGCCGACGGCATGATGGCCCGGAACGAGGCCGTTCCCGACGGCTGGACCGCTGCCGGCAACGGCGTGTGCACCAATGGCTGAGCAAAAACACGATCAAAAGAGAGCTTCCCGCCGGGAAGCTCTCTTTCTTTGTGGGACGCCACCCTTGCGCAGGGGAGGCGTCCGATGGGACATCGCTCTTTGCGATGGGTCACTGGATGTGTTCTTCCGGGAAGTCGTCCCGGACCCGCATGCCCATATCCTCCCGGGTACCGGTGGGGTATTTTGCGATACCGGTGCTGTCGTACTTGGCGACGAGCCTGGTCTCCGGGTCCAGCCGCGGATCAGCCCCTGTCACGTCAGGGCCGTGCCTTCAATTCTGGGAGCCGGTCTGGTCCTTGCCGGAGCCCTGCTGGCCGCCGTTCTTGGGCTGAGAGTCGTTCTGGCCCTTGTTCTTTTGAGAGTTGGTCTGGCTGCTGTGCTTTTTGCTGGACATCGTTCTATCACCTCGCCGTTAGTATGCGCCGGGGCGGCGGGATTATGCAGTCCTGCCAGCAATATCCGCTCCCGGCGGGGACGGCACTATATTAATAGACAAACATTTCCGAAAAAGCGGAAAACGCCTTGACAACCGGCACATCTTGCCGTTTAATATAGGGGCAAAACATGGAAAAATTATAAATATTAATACACAGGAATTAAAGGAGGAACCCCAAGTAATGAAGTACGTCTATCTGTTCACCGAGGGCCGCGCCGATATGCGTGAGCTGCTGGGCGGCAAGGGCGCCAACCTGGCCGAGATGACCAACATCGGCATGCCCGTGCCCCAGGGCTTCACCATCACCACCGAGGCCTGCACCCGTTACTATGACGACGGCAAGAAGATCGGCGAGGACATCCAGGCGCAGATCATGGAATATGTGGCCAAACTGGAGCAGATCACCGGCAAGAAGTTCGGCGACGCCGAGAACCCCCTGCTGGTCTCCGTCCGTTCCGGCGCCCGGGCCTCCATGCCCGGCATGATGGACACCATCCTGAACCTGGGTCTGAACGAGACCGTGGTGGACGTGCTCTCCCGCAAGTCCGGCAATCCCCGCTGGGCCTGGGACTGCTATCGCCGCTTCATCCAGATGTACTCCGACGTGGTCATGGAGGTGGGCAAGAAGTA
>CANQSF010000019.1 GCA_947626345.1 uncultured Oscillospiraceae bacterium | reverse complement strand
CCGTCGAAGATGCGCCCCGCCTCCGGCTCGGCCTTGAAGCTCTTGATGACGGCAAAGCCGGCCAGCAGGTCCTTGACCCTTCCCACAAAGCCCTCGTTTGCGTCACTGAGGGCTTTTTCCCGCCGGGCCAGCTCCGGACTGAAAACAGTCACCCCCAGCAGTGGCAGCACGCACAGCGCCAGAGCGGCTCCCGTCATCGCCGGGCTGTAGGTGAGCAGAAACACCAGGATGGCCACAAAATTCAAGGGCAGCATGATCAGATCGAACAGGCTTTGCAGATAGTCGGAGACGATCACCGTCACATCGCTGGTGAGAACGGACAGATACCGCCCGGTGTTCTCTTTGGTAAAGGCGCTGATGCTCTTTTCGGCCAGCCGCCGAAAGGTGCAGGATTTGTACTGGCGCAGCGCCCGGCCCATCCAGCCGCTGAGGGCCCGGTAATACAGCGCCTCCGCCACGCCCAGGAACACCGCCACGCCCGCCGCCGCCCATAACAGCCGGACCAGCCTGGCGGCGTCCAGCGCCGTGACGGCGTCGATCACCGCTCCCAGCACCCACGACACCAGGAGCACGGCTGGTATCTGCAGCATATAAAGCGCCGCCGTGGCCAAAAGGCGAAGGCGGTTGTGCTCGTAAAAGGCCTGGATATAGGGCCGGGCGGGATCAGGCTTTTTGCTTTTCATCGCTCCCCGCCCCCTTTTCAAAGCACTTTTCCCGCATCAGGTTGCCCACCAGATTCAGCCCGTTGCCCTGTCCTGCCCAGCGGGCAAAGGTCAGAAGGGGCACGACGCCGCTGAAATTCCGCAGGGCATAGACGCTCACCGGCCCCTCCGGCATGGTGATCTGCTCGTTCTCCAGCAGGTTCGCCTTCGTCAGCGCCTCCAGCGCCCGCTCCGTCTCCGGCAGCGGCACGCCCGCAGCGCCGGCCACCACCGCCGGGGCATAATGTCCCTCCCGGCTCCGGCAGAAGTACCGCAGCGCCTCCATGGCCCCCGGCAGCGCCAGGGCGGCGAACAGCTCCCGGTATTCCCCGTCGGTCAAAAGGTACCTCTCATAGCCCTCCTCCGGCTCCGGGAACACCCCGAAATAGGAGTAGTCCTCCGCGCCCACGCCCAGGAGGTAGCCGGCGTCGGTGCCTGTCATCGTGCGCATCAGCGCCTTGCCCTCGCCAAACAGGCTTGGTTTGTCCAGCTCCGCCTTTTCAGGATAGGCGATCCAGGGCGCGTCAAAGAGGCTGTCGCTGATGCCGTAAATGGCCGCCTCCCACAAAAGCCGGGTCAGGCCGGTCAGCCGGTCCTTCTCCGGGATGGACCGCATCCACTGGATAAGGTCGTTGGACATATTTTTGGCCGGGCCGCTCTCCCGGCCGAACAGGGCGTCCACCGTCACGTGCAGCCTGTCCGCGATGGCCGGCAGCAGCGTCACGTCCGGGGCCCCGCCGCACTCCCACCGGCTCACCGCCTGGGTGCTCACCCCCACGGCCCTGCCCAGCTCCTCCTGGGTCATGCCCGCCGCCTTCCGGTACCGGGCGATCTGCTCGCCGATCAGCTCCGTCTTCATCCGAAGCGCCTCCTTGTTCAAGCGATGGTTGTATTATAACTAAATCCACCGTTGAATACAACGCAGGCGATTTTGAGAAAAATCAAGCGGTGATTGATATGGGCAAGCAAAAAGAGGGCCCGTCCCAGCGGACAGGCCCTCTATTCCCTATGCTCTTACATGCCGTCGATCAGCCGCACGGTGACCAGGCCGGCGTCCGCGTCCTTTCGCAGCACGAAGGCGGGCACGTCGGGGATCAGGATCTCCCGCTCCCCCTGCACCACCAGCACGCTGGCGGCGGGCTCGGAGAGGATATCCTCCACCGTGCCCAGCTCCCGGCCGGTCTCGTCCACGCACCGGGCGCCGATGATGTCCTGCAAAAACACCGTCCCGGCGGGCAGCCGGGCGTCCTCCCGGTCGATGAAGAGCACCTTGCCCTTCAGGGCCATGGCGGCGTTCACGTCCTCCACGCCCTCCAGGGCGGCCACGCACATCTGCTTGTGCACCCGGCAGGAGCGCACCTTCACCGGCGCGCCGTCGATATAAAACCGGCGGAAGCGGGTCAGAAACGCCGCCTCGTCCGCCCAGGGCTGGATGCGCACCTCGCCCCGGACGCCGTGGGTGTTCACGATCTGCCCCGCTTCTAAATATCGTTTTTTCAATCCAGTATCTCGACGGAGATCTTCTTGCCCTGGCGCTGGGCCACCGTCTTCATCAGCACGCGGATCTGGCGCACGATCCGGCCCTGGCGGCCGATGACCTTGCCCATATCCCCGTCCGCCACCCGGACCTCGTATACGGTGGCGCCGCCTTCGGTGTGCTCGTCCACAGTGACCTTATCCGGGTTGTCCACAAGACTCTGGATGATATAGGTCAGCAGTTCCTTCATAAGACGTCTCCGTCTTACTCAGCCGCTTCGGCGGCGGGAGCCTGCTGGGCCTCGGCCAGCTTCAGAAGACCGCGGACGGTATCGGTGGGCTGAGCGCCGCAGCCGATCCAGTACTTGGCGCGCTCCAGGTCGATCTGGATGGACGCGGGCTTGGCCATGGGGTCATAGGTGCCCAGCTCCTCGATGTTCCGGCCGTCCCGGGGGGAGCGGCTGTCAGCCACCACGATGCGGTAATAGGGGGCCTTCTTGGCGCCCTGTCTCTTCAGACGGATCTTGACCATTTTGTTTCCTCCAAAAATATTGATGGTATTTTTATTTTTCAAACCCTTTTGGGATGTTGAAATCACATGCCAAACATGCCCATCTTCCGGGCCATCTTCCGGCCCTTGCGGGAGCCGGACATCTGCTTGACCATGAGGTTCATGGCGTCGAAGCTCTTCAGGAGCCGGTTGACGTCCACCACGGACACCCCCGCCCCGGCGGCGATGCGCCGCTTGCGGCTGGCGTTGAGGATGCGGGGATCGTTGCGCTCTTTGGGCGTCATGGACAGGATGATGGCCTCCGTGCGGCTCATGGCCTTGGGGTCCACCTTGGCCCCCTTCAGGGCCTTGGCGTCCATGCCCGGCACCATGCCGATCAGGTCCTCGATGGAGCCCATGTCCTTCATGGACCGCAGCTGCTCCAGGTAATCCTGGAGGGTGAAGCGGTTTTTCATGAGCTTGTCGGCCATCTCCGCGGCCTTCTTCTCATCCACCGCCTGCTCCGCCTTCTCGATGAGGGTGAGCACGTCCCCCATGCCCAGGATGCGGCTGGCCATCCGGTCGGGGTGGAACACCTCGATGGCGTCCAGCTTCTCCCCGGTGCCGGCGAACTTGATGGGCTTGCCGGTGACCGCCCGCACGGACAGGGCCGCGCCGCCCCGGGCGTCGCCGTCCAGCTTGGTGAGCATCACGCCGGTGATGCCCAGCGCCTCGTCGAAGGCGGTGGCGGCGTTCACCGCGTCCTGGCCGGTCATGGCGTCCACGGTCAGCAATATCTCCGCCGGCTCCACGGCGGCCTTGATGCGCTTCAGCTCCTCCATGAGGGTCTCGTCCACGTGCAGCCGGCCGGCGGTGTCCAGGAACACCAGGTCGTTGCCGTGGCGTCTGGCGTGCTCCACGGCGGCCTTGGCGATATCCACCGGGTCGGCCTGTCCCATCTGGAACACGGGGATGCCCACCTGGGCGCCCACGGTCTCCAGCTGCTGGATGGCGGCGGGGCGGTACACGTCGCAGGCGGCCAGAAGGGGCCGCTTGTTCTGCTGCTTTTTCACGAAGGCGGCCAGCTTTGCGGTGTTGGTGGTCTTGCCCGCGCCCTGCAGGCCCACCACCATCACCACGCTGGGCACCTTGGAGGAGTAGTTCAGCCGCACGGCCTGGCCGCCCATGAGGGCGGTCATCTCCTCGTTGACGATCTTGATGACCATCTGGGCGGGATTCAGGCTCTCCAGGATCTCCTGGCCGGCAGCCTTCTCGGACACGGTCTTCACAAAGTCCTTCACGACCTTGTAGCTCACGTCCGCTTCCAGCAGCACCATCCGCACCTGGCGCATGGCGTCCTTGATGTCCGCCTGGCTCAGGCGGCCCTTGCCCCGGAGCTTCTTGAAGATGCCGTTCAGTTTTTCGGAAAGGCTCTCGAATGCCATTACATCAAACCCTCAAGCCGGGAGAGGATGTCCCGGCCCCGCTCGTCGTCTGGCAGCAGCGCCGCCAGCTCCTCCCGGATGGAGGCGATGGCCTCCCGCCGCTCCAGAAACCGCCGGACCAGACCGGTCCGGGCCTCATATTCCCGCAGGGCGGCCTCCGCCCGGTGCAGCACGTCCCACACGCCCTGGCGGCTGAGCCCGTCCAGCTGGGCGATCTCCGCCAGGGACAGGTCCTCGTTCCAGTGCAGCTCGCAGGTCCGCCGCTGCTTTTCCGTCAACAGCTCGCCGTAAAAGTCCAGCAGCAGGGACCGGTCCAGGGGGGTCGTTTCCATCCGGGACCGCCTCCTTCTGTCAAGGACTTTGCTTTACAGCCTGCCTATCATACACCATCCCGGGCCGGGTGTCAAGCATTTTTCTTGACAGGGTTGCAAATATGCGCCATATATGGTACGATCAAGTATATTTTATATGACCGTTGACCTCTTGCCCGCCGTCGCGGCGGCGAAGAGAAAGGAGACGGCGATGAAAAAACTGCTATGCCTCATCCTGGTCCTGGTCCTGTTCCTGGCCCTGGCCTCGTGCCAGGCCCAGGCGGCGTCGGACGAGGGCGGCATGGACGAAGACCACCTGTTCAAGCCGCTGCAGTGGTTCGGCGATCTGCCGGACGGCTCGGAGCTGGTGGATTGGGATATCTATGACGACGAGAACGCCACCGGCCTGCTGCTGTACTTTTATACGGCCCCCCAGACCGGCGTGGACCTGTTCGAGGTCTATACCAACCAGCTGGACAGCTGCGGCGATGTGCTCCGGGTCAGCAAGGAGGATCTCGACAGCGGCTTCTCCGGCAGCGACAACGACACGGACCGGGAGGCGCTGTACCGGTACCTGAGCCGGAAGGTGGGCTCTGTCACCGCCATGCGCAGCGGCAAATACTGCGACTTCGCGGTGCATCAGCTGTGGCTGGACGAGGATGTTCTGGTGGTGGCCCTGGCCTGGGGCGAGGACTTCCCCATAGAGGTGGACCCGGACGACCTTGTCGCTCTGGACATCGGTGAGCTGCCCGATGTGTCCGACGCGCAGCCCAATGTGTCTGACGAGGGACCCGCCTCCGACCCGTCGGACCCGGCGGCGGGCGGCGGGAACGTGACCTATGACGCATACAGCACCTATCTGCCCAGCCCGGACGCCTGGTTCGACGGTCAGCTCGCCCGGGGCGAGGATATGGAGGCCTATGGGGGGCTCCTGGTGTCCTACTACATGGATCTGGAGGATCTGCCCGCCATAGAGGCGTATGTGCAGCTTCTGGCGGAAGACAGCCGGTTTCAGCTGAAGGAAGTGGAAAGCCGGGAGGCTGATTACACCGAGTACACCGGTCAGATATTCTATCGCAGCTTTTTCGACTATACCGGCAGCGCCTCCACAGGGACCGTCAATTATGCCGATGATTACGGACCATGTGCCGTGGTGGTGGCGTACAGCGAGGACTTTGTCCGGGGCGCCTGCGGCATGACGGTCTGCTATGCCAACGAGTTCACCTTTGTGGACGACGGCGACCGGTGGGGCGGGGACGTGACGGACCTGAGCGGCGGCGCCTCCTCCGGCGGGGGCCTCGACCTTTCCGACGGCGGCACCGATTACAGCCCTCCCTGCAGCATGTGCGACGGCTCCGGCCGATGCGACAACTGCGACGGCTCGGGCTATACATACGATTACGTCACCGGCCGGAACGACAAGATCTGTTCCGACTGCAACGGCACCGGCCGCTGCCGCTGGTGCCACGGCACCGGCCACACATAAGGCTCGCCCGGCCATTTGACATCCTGCGTTTTCTATACCGTCCCGGCAGGTCCGGGACGGTATATTTTTTGCCCCGGCGGAAAAGATACCAGGTATGGAAAAGATAAGCACTGAACGCCTGGCCGGATGGGGCGAAGAGTCGGCCAGGAGCATCCCCGTCAACAGGACCGTGTCCGGCCGCCGTGCGGCCGCCCGCCTGGGCCGGACCATGGCCGAGATATCGGCCAAGGCCAAGGACCCGGGCCAGAGCGAGTGGTTCGCCGACAACGAATACCTGGCCAGCCGGGAGGCGGAGCTGGCCATGGCCGCCCTCCGGGCGGGTGGGCGCATCCGCCGGTGCCGGGACGGGGCGGCGCTGGTGAAGCTGTGCCGCCGGCTGGTCAAGGCCGGCCCGGTGACGGAGCAGCGCGTCGCCGCCTTCCTCACCGGCGCCCGCCGGCAGACCGAGCTTCCGGAGAACGAGGCGGCCCTGGTGGGGGCCGCCCTTCGCGCTGCGCTTTTGGAGGAGCTGGCGGAGCCGGACACAGACGGGGCGGCGGCCGCGGAGCTTTTCGGCTCCCTGCGGACGGTGGCGGACATGGACCTGACCGACGCGCTGGAGTCCTCCGACCCGGTGGACCGGCTCCTGCGGCAGGACGGGGTGTATCCGGCCATGGACGAGGCCAGCCGGGCCCAGTACCGGGCGCGTATCCAGCGCCTGGCGAAAAAGCAGGGCGTCCCCGCCCTGGAGACGGCCCGGGCCGCCCTGGAGGCGGGGCTGCATGAATATCTGTTCCCGCCCCAGCGGCGCACCGGGGCGGGATACGTGGCGGCGCGGGTGGCGCTGCCCGGGGCGCTGGCGGTGCTGGCCGGGGTCCTGACGGGGAGCCTGTGGACGGCGCTGCTGGCGCTGCTGCCCCTGACGGAGCTGACCCGGGTGGGTCTGGACGGGGCGCTGCTGCGTCTCGTCCGGCCCCGGCGGCTGCCCCGGCTGGCCCTGGATAAGGGCGTGGGCCGGGACGGCCGGACGGTGTGCGCCGTGTCCGCCCTGCTGGCGGACGACGTGACCGGCCCCCGGCTGGTCCGGCGGCTGGAGGAGTACCGGCTGGCCAGCCGGGACTGCGGGGAGGAGCTCGTCTTCGCCCTGCTGGCGGACCTGCCCGACAGCCCCCAGCTCCCCTCCCCGGCGGAGGGGCGGCTGGAGCCGGTGCGGGCGGCGGTGGAGGCGCTGAACGAAAAATACGGCGGCGGATTTTTCCTGCTGGCCCGGGAGCTGTCCTGGAACAGGGCGGACCGGGTCTATGCGCCGTGGGAGCGCAAGCGGGGGGCCATCCTGGAGCTGGCCCGCCGGGTCCAGGGCCGGCCCAACCGGCTGAAGTGCCTGGCGGGGGACGAGGCGGCGCTGTTCGCCCGGTATATCCTGTGCCTGGACGCGGACACCCGCCTGGCCCCCGGCGCGGCCCGGCAGCTCATCGGCGCGGCCATGCACCCCCTGCAGACGCCGGCGGTGGAGCGGGGCGTGGTGGTCCGGGGCCACGGGGTGCTGCACCCCCGGATGGCGGTGGAGCTGGACCGGGCCATGGCCACGGATTTCGCCCGGATCTACGCCGGCCAGGGGGGCACGGACCCCTACGGCGCCCCCACGGGGGAGCTGTTCACGGACCTCTATGACCGGGGCGGCTTCGCCGGCAAGGGCGTGGTGGACGCGGCGGCCTACCTGGCCTGCCTGGACGGCCGGTTCGGCGACGGCCGGGTCCTGAGCCACGACGCCCTGGAGGGGGCCTACCTCCGGGGGGCATACGTGGGGGACGTGGAGCTGGCGGACGGCTCGCCGGTGACGGCGGCGGCCTGGTTCCGGCGGCTGCACCGCTGGACCCGGGGGGACTGGCAGAACCTGCCCTGGCTGTTTGGCGCGGGCCGGGACCTGCCCATGCTGGAGCGGTTCCGGCTGCTGGACAGCCTGCGCCGGAGCATGGTGGCCCCGGCGGCGCTGCTGGCCCTGGTGCTGGGGATGCTGTCCGCCCCCTTCCGGCCGGCGGCGCTGCTGGCGCTGATATGCCTGGGGGCAGAGGCGGTCCAGGACGCCTTCGCCGGCCTCTTCGCCCGGCGCAGCGACGCCCGCCTGCGGTGCCGCAGCGGGGTGCTCCGTGGCTTGGGCGGGTCGCTGACCCGGCTGTTCGCCCGGCTGATCCTGCTGCCCTGGGAGGGGTACACCTGCGCCTCGGCGGCGTGCACCGCCCTGTGGCGCATGGGGGTGAGCCACCGGAACATGCTCCAGTGGGTCCCCGCGGCCCAGGCGGAGAAGGGCCGGGAACTGCCGGCGGCGGTGTGGTTCGATCTGGCCCTGGGCCTGGCCCTGACGGCGTTCGCCCCGGGACCGGGCGGCAAGGCCGCGGGGGTGGTATGGCTGGGCGCGCCGCTGTTCGCCCGGCTGACCGGCCGGGAGCAGACGGCCCAAAACGGCCTGACCGACGGCGACCGGTCCTTTTTGCGCAAGTCCGCCGGGGCCATATGGGGGTATTTCGCCGACCTGTGCGTCCGGTCCGACCACTGGCTGCCCCCGGACAACCTGCAGGTCCAGCCCCCCAAGGGGGCGGCCCACCGCACCAGCCCCACCAACATCGGCCTGGCCCTGACGGCCGCCCTGGCGGCCATGGAGCTGGGCGCCGCCGCGGAGGGGGACGCCGCCGCCCTGGCGGAGCATATCCTGACCACGGTGGAAAAGCTGCCCAAGTGGCGGGGGCATCTTTACAACTGGTACGACACCCGCACCTGCGCGCCGCTGCAGCCGGCATACGTGTCGGCGGTGGACAGCGGCAATCTGTGCGCCTGCCTGTATACGTTCTCGGCGGGCATGGCCGCCCACGGCCGGCCCGACCTGGCGGAGCGGGCCCGCACCCTGGCGGACGGGACGGATCTGGGGGCGCTGTACGACGAAAAAAAGCGGCTTTTCCGCATCGGACTGGACCCCACGTCCGACCGGCCCAGCCCCGGGCACTACGACCTGATGGCCTCGGAGGCCCGCCTGACCAGCTTCATCGCCTGCGCCCGGGGGGACGTGCCCGTCCGGCACTGGCAGGCCCTGAGCCGGGCGCGGCTGGCCCTGGACGGCTGGCGGGGCCTGGCCAGCTGGTCCGGGTCCATGTTTGAATATCTGATGCCGGAGCTGTTTTTGCCGCTGGTGAACGGCTCCATGCTGTGGGAGACGGGCCGGTTCTGTCTGTATGCCCAGCGGGAGCGGGCCCGGCGGGCCCGGACGCCCTGGGGCAGCTCGGAGAGCGCCTTTTTCTCCCTGGACGCGGGCATGGACTACCGCTATAAGGCCCACGGCGTGGGGGCGCTGGCCCTGCGCCGGGACGTGGACGGCGAGGTGGTCGTCGCCCCTTACGCCAGCTTCCTGGCCCTGGCCGTGCATCCCAAGGCGGCGGTGGAGAACCTGCGCCGGCTGAAGGGCATGGGCATGTGGGGCCGGTACGGCTTTTATGAGGCCCTGGATCTGACCCCGGGCCGGGCGGGGAAAAAGGGACAGGTGGTGGCCTGCTTCATGAGCCACCACCTGGGCATGAGCCTGGCCGCCGCCGCCAACTGCCTGAACGGCGGGGCGCTCCGGCGGTACTTCATGTCCTGGCCGGCCTTCGCCGCCTTCCGGCCGCTGCTGGCGGAGCGGGTGCCCCTCAGCGGGGCGGTGCTGCGCCGGGGCCGGTCCCCGCTGACCCGGCCGCCGGAGAGCCGGCCGGATATGCCTGCCTTCCGGCGGGAGGGGCAGGGCCACGTGCCCTCCTCCCCCGCCTGGTTCCCCATGTCCAACGGGGTGTACAGCCTGCTGGCCTGCGACGACGGCCGGTGCCGGGCGGCCTGCGGCGGGCTGGTCATGTACCGGGAGGAGGGCTTCGCGGTGTCGGTGGACGGCATCCCGGCGGGGCCCTCCCGCCGGGAGGGGACGCTGTGCCCCTGGCGGTATGAGGCCGGGACCGTCACCTTCACGGCCCGCCGGGCGGACCGGGTCACCGGCCTGACCCTGGCGGTGGCCAGCGGGGAGAGGGGCGAGCTGCGGCGGCTCACCGGCCCCAGCGGGGGGAAGGTGACCGTGCGCTTCGAGCCGGTGCTGGCCCCGGCGGCGGACCACGCTGCCCACCCGGCCTTCTGGCGGCTGGGGCTGGAGGTGTCCGTCCACCGGGGGGCGGTGCTGGTGCGGCGGCTGAGCCGGGGCGCGGTGCCGGAATGCTGGCTGTGCCTGGCGGCCACGGCGCCTCTGTGCCTGGAGGAGGGCGGCGGCTGGCAGACCCTGGGCCCGGTCCTGATCCGCGCCCAGCTGCCCGAGGGCGGGTGCGCGGCCATGGCGCTGTGCTTCGGCGAGACAGCCGCCTTGGCGGAGGAGGGCGCCCGGCGCATCCTCCTGGGGGGCACGGCGGATATGGCCGGGTCCATGGCCGCCCTGCTGGGCATGGGCGAGGACGGCCTGGCCGCGGCCTTCGACCTGGCGGCGGACGTGTGCTCGCCCCGGGTCGCGGCCCGGCCGGACGCCACCCGGGGGGCGCTGTGGAAGCAGGGCCTGTCCGGGGAGCTGCCCATCGTGTACGTGGACGCGTCGGAGAGCCTGGATGCGGCCAAGCGGATGATCAAGCGCCACGCCCTCGTCACCGCCTGCGGCGCGGCCTTCGATCTGGCGATCCACACCGGCGAGGACGGGGCCTATCTCCACCCCCGCCGGGACGAGCTGCGCCGGTATCTGGATAAGTACGGCCTGGCCGCCTTCGAGGGGGCCCGGGGCGGCGTGCGCTTCACCGGCGGCGGGGACGTGGCCGCGGCGGCGGTGCTCCTGTCCCGGCCGGACAGGCGGTACTCCCCCCTGCCCGCCTGGCGGGCGCTCCCCGTCCGAGGCCGGACGGCCCCGGCGGTGACCTATCTCGCCGGGGGCGCGGTGAGCTATATGACCCCGCCTTTGCCGCCCCGGGCCTGGTGCAACGTGCTGACCAACGGCCGGTTCGGATACCTGGCGGCGGACTGCGGCGGCGGCTTTCTGTGGATGGACAACGCCCGGGAGCGGCCGGTGGACCCCTGGCGCAACGATCCGGCCGCCGGCGGCGGCGGGGAGACCCTGGAGCTGGTGACGGCCCAGGGCCGGCGGAGCCTCTTCGCCGGGGACGGGCCCTGCCGGGTGACCAACGGCTTCGGCTGGACCCGCTGGGAGCGGGAGGACGCCACCCTCACCGCCTTCGTCCCCCGGGGCTACGACGTGCGGGTGATGATCGTGGAGGGGGGCGAGGGGGCCTATATCGGATGGTACCTGCCCCTGGCGCTGACGCCGGAGCGGGCGGATATCCCCTGTGTGATCACCGGGGTCGAGGACGGCTGCCTCACGGCGGTGAACCCCCGGTCCGCCGCGCCGGAGCAGGTGTTCCGGGCGGTGTGCAGCCGGAAGCTGGCCGGCTTCACCGGCGACGAGGCTGCCTGGCTGGCCGGGCGGATGGACGGCAGGACGGGCGCGGGCCTGCGGCCCTGCTTCGGCGCGCTGTGGAAGGGCGGCGGGGTGAGCGTGCTGGTGTGCGGCTACGAGAGCGCCGAGACCCTCCGCTCCCTGGCCCAGCCGGAGCGGGCGGCGAAGGAGCTGGTCCGGGTCCGGGACGGCTGGCGCAGCCTGCTGGGCCGGGTGCGCATCCACACCCCGGACCAGGCGCTGGACCGGATGATGAACGGCTGGGCGGCCTATCAGACCCTGGCCTGCCGGATCATGGCCCGGACCAGCATGTACCAGAGCGGCGGGGCCTGGGGCTTCCGGGACCAGCTGCAGGACACGGTCGATCTGCTCCTCATCGCCCCGGAGCGGGCGGGCCGCCACATCCTGACCTGCTGCGCCCGCCAGTTCCGGGAGGGGGACGTGCTCCACTGGTGGCACGAGACTCCCGCCGGGCCCAAGGGCGTGCGCACCCGCTGCTCGGACGACCTTATCTGGCTGCCCTGGGCGGTGTGCGAGTATGTGGAGAAGACCGGCGATGAGGCCCTGTGCCAAAGGACGGCCCCCTGGCTGGAGGCCCCGCCTCTGGCGCCGGAGGAGCGGGACCGGTACTTCGAGCCGGCCCTGTCCCGGGAGGAGAGCGCGGTGCTGGACCATGCCCGCCAGGCGCTGGAGTGCGTCCTGGCCCGGGGCTGCGGGCCCCATGGGCTGCTGCGTACCGGGTCCGGCGACTGGAACGACGGCATGGACAAGGTGGGCGGGGAGAGCCAGTGGCTCACCTGGTTTTTCATCCACACCGCCGGGCGGTTCGCGGCCCTGCTGGACCGGCTGGGCCAGGACGGCCGCCGGTACGCCCAGGCGGCGGATGCGCTGGCCGCAGCGGCGGAGCGCAGCTGGGACGGCCAGTGGTATCTCCGGGGCTGGTGGGCGGACGGCGCGCCTCTGGGCGGCGCCGGGGCCCCGGCCTGCCAGATCGACTCCATCGCCCAGAGCTGGGCGGCCTTCTGCCCCCAGGCGGACCGGGAGCGGGTCCACACGGCCCTGCGCGCGGCGGTGGACCGGCTCTACGACCGGGCCCACAAGCTGGTGAAGCTGTTCGCGCCGCCCTTCGGCGACGGCGGCCGGGACCCAGGCTATATCCGCTCCTGCGGTCCCGGCATCCGGGAGAACGGCGGCCAGTATACCCACGGGGCGGTGTGGCTGGCCTCGGCGCTGCTGCGGGAGGGCTTCACCGACGCGGGGGCGGCCATGCTGCTGGACCTGCTGCCGGCCGCCCACCCGCCGGCGCAGTGGGGCGCGGAGCCCTGGGTGCTGGCGGCGGACGTGTCCGCCGATCCGGACCACTACGGCCAGGCCCTGTGGAGCTGGTATACCGGCTCCGCCGGGTGGTTCTTCCGGGTGGTGCTGGAAGATCTGCTGGGCATCCGGCTGGAAAACGGCCGGATCACCGTCCGGCCGAAGCTTCCCGCAGGCTGGGACGGCTATGAGGCGGACATCTGCGGCCGCCGGATCGTGGTCCGGGACGGGAAGATCACCATCCGATAACGGAGGCAGGCGCACGGCGCCTGCCTCATCGTTTACAGATTGTTATTTTCAAGAACTGGAAGATATGCTATAATAGCTAAAAACTAGCTGAAAAGCGCATGATCGGGACCTGAGACCGCGACATGGTGATATTCCGGCCGCGGTGGCAATATATTCCAGATCGGGAGGTGAGCGGGATGGATCGGACACGGCGGGAGCTGATGCCGGGCGTGTACCTCACATGCCTGCGGACGGAACGATTCAAAACGGCGCTGCTGAGCCTGCATCTGCTGACCGGCCTGGACCGGCAGACCGCCGCGCAGAACGCGGCGCTGCCCGGGGTGCTGCGCCGGGGCACGGTGAGCGCGCCGGACATGACCGCCCTGGCGGCCCGGCTGGACGGCCTTTACGGCGCGCACATAGAGCCCTCCGTGCGCAAGATCGGCGAGATCCAAGCGGTGGGCTTCGTGGCGGACCTGGTGGACGGGGCCTGTCTGCCCGCCGGGGAGGACCCGCTGGAGGACGTGATCGCCCTGCTGGGGGAGATGCTGCTGGCGCCCAACACCCGGGGCGGGCTGCTGCTGCCGGCCTATGTGGATGGGGAGCGGGAGAAGCTTTTGCAGGACATCCGCGCCCGGGTCAACGACCGGGAGACGTACGCCAACAGCCGCCTCGTCGAGCTGATGTGCCCCGGGGAGGCTTATGCCGTGGACGCCCTGGGCGACGAGGAGACCGCCCGGGCCATCGGCTATGTGGCCCTGACCCGGCACTACCGTACCCTGCTGGCGGAGTGCCCCATGGAGCTGTTCTACTGCGGCTCCGCCCCGGCGGAGCGGGTGGCCGCGGCACTGACCGATGCGCTGGCCGCCATGCCCCGGGGAGAGCTGAACGGGGACATCGGCACCGACATTCGGATGAACACCGTGGAGGAGGGCCTGCGGTCCTTCACCGAGCGGATGGACGTGGGCCAGGGAAAGCTGGCGCTGGGCTATCGGCTGGGGGACGCTATGGAGGAGCCGGACATGGCGGCGCTGCGGGTGATGAACGCCCTGCTGGGCGGCGGAGGCGCGGCCTATGTCAACTCCCGGCTGTACGTGAACGTGCGGGAGCGGATGAGCCTGTGCTACTACGTCTATTCCACCCTGGACACGGTGAAGGGCGTGGTGACCGTGTCCTGCGGCATCGACCCGGCGGACTGCGAAAAGGCCCTGTCAGCCATAGGCCGGCAGGTGGCGGCGGTGAAGGACGGCGGATTCACCGACGACGAGCTGCGCACCGCCCGCACGGGCGTGAGCGCCGATATGCTGGCCCTGACGGATCAGCCGGAGGGGCTGGAGCAGTTCTGGCTGGTCCAGGACCTTCTGGGCCTGGACTACGGCCCAGAGGAGCTGGCCGCCCTGGCGGAGGACGTGACCAGGGACGACGTGATCAAGGCCGCGGCGGGCATGGAGTGCGACGCGGTGTATTTCCTCAGCGGTGGGGAGGACGAGGATGAGAGCGATTGAATATCCCGGCCAGGGCGTGACGCTGTACCGGTCCGTGCTGCCAAACGGCCTGTCCGTATACGTGGTGCCCAAGCCCGGCTGGCGCAAGTGCCGGGCGGCCTTCGTGACCAGCTTCGGCGGGGCGGACCGGCGCTTCACCCTGGAGGGAGAGCGCTGCGACACGCCTGCCGGCGTGGCCCATTACTTAGAGCACAAGATGTTCGACATGCCCTACGGCAGCGTGGACAGCGTCTTCGCCGCCCGGGGGGCGGACTCCAACGCCTATACGTCCTATGCCGTCACCAGCTACCACTTCACCTGCACCGACCGCTTCGAGGACGATCTGCGCACCCTGCTCGCCTTCGTCTCCACGCCCTATTTCACCCCGGAGACGGTGGAGAAGGAGCGGGGCATCATCGGCCAGGAGATCGCCCAGGGCGAGGACGACCCGGACTGGGCCGTCTATCAGGACTGCCTGCGGCTGCTGTTCGGCGGGCAGCACCCGCTGGGCGACGATGTGGCGGGCACGGCGGCCTCCATCGCGGAGGTCTCCACCGAGACCCTGTACGCCTGCCACCGGGCCTTTTATATCCCGGCCAACATGGCCCTGTGCGTGGCGGGGGACGTGGACCCGGAGGCGGTGGAGCGCATCGCCCGGGAGGAGCTGCCGGAGGAGCCGGCGCCGCTGCCGGTGCGGGACTGGGGCCCAGACCCGGGCCTGGAGCCGGTGGAACGGCACTCCCAGCGAATCATGGACGTGGCGGCGCCGCTGTTCTGCGCCGGGATAAAGCTGGGCCCGGCGGCGACGGGGCCGGAGGCGCTGCGGGAGCGGCTGACGGCGGAGCTGGCCCTGCGGTGCCTGTGGGGCAAGAGCGCCCCGGCGTATCTGGCGCTTTACGAAAAGGGCCTTTTGAACAACAGCTTTTACTTTGAGCTCGACCACGCCGCCGGCCAGAGCTACGTCACCCTGAGCGGGGAGTCCGCCGACCCGGAGGCCGCCCTGGCGGCGCTGACCGCGGCGGCGGAAAAGCCTGTGGACCCCGCCTTTTTCCTGCGGCAGAAAAAGGCCGCTTACGGCGGCTTCATCCGGCGGCTGGACGACTTTTATGAGCTGACCGAGTCCCTGGCGGAGGGCTGCTTCGGCGGGTTCGACCCGCTGCTGGCCCCCGAGACGCTGGACGCGATCGGCTGCGACGACGTCTCCGCCTGGGCGGCGGAGCATCTGGCCGCCGGGCGTTTCGCCCTTTCCATCATTCGTCCCAAGGAGGAACAAGCGTAAATATGTCATCCGCGTCTATATCCTTCCCCATGCTGGGGGATTGGTCCATCTGTCCGTCCAATTCCTTCGTCCTGTTCGGCCACACCTTCTACTGGTACGGCGTGATCATCGCCTGCGGCTTTCTGCTGGCGGTGGCCTACTGCATGCACCGGAGCGAACGGTTCGGCATCAAGCAGGACGATCTGACCGACGCGCTGCTGTTCGCCGTGCCCCTGGCCATCGTGGGCGCGCGGCTGTACTATGTGGTGTTCTACGGCGGCTATGAGACCCTGTGGGACATCGTGAAGATCTGGGAGGGCGGCCTGGCCATCTACGGCGGGGTGATCGCCGCGGTGATCACGGTGTTCGTGGTCTGCCGGGTGAAGAAGATCTCCGCCCTGGCCATGCTGGATCTGGTGAGCTTCGGACTGCTCATCGGCCAGTGCGTGGGCCGCTGGGGCAACT
This sequence comes from uncultured Oscillospiraceae bacterium, assembly GCA_947626345.1. Taxonomy (GTDB): domain Bacteria; phylum Bacillota; class Clostridia; order Oscillospirales; family Oscillospiraceae; genus CAJOIG01. Next base: position 31,352 of record CANQSF010000019.1, on the reverse strand, counting down.
TCATGAACCGGGAGGCCTACGGCTACGAGACCGCCATCTTCTGCCGGATGGGCCTGACCCTGAACGGCAGCACCATCTATGTGCACCCCACGTTCCTGTATGAGTCGCTGTGGAACCTGCTGGGCTTTGGGGGACTGCACGTGCTGTCAAAAAAGACGGAGCGGAGCTTCGACGGGCAGTATTTCCTGTACTACCTGGCCTGGTACGGCCTGGGGCGGTTCTGGATCGAGGGCCTGCGCGCCGATTCGCTGTACTTGGGCGGCACGGACATCCGGGTGAGCCAGCTGCTGGCGGCCCTGACCTGCCTGGCGGCCATCGTGACGGTGGCGCTGGTGGTCCGCTGGGGAAAATGCGCCCCGGAGAAGCTGTGGGTGAACCGGGTCGCCGCGGCCGCGATGGCGGAGGATGCCCCGGCGGAGGAGTCTGTCCCGGAAGAGCCCGCCCCGGCGGAGGAGCCCGCCCCGGCGGAGGAGCCTGCTCCGGTGGAAGAACCTGTCCCGGAAGAGCCCGCTCCGGCCCCTGACGGGGCGGAGGAGCCCCGCGGGGAGACGGACGGCGAACAATAAAAAAATACCAGCGAAAAACCTGCGGAAACAAATATAATAAAAAGAGAAATGCAAAAAGGAGGCACAAACAATGTCGGGATTCAGTGATTTTATGGACAAGGTCGGCGCGTTCGCTTCCAAGGCTGCGGAGACGGCCAAGGATGTGGCCGGCGTGGCCGCTACCAAGACCAAGCAGGTCAGCCGCATCGCCAAGCTGAACATGGACATCTCCGGCCAGAAGGACGCGGCGAAGAAGGCCTACACCGAGCTGGGCAAGCTGTACTATGAGAGCCATCATGACGCGCCGGAGGCGGGTCTGGCGCAGGTATGCCAGCAGATCGACATAGCCATGGCGTCCATCGCGTCCATGGAGGAGGAGATTGCCCGGATCAAGGAGTCGATGACCGCCGATGAGCAGGCCCAGGACGCCGATTTCGCGTCTGTGGTGGACCAGACCGAGGCGGACGTGGAGGTGGAGATCCACGAGGAGGAGACTCACGAGGAGCGCCATGAGGAGTATCATGAGGAGTACCAGGAGCCGCCCCACGAGGAGTACCACGAGAACCAGGACGACGGCCCCCACTGGAACTGAAAAAAGCAAAAAAGACCGCCGCGCTCTGAGCGCGGCGGTCTTTTTATGCCGTTACTTTCTGCGGAACACGAACAGCTTGGATATGACGTAGTTGAGGATGATGACCACGATGGAGACGATGATCTTGGCGGCGAAGCCCTCCACGCCGAACAGCGGCTGGTCCAGGCCCAGCGCCATCAGCAGCGGCAGCCCGCCCAGCTCCACCGCGCCGGAGAACAGCCGTCCCGCCAGAAAGGAGCCGGCCTCTTTCAGCCACCCGGGCCAGGCCCAGCTCCTGGAGCCGAACACCCACAGCTTGTTGGTCACGAAGGCGAAGGACACCGCGCAGATCCAGCTGAGGACGTTGGCGGCCGTCACAGTCAGGCCCAGCGGCCCGGCGAACAGGGCGTAGGTGACCCAGCTGACCAGGGTGGTCAGTCCGCCGAAGAACAGGTAGCTGATGATCTCCCGGTATTTTTCAAACAGCGCCCGCAGCTTTTCCGCCATGGTCAGCCCCCGGCGGCGCCGTCCGCAGCGGGCTGGGCCCCGTCGGCCTCATCCGCCGCGGCGGGCTCTTCTTCCATGGGCTCCTCTTCGACGGGCTCCTCGGCGGGATACACGTCCTGGACGGTCTCCCCGTCCGCGGTGCGCACGGTCCACACGTAAAAGCCCGGGTAGGTGAGGATGCCGTCCTCGGCGCCCTCGGTCAGGCAGGAGGGGCCGTAGACCGGCTCCTCGGCGGGCTGGCCCAGGGCGGCGTAGAGCTCCTCCACCGGCTGGCCGATGTACTCCATGGCCCGGGCCATATCCCCGGAGGGGACGGCGTCGGTGCCGGAGGCGGGCGGGGTGTTCTGGGCCGCCAGAGCGGCGTCGGACTGGGACGCCGCCAGGGCGGGGTCCTCGGTGGGTTCGGCGGTGGGAGCGGCTGCCTCGTCGTGCCCGCCGCAGGCGCACAGCCCCGCCAGCAGCAGGGCGGTCAGCAGCAGCGCGATGCATTTTTTCATGTCGGTTCCTCCATGGGATGGGATCTTTTTCTGTACGACGCCCACCAGTATATCACATCTTCACGAGATTTGGAAGATGCTGACGCCGTCCCGGTCGTAGACCAGGGGATACCGGGCGGTGAAATAGTCCAGATCCACCGCGTATTTGGAGCTCTCCGAGGAGCTGATGTACACGTAGTCCACGCCGTATTTCGCCGCGAAGATCTCGAAGACCTCCCCGCCCTTGTACATCTCCGCCACCTGGGCCTCCCGCTCGCCGTAGTCCACGCCGTGGTAGTACAGATACATCCCCGCTCCGCACAGGATGTTCCGCCCCGCCAGTACGGCCACCGGGTTGGCGTGGTCGGTGGAGGTGAGGAACAGGCTGTCCGCCGGGGTCTCGGCCAGGATGAAATCGGCGGCGGATACCTGGGCGGGGCTGAACAGCTGATATTCGCTGACCGCCTCCCGCAGCATGGTCATGGTCCCGGAGAGCATCCCCAGCGCGACGAACACCGCCGCCGCGGACCGGGCCAGCGCCCGGGGCCGGATGCGGGCCAGCTGCTCCCACAGCCAGCCGCAGGCCAGGATGTCCCCGATCATGTACCAGATGTACAGCAGCTTGTTGTCGTCGTAGGGATTGGGCTGGAAGGCCACCAGGTTGCCCAGGATGAACAGCGCCGCCGCCCCGGAGAACAGCCGCAGCCGGTCCCCCCGCAGAAACGGCAGCATGGCCAGCATGGCGCAGAACACCACGCCGCCGTTGATGATCCAGAACAGCAGCCAGGGGGTATCGCCGTGGACCCAGCCCGGGTTGAACCAGATCAGCCGCCCGGTGCCCGCCGCGTCGAAGGTCCAGCGGAGCAGCTGGGGCAGCGCCAGGGCCATGCACACCGCGCCGTAGAGCACGTAGCTCGTCACCAGGGACCGGACCGTGCCCGCCCGGCGGGCCTTTCCCAGCCAGGCGAAGAACCACACCGCCGACAGCACCCCCAGCGCCAGGAAGGTGTGGGTGTGGATCATGGGCATGGCCCCGGCGGTCACCCCCAGCGCCAGGGTGTGGCGGCGGCAGCTCTCGCCGGCCGCGGAACGCTCCAGCACCGTGACGAGCAGATAGATGGCCGCCAGCCCCACGCACCAGCCGGCCATGGTGGTCCGCTGGGGGATGAGCATGTCGCACACCACGTTCACCCAGCGCAGGTCCTCGTCCACCAGGTTGGTAGGGGTCACGTAAAAGCCGCTGAGCAGGGTGGTCAGGTTGTACTTCCCGCCCAAAAAGTACAGAAAGCCGAACCCGCCGTTGAACACGAACAGCAGCCACGCCGCCACGGTGGGCGCCAGCTTCCCGGTGAGCTTGTCCGCCAGCAGCCAGAAGCCGTAAAACACCGCCAGAAGCATGAAAAGGCTGGGCACGATCACGCTCATGCGCAGGCTCAGCCCGAAAAACCGCAGCCCGGCGGAGGCCGCGTCCACCAGGAAGGGATAGTCGATCTGCTGGCCGGGGAAGATGCTGTACTCCGGGGGGAAGGTCCCCTGCTGGTACAGGCTCTCCACGAACCCCAGGTGCATGGCCAGGTCCCCGTAGGTGCTCTGGCCCACCCAGAGGCTGCCGTCGTCCCGGGGCAGCAGCACGTGGGTGCATAGGAGATAGCCGCAGAAGGCGGCGGCCAGCACGCTCATCAGCGCGCCCACCGCGTCGGCACGGCTCACGGCCGGCGGGGAGAGCTGTCCTCGCTTCCCTAGGGCCGGGACCTTCCTCCAGGGCAGCAGCGCCAGCGTGATCACGCCGGCGGCGGCCAGGGCGATGTACTGGGCCCGGCGGGTGAAACCGATGAAAAAGGCCGGCAGACAGGGCAGCCACATCAGCGCCACGCAACCGAACACCAGCCCCAGCCAGCCCTTCACCGCCGCCCGCAGATCGGGCAGCGCCCGCCAGGCGACGGCCTGGCCCAGCAGCAGATATACGATAAGTGCGGGCATAATCTCGTTCCTCTTTGGCCCCCTTGTGCAAAGGGGGCTGTCATGCGCCAGCATGACTGGGGGATTGTCGGCCCCTTCGCCTCGCCGGCGCCCGGCATATCCCCTTACGCAGGGGAGGGTCTTATATCTCGGGCCCCAGCTTGCTCAGCGCTTCCTCAAACCAGTCCGGCAGGTCCGTCCACAGCTCGATGGGCCGGCCGGTGGCGGGGTGGATGAACTTTAAGCCCCGGGCGTGCAGGCACTGGCTCTCCAGGCCCTTGTCCCGGCGGCCGCCGTAGACCGTGTCCCCCAGCAGGGGATGGCCCGTATAGGCCATATGGACCCGGATCTGGTGGGTGCGGCCGGTCTCCAGCCGGCAGCGGATGTAGGTGTGGCGGGCATAGCGGGCCAGCACCTGCCAGTGGGTCACCGCCGGGCGGGAGTTTTTGTCCGTCACGGCCATGCGCTGACGGTTGCGGGGGTCCCGGCCGATGGGGGCGTCCACGGTGCCGGCGTCGTCGTGAAAGCCGCCGTGGCACACCGCGTCATACACCCGGGACAGGCTCCTGTCCTTCAGCTGGGCGGACAGGGCCTCATGGGCGGCGTCGTTCTTCGCGGCGATGATGAGGCCGCTGGTGTCCTTGTCGATGCGGTGGACGATGCCCGGCCGCAGCTGGCCGCCCACGCCGGACAGGCTCCCGCCGCAGTGGGCCAGCAGGGCGTTGACCAGCGTGCCGTCCGGATGGCCGGGGGCGGGATGGACCACCATGCCCCGGGGCTTGTTCACCACGATCACGTCCCCGTCCTCGTACACCACGTCCAGGCCGATGGCCTGGGCCGTGGCCGCGGCGGGGGCCGGCTCCGGCACCGTCACGGAGAAGACCTCCCCCGCCGTGACCCGGTGGTTCTTCCGCACGGGGCGGCCCCGGAGGGTCACCAGACCCGCCTCCAGCAGCCGCGCCGCCGCGGAGCGGCTGCGGATATCCTCCTGGCGGGCAAGGAGAGCGTCGATCCTCTCGCCGCTCTCCTCTGCTTTCAACAGTATGGTCTTTTCCATCAGTCCCGGAACTCCGCCAGGATGTCCTCCAGGGAGTACTCCTCTTCCTCCTCCGCCGGCGCTGCCGGGGCGGGCTCGGGAACCCTCCGGGGGGCGCTCTTCGCCGGAGCCGGAGCCGGCTGGGGGGCGCTGGCCCGGGCCGCCGTCTTGTGGTGGGTGGGCAGCTCCAGATCGGCCCACGCGTCCTCCGGCGTCGGGGCGGCCCTGCCGCCGGCCCTGCCGGAAGCGGGCCGCGCCGGGGCGGGCGCGGGGGCCTCCTCCGCCTGGTCGGGCACCTCCTGGCCCAGATCCCACTCGGCGAAGGGATCGTCCGGGTCCGCGGGCCTCAGCTCATCGGCCAGGGAGCGGTGCTCGCCCCGCCGGGGGATATCGGCGTAGGGGTCCTCCCGGGCCGGGCGGCTGGGACGGGTGCGCCGCTGGGCCGGAGCGGCGCTCTGGGCGTCAGCCTGCCGGCTGGTACGGGGCGCGGCGCTCTCAGCGCGGGGGGCAGACCGGGCCGGACGGGGCTTTTTCGGCACCGCCGCGGCCACCTCCGCCGGCTCCCGGTAGAGGATCACGTGGATGCAGAACAGGATGCCGCACACGGTGATGAAGATGTCCGCCACGTTGAACACCGCGAAGTTGAACAGCTCGATCTCGAACATGTCCACCACGTAGCCGTAAAACACCCGGTCGATGCAGTTGCCCAGAGCGCCGGCCATCACCAGCACCGCCGTCCAGCGGCCGAATTTGGTGGAGATGATCTCCGAGCTGATGAGCACGATGATGCCGATGATGAAGATCAGCGACACCGCCACCAGCAGCCACCGGGCGTTGGCCAGGATGCTGAAGGCCGCTCCGGTGTTCTGCACGTTGGTCATGTGCAGCACGCCGGGGATCAGCTCCACGCACTCGTCGCCGATGGCCATGGGCACGATATTCTTCGTCGTCCACAGTTTGACCGCCTGGTCCAGGATCAGGACCAGCGCGGATACGATCGCGTATATCACCGTATTGTCCTCCTGCTGTCTGTCTGAGGCCCGGAGCGGGCCGTTACGCCTCCTGGGCGGCTCTCAGCGCGCCGGCGCACCGGGCGCAGAGCTCGGGATATTTCTCGTCGCTGCCCACGCTGGCGCTGTGGGTCCAGCACCGGGGGCACTTGGGCAGCTGGGACTGGGCCACCTCGATGGTGACGCCGGGCAGCTCCGTGCCGGCCCAGCCGGGGCCCTCGCCGTCGGCCAGCTCCGCCTCGGAGACGATGAAGAAGCTCTCCAGGGGCTGCCGGGCGATCCGCGCCATGGCGGCCTTGGCCTCACCGCCCACGTGGATGGTCACCTTGGCCTCCAGGGGCTTGCCGATGACCTTGTTGGCACGGGCCAGCTCCAGGGCCTTGTTCACGTCGGAGCGCAGGCGCAGGCTGTCCTCCCAGAAGGCGGTCTCCTCCTCGCTGAGACGCCACTCGCCGTGGCCGGCGGGCATGTCGTTGAGCATCACGTTGCGGCCGTCGTCCCCGGCGCGGTGGGGCATGGCCAGCCAGATCTCATCCGCCGTGAAGGCCAGGATGGGGGCCAGCAGCCGCACCATGGCGTCCAGGATGGTCCACAGCGTGGTCTGGGCGGCCCGGCGGGCCTCGCTGCCGCGGGCCTCGCAGTAGAGCCGGTCCTTCACCACGTCCATATAGACGTTGGACATGTCCACCACGCAGAAGTTGTGGATGGCGTAGGTGACGGACCAGAACTCGTATCTCTCATAGCAGGCCAGGCACCGGTCGATGAGGGCCGCGGCGCGGCTGAGGGCCCACCGGTCGATGGGCAGCAGCCGGTCGTAGGGCACCAGATCGGCGTTGGGATCGAAGCCGTCCAGGTTGCCCAGGATGAACCGGGCGGTGTTGCGGATCTTCAGGTACTTGTCCGAAAGCTGCTTGAAGATGGCGTCGGAGCAGCGCATATCCAGCCGGAAGTCGGCGCTGGCGGCCCACAGCCGGCACAGGTCCGCGCCGTATTTGGCGGTGAGCTCGTCGGGGGAGACGCCGTTGCCAAGGCTCTTGTGCATGGCCCGGCCCTCGCCGTCCACGGTCCAGCCGTGGCACAGCACGGCCTTATAGGGGGCCTGGCCCTTGGTGGCCACGGCGGTGAGCAGGCTGGACTGGAACCAGCCCCGGAACTGGTCGCCGCCCTCCAGATACAGGTCCGCCGGCCAGGTGCCGGGGGCGTCCAGCTCCATGGAGGCGATGTGGGTGGAGCCGGAGTCGAACCAGCCGTCCAGGGTGTCGGTCTCCTTGCCGGTGACCTTGCCGCCGCAGTGGGGGCAGGTGAAGCCCGCGGGCAGCAGCTCCTCGGCGGTCATGTCGAACCAGGCGTTGGAGCCCTTCTCGCCAAAGATCTTCGAGACGGACTCGATGGTCTCCGCCGTGCAGACGGGCTTGCCGCAGTCGCCGCAGTAGAATACCGGGATGGGCAGGCCCCAGCGGCGCTGGCGGCTGATGCACCAGTCGGCCCGCTCCCGGATCATGCTCTCCATCCGGTCCGCGCCCCAGTCGGGGTTCCACTGTACCTTCCGGGCGGCCCGGACCGCGTCCTCCTTGAAGGCGTCCACGGAGCAGAACCACTGGTCCGTGGCCCGGTAGAGGATGGGGCTGTGGCAGCGCCAGCAGTGGGCGTACTGGTGGATGATGTCCTCGCTGGCGGCCAGCGCGCCGCAGGCCTGCAGGTCCGCGAAGATGCGCTCGTTGGCCTGGTCGGTGGTGAGCCCCTCATAGGGCCCGGCCAGCTCGTTCATCCGGCCCCGGTCGTCCACGGGCACCAGGATGCCGATGTTGGTCTTGCCGGAGGCGTCGTATTTGCGGCAGACCTCATAGTCCTCCTGGCCGTGGCCGGGAGCGGTGTGCACGCAGCCGGTGCCGGCGTCCAACGTGACGTGATCGCCCAGGATGACGACGCTCTCCCGGTCGAAGAGGGGGTGCCTGGCGGTCATGAGCTCGAACTCCGCGCCCTTCATCTCCGCCAGGATCTCGAAGCTGTCCAGGCCCATGACCTGGCGCAGGTTCTCCGCCAGATCCCGGGCGATGATGTACACCTCACCGTTGGGCTGCTTGGCCAGCACGTAGTCCAGCTCTGCGTTCAGGCAGATGGCCTGGTTGCCGGGGATGGTCCAGGTGGTGGTGGTCCAGATGACGAAATAGAGCTTGGCAAGGTCGCAGTACCCGCCCAGCTTGCCCAGGTCGTTCACCACGTTGAATTTCACATAGATGGACTTGCAGGGGTCCTCGGAGTACTCGATCTCCGCCTCCGCCAGGGCCGTCTCGTCCTTGGGGCACCAGTATACGGGCTTCTTGCCCTTGTAGATGTAGCCCTTCTCATACATGCGGCCGAAGACCTTGACCTCCTGGGCCTCGAACTTGGGGTCCATGGTCCGGTAGGGCCGCTCCCAGTCGCCCACCACGCCCAGGCGCTTGAAGCCCTGACGCTGCACGTCCAGATAGTGCTGGGCGTAGGCGTGGCAGGCGCTGCGAAATTCGCTGACGCTCATGGCCTTGTGGTTGAGCTTCTGCTCCTTGATGATGGCCGACTCGATGGGCATGCCGTGGTTGTCCCAGCCGGGGGTATAGGGCACGTGATAGCCGGACATGGACTTGTAGCGGTTGATGAAGTCCTTCAGGCACTTGTTAAGGGCGGTGCCCATGTGCAGGCTGCCGTTGGAGAACGGAGGGCCGTCGTGCAGGATGAAGGGGGGCCGGCCCTCGGTCCGCTTGAGCATTTCATGATAAAGATCCAGTTCGTCCCATGCCTTGAGCATGTCCGGCTCCCGCTTGGGCAGGCCGGCGCGCATGGGAAAATCGGTCTTGGGAAGGTTGACGGTGGCGTTGTAGTCGGTGGGCATGGTCATATCTCTCCAGGCTGAATATAGTTTGTGAGGGCGGAGCACGTCACTCCGCCCTGAAAGATGCAAGATCAGATGTCGTCGTCGAAGCTGAAATCGTCGAAGCTGCGCTTTTTCCGCTTGCCGCCCCGCTGCTCTCTGGGATAGAGGCGGGTCGGCTCTTCCTCATCCTCTGCCGGTCCCTCCTCCGGCTCCTCCTCGGGCTCGGGCTCCGGCTCGTCCAGAGCGGCCTCGGCGGCGGAAGCGGCGATGGAGCGGACGGCCTCCTCTACGTCCAGAGGCTTGGCGGCCCGGGCGGAGGAGGGCTCCTCCACGGGCTCCGGCTCCGGCTGGGGCTGGGTCTCGCCGCCCACCAGCTGCATCTGGCTGAGCTTGTCGTAGAACTCGATCTGCTTTTGGCAGACGGTGCGCATATGGTCAAAGAAGCGGTTGGTGGCTTTCTTGGCCTCCTCCAGCTTGGCCTCCTCGTTGGCGATGCCGTCCTGGGCCTGGCGGAGCTGCTGTTCGGTCTGCTGCTGGGCTTCCGCCAGCATGGCGTCGGCCCGGACCCGGGCGTCGGACTCGATCTGGGCGGAGAGCTTCTGGGCGGAGAGCAGGGCCAGACGCATGGAGTCCTCGGTCTGGCGGTATTCGTCCACCTTCTGGACCAGCACCTTCAGCTTCCCCTTGAGAGCGGCGTTCTCCTTGCTCAGGGTGGTGAAATCGGCGGCCAGTTCGTCGAGGAATTCGTCCACCTGGCCCATATTATAGCCTTTGCCGGCTCGCTCGAACGCTTTTTCCTGGATATCCTTTGCTGTAACCATATCCAATCCCTATCCTTTCTCAAATATGCACACGCAGATCAGATGTAGACGCCGTTGTTTTCCAGCTCGTCGATCAGATCTCCCATAATATCCACGTTGAAGGGGGTGATGATGTAGGTGTTGATGGCCACCTTTTTGATCTTGCCGTCGTTGGCATAGGCCACGCCTGACAGGAAGTCCACCAGCCGCCGGGCCACGTCCTTGTTGGTGGTCTCCAGATTCATCACCACGGTGCGCTTTTCCCGCAGGTGGTCGGCGATCTCCGCGGCCTGCTCGAAGCGCTCGGGCTTGGAGAGCACCACCTGCACGGCGGTGGTGGTGTGGATGTTCACCACTTTGTTTTCCTTCTTGGCGGGAGCGCTGTCCTCGAAGGGAGAGGGGGCGTCCGCATCCTCGAAGGGATTGCGCCGCTCCTGCCGCTCGGGACGTTCCGTCCGGGGCGCGACGATGGTGGGATCGTCGTCCTCCTCCGGCGCGGATCCGTCGCCGAAGAAGTCCTCGTCCTCATCGTACGGTTTGGTCAGTTTTTTCAGCTCGTCGAGAAAGCCCATGGTTTGCCTCCTGCTTCATATGTAGTTGCGGGGACCGAAAATAAAAGAACCGACGCGGACCATGTTTGCGCCCTGCCGGATGGCGTCCTCATAGTCGTCCGACATGCCCATGGACAGAAAGTCCATAGAGACATTATCGTATTTTTTTGCTGCAATGTCAACAAAAAGGTGAGCCATAGGGGCAAAATAGGCTCTGGCGTCCTCCGCCGGCGGGATGGCCATCAGCCCCCGCACATGCACGCCGTCCAGTCCCGCCGCCGTCTCCAGCAGGCCCTCCAGCGCCTGGGGCGCGCAGCCGGATTTCCCGGCCTCGCCGCCGATGTTCACCTCCAGGAGCACGTCCTGGACCCTTCCCAGGGACGCGGCCCGCCTGGCGATGGCCGCCAGCAGGGGGGCGGAGTCCACGGACTGGATCAGATCCACCTGGCCGGCCACGTACTTGACCTTGTTCTGCTGCAGGTGGCCGATGATGTGCACCTGCGCCCCATCGTAGGCCCCGGCGGCGGATTTTTCCCGGAATTCCTGGACGTAATTCTCCCCGATGGCGGTCAGGCCCGCCCGGACCGCCCGGGCCACCAGGTCCGCGGGCTTCGTCTTGGCCGCGCCCACCAGCGTCACCGGCCGGCCGCCGGCCGCCCGCTCTATGTTCTCGCGCACCAAGGCGATGCGCTGCTCCAATGTCATTTCCATAGTCCGCCTCACGAAAACACCCGGCCGTTGTAAAGGTCCCGGGCCTGTACGATGACCTCGTTGCCCTCCCGGAGGGCGTCGTTGCCCTCGGAGGAGAGCAGACAGTACTCCTCCCCGGCGTAGATCAGCTGCACGATCTTCCGCTCCGCCTGCATGCCGGTCATGGTGAACACGCACAGCCGGTCGGGGACGATCCACTTGTCCTCGTCGTCGTCCTCCAGGCCCTCGGCCCCGGGAGCGACGGTGCGGTAGTCGTAGTAGTTGGTGCCGTAGATGGGCGCCGGCAGCTCCGGGGCGGTGATGGTGCACACGCCGGAGGAGCTGTCCGCCGGGCCGGTGTCGTCCCAGGGCCAGCAGAACACCGCCAGCCGCCGGCGGGGACGGGTGTCCTCCTCGCTGCCGGCCTCCACGCCGGCGGGCAGGTCGCCGTAGCGGCTGGCGTCGCCCACCTCCGAGACGAAGGCCTGGTATTCCCGGTCGCCCAGGGTGAGGGTGACGGCCTGCCCCTCCTGGAGGGCCTGGCCCTCCAGATCGGATACATAGGCGGCGTAATAGCGGTACAGCCCCTTCAGGGGCACCCGCAGGCCGGTATATTCCTCGTAGATGAGCTCAGCGGCCACGCTGCGCACGGCCAGCATGTCCGCCATGCCCTTCTCCAGCCGGAACAGCACCAGCTGATCGTCCCCCTCGGCCCGGCCGACCCACTCCACCTCGGCGTTGAGCAGGCCGCTGTAATACCGGCCGAAGCTCAGCTGCACCCGGGAGCCGGCCAGCATCTGGCGGGCGTACTCCCGGGGGAGGATGGCGGCGTAGTACCAGTCGTAGGAGGTGATGAGCTTGCCCAGGGAGCTGCCGTCCACCACCCGGTCAGCGGCGATCAGCTCCCGCAGCTCGCTGGGGGTCATGTCGTGGACGTAGTCCGGGCTGACGCCCTCATAGCCGTCCACCAGGGAGGAGAAAGTGCCGCTCTGGCTGACGGTGATGGACTGGGTGTCGCCGGCGCTGGTGTGGCGCAGCTGGTCCCGCTCTTCCTCCAGCTGCTGCAGATATCCCTCCGTGGCGGTGGTGCCGGTCTCCGTGGGGAACAGCAGCCCCGCCAGGGCGCTGGACCGGGAGTCCACCTCCGACAGGTCGGTGCCCCGCAGGCTGGCGGACAGGGCGGTGATGGCGCTGTAGATGGACCGCTCTCTGTTGCCCGTGGCCGTGGAGGCGCCGTTGCTGCTCAGGGCGGCGGTGACCTCGTCGATCTCCCGGTCCAGGGCGCTGAGCCGGGAGGCCCGGTCCAGGGCCTCCTCAGAGCTGTAGGCCACGGCAACTGTGCCCCCGGCGGCCACCTTGGCGCCGTCGGCGGCGGTCACGTCTATGTACAGCTCCCGGCTGTTGATCAGCAGCTCGTCCCGGATCACCAGCCCGCTCATGGGCGCGGAATCGCTCATGGTGGCGGTGACGGTGAGGGAGGTCTGCACCGGGTCCGTGGCCCGGCGGGCGATGTACACGCTCAGATACGCCGCCAGGGCGATGAACACCAGCAGAGAGGTGATCTTGATGAGAGAGTCGGTCCTTTTCAAGTCAGACTGGGTCCTCCGTCATGGGAATGGCGCGGGCCGGGGCGATGGTGGATATGGCGTGCTTGTAGATCATCTGCTGCTTGCCCTCCGAGTCCACGAACACCACGAATGGGTCGAAGCCCCGGACGGTGCCCCGCAGCTGGAAGCCGTTGACGAGGAAAACGGTCACCGCGATCCGCTCCCGGCGCGCCTGGTTCAAAAAAGCATCCTGAAGATTCTGTGTTTTCTGCATCTTGTCCATCCCTTCGGGGGCTGACAGCGCAGATATTAAATTATAGTGTATCACAGTCTGCCGCCCCGCAAAATAGTAAATTTGTACAAAACCGTTGTACAGCGCCTATTTTACGGCGGAAGAGCTGTCAAATGCCGTCGGAAGGTGTCAACTCAGGCGGTCAAAGTCACACTTTGGGCGAGAGAACGGGCGGCGGCGAGGATGGCGTCCTCGTCCGGCGGGGCCGGCCAGCGCAGCCAGTGCACGTCCGGCCGGCTCCGCAGCCAGGTGAGCTGCCGCTTGGCGTACCGGCGGGAGGCCTGGCACACCTGGTCGATCGCCTCGTCCAGGGTGCACTGCCCGGCCAGATAGGCCGCCACCTCCTTGTAGCCGATGGCCTGCATGGCGGTGGTCCCGGGGCCCGTGCCGCCGTCCAGGAGCCGGCGGACCTCCTCCACCAGCCCGGCGTCGAACATGGCCCGGGCCCGCTGGTCGATCCGGGCGTAAAGGGCGTTCCGGTCCTCCCAGTCCAGCGCCAGGGTATAGGCCCGGTACCGGGGCGGCGTCTGCCGGGAGAGCTGGTCGTGGCGGGTGATGGTCTGGCCGGTGAGGGCGTATACCTCCCAGGCCCGGACCAGCCGCTTTTTGTCCCGGGGATGGAGCATCGCCGCCCGGTCCGGGTCCACGGCGGCCAGCTTTTCCCGGAAGGCCTCCCCGCCCATGGCGTCGTATTCTCCCTCGATGGCCCGGCGCACCGCCGGGTCCGAGGGGGCGGCGGCATAGTCCGTGCCCCGGACCAGCGCGTCGATGTAAAGGCCCGTGCCCCCCGCCAGGATGACGGACCGGCCCCGGGCGCGGATGTCCCGGACGCAGCGCTCCGCCATGGCGGCGTATCTCGCCGCGGAGAAGCCCTCCCGGGGGTCCGCCACATCGATCATGTGGTGGGGCACCCCCAGCATCTCGGCGGGGGTGGGCTTGGCGGTGCCGATGTCCATGCCCCGGTAGATCTGCATGGAGTCGGCCCCGATGACCTCGGCGTTCATCAGCCGGGCGGTCCGGGCGGCCAGGGCGGTCTTGCCGGTGGCGGTGGGGCCGGTGATCACAAGGATGTCGTACATCGGGGCGAGCCTCCGGATCGTCAAAGGATGAAAGGTCAGGCAAGGGGAGACAGGAGGGAGAGCTCGAGGGGGGCGTAAGTCCCGCCTCGAATGGGATCTGACGCCCCGCGCCGGGCGCGGCGAGCGGAGCGAGGACTTTTGCAAAGCAAAAGTAACGGCGTCATTGTATCCTGCCGAACTGCCGGTCCAGCTCCTTTTTCGTCAGCGTCACGGCCACGGGCCGGCCGTGGGGGCAGTATTTGATCCGGCCGGAGGCCACCATCTCCGCCAGCACCTGCATCTCCGCCGGGTCCGTGTCCCAGCCGGCCTTGATGGCGGCCTTGCAGGCCACGGTCTGCAGCACGCTGTCCCGGGCCAGGTCCCGGGCGCCCTTTTTCAGCTTCTCGCAGATCTCCTCCAGCGCCGCGGCCGCCTGGCCGGGGTCCAGATCCTCCGGCACCGCCCGGATGACGATCCCCTCGTCCCCCAGGCTCTCCAGCGCGAAGCCCAGCTCCGTCAGCAGCGCCCCGTTTTCCTGCAGCGCGTCCAGCCCCTCCGGGTCCGGCCGCCAGGTCTGGGGGGCGAGGAGGGTCTGGCTCATGGGCTGATGGCCGGCCGCCTTCAGCCGGTCGAACACCATCCGCTCGTGGGCGGCGTGCTTGTCGATCAGAAAGACCCTGTCCCCCTGCTCGGCCACGATATAGGCCCGCAGCACCTCCCCCGCCACCCGGACGGGGATCTCCTCTGCCGGCGCGGGGGCGGCCACGGGCGCGGGGGCGGCGGTGCTGTCCCGCCGGGGGGCCTGCGGCCGGGCTGGGGCGGCATAGCCGCCGGTCCTCTCCGGAGCGGGCCGGGGGGTATAGACCACCGAGGCGCCGGAGCCGTAGACGGGCTTGGGGCTGTGCAGCTCCATGGCCATCTGGCCGCTGTCCTTACGGGCCGCCGGGGCGTAGCCGCCGGTCTTCTCCGGGGCCGGCCGGGCCGGGGCCTGGGGGGCGAGCCGCTTTTCCGTGGAGCTGGACAGGCGCATCTGCAGCGTGTCCCGCTCCCCCTGCAGGGCGGACAGGGCGCCGTAATACACCGCGTCGAACACCCGCTTTTCCGAGGAGAATTTCACCTCGTTTTTCGTGGGGTGCACGTTCACGTCCACCGCCCCGGGACTGAGGGTGATATACAGCGCGCAGGCGGGGAACTTTCCCACCATGATGGTGTTTTTATAGGCCTGCTCCAGGGCGGCCTGCAAGCTCTGGGAGCGGATAGACCGGCCGTTGACGAAGAAAAACTCCATGGCCCGGCTGCCCCGGCCGGCGGCAGGGGAGCTGACGAAGCCGGCGACGGACACCCCCTCGTTCTCCCCCGACACTGGGAGCATGGCCAGGGTCGTCTCCCGGCCCAGGATGGCGTACAGGGCCGACTCCGGCCGGCCGTCCCCGGGGGTGAAGAATTCCTCCCTGCCGTCCTTCAGGCACCGCACGGAGATGTCCGGCCGGCCCAGGGCCACCCGGGCGGCCTGCTGCACGCAGAAGGAGCCCTCCGCCCGGTCGGATTTCATGAATTTCAGCCGGGCGGGGGTGTTGTAGAAGATGTCCCGCACCGTGAACACAGAGCCCTTGGGGCACCCGACGGGGCCCATCTGCAGGATCTCGCCGCCCGCCACGGACACGTGGGTGCCCTCGGCGTCCCCCTCCCGGCGGGTGGTCAGCTCCACCCGGCTCACGGCGCTGATAGCCGCCAGGGCCTCGCCCCGGAAGCCCATGGTAGCGATGGCCTCCAGGCCCCGCTCATCCTTCAGCTTGGATGTGGCGTGGCGGGCGAAGCAGTTGCCCGCGTCGTCGGGCGCCATGCCGCAGCCGTCGTCGGTGACGCGGATGCAGGTGGCCCCGCCGCCCCGTATCTCCACGGTGACGTTCCGGGCGCCGGCGTCCACGGCGTTCTCCACCAGTTCCTTGACCACGCTGCCCGGCCGCTCCACCACCTCGCCGGCGGCGATCATGTCCGCCACCAGGGGGGAGAGAAGATTGATCACGCCCATAAGAGAACTCCTTTTCCTGTGTTCGTACTGCCTTGATTATAGCACAGAAAAATGGTATTATAAAGTGCTTAAATCTGTTTGCCGGGAAAGCGACCACAAGGGAGCCTCCATTCGGTATCGCCTTGCGGCGATAGAAAACCCTCCCCTTACACAGGGGAGGCGTCGATATGGTGCGCCTGCAGGCGCAAATTTTGCCAGTCACGGGAGAACCATTTATGTACCAACGCCGAGAGATCACCACCCAGGAACGCATCCAGCAGATGGCCTACTGCGAAAAGGTCAGGGCCCATATCGCCGGCCGGCCCCACTACGCCCTGGTGGACACCTACGGCTGCCAGCAGAACGAGTCCGACAGCGAGATATTGCGGGGCTGGCTGGTCCAGTGCGGCTATGAGCTGACGGCGGACGAGGCCAAGGCGGACCTCATCGCCGTGAACACCTGCGCCGTGCGGGAGCACGCGGAAAAGCGGGTGCTGGGGAATGTGGGCGCCCTGGCCCACAACAAGGCGAAAAACCCGGAGCTGGTCGTGTGCGTGGGCGGGTGCATGACCCAGCAGCCCACCGTCCGGGAGAGGCTGCAGCGCTCCTACCGGGTGGTGGACCTGGTGTTCGGTCCCCACGAGGTGTGGCAGTTCCCGGAGCTTCTATGGCAGACCATGGAGCGCCGGGGCCGCCGGGGCAGCAAGAGCCGGCTCATCGCCGCCCGGCCCAGCGACGGCGTCGTCGCCGAGGACCTGCCCCGGCAGCGGAACAGCGCCGTGAAGGCGTGGCTTTCCATCATGAACGGGTGCGACAACTTCTGCTCCTACTGCATCGTGCCCTATGTCCGGGGCCGGGAGCGCAGCCGCCATCCGGCGGACGTGATCGCCGAGGCGAGGCAGCTGGTGGAGGCGGGGTACAAGGACATCACCCTCCTGGGCCAGAACGTGAACAGCTACGGCAAGGGCCTGGCCGAGGACGTGGATTTCCCCGACCTGCTGGCCGAACTGGATAAGATACCCGGGGATTACGTGCTCCGGTTCATGACCAGCCACCCCAAGGATGCCACGGAAAAGCTCTTCCGGGTCATGGCCGACAGCGAGCACTGCGCCCACCACATCCACCTGCCGCTGCAATCCGGCTCGGACCGGATATTGAAGGAGATGAACCGGCACTACGACCGGGCGAAGTATCTGGAAAAGGTGGCCCTGGCCCGGCGGTATATGCCGGATCTGGTGCTGACCACGGACATCATCGTGGGCTTCCCCGGGGAGACGGAGGCGGACTTCGAGGACACCCTCTCCCTGGTGGACGAGGTGCGCTATGACGCCATGTTCACCTTCATCTACTCCCCCCGGCCCGGCACCCCGGCGGCGGCCATGCCCGACCCGGTGACCCGGGCGGAGAAGCAGGTGTGGTTCGACAAGCTCCTGGACAGCGCCAACCGCATCTCCGCCGAGAAGCACGCCGCCTATGTGGGCGGCACCTACCGGGTGCTGGTGGACGGCGAGACGGGCCAGACGCCCTATGACCTGTCCGCCCGCACCAAGGGCGGCCGGCTGGTGCACCTCAGTGGGGACCCGGCCCTGGTGGGACAGTTCATCGACGTGAAGATAACGGACAGCACCACCTGGGCGCTGTACGGGGAGCTGGCATAAGGAGGAGACGCTATGAAGCTCGTCACATATCTGGAAAACGGAATAGAGAAGGTGGGGGCGCTCACCGCGGATGAGGCGGCCGTGCGGCCGCTGCCCTTCGCGGATATGACCGCTGCCATCGAGGTGGGACTGGACGCCCTGGTCCCGGCGGGGGAGCCGGTGCCGCTGGCGGGCGTGACGCTGCTGGCCCCCATCCCCCGGCCCCGGCAGGACGTGATCTGTCTGGGCATGAACTACCTGGCCCACGCCCGGGAGGCGGCCCACTATGACAAGGAGGCCTTCGCCAAGGAAAAGCCGGTGGCGGTGTACTTCTCCAAGCGGGTGACCGAGGCGGTGGCCCCGGAGGGGTACATCGACAGCCACCCGGGCCTGGTCCAGCGGCTGGACTATGAGGCGGAGCTGGCGGTGATCATCGGAAAGACCGCGAAGAACGTCCCGGCGGAGAAGGCGGCGGACTATATCTTCGGCTACACGGTGCTCAACGACGTGTCCGCCCGGGACCAGCAGACCGGCCACAAGCAGTGGTATTTCGGCAAGGGCCTGGACGGCTTCACCCCCATGGGCCCCTGTATCCTCACCGCCGACGAGGTGGCCTTTCCCCCGGCGCTGGATATCTCCTGCCGGGTCAACGGCGAGGTGCGCCAGCACGCCCGCACCGACGCGCTCATCACCTCCATCGCCGACATCATCGCGGAGCTGAGCTCCGGTATGACCCTGCTGCCGGGGACCATCATCGCCACCGGCACCCCCGCCGGGGTGGGCATGGGCATGGATCCGCCGGTGTTTTTGCAGCCCGGGGACGTGGTGGAGTGCGAGATCGAAAAGATCGGCCTGCTGCGAAATACGGTGAAGTGATGGATGTGGGCACGTCAAAAGAGCCCTGGCGGGAGACATGTGATCCCTATGCCTTGCCCATGACCGCTTACCGCATCGGGCGGGTGTTGGACTATCCCCACGGGGGCAATGACGTGTTCCATGTGACAGGCGTCTGTGGCCGCCGGCCCTGCGCCGGGTATGTGAAGGCGGAGCGGCAGGCCGGCGCGGACGTGAGAAATGAGATAGAACTGCTGCGGGTGCTGGCCTACGACAAAAAGCCGCGGCTTCTGGACTGGTCGCTGACGGAGCCCGTCTTTGATGTGACGGAGGAGTGCTCCGGCCGGCGGCTGTCGGCCCTGCTCCAGGAGGCGCCGCCGGGGGCTGCGCTGGGATATATGGAGCCCTATGGGGCGGAGCTTGCCCGGATACACGGGCTGGACATGCCCTGGCGGCCGGTGAAGCACCGGCGGTTTTTCGACCGGCCCGGCCCGGAGCATATCCGCAAATATGGCCTGACGGACCTGGCTGCGCTGCTGGATGGGTGCCCGCCCGCCGGGGAGAGCTGCTGCTTCATCCACGGGGACTTCCACTACGCCAACATCCTGTGGCAGGACGGGGCCGTCTCGGCGGTGCTGGACTGGGAGCTGGCAGGGACCGGCGTGCGGGAGTTCGACATGGCCTGGGCGGTGCTGCTGCGGCCGGGGCAGATGTTCCTGAATACCCCGGAGCAGGTCCGGGCGTTCCTGGCGGGCTATGGGGCCCGGCAGGACTTCTCCCGGCCCGCCTTCGTCCACTATTACATCCTGACCGCGCTGCACTTTGCGGCGCTGGGCGATGAGCGCTACCGGCGGGCGCTGACGGCTCTTTGCCGGGCCGTGGCGGCGATGGACGGATAGAAGGCGTCCCCCAGGGAAAAGCGAGAAGAAATGAGAAAGAGAGAGTTTGCGTCATGGCCGAGATGACCCCCATGAAGCGGCAATATTACCAGATCAAGGAGCAGTGCCCGGACTGTCTGCTCTTTTTCCGGCTGGGCGACTTTTACGAGATGTTCGACGAGGATGCCAAGCTGGCCTCCAAGGAGCTGGATCTGGCCCTGACCACCCGGGACCGGGGCAAGCCTGAGGAGGAGCAGACGCCCATGTGCGGCGTGCCCTTCCACTCCAGCGAGGCCTATATCGCCCGGCTCATCGCCAAGGGGTATAAGGTGGCCATCTGCGAGCAGCTGGAGGACCCGGCCACGGCCACGGGCCTGGTGGACCGGGGGGTCATCCGCGTCATCACCCCCGGCACCGTCACCGCCAGCTCCATGCTGGAGGAGAGCCGCAGCAACTATATCTGCGCGGTGTGGCTGGAGGCAGACCAGGGCGCGGCCGCCTTCTGCGACATCTCCACGGGGGAGTTCTGCGTGCAGGGCTTCGCCTCCGAGGCGGCGGAGCATCTGGTCAACGAGCTGGGCCGGTTCTCCCCCCGGGAGGCGGTGCTGTCCGCCGGGGCGGAGCAGGACGGGGCCATCGCCGCCTTCCTGCAGAAGATCGACTGCCTGCCCGACGGCGAGGCCGGCCGCTTCGAGCCGGAGAAGTGCCGGCAGCTGGTATACGACCGGTTCGGAGAGACCGTCGCCCCCGGGGAGACCCTGGCGGCGGGGGCGCTTTTGGGCTATATCATCGAGACGCAGAAATTCGACCTGTCCCACATCCGCAGCCTGGACCGGTTCGGCCAGGGGCGGTATATGGAGATGGACTACGCCACCCGGCGGAACCTGGAGCTGACGGAAAATCTGCGCACCGGGGAGAAGCGGGGCAGCCTCCTCTGGGTGCTGGACAGGACCAAGACCCCCATGGGCGGGCGGCTGCTGCGCTCCTGGGTGGAGCGGCCGCTGCTGGACCCGGTGGCCATCCGCCGGCGCCTGGCCGCGGTGGGAGAGATTCACGCCGACGCCATCGCCCGCCAGGAGCTGCGCCTGGCGCTCCATGAGATCGGGGACATCCAGCGCCTGGCAGGGCGGTGCGTCTACGGCACCGCCAACGGCCGGGACCTGCTGGCCCTGGGGACCTATTTCGGCCAGCTGCCCCGGCTGGTCCAGCTCCTCGCCGGGATGAAGAGCGCCCTGCTGCGCCAGACGGCGGCGCTGGACAGCCTGGACGACGTGCGGGAGGACATCCTGGCCCTCATCGCCGACGAGCCGCCCTTCTCCGTGCGGGAGGGGGGCATCCTCCGCCCCGGCGCGGACGACGAGGTGGACCGGCTCCGGTCCGTGCGGGACAACGGCGCGGACATGGTGGTGGCCCTGGAGGCCCGGGAGCGGGAGCGCACCGGCATCAAGAAGCTGAAGGTGGGCTACAACAAGGTCTTCGGCTACTACATCGACGTGCCCCGCTCCGCCGGGGACGCGCCCATGCCCGACGACTATATCCGCAAGCAGACCCTGGTCTCCAACGAGCGGTACTTCACCCCGGAGCTGAAGGAGCTGGAGAACACCCTCCTGAACGCCCGGGAGCGGATCGCCGATCTGGAATACCGCATCTTCGCGGACCTGCGGGACCGGGTGGCCGCCCAGGTGGAGCGCATCCAGGCCGCCGCCGCCGCGGTGGCGGAGCTGGACGCGGTGTGCTCCCTGGCGGAGGTGGCCGCCCGCAACCGCTACGTCTGCCCGGAGGTGGACACGGGCCGGACGGTACAGATCCAGGAGGGCCGCCACCCGGTGGTGGAGCAGGCCCAGAAAAACGTCCTGTTCGTGCCCAACGACACGTTCCTGAACGACGGGGCCGACCGGGTGGCCATCATCACCGGCCCCAACATGGCCGGCAAGAGCACCTATATGCGCCAGACGGCGCTGATCGTGCTCATGGCCCAGATGGGCTCCTTCGTCCCGGCCAGGAGCGCCGTCATCGGCGTGACGGACCGGGTGTTCACCCGCATCGGCGCGTCCGACGATCTGGCCAGCGGCCAGTCCACCTTCATGGTGGAGATGGCGGAGATGGCGGACATATTGCGCCACGCCACCAGCGCCAGCCTTCTCGTCCTGGACGAGATCGGCCGGGGCACCTCCACCTTCGACGGCATGGCCATCGCCCGGGCCATGCTGGAGTACTGCGCCGACAGGCGGAAGCTGGGGGCCCGGACCATGTTCGCCACCCACTACCACGAGCTGAGCGCCCTGGAGGGGACCCTGGACGGGGTGAAGAACTACAACATCACCGCCAAGAAGCAGGGCGGGACCCTGATCTTCCTGCGGAAGATCGTCCCCGGCTCCGCAGACGACAGCTACGGCATCGAGGTGGCCAAGCTGGCCGGCGTGCCGGAGGCGGTGATCAAAAAGGCCAAGCAGTATCTCGCCGAGCTGGAGTCCGGCGGCGGGGGCGGCCTTCCGGCCCCAGCGGCATACAGGGAGGAGGAGCAGGTGTCCATGCTGGACATGGCCGGGTCGGCCCTGGCGAAGGAGCTGCGGGACATCGACCTGAACACCATCACCCCCCTGGAGGCGCTGAATCTGCTCTACCAGCTGAAGAAAAAAGCCGAGGGATAAAAAAACGGACCGGCAGGCACGGGGGTGCCTGCCGGTCCTGCGGTCATGGGCGGGGCCTGGCCGCCCGGGGCGGCGCTCACAGCGCCCCCAGCCGCCTTCCTATTTCCAGGGCCGCCGCCAGGGCGATGCGGTCCCGGCGGTGGATCTCTATGCCCACGTTCTCCACGGGGCGGCTGTCGTACAGGGCCAGCACCTCCCCGGCGGGGACCCACAGCACCCGCCCGAACAGCCGCCGCTCCTCCGCCGTGGGGGCGGCGGGGCAGGTCCCGGCGGCACGGGCCAGGTAAAAGTGCTGCACGTCCCGCCGCTGCAGGAGATTATACTCGTTGGCGATGATCCCCACTTCCGCCAGGATCTGGGGGCAAATACCCAGCTCCTCCCCCATTTCCCGGCGCAAAGCCTCCTCAAAGGATTCTCCCGGCTCCACACCGCCGCCGGGCAGCTCGAAGTGGTCCCGGTCGCCGAAGTCGTCCCGCCCCCGGATGTGGAGCAGGGCGATCCGGTCCTGACCGTCCAGCAAAACGGCCCGCACCGCGTCCCGCTCCCGGAGGATGGGGGCGGGGGGATAGAACCGGTCGCGGATGGTGGGGCAGAGGGTCCTCATAAAAATACGCCTCCGACAAAACTAGTGTGCATGCGACGATCTTCGCTCTTTACAAACGCCGGGAAAGGGGCTATCCTTTAGGTACAGCTTATCCAATGGGTCCCGGAGGGCCCGGCTCATATCTTTATCCCACAACCCTATGCTTTGGCGGGCCCTGAGATGCGGCCCGCCGCTTTTTTTGGACGAAAGGGCATAAAAATTTCCGGGGCCGGGGGCCCCGGAAAGGCCGTTTTGTTTTTATCCCACGCTGTTGGGCGCGGCGTCCTCGATCAGGTATTCCTTGCTGCTCCAGCCCAGCTTGCCGTCGTAGAGCAGCAGCCACCAGTCGCCCTTTTTGGCGTACACGTCCACCTTCGTGCCGTCGGGCATGGACACGTCGGCACCGCTGGCGTCCTTCACCTGGCTGTAGGTGGTGCTGGGGCCGATCCGCAGCCGCAGGGTGGTGGAGCCCACGCTCACGGTGGCGGTGGTGGGGGCGGTGACGTATTCCTGCTCCGCGGGCAGGATCTCCAGCCCGGAGGAGCGGATGGACTCCAGGATCTCCTCGGAGGGATAGGGCTCCGTCTGGACGTCGGCGTCGGGGGCGGCGGAGCCGTCGGGATCGGCGGGATTGGCCTGGCCCGCCGTGGGCACGCCGGAGCCGGAGCCGCTGTCCTTGCTGGAGGAGCGGCTGGAGATGAAGATGGCGGCGATGGCGATCAGCAGCACGGCGCAGATGCCGATGCAGATCATCTCCATTTTCCGCCACTGGGCGTCGCCCCAATTGCTGAAGAAGCTCCGTCCGCTGCCCCGGGGGCGTCTGTCCCGGGTGGCGCGGTCGTAGTCTTCGGCGTAATCCTCCTCGTCCTCGTCGTAGTCCTCTTCGTCGTCGTATTCGTCCCGGACGGGCCGGCGGGTGACCGCGGCGGGCCTGCGGGCGGCGGACGGCGTCTGCCGGGCCGCGCTGGTCTGCCGGGCACTGCGGGCGTCGCTGAGCCGCACCGGCTCGGGGGCGGCGGCCGCGCTCGTCTGCCGGGAGGCACGGGCGGCGGTGGTGGGGGCGGGGTCCTTCTGCTGCTGGCGGAGGATCTCGGCCATCCGCTCCTGGGCGGGGCCGTAGCCCGCCTGAGCGGCCTTCACCAGACATTTGGCGGCCAGCCGGTTCCACCGGGGCTCGTCAGGCTCCTCCTCGCCCCGGGCCAGGGCCCACTGGCTCAGCTCATAGTTGGCACGGGGATCGCCGGTCTTGGCCAGCTCGATCAGTTCCTGTTCTTCCTGCTCTGTCCAATCTCTCATATCGGGTATGTACCTCCCTTTCCCGCCGCGCCGGGAGAAAATGCGCAATGGAATGAACCGCTTATAAAAGCTATTTTGACGCTGTCATACCATGTCGCGCGGTTCCGGCGCGAGCCGGGAGCACGACTGGTATCTTGATGTATGATAGCGTCCTCGACGCTGTCATACCATGTCGCGCGGTTCCGGCATGAGCCGGGAGCGCGACCGGTATCTTGATGTATAATAGCGTCCTCGACGCTGTCGTACCATGTCGCGCGGTTCCGGCGCGAGCCGGGAGCACGACCGGTATCTTGATGTATAATAGCGTCCTCGACGCTGTCATACCATGTCGCGCGGTTCCGGCGCGAGCCGGGAGCGCGACCGGTATCTTGATGTATAATAGCGTCCTCGACGCTATTATACCTTGAATCGGCCGCGATTCCAAGCGGAAAGAGCAAATCTTATGAAATTTTTATGAAATTTTTTCTGAGAACGGAGGAAAACCCTGCCTCCGGTTGCATTTTCCAGGTAAAAAAGCTATAATTTTCCCGGGGGTGAGCACTTGAAAAAGCTGCTTCTGCTGATCAATCCCAACGCCGGAAAAGGCGGTTTCCGGACGGCGCTGGGAGATGTGCTGCTGAGCATCCACAAAGCGGGATACGCTGCCACGGTGGCGTTTACGGATAAACGCGGCGACGCGCCCGTCATCGCGGCCCGGGCCGTCAAGGAATACGACCGGATCGTGTGCGTGGGCGGGGACGGGACCCTGGGGGAGACCGTGTCCGGCCTGATGACCTGCGCGGAGCGGCCGCCCCTCGGGTATATCCCCATGGGCACCACCAACGACTGCGCCAATACCCTGGGCATCAGCCACGACCCGGTGAAGGCGGCCCGCACCGCCGTCGGCGGGTCTGTCGTCCCCCTGGACGTGGGCCGGTTGAACGGCCGGCGGTATTTCACCTATGTGGCGGCCTTCGGCGCGTTCACGGAGGTGTCCTACCAGACCCCCCAGGAGCAGAAGAACACCTTCGGCCGGCTGGCCTACCTCTTCGAGGGGCTGAACCAGCTGCCCAACCTGACCCACCGGTGGACCCGCGTGGAGTATGACGGCGGAGTGCTGGAGGACGACTTCATCCTGGGCGCGGTGACCAACTCCCGGTCCGTGGCCGGGTTCATCCACCTGAAGGAGGACGTGGGGG
Source organism: uncultured Oscillospiraceae bacterium (assembly GCA_947626345.1). Lineage (GTDB taxonomy): Bacteria > Bacillota > Clostridia > Oscillospirales > Oscillospiraceae > CAJOIG01. Next base: position 6,391 of record CANQSF010000019.1, on the reverse strand, counting down.
TGTCTCTCAGCGACGGGCTGTTCGAGGTGATCCTCATCCGCACGCCGGAGAGCATGCTGCAGCTGGGCACCGTGGTCACGGACCTGCTGGCCCAGAAATTCGACAGCGAGTACGTCATGCTCCTGCGCAGCAGGAACGTGCGCTTCACCTTCCGGGAGCCGGTGAGCTGGACCATGGACGGCGAGGACGGCGGCAAGCACGACACGGTGCTGTGTGAGAACATCCAGCGGGCCATCTGCATCGCGGCCGACCCGAGAGAGTGAGCCGGCCGGCGATATGAGCAATAGCAGAGACAATACCCAGATCTTCGAGAGCATGCCGGTGGGACGGGCGGTGCGGACCATGGCGATCCCCACCATCGTCAGCCAGCTGATCGTGCTCATCTACAACATGGCGGACACCTTCTTCATCGGGCGGACCAACGATCCGCTGATGGTGGCGGGGGTGTCCCTCATCCTGCCCATCTTCAACATCACCACCTCCATCTCCGGCCTGGCCGGGGTGGGCGGCGGAGCGCTGATCTCCCGGCTGCTGGGCCGGAAGCGGGGCGAGGAGGCCCGGCGGGTATACAGCTTTTGCGTGTATCTGGCGGCGCTGGTGTCGGGGGCGTTCTCGCTGGCGGTGCTGGGCTTCATGCGGCCGCTGATGACGCTGCTGGGCGCCGGGGCGGATACATACGGCTACGCCAGCGCCTATTGCTTTTGCGTCATCGTCTGCGGCGGCGTCCCCACGGTGCTGAGCAACACCATGGCCCACCTGCTGCGGAGCGTGGGCGAGTCGAAAAAGGCGGGCTTCGGCATTACCATGGGCGGGATCATCAACATGGTGCTGGACCCGCTGTTCATGTTCGTGCTGCTGCCCCGGGGGATGGAGGCGGTGGGCGCCGGCGTGGCCACGTGCCTGTCCAACTGCATCGCCTGCGGCTATTTCATCGTCACCCTGCACCGGATGCGGGGCGAGACGGTGCTGCGGCTGCTGCCGCCGGGCCGGCTGCCGGAGGGGCGGAGCGTCTGGGGCGTGTTCAGCGTGGGCGTGCCCTCCTCCATCGCCACGCTGCTGTTCGACCTGGACTACATGGTGGTGGACCGGCTCATGAGCGGGTACAGCGACCTGGCCCTGGCGGCGGTGGGGATCGTGCTGAAGGTGGAGCGGCTGCCCCTGAACGTGGGGATCGGCATCTGCCAGGGCATGATGCCCATCATCGCCTACAACTACTCGGCGGGGAACCTGCCCCGGATGCGGGCGGTGAAGCGCTATTCCCTGATGCTGGGGCTGGTGTGCGCGGCGGTGAGCGTGGCGTTGTATGAGCTGTTCGCCGGGCCCATCACCGGCGTTTTCATCCGGGACGCCGGGACCGTGGCCCTGGGCACCGTCTTTTTGCGGATCCGGGTGCTGGCCACGCCGCTGATGTTCCTGAGCTTCTTCCATGTGTACGTGTTCAACGGCCTGGGCCAGGGCGGCTACGCCCTGTTCCTGGGGGTGATGCGGTGGGCGGTGTTCAACATCCCCATGCTGTTTCTCCTGGACCGGCTGGTGGGCATGTACGGCGTGGTGTGGGCCCAGTCCGCGGCGGATCTGCTGACGGTGGCCCTGTCCCTGGCCATGTACCACCGCTTCGCCCGCCGCCACTTTCCCCGGCAGCCCCAGGCGGCGTGAGGCAATAAAAATATATACGCCCCCGGCGGGAGCTCCCGCCGGGGGCGATCGTTTGTTTTTCAGAGGGAGGCCGGGGCGGTCACTTCTCCTCGGCGGTCTCCTCCGCGGTCTCCATGGCGGGCTCGTCGGCGGACTCGTCCTCCTTGGAGAGCATCAGGTTGGCCAGGATGCCCAGGATCAGGGAGCAGGCCACGGTGCGGATCTCCACCGCGCCGAAGCTGACGGACAGGCCGCCCACGCCGGTGATGAAGATGATGGAGGCCACGAACAGGTTCCGGTTCTTGTTCAGGTCCACGCCCTGGAGCATCTTGAAGCCGCTCATGGCGATGAAGCCGTACAGCGCCACGCACACGCCGCCCATGACGCAGGAGGGGATGGTCTGCAAAAAGGCCATCAGCGGGGAGATGAAGCTGACGATGATGCACAGCACCGCCGCGCCCCAGATGCTGACGGTGGAGGCGTTGCGGGTGATGGCCACGCAGGCGATGGACTCGCCGTAGGTGGTGTTGGGGCAGCCGCCGAAGAGCGCGCCGGCCATGGAGCCCACGCCGTCGCCCAGCAGGGTCCGGGTCAGGCCGGGGGTCTTGAGAAGGTCCGTGCCGATGATGGAGCTGAGGTTCTTGTGGTCGGCCAGGTGCTCGGCGAAGACCACGAAGGCCACCGGCACGTAGGCGGTGAACAGGGTGAGCAGATAGGTGGGGGTGATGTCGCTGATGCTGCCGCCCAGCAGGAAGGTGAAGTCGGGCACGGAGACGAAGCCCACGCTCTTCATGGCGTCATAGTTGATGACGGTGAAGGCGGCGTTGCCGGTGAAGTAGCCCACGAAGGCGAAGATGGAGGCGGTGGCGTAGCCGGCCAGGATGCCGATGATGAAGGGCACCAGCCGGACCATCTTCTTGCCGTAGGTGGAGGCCAGGATGGTCACCGCCAGGGTCACCAGGCCGCAGATGATGGCCACGTACATGGAGCCGCCCTCCACGCTGGAGCTGGTCAGGTCGCCCACGGCGTTGCCCGCCAGGCTCAGACCGATGATGGCCACGGTGGGCCCGATGATGACGGGGGGCATCAGCCGGTCGATCCAGGCCACGCCGCAGACCTTGATGACGATGGCCAGCGCCACATAGACCAGGCCCGCCATGACCGCGCCGATGATCAGGCCCCAGTAGCCGGCGGCCATGCTGGCCGCGCCGGAGAAGGCGCTCATCATGGAGCCGATGAAGGCGAAGGAGCTGCCCAGGAACACGGGGCTGGAATTCTTGGTGAAGATCAGATACACGAACGTGCCCACGCCGGCGCCGAAGATGGCGGCGGAGGCGGTCAGCGCGGTGCCGCAGGCGGAGTTGACCACGGCGGGCACGGCGATGGTGGCGGCCATGATGGCCAGCAGCTGCTGGATGGCGAAGAGGATCACTTCGCCGAACTTGGGCTTGTCCTTGATGCCGTAGATCAGATTCATAGCGTTTCTCTCCCTTTGTTGTATATGTGATTTTGTGTGGACCGGGTGATGGGCCGGCAGGAGGGCGCACAGCCGAAAAATGCCCTCTTGCCGCGGCAAGAGGGCATGGTCGTCCGCCATATCGCGCCTTGCCGACGTCTCCGCATCGGATTAAAGACACTGCAGGTCATACCAGACTTTTTCTGGGTCCGATAATACGCCCGGCGGAAGGATCTGTCAATTCTTGTTTTACACAAAAATCGCCCCGCCGCCGGCGGGGGATTTTGCCGGACGGTCAGCGCCGGCCGCCCGCCCTCTCCGACGGGGCCGGCGGGGCCGGTCCGGCGCGCGGCGGACGGCGGGATCGGGATCAGTTATTGTTTATCGTGATAAATGTCTTTACAAAGAGAAAAGGTCGTGATACAATTTAGGCAAAGCGTACAAAATTACTTTTATTCTTCGATGAAGTTTTTTGCAGAATGGAGGCGTCGCGGATCGAAAACAACCGTCCTGCCCAGCTGTCCCCGCATTTGCCCTGAAAACGGATCCACCGAATCACAATGACTACAATACTTTTGATCAGGAGGTAACCATCATGATCGTAGGTCTGCCGAAAGAGATAAAAAACAATGAGTTCCGCGTAGGTCTCACCCCCGGCGCTGTGGGCGAGTATGTGCACGCCGGCAACACCGTCTATGTGGAAAAGGGCGCCGGCCTGGGCGCGGGCTTCGAGGACGCCGAGTACACGGCCAACGGCGCCGTCGTCCTGGACACCGCGGACGAGGTCTGGGCCAAGTCCGATATGATCGTCAAGGTCAAGGAGCCGCTGGAGAGCGAGTACAAGTACTTCCGCGAGGGGCTGCTGATCTACACATACTTCCACCTGGCCGCCGACAAGGAGCTGACCGAGGCTCTGCTGAAGACCGGCACCACCGCCATGGCCTATGAGACCATCCTGGGCCCGGGCGGCAAGGGGCTGCCCTGCCTGTACTGCATGAGCGAGGTGGCCGGCCGCATGGCCGTGCTGGAGGGCGCCAAGTACCTGGAGAAGACCTATGGCGGCCGCGGCGTCATGCTGGGGGCCGTGCCCGGCTGCGAGAAGGCGGACGTGGTCATCATCGGCGCCGGCAACGCCGGCATCAACGCCTGCCGCATGGCCGTGGGCCTGGGCGCCCGGGTCACCGTGCTGGACATCAACCACCAGCGCCTGGCCTATCTGGACGAGGTGTTCGGCACCCAGATCACCACGCTGTACTCCAGCCGCGCCAACCTGCTCATGGCCCTGAAGAAGGCCGATCTGGTCATCGGCTGCGTCATGCTGGCCCCCGGCCGCGAGTGCCAGAAGCTGGTGCTGCGGGAGGACCTGAAGCTGATGAAGAAGGGTGCTGTGATGGTGGACATCGTCATCGACCAGGGCGGCTGCTTCGAGACCAGCCATCCCACCACCCACGCCGACCCAGTGTACGAGGTGGACGGCATCATGCACTACTGCGTGGCCAACATCCCCGGCAGCGTGCCCCGCACCTCCACCGAGGCGCTGGTCAACTCCACCCTGGCCCACGGCATCCGCATCACCCAGCTGGGCCTGGAGGGCGCCTGCAAGGCCGATCCCTGCCTGATGAGCGGCCTGAACACCTACAAGGGCAAGCTGACCTTCGAGGCCGTCGCCGAGGCGCTGCACATCCCCTACGTGGACCCCAACACCCTGATGTAAAACGTGCGCTCCGCCCCCGGGCGGAGAGGATCAACAGGCGCCCCGGCATTTGCCGGGGCGCTTTTCCGCGCCGTGGACAGATTTTTAATCTGGTGGTATAGTGTAAGTAGGCGACGGTTCGACAGATCGGGAAATAAGGAGATACGGGCATGGTCTATTATGATGATAATGGGATCGTCATTCGAGATTTGCAGCAGAGCGATGCCCAGATCATTACAGATGAAGAGATCGCGCAGGGCTGGGATGCGACGATAGACAAATACGAAATGCGGCTGAAACATCAGGCCGAGGGCAGATCGATCGCATTGGCTGCCGAATGGAATGGGAACGTTGCCGGATATATCAATGTCTATCCCGATGCCAAGAGCGGCGCGTACGCGGATCGGGGCTATGCGGAGATCGTTGACTTCGGCGTTCTGGAGAAATACAGGCGCAGAGGGATCGGCAGCAAACTCATGGATATTGCGGAACAGATCGCGTCCTCTTATTCGGACGTGATATACCTCGGAGTGGGTTTGCACAGTGGATACGGAAGCGCCCAGAGAATGTATGTCAAGCGGGGATACATTCCGGACGGGAGCGGCGTCTGGTATAAAGATCATGTCTGTGAGCCGTACCGTGAATGCTGTAATGACGATGATCTTGTATTGTATTTATCGAAACATATAAAGTAGATCCCGGTTTATCGCCCCACCCATTAAAAACTGAACACCGATGATCAGACCGTTGACACACCGGTTCCCGGTGAAAAGTCAACGGTCTTTTTGATGGTGTTTTATGGGCGGTCAGCACAGCGGGCAGAAGATGCGCAGCACGCCGTCCACGATCCAGTGCCAAAGGCCCTTGTCCAGCTCGTCCAGCGTCCGCTCCCGGCTCTTGGCCTGGGTGGCCAGATAGTCCGCCTTCAGGTCCGCCAGCAGGGAGGCCTTGTAGAACAGGGAGTTGTTCTCAAAGTGCAGGAAAAGACTCCGGTAGTCCAGGTTCACCGTGCCCACCGTGCCGATCACGCCGTCCACCAGGCAGCCCTTGGCGTGGACGAAGCCGGGGGTGTACTCGTATATCTTCACCCCCGCCTGGAGCAGCACGGGGTAAAAGCTGCGGCCCATGCGGTAGACCAGCTTCTTGTCCGGGATGCCGGGCATGATGATGCGCACGTCCACCCCCCGCCGGGCCGCCCGGACGAAGGCGCCCAGCAGCGCGTCCCCGGGCATGAGATAGGGAGTGTAGAACCAGGCATAGCTCTTGGCCTGGCTGAGCAGGTCGATGTAGAGCTCGTTGGACACGGCGTAGTTTTCCAGGGGGGAGTCGTAGTAGCTGAGGACCATGCCGTCCTCGGCGGCGTCGGGGCCCGGGGCCGGGAGCGGGGCCAGAGAGCCCTCAGGGATGGGGTCGTCGTGGGCGAAGGCGTTCCAGAACGCGGCGAACATGCGGGTATAGTTCCCCACCGCCTCGCCGGTGAGCCGAAAGCCGATGTCCTTCCAGTGGCCGAAGCGCTGGATGTGGTTGATATACTCGTCCGCCAGGTTCACGCCGCCGGAGAAGGCCACCTTCCCGTCGATGATGAGCATCTTCCGGTGGTCCCGGCA
>CANQSF010000018.1 GCA_947626345.1 uncultured Oscillospiraceae bacterium | reverse complement strand
TTGTACTGCCTTTCGGGGAGCAAGCCGGACACAAGGTTTTCATACAGACCACGCACAAGCCCGGAAAGCTCGTCATATCACTTTTTGCGGCAGGCCCTCAGTGATACGACACTGCTACATATGGATGCAGTTCAAATGAGCCAGACCAATGGAATTTCATCACAGAGCGCATTGTGCGCGGAAAGGAGCACTATGGAGAATAGACCCGGCAATACCTTTTCCATGAACCGGAGGCTCGGTTCGACCACCTACAAGATCACCGTCCACTTTAGCAACGATGCCACCGAGACGCTGGAGGACAAAATTTTGCGGATGGTCCGCAATGAAGCTACCACAGACGGCCCAGAGTGTGGTATAATAGACGTGTCACAAATGGGCCGTCAGTCTGAAAGGAGCGCGTCATGAGCGCAGATCAGACTGAAAGAAAAATCACGGCGCTGTACGAGCGTCTCTCCCGTGACGATGACCTCACAGGGGACAGCAACTCCATCATCAATCAAAAACGGTACTTGGAAGAGTACGCCGCCCAGAGAGGCTACGGCAATTGCGTCCACTACACCGACGACGGATGGAGCGGCGGTAATTTTGAACGCCCGTCCTGGAAACAGCTCATCGCTGATATAGAGGCCGGAAAAGTGGCCCATGTGCTGGTAAAGGACATGAGCCGTATCGGCAGAGACTACCTTCAGACCGGCTTCTATACCGAAGTCTTTTTCAGGCAGCACGGCGTTCATTTTGTCGCCATTGCCAACAGTGTGGACAGCGACGATCAGAACAGCAACGAGTTTGCGCCATTCCTCAATATCATGAATGAATGGTATTTGCGGGATTTGAGCCGCAAGCAGCGCACCGCCATTCGCGTCAAGGGGGAATCCGGCAAACCTACGACCAATCAGGCGATCTACGGATATAAGAAAGACCCTAACGACAAGAATCGCTGGCTGATCGACGAAGAAGCGGCGGCGGTGGTCCGCAGGATATTCCGCTTGACCATTGAAGGCCTCGGCCCCTATGACATCGCCCGGAAGCTGTTCGACGAAAAGGTGGAAGCGCCCGCTGTTTATGCCGCCAAGCGTGGAACAGGCCCGTGGAAAAACAGAGAGGAATTTCCCAACCCGTACAACTGGAGCGGCTTCATCGTGGGAAGTATCCTGTCCAAGCCGGAATATATGGGGGATACGGTCAATTTCCGTTCTCACAAGGCTTCGTACAAGGACAAGAGCAGCGTCCGTAACCCAAAAGAGGATTGGTTGATCTTTGAGAATACCCATGAGGCCATTGTTGACCGGGAGACATGGGCGCTGGCCCAGCAGCTGCGGAAAACGCCCCGGCGCATCGACACCATCGGCGTGGCGAATCCGCTGACAGGGCTTGTGTTCTGCGCTGACTGCGGCGAGAAGATGTACAACCACCGATCCAAGGGCGGCACGGAGAAAAATCCCTATCCATCCGACTTCTTCGACTGTTCGACCTACACGCTTTCTCTGCAGAAACGCACAAAAGGCTGTAAAGGCCACTATATCACAACAAAGGCGCTGCGCACACTGATCCTGGACACCATCCGCACGGTCAGCACCTACGCCATCTCCAATCAGGACGAGTTCATGGAAAAGGTACGGGCGGCGTCTCAGATCCGGCAGACAGAGGCCGCGAAAGATACCAAGCGGAAGCTGAACAGGGACAAAAAGCGCACTGCCGATTTGGACACCATCATCCGAAAGCTCTATGAGTCTTTCGCCACGGGGCGGTTGTCCGATGAGCGGTTCGACACGCTGCTGGCCGGGTACGAGGCAGAGCAGAAAGCTCTCCGCACTTCTGTTGCGGAAGCGGAAGAACGTCTTTCCTCTTTTGAGGAAGATACCGCCCGTGTGGAACAGTTCCTTGCTCTGGCGAAAAAGTACACCGATTTTTCAGAGCTGACCACGCCGATGATCAACGAGTTTATTGATAAGATCGTCGTTCACGCGCCGGAGAGAAGCGACGGGGACCGGACGCAGGAAGTGGAGATCCATCTGAAATTTATCGGTCGGTTTGAGCTTCCTCTGCCAGAGCCGACACCGGAAGAAATAAAGCGGCAGGAGCAACTGCGTAGGCATCGGATCAAAAGTCGTGAACGCTATCAGATGATCAAAGCAGGTGAACATGTTGTCGGCCAGCCGTTTACCCTGACCTGTAAGTGCTGCGGTAAGGCATTTGAATCCAAACATTCAAATGCCTTGTTCTGCGGGCCGAACTGTCGGGCGAAATTCTATATACGGGAAGCGGCGAAGGAAAGAAGCCGTGAGTGCGTCTGCGGAAATTGCGGCAAGACGTTTATCACCACGAGGAAAGATGTCAAGTATTGTTCCGCCGCTTGCAGGACTGAGGCAAATCTTATCAGGCAGCGGCGGCGCAACGCGGAAAGCCGCGAACGGCTAGCATGAAAAGGAGGCTGCGGCAGTATGACCGACTACGAAAAAGCAGTACGCTGGTGGCAGAGCCGGAAGATCACCACCGACGCGGAACTGGCCGAGGCGTTGAACGGCCACAGTATCCTCTTCGCCTACCACTCCGGTAAGATCGAGAACGAGAACATCACCTACCATGACACCCGCGAGATCTTCGAGCACGACGGCGTCACGTCCTATACCGGCGACCTGCGGACCCTTTTTGAGATACGAAACGCCAAGGACGCCAACGAGCTGCTCCTGACTGCTTTTAACGAAAAGCGTCCGCTGGACGAGGAGCTTATCAAGCAGTTCCAGCGCCGGCTGACGCTGAACACCTACGACACCCGGCGCTATCAGCTGGGTGAGCGCCCCGGCGAGTATAAGCGCCACGACTATGTGACCGGCCGGACGGAGATCGGCGCCGCGCCAGAGGATGTGGGAGAGGAAATGAATGAGCTTCTCCTGGAGCTGCACGGCGTTGAGGCAAAAAACGCTTTGACGGCTGCGGCATACTTCCATGTGAAGTTTGAGAACATCCACCCCTTCGCGGACGGCAATGGCCGGGCCGGGCGGCTGGCCATGAACTATCTGCTCCTGCTGCTGGACCATCCTCCTGTCATCATCCATGAGGAGGACCGGAAGGACTACTACGCCGCGCTGGAGGCTTGGGACGCCGACCAGGACCTGGACCGTATGAAAGAGTTTTTGCAAGAGCAGACGGTGAAGACCTGGGAAAAACAGCTTGCCAAAAACGAAAGGAAGCACGAAAAAGAACGCTGAACCACCATCCCCGCAGCAGCGGCCCGTGAGAGATCGCGGGCCGCTTTTTGCTGCCCATTTTACCCGCCGCACCGCGGCAGAAAGGAAACAATATGAGTTTTATCAACACCAGCAGCACAGCTCGTCCCGTCGTTATCGGGATCGACCACGGCTTTGGCAATATCAAGACGGCCCACTCCTGCTTTAAGACTGGCGTGACCGCCTACGACCGGGAGCCGACCTTCAAAAGCAATCTTCTCGTCTGTGATGGCCGCTATTATATCATTGGAGACGACCACAAGGAATTTACAGCGGACAAGTCGCAGGATCAGGATTATTACATTCTGACCCTGGCCGCCGTCGCGGTGGAGCTGCGCTTCCGCGATCTCACATCAGCCCGCGTCTACCTGGCCGCGGGCCTCCCTCTCACCTGGGTCAGCGGACAGAAGGACAGCTTTAGGGCATATCTTCTCCAGAAGGACAGCGTGGATTTCTCTTTTCGGGGAGTAGATTATCACGTTGAGTTTGCGGGCGCGGACGTGTTCCCTCAGGGCTTTTCCGCTGTAACGGATAAGTTGAGGGATTTTCGCGGCGTCAATATGCTCTGCGATAATAGACTGGATGGCCAGAACATAGATGCATCGCCGTGCGTAAGCAGACCCACGCTTTGACATCTTCAAATCGCAGCCCGCGAAGTTGCCGGATTGTTTTACAATGGGATCAAGACCAAAGTATGCAAACAATTGTTTTGGCCTCTTAAAGGCGGAGAAGTCACCGATCTCACATACCAGGGTCACCGCAGACAAAAAACCGATCCCTGGAATGGTCTGCAGCAAACGGACCTGCCTGGCCATTTGAGAGTCCTTCTGCTCTTTCAGAAGCGACTTGACCTGCGCCATGAGCTGCTTCGTCTGAGCATCCAGAAGGCGGATCATCTCAATGTAGTGGCGGATAAGATAAAAAATTCCGGTATTGCCATGACCGAAATCCTTCGCGGCCTCTGCTGCTTTGACCAGCATTTTGGCCTTCTCTTGAATGTTGAGAGGGCCTTTTGTGACAGTGGATTTCATAAAGTGCTCCAGCTCGTCCACACCAGCCGCCAGGATAGAATCCGGGGTCAAATATTCATAGAGTACCGCCATGGCTGTGACGCCGTTTACTTTGGCAAATACGGGGATGAATTGGGGAAACACTTGCCGCAGCTGATTTTTAAGACGACAGATGTACATGGAGGTTTCCTTTTTCATCGCGTAGTATTCCCGCAGGATGGCCTTCATGGCGGCAACATCATCCCTGGGAACGATGGAAACTTTCAGATCTGGACGCAGCCCAAGCAAGGCGATCTTCTGCGCATCAAATCTGTCATTATGAACATTGCGCACATTGCTGTCTTTTGCTGCATGTGTTACCAGCGGGTTGAGAATGAAGGCGTCCAGACCAGCGTCCTTCATTTTATGATACATAGGGAAATGGTATATGCCGGTGGATTCCATGTAGACGCGGGCAGGCAGATCATATTGCTTCATTAGGGTATAAATGCGGTCGATCGCTCCGTTCAAAGAACGCTGGCTTTTGTGAACGATCCGATAAGGGCTTCCTACCAGTTCTTGAGACGGCAAGGCAATCGCCATTAGGCTGAAGTCAGCGCCAATGTCGATACCCACGGAGAGATATGGAGATGATTTTTTGTTCATAGTGACCTCTCTTCCTCTGCATATTGCAGGATTTCCTTCCTACTCAGCGCGACACAGCCTAGCGCGTGATCCAGGAATAGCCAAAAGCCCCCAACCAGCCAAATCATGAAACGCAGCTGAAAGGATGAACAGACTACACATCAGGTATAGGGCGGCTGGAATTGCCGCCTCCCAAGGGCGCACCCGCTCATGCTCCTGCTTGATTGAATATACTACGAATTCATGAAATGGCTGTGACGTTGGGCGCCTGATAGAGAGGAACGCGAACCAATTTGATATTTTCTGTAAGAGCGTTCTCATCCCCTTAGTTATTACCACTACACAAAAGGCGGTAAGGATACTGTCGTCTACCACAATGGCTACAACAATTATTCCGCGTATCTGCATGGGATCATGAAGTATGTGGGCGAACCGGACACTCTGCTTGTGACCGGGTTCTCTGCAGGCGGATTTGCCACATCGCTTCTGGCGGATGATGTGATCAGCCGTTTCCCCTCGGCTCAAAATGTTACGGTGTGTGTGGACAGCGCCTTGATCCTTTATGACGGCTGGCACGACTCCGCTGCGGATCTCTGGCAGTCGCCGAAGGAGATCTCTGACCGGCTGACGACGAATAATATTGTGCTGGACAGCCTGACGGCCCTTTATAATAAGCGCGGGGACAGCGTGAAAATACTGTTTGACTGCTCTTATCGGGATGATACCCTGCAACAGTATCAGTCCTATATCGACAACGGAAAGATGGATAAGACGAAAGAACTCGGCGATGAATTTGAAAAAACCCTCGATGAAATGGTGCATGGCCTGAAGGAAAACATCCCCGGAGTTGGCATTTACATCTGGAGCTTCAATGAGGACAAGGAAACCCACAACACCCAGCACACCATCCTCTCGTCCAATGTATTCGACAAACTCGGCAACGAAAAGAGCGTGTGCGAATGGATATACGATGCAGTAAACGGTGAGGTCAACACCTTTGGGTTATGAAGCAAAAGAAGCTTTTACCTTAGAATACGTTGAACCAGATGTCGCGATTAGGAGAAACCGCCATGTGGATGTGGTGCAAGACCCGTATGATCAGATGATGTTTGAGCGGGAGGCGCGTGTTCTTGAATTACTGATAGCAGAGGGATTATTTGAAGGATAAATTCCCCTTTGTTGGGGAAGGATCAACGCGACAGATCGAGATTTGATAGGGGGAGATATCGATGGAAAAAGAGCTGCTGAGCATGCTGCATCTTCAATGGGAGCCGGTGGGTGTTTTTCTGGGGAACACCAGCGCTGTCTGTGACCTGGACGCGTCCCCGGATAAGAGAAACTGTGTTATCCCGCTGCTGATGGCCGCTGCAAAGGGGAAAGTCATTTCCATGAACGAGGAAAACTGCAACTGTCCGGGCGGCGCGACCGGGTGCTGCTTTGGCGACGGATTTACCAGGAGGAACCCGAACATACATAAGATGCTCTCCCAGGGGTTCGGGGATGATGCGCCGCCGCAGATGCCGGAGCAAATGAAATACGGGGAGAGGTTTTTCTGTTCAGAGGAATTGGCCCTGAAATGGCGCAATGCCGTGCCGTTTTCGGAGAAAGGGTATCCCCGCGTCGTATTTGCCCCCATAAGCAGATGGGACGAAGTGGGCAGACCCGATGTCGTTTTCATCTTTGCTGAGCCGGATCAGTTCTCCGCATTGGTCACCATGCTCGGCTCGCATAACGGCGAGGCGCTCAATACCGTCGCGCCCTTCGGGGCGGCCTGCCAGTCCATCGTGTACGCGGTGGATCAGATCGAAAAAGCGCGGCCGATGGCGGTGATGGGCCTCTTTGATATATCCCAACGGCGGGAGGCGTTGGCGAACTGCCTGCCCCTGACGATGCCCTATGTCCTGTGGGATGGACTGACGAGGGACCTGGACAAGAGCTGCCTCACCACCCACGCATGGAAAGAGATCGAAAAAAGGCTGTAAAGCGGCAATGTCACGTTTATCGGGGAAGGATCAACGCGGCAAATCGGGATTTACCGAGGAAAATATATATGACTGATTGGTTCACCGTTGAGAAAATTGATAATCAGACATTTGCAATCAGTGAATACAAACATTGGGAAGAAACGCACTGTTATTTATTGTGCGGACAAGAAAAAGCACTTTTGATCGATACGGGCCTGGGCGTCTCTGATATCAGGAAGATCGTGGACAGCTTGGCGGATTTACCGGTTATGGCAGCGACTACCCACGTTCACTGGGACCATATCGGTGGACACCGGTATTTTGAAAACATTGCCGTGCATGAACTGGAGAAAGATTGGCTTTCTGTAAAGTTTCCGATACCTCTGCAAACTGTCAAAAACAATTTAACGAAATTCCCTTGCGATTTTCCGGCAGGATTTGATATTGACGCCTATCGTGTCTTTCAAGGTGTGCCGCAAATCGTTTTGCATGACGGTGACTGGCTGGATCTGGGCGATCGGAAGATCCAGGTCGTTCACACACCGGGGCATTCCCCCGGACACTGCTGTTTCTATGAGCCGGGGAGAAACTACCTGTTTTCCGGGGATCTGATTTATAAAGGTTGTCTTTACGCGTTTTATCCGACGACTGACCCGCAGCTTTTCTATCACTCTGTAAAGCGCGTGCAAAAATATAAAATCTCAAGAATTTTACCCGGTCACCATCAGCTAAATATCCCTGTCTCCATGATAGACGAGATCGAAGCTGGGTTTGCACAAATAGAGGAAAGCGGCAAGCTCAAGCAGGGGAATGGATTGTTCGAGTTTAGGGATTTTCAGATCCAGATCTGAACTAAAAATCCCATTCATCGGGGGGGGGAAAAAATACTGTGTCCAAATACAACATAGACCCGGAGCTGGCGGGGATAGCAAGGCTCAAAATGCCGAATGCTCCGGCGCTTCTGCCCCTGATGAACAGGATCATCAGCTTTTCCAAATGCCGGTCGGACGACACCGTCGCCGTTACCCGGCATCAGACGCCGGGGTATGGCGGCGCGAGCCTTGACACCTTGGTGATCGAACCGGCCCATCACACGGGCGAGCTGCCCTGCATGGTGCTGTTTCACGGCGGAGGCTTTGTGCTGAAAGCGTCCTTTGCCCACCACAGTATGGCGAAGCTGTATGCCGCAAGACTGCCGTGCAGGGTCGTCTATACCGACTACCGCCTGGCGCCGGAGCATCCTTTTCCCGTCCCGGCGGAGGATTGCTATTGCACATACGAATGGGCGCTGGAGCAGGCCGGCAGCGCCCCTGTCATCATGGCCGGGGACAGCGCCGGCGGCGCTCTTGCCCTGGCAGTGACCCTGATGGCGCGGGACCGGGGCCTGCGTATGCCGGATGCAGAGCTTTTGATCTATCCGGTCACGGACAGGCGGATGACGACCGATTCTATGAAGAAATATGTTGACGCGCCGGTCTTTGACGCGAAGCTGACCAAAATGATGTGGGACGCGTACCTTGGGCGGCGACAGCCGGAGAGGATCGAGTATGCCTCGCCCCTAGAGGCGGCGTCCTATGCACAGTTCCCGCCCACGTACATAGAGGTCGCACAGTTCGACGCGCTCCGTGACGAGGGCGTGCTGCTGTGTGAAAAACTAAAAGAGCAGGGGATACCGGCTGAATGCCATGAGGTGAAGGGCGCCTGTCACGGATTTGAAACGGCCACAAAAAGCGATCTGCTGAAGACCTGTGTGGAGAGAAGGATCACTTGGCTCAGATCTGCTTTGGACAGTGTGGGGAACAGATAAAATCAGGAGGAGGGCGGCGGAGCTGCCTCAGTCTCCCTCGGCGCCCTCGTCGGCCACATAGCTCTTGTCCATGGTGATGACGCACAGGTACCGCCCCTCCATCCGGTTGATCTGCCGGAGGATGTCGAATTCCACCGCGTCCTGCCGCTTCTGGTCGTAGTCGTGGGGCACCAGCAGGCGGAAGCTCACGTCCGTATAGCCGTCCTCCACCGCGAGACGGAAGTCGTGCAGCTCCAGGCGGGGGTCGATCTGCTCCACGATCTGCGCAACTCTCCCGCGGATCCGGAGGATGTACTCGTCCCGCACCTCCACCGGGTCCACGTGGATCACCAGGCGCACCCCCAGCCGGCAGGCCACATACCGCTCGATCTGCTCGATGAGCTCGTGGGCCTGCTCGATGTCCATCTCCCGGGACACCGCCACCCGGGCGCTGGCCATGCTCCGGTTCGGCCCGTAGCTGTGGATGATGAGGTCGTATACGTCCTCCACGCCCTCGAAGGACCACATCAGCTCCGTGATCGACTGATACAGCTCCCGTCCGGCGGGCTCGCCCAGCAGCGGCTCCAGCGTCTCCTTGGCGATCTTCACCCCGGCCACCATGACGAACAGCGACACCACCAGGCCCGCCCAGGCGTCCACGTCCAACCCGGTCACCTGGAAGATCAGCACGGACAGGATGGTCACGCCGGTGGACAGGGAGTCCCCCAGGGCGTCCGCCGCCGCGGCCATCATCACCTTGGAGTCTATGCGCCGGCCCACGTTCCTGTTGAAAAGGCCCAGCCACAGCTTCACGGCCACGGACAGCAGCAGAAAGAGAAACGGCAAAAGCGAAAAGGACAGCTCCCCCGGCTTTCCGATCCGGCCCACGCTGCTCTTGAACAGGGAGAACCCCACCTCGATCACCAGAAACGCCACGATGAAGGCCGCGATATACTCCATCCGGCCGTAGCCGAAGGGGTGCTTGCTGTTGGCGGGCCTTTCCGCCAGCTTGATGCCGGCGAGGCCGATGACGGCGGAGGCGGCGTCGGAGAGGTTGTTGAGGGCGTCCGCCACCACGGCGATGCTCCCCATCACCAGCCCGATGGCCATCTTCGATGCAAACAGCAGCGCGTTGCACACGATGCCCACGATGCTGGCCAGCGTCCCGTACCTGGTGCGCACCTCAGGGTCCTGGGTGTCCTCATAGCCGCGCACGAAGGTGCGCACAAGAAACTGTGTCAACCGTGATCTCCTCCTGTTCGTTCCCGTCCCGGCCCAGCCGAGAATATCCCTGCCGCATATGCAGGCCCGTGTCTTTGATAGCTTCCCTACTATACTTTGGAGCGGTGCGGTTTTCAACCATTGGGTGCGGCAGCGCCACAAAGCCTGTCTGCGTGCCACAGGTCCATCTTGTGATGATCCGGCCGGTGTGGTACAATGCCCGGCAGAAAGAGAGATGGTATGCATGATCGGACTGGGTACGGTCCTCAACGCCGCCGGGATCGTTCTGGGCGGACTGCTGGGGATGGCGTTTGGCAGATTTTTGCCGGAGCGGGTCCAGCAGACTTTGAACATGGCATGCGGCGTGAGCGTGCTGTTTCTGGGTATCGCCGGGGCCATGGAGGGGATGCTGTCCATCCGGGACGGGGCCCTCTCCAGCGACGGGACCATGATGATCGTGGGCAGCCTGGCCCTGGGCGGCCTGGCGGGGGAGCTCATCGACCTGGAGCGCCTTTTCGAGCGGTTCGGCGGGTGGCTGAAAGTAAAGACCGGCAACGCCAAAGAGCAGCGGTTCGTGGAGGGCTTCGTCACCGCGTCCCTGACCGTGTGCGTGGGAGCCATGGCCATCGTGGGCGCCATCGAGGACGGTATGTTCGGCGACTGGTCCATCCTGGCCGCCAAGGCGGTGCTGGACCTGATCATCGTGCTGGTGATGACCTGTTCGCTGGGGAAGGGGTGTCTTTTCTCCGCCGTGCCCGTGGCGCTGTGGCAGGGGGCGGTGACGGCCCTGGCCCGTTTCATCCGGCCGGTCATGACCGATGCGGCGCTGGCCAACCTCTCCACCGTGGGGTCCATCCTCATCTTCTGCGTGGGGCTCAACCTGGTGTGGGGGAAGAAGATACGGGTGGCGAACCTGCTGCCCGCCGTGGTGTTCGCGGTGATCTTCGCGTTCCTGCCCCTGTGAGGCGGGAAAACATATAACTGGTGGTGGCTTGTTTTACGAGCCGCGGGAACTTTACCGACCGGAGGGAACAGACGATGAAGGTACGCAGAGAACAGCTCGTCGAGACGGAGCGCTTTATGATCGGCGACAGGATCAGCGTGGAGCTGGCGGGCTTCGGGACGTTTTCCGCCACCGCCCAGAGGGTCCTGCCAGAGGGGACGCTCTTTCTGTTCGACAAGTGCATCTGTGAGATGCCCATGAACGAGCTGCCCACCAGCGCCGGCGGCTATGAGCGCACACCGCTGGCCGCCTTCCTGCGCTCGCAGGTGCTGGACGCGTTTCCCGCGGAGCTCCGTCCCCGGGTGCGGGAGCTGACGCTCCCCACCTACGGCCAGATATTCGGTCACGACGAGGGCTATGACGAGTATTACATGCCGGACCAGGACCAGCAGTTCCCCCCCATGGCCGAGTTGCGCAACCGCATCTCCTGCGTCTTCTTCGACGGGGCGGACAGCATATGCTGGTACTGGCTGCAAAACGCCGTTCGGGAGGAGATATCGCCCTCCCTCTTTGCCCACACGGACCGGCAGGGCCGCCCGGGCGCGGGCCGCTCCTCGGCCACCCGCGGCGTCCGGCCGCTCTTCCTGCTGGCTCTGTAGGATGTGGACATCCCTGCATATGAGCCTAATAAAAACACGTGACCGGCAGCATGCTTTGCTGCCGGTTACGCGTACCTGCAAAAGTACCAATTTCAATCCACGGACGCGTCTGCACGCGCCTGACCAAAAATATTTTAGCGGAAGTTGGACAGAAAGTCAATCGAAACTTTACCTGCAAAAATACCAAAAGATTATTTACAAGCATCAATAACTGTGCTATTTTTTAGGAAAGGAGGGGAAAGCAATGGATGAAAATGGATTTATTGCACACATCACGGAGGATGGCAGGGAGCAGACGGTGAAGGACCATCTGCTTGGCACCGCAAAGCGGGCGGAAGGGTTTGCCGCGGCTTTTGACGCGGCGGATGCGGGTTTCTTCGCCGGCGTGGCCCATGACATCGGCAAGTATTCGATCCAGTTTCAACAGCGTATTCGGGGCGGGGATCGGTGCGATCACTCCACCGCCGGAGCCATCGAGTGCGCCCGCCGCGGCGCGGACTGGGCGGCCTGCGCGGTGATGGGACACCACAGCGGGCTGCCGGACATGGGGAACCTGGGCGACGCGCCGGGGAAGCCTACATATTTTGGACGACTGAAAAACGGCCTGCAGCCCGGCGGCATCCCGGACTATGCCCCCTATTGGTGCGGCGACCTGCCGCTGCCGCCCGTCCTGGCCGGCTGGGGGCAGGACGCCGTGACGGATTCGTTTTTGATCCGCATGCTCTACTCCTGCCTGGTGGACGCAGACTTCCTGGACACAGAGCAGTTCATGCTGGGCGATACCGGACGCGGCGGCTATGATGAGCTGCCGGCGCTTGAACGGCGATTGATCGCATACGAGGTGAAAGAAGGTTGGAATGAGCCGAAGGGGGATTTAAATCGGAAGCGGTCTGAGATCCTGCAGGCGTGCCGCGATGCGGGAAAGCTGCCCCGGGGCCTGTACACGCTGACAGTGCCCACCGGCGGCGGCAAGACGGTGGCGTCCCTTGCGTTTGCTCTGCGCCATGCCATCAAAAACAAAATGGACCGTGTGATATACATAGTGCCCTACACCTCCATCATCGAGCAAAACGCCCAAAAGTTCCGGGACATCCTGGGCGATAACAACGTGCTGGAGCACCACGCCGGCTCTCTGGCGGACATGAACGAGAACCCCACGCCGGAGCAGCGAAAGAAGTCCCTGGCGGCGGAGAACTGGGACGCGCCGGTGGTGGTGACCACGGCGGTGCGGTTTTTCGAGGCGATGTACGCCAACCGCTCCTCCAAGTGCCGGAGGCTGCACAATCTGGCCAACAGCGTGCTCATTTTCGACGAGGCCCAAATGCTGCCGGTGGAGCACTTAAAGCCCTGCGTGGCTGCCATCGCTCAACTGGTGAAAAACTTCCGGGCCACGGCGGTGCTGTGCACGGCCACCCAGCCGGCGCTGAATGAGCGGTTCCGCCCATACGGACTGGCCCCGGCCGAGCTGTGTCCCGGGGCGGCCGCGATGGCGGGGCCCTTCCGGCGGGTGACGTTCCGCTTTGCCGGCCAGATGGATATGGACGCGCTGGCAGCGGAGCTGTCCAGCTGTAAACAGGCGCTGTGCATCGTCAACACCCGAAAGCAGGCGGCGGAGCTGTTCGCCGCGCTGCCGGGGGAGGGGAGATACCACCTGTCCACCCTGATGTGCCCTGCTCACCGGCGGGCGGTGCTGGATGAGATAAGAGGCAAACTGAAGGCAGGCGAGCCCTGCCGGGTGGTGTCCACCTCTCTGGTGGAGGCCGGCGTGGACGTGGACTTTCCGGCGGTGTATCGGGAGAGGGCCGGGCTGGACTCCATCCTCCAGGCCGCCGGCCGGTGCAACCGGGAAGGTAAAAAATCGGCGGAGGAGAGCGTCGTCACCATATTCGAGGGCGTTGAGAAGACGCCGCCCCTGTTCCAGGCCAACGTCCGGGCGGCCCGGGAAGCGTTGGAAAACGGCGCGGACCCGGACGCGCCGGAGGCGGTGGAGCGGTATTTCCGCAGCCTTTTCGACCTGCGGGGCGAGCAGAGCATGGACAGGTGCGGCGTGCTGGACACCTTCCAGTATGGAATCGGGGGCTGCGCCCTGCCCTTCCAGACGGTGGCGGAGAGGTTCCATTTGATAGCCAATGACACAAAGACGGTCTACATCCCCCGGGGCGAGGGGAAAGCGCTGACGGAGCGGCTGCTGGCCGGGGAGCGGAGCCGGGCGCTGTACCGCCGGGCGGGACAGTTCAGCGTGTCGGTATACCCGCAGCACTTCAAGGACCTGGCCCCGGCGCTCGCGCCGCTGGATGAGGACAGCGCCGTGCTGATCGATCAGGAGCTTTACAGCGAGCTCACCGGCCTGTCTCTGGAAGCGGATGAGGGCAAGGCCCTGTTCGGCTGAGCGCAGATGTCCGTTTTATTGTACATTCATTGTGATACGAAATAGAAAAACACAGAAAGGAGTGAACGCTTATGCCCATTTGTGTGGAGGTGTGGGGGGACTACGCCTGCTTCACCCGGCCGGAGATGAAGGTGGAACGGGTCAGCTATGACGTGATGACGCCGTCCGCGGCCCGGGGGCTCATCGAGGCCATTTATTGGCACCCGGGGCTCCGGTGGGTCATCGACCGCATCCGCGTGTGCAGCCCCATCCGCTTCACCAACATCCGCCGCAACGAGGTCAAGGACGTGATCAGCGCCCGCAACGCCAGGACCGTGATGGAGCGGGGGAGCGGAGAGCTGTACCTGGCCGCGCCGGAGAGCATCCAGCAGCGGGCGGCCATGGTGCTGCGGGACGTGCGGTATGTGATCGAGGCCCACTTCGTCATGACGGACCGGGCCGCGCCGGGGGACAACCCCGGCAAGTTCCAGGACATCGTGCGCCGGCGGCTGGAGAGAGGCGAGTGCTATCACCAGCCCTGCTTCGGCGTGCGGGAATTCCCGGCCAGCTTTGCCCCCTGCAGGGCCATCCCGCCCTGTCCGGAGGAGCTGAAGGGGGAGCGGGACCTGGGATGGATGCTGCTGGACATGGACTACTCCGATCCCGCCGACATCAAGCCCCGGTTCTTCCGGGCGCGGCTGTGCGACGGGGTGATGGAGGTGCCGGCGATGACGGACGGGGAGGTGGTCGGATGATCCTGCAGGCATTGGTACGGCTGTATGAGGACCTGGCCGCCCAGGGAAAGATCGCCCGGCCTGGTTGGGGCCCTGCCAAGATCAGCTACGCTTTGTGCATCGACGCCGGCGGACAGCTGACGGACATCGTCTCCCTACAGGTGGAAGAGGAGAGAGGGAACAAGACGGTGCTGGGGCCCCGGAGCATGGAGCTGCCAGCAGATGTAGACCGGCGCAGTTCAATCAAGTCAAATTTTCTTTGGGAAGAACCGTCATATCTTTTGGGCGTGCGAAGCAAAGGACCCAAGGACCGAAGCAAGCAATCCTTTGAAGCTTGTAAACAGCTGCATATTCAATTGCTCCATGACATTGAAACACCGGCAGCACAAGCAATCGTAAGGTTTTTTCAAAAATGGGATCCGACCCGCATACCGATGGAGCCGGTTTTGGCTCCACATATGGAGACACTTTTAAAGGGAACTAAGCTTGTCTTTCGTGTTGA
Source organism: uncultured Oscillospiraceae bacterium (assembly GCA_947626345.1). Taxonomy (GTDB): domain Bacteria; phylum Bacillota; class Clostridia; order Oscillospirales; family Oscillospiraceae; genus CAJOIG01. Next base: position 34,289 of record CANQSF010000018.1, on the reverse strand, counting down.
TGGACAGTTCCCCCAGGACGATGCGGAAATATGCAAAGCGTGGCAGAAACATTATGAGCAAACAGATGGGCCTGTGATGCAGTGTCTAGTCACAGGTGAAGAAACTGCTGTGGCTGCTGTCCACCCGGCTATCAAAGGCGTACGGGATGCCCAATCCTCTGGCGCGGCGCTGGTGTCCTTCAACGCTCCTGCATTTTGGTCCTATGATCAGGAGCAAAGCCTGAACGCACCGGTGAGCCAATACGCCGCCTTCGCCTATACCAGCGCGCTGAACTATCTGCTGGCGGACAAAAACAGCGTCCAGCTCATCGGCGACACCACTGTCGTCTGCTGGGCGGAGGGCGCGGACCCGGTCTATCAGGGCACTACCGCGGCGGCGCTGTTCGGCGCGCCGCCCCCGGCGGGGCTGAAAGACAGCGACCTGCAGAAGGCTCTGAAGAGCTTGGCAGAGATGGAGCCATATGAGGGCCTGCCGCTGGATCCCAATCGGCCTTTCTATGTGCTGGGGCTAGCACCTAGCATTGGGCGGATATCCGTGCGGTTCTTCCTGCAGGACACCTTCGGCGCCATGATGAAAAACATCTGGGACCACCATGAGCGCATGCGCATCGTGGGACCCGACCACGCCGAGAGCAAGCTCATACCCCTGTGGGCGCTGCTGCGCCAGACGGTCAACCAGAACAGCCGGGACAAGCAGTCCAGCCCCGTGCTGGCGGGGACCGTGACCAGGGCCATTTTGGCCGGCACGCCCTATCCCGCGGCGCTGCTGGAGGCGGTCACGATCCGCATCCGGGCCGAGCGGGATATCAACTGGCAGAAGGCCGCGATCTTAAAGGCCTATTACTCGAAAAACCAAAATAAAGACTGTCCGAAGGAGGTCCTGCAAGTGAGCCTGAACGAAGCGAGCACCAATCCCTATTACACACTTGGACGCCTGTTTGCCGTCTATGAGGCATTACAGGAGGCGGCCAACCCCGGCATCAACGCCACCATTACGGATAAGTACTTCAATGCCGCGGCGGCTACGCCGAATGTCATTTTTCCGATGCTGAGCAAGCTGGGGCTGAAGCATCTGCGCAAACTGCCGACCGGCCAGCGCATCTTCTATGAGAAGCAGATCGAGCAGCTCAAGGCGGTGCTGGACCAGCAGTACCCGGAGAGGCTGACGCTTCCCCAGCAGGGGTCCTTTGAACTGGGTTATTATCATCAGAAGCAAAAGCGTTTTGAAAAAAAGGAGGAGCAATAACATGGAGCCCATCAAAAACCGCTATGAATTCGTCATCCTGTTCGACGTGGAGAACGGCAACCCCAACGGCGACCCCGACGCGGGCAACATGCCCCGCACCGACCCGGAGACCGGCTGCGGCCTCGTCACGGACGTGTGCCTGAAGCGGAAGATCCGCAACTATGTGGAGATGGTGAAGGAGGACTGCCCCGGCTACCGCATCTATGTGAAGGACGGCGTACCCCTGAACCGCAGCGACGCCGAGGCCTGCGCCTATGTGGGCCTGCCCGTCAAGGACAGCAAGGACGCGGAGAAGGTCCTGAAAGAAGCCAAGAAGAAGGACGACAAGCTGGATGAGAAGATCCGGGACTTCATGTGCGGCAATTTCTTCGACATCCGCACCTTCGGCGCCGTCATGACCACCTTCGTAACCGGTGCGCTCAACTGCGGACAGGTCCGGGGCCCGGTGCAGCTGGGTTTTGCCCGCAGCGTGGACCCCATCCTTCCTCAGGATATAAGCATTACCCGCATGACCCAGGCAACACAGAAGGATATGGATGAAAAAGGCCCTCATACCATGGGGGTGAAGTACATCGTGCCCTACGGCCTGTACCGGGCGGAGGGGTATGTCTCCGCCAACCTGGCCAAGCGCTTCACCGGCTTCTCCGAGGCGGATCTGGAGCTGCTGTGGGAGGCCATCCTCAACATGTTCGAGCACGACCACAGCGCCGCCCGGGGCAAGATGGCCGTGCGGGAGCTGGTCATCTTCAAACACGACAGCGAGCTGGGCAACGCCCCGGCCTACAAGCTGTTCGATCTGGTGAAGGCGGAGAAAAAGCCCGGCGTCACCGCGCCCCGCGCCTACAGCGACTATGACGTCACCGTGGACGAGGCGCACCTCCCGGCGGGCGTGACATGCATCCGGAAGTGACGGCGGAGGAGCGGGAGCGTATGCTCCCGCTGTCCGGCATCCAGCACTTTTCCTTCTGCCGCCGCCAGTGGGCCCTCATCCACCTGGAGGACCAGTGGGCGGAAAACCTGCGCACGGTGGAGGGAAGGCTGCTGCACAGCCGCGCCCATGAGGACGGCCTGCGGGAGCGGCGGGGCGATGTGCTCACCATCCGTGGACTGACCGTGTATTCTCAGCGGCTGGGCCTGAGCGGCAAGTGCGATGTGGTGGAGTTTCACGCGGACGCCGCCGGCGTGCCGCTGCGGGGAGAGGACGGCCGCTGGCAGCCATTCCCCGTGGAGTATAAGCGGGGCGAGCCGAAGAGCGGCGACGAGGACCGCCTGCAGCTGTGCGCCCAGGGCATGTGTCTGGAGGAGATGCTGTGCTGCCGGATACCGGAGGGCGCGCTGTACTACGGCGAGACCCGCCGGCGGGAGCAGGTGGTCTTTACGCCGGAGCTGCGCGCCCAGGTGGAGGCCATGGCCGGGGAGATGCACGACTACGCCCGCCGGGGCTATACGCCCAGACCCAAGCCCCGGAAGGGCTGCGCCGCCTGCTCGCTCCGTGAGCTGTGCCTGCCCGCCATGAGACGAATATCCTCCGCCTCCGCGTATCTTTCCGCCCATATAGGCGAGAAGGAGGGACCATGAGAAAGCTGCTCAATACCCTCTTCGTGCTCAGCGAGGACGTATATCTTGCGCTGGACGGGGAGAACGTGGTCCTCCTCCGGGGCGACGAGACGGCGGGACGCTATCCGCTGCACACGCTGGAATCTATCCTGAGCTTCAGCTATAAGGGCGCCTCGCCGGCGCTCATGGGCAAATGCGTACAGGATGGGGTCGGTCTGGCCTTTTTCACGCCCCGCGGCCAGTTTCTGGCCCGCGCCAGCGGCCCCTGCGGAGGCAACATCCTGCTGCGGCGGACCCAGTACCGGGTGGCGGACGACGAGGCGGCCAGCTGCGCCCTGGCCCGGAATTTCATCGTCGGCAAGCTCTACAACTGCCGCTGGGTACTGGAGCGGGCCACGCGGGACCATCCCATGCGGGTGGATGTGGCGGCGCTGAAGGAGGCCTCCGAGCAGATCAAGGCCCTGCTGCCGCAGGCCGCCGCCTGTGATTCGCTGGAGACGCTCCGGGGCCTGGAGGGAAAGGGCGCGGCCTACTACTTTGATGCGGCCGGGCAGCTGGTCCTGCAAAATGAGGACACGTTTTCCTTCAACGGCCGCAGCCGCCGCCCGCCGCTGGACCCCATGAACGCGCTGCTGTCGTTTCTGTACACGCTGCTGGCCAACGACTGCGCCGCCGCTCTGGAGGGCGTGGGGCTGGACAGCCAGGCGGGCGTCCTTCATCGGGACAGGCCCGGCCGCAGCTCGCTGGCCCTGGATCTGATGGAGGAGTTTCGTCCCATCCTGGCGGACCGGCTGGCCCTGACGCTGGTGAACAGCCGGAAGCTGGGACCGTCCGATTTTCAATATCAGCCCGGCGGCGCGGTGTTTTTGAACGACGGCGGGCGCAGGATGGTGCTGACGGCCTGGCAGGAGCGCAAGCGGGAGGAGCTGACGCACCCGTATTTGAAGGAGAAGATGCCCTGGGGCCTGGCGCCGCATATCCAGGCGCTGCTGCTGGCGCGGTATCTACGGGGCGATCTGGACGCCTATCCGCCCCTGCTTTGGAAATGAGGTGTGCGTATGCTCCTGCTGATCACCTATGACGTGGACACGACCACGGCCGCCGGCCGCAGGCGCCTGCGCCTTGTGGCCAAGCAATGCGTCAATTACGGCCAGCGCGTACAAAATTCCGTGTTCGAGTGCGATGTGGATGCCGCCACAGCCCAGCTCGTAAAGGCGAAGCTGACAGCCATCATCGACCCGGAGACGGACAGCCTGCGGTTTTATAACCTGGGCAACCGTTATCAAAAGCGCGTGGAGCACATCGGCGCCAAGCCGGGGTATGATCCGGAGGGGGTGCTGATGGTATGAGTGCGGAGGGGGAGCGATCACGGTCCCGGCGGCACTCTCGCACCGGGAAAACCGCCTCTTTTCCGCGTTCGCGCGTGTTCTTTGCCCGCCTGGCGCGGCAAAGGGCGCGGTGCACTTATCCAGTATTGACAAATATGCCGGGGTGATCCTGTGCATGTTTGATGTCTCCGCCCCCACGGGCGGAGTGGGTTGAAATCTGGTCTATGGCATCATGGACGCCCTTCACGCCGGGTCTCCGCCCCCACGGGCGGAGTGGGTTGAAATACTGCCTTGCCGTTGATGGACACACACGCGCCGTAGGTCTCCGCCCCCACGGGCGGAGTGGGTTGAAATAAGCTGCCCGCAGGCGTGGACGCCGACAAGATATGTCTCCGCCCCCACGGGCGGAGTGGGTTGAAATGCCATCTTCGTCAGGTCATCGTCCGACGTGTCATCGGTCTCCGCCCCCACGGGCGGAGTGGGTTGAAATACGAAGTCGCCGTACCGCTCGAAGATGGGGTCCAGTCTCCGCCCCCACGGGCGGAGTGGGTTGAAATCCGTTGAATTCCCGAAACTTGGCGTATCAGCTACGTCTCCGCCCCCACGGGCGGAGTGGGTTGAAATTAGCCTCTTCCTCCTCCAACTGTCACCACCCCGTCTCCGCCCCCACGGGCGGAGTGGGTTGAAATTGAAGTTGGTTGATGGTCTTATTGAGGGGCTCCCTGTCTCCGCCCCCACGGGCGGAGTGGGTTGAAATTTGCTGATTCTAATAATGGTACTATAATCCCTTCGTCTCCGCCCCCACGGGCGGAGTGGGTTGAAATATGGCTGTTGGCCTCCTTGTTATAGGCAGCCGTGCGGTCTCCGCCCCCACGGGCGGAGTGGGTTGAAATCGCAACGAAGTTTCAAGCGACAGCGATCACAGACAAGTCTCCGCCCCCACGGGCGGAGTGGGTTGAAATTGAAATGGGTGGTGATCATCGTGCTGCCCGCGGCGTCTCCGCCCCCACGGGCGGAGTGGGTTGAAATACCTATGAGGGCGCAGAGGCCGCTTACAAGGCCCTGTCTCCGCCCCCACGGGCGGAGTGGGTTGAAATAAAAAGGGTTTTATCACCGTTGACGGCATAACCTGGTCTCCGCCCCCACGGGCGGAGTGGGTTGAAATCTGGATGTTCACCGCCCCGTCCTCACTTCCCGAGTCTCCGCCCCCACGGGCGGAGTGGGTTGAAATTCCAGGGCCTTCTCCCACGGGTCCGGCCCCTCGGTCTCCGCCCCCACGGGCGGAGTGGGTTGAAATCCGGTGTAGGTTATAAACTTATACCCCCGTAAATGTCTCCGCCCCCACGGGCGGAGTGGGTTGAAATACCTCGGCGCTGTGATCCGGGGCGGTGGAGGTCCGTCTCCGCCCCCACGGGCGGAGTGGGTTGAAATTTGCACCGGGGAAACAGTGACATCCCTGGTGGTCGTCTCCGCCCCCACGGGCGGAGTGGGTTGAAATATTTTCGTGTGGCCATTCAGGGCGGCAGCGAAAAGTCTCCGCCCCCACGGGCGGAGTGGGTTGAAATTTGAACGCACCGAACAGTACGCCGGCAACTTTGCGTCTCCGCCCCCACGGGCGGAGTGGGTTGAAATTATGGCGTGGACGGCGTATGCGGCCCCGGCAACATGTCTCCGCCCCCACGGGCGGAGTGGGTTGAAATTGAAGCATATCCCGGCCCCAGGCCAGGGCGTCCCCGTCTCCGCCCCCACGGGCGGAGCGGGTTGAAATGACTATATAGCAGTTCACTCATGCGCTGACATCTGGGTCTCCGCCCCCACGGGCGGAGCGGGTTGAAATTCTTTGCAGACCACAAAGAGCGGCAAGGGGCAGAGTCTCCGCCCCCACGGGCGGAGTGGGTTGAAATTCCGACCATACCTGTCTTTGGTCTATCTTTATGCGGTCTCCGCCCCCACGGGCGGAGTGGGTTGAAATTGCCGTCCAGCGTGGCGACCCACTCTTGCATAAGGTCTCCGCCCCCACGGGCGGAGTGGGTTGAAATCTAAGTGTGTATCAAGTATCTTATCACCGGGCTTAGGTCTCCGCCCCCACGGGCGGAGTGGGTTGAAATTCCAAGGCCGGCATGACCGTGCAGGCCAACTATGTCTCCGCCCCCACGGGCGGAGTGGGTTGAAATACGAAGAACGCCGGCCATAACAACTGGACCTATGCGTCTCCGCCCCCACGGGCGGAGTGGGTTGAAATTGTAATGTCAACAACAACGGCAACTACAACAATAAGTCTCCGCCCCCACGGGCGGAGTGGGTTGAAATCATCGTCGCGGCGTTCCTTGTGGCCGTTGGTTCGGGTCTCCGCCCCCACGGGCGGAGTGGGTTGAAATCTGTGCCTACGCTCACCAGCAGTCTGATTTACACCGTCTCCGCCCCCACGGGCGGAGTGGGTTGAAATTTGCTGATTCTAATAATGGTACTATAATCCCTTCGTCTCCGCCCCCACGGGCGGAGTGGGTTGAAATATGGCTGTTGGCCTCCTTGTTATAGGCAGCCGTGCGGTCTCCGCCCCCACGGGCGGAGTGGGTTGAAATCGCAACGAAGTTTCAAGCGACAGCGATCACAGACAAGTCTCCGCCCCCACGGGCGGAGTGGGTTGAAATTGAAATGGGTGGTGATCATCGTGCTGCCCGCGGCGTCTCCGCCCCCACGGGCGGAGTGGGTTGAAATACCTATGAGGGCGCAGAGGCCGCTTACAAGGCCCTGTCTCCGCCCCCACGGGCGGAGTGGGTTGAAATAAAAAGGGTTTTATCACCGTTGACGGCATAACCTGGTCTCCGCCCCCACGGGCGGAGTGGGTTGAAATCTGATCTTGCCGTACCACGCGGGGCACAGCACCAGGTCTCCGCCCCCACGGGCGGAGTGGGTTGAAATCCTTCTATGCCCCGACCGACCGCGACCCGCTGACGTCTCCGCCCCCACGGGCGGAGTGGGTTGAAATGACGAGATCGTCAAGAACTCGTCCGGCCTGTATTGGTCTCCGCCCACACGGGCGGAGTGGGTTGAAATGCTTTCGCCCCCGGCTTCCGGCGGAACAGCTCGCGCGTCTCCGCCCACACGGGCGGAGTGGGTTGAAATCGGGAAAACTGCATCTGCTAACACATTCGCCGTCGTCTCCGCCCACACGGGCGGAGTGGGTTGAAATCAAAAGGATGTCAACAATTATCTGATTGTCCCGGGTCTCCGCCCACACGGGCGGAGCGGGTTGAAATCAAAACGCCTTGGAATTCCACCCCGACTCCGAGGTCTCCGCCCACACGGGCGGAGCGGGTTGAAATGACAACAGCACGCCGGAGCATACAAAGCCACAGTGGTCTCCGCCCACACGGGCGGAGCGGGTTGAAATAAGCCGGTGTATCTCTGTAAAGCCCGTTCTGTGCTGTCTCCGCCCACACGGGCGGAGCGGGTTGAAATCTGCGTTGCCGTCCCCGGTGGTCGAGACCGGGGGGTCTCCGCCCACACGGGCGGAGCGGGTTGAAATAACGCGCTTTCTTGGTCGTCCTGGTATTCCTGGGTCTCCGCCCACACGGGCGGAGCGGGTTGAAATAGGTAGGCGGCTTTCAGCATCTGGAGTTTGCTGAGCCTCCGCCCATACGGGCGGAGTGGATTGAAATTGCGTGATGCCCGTGGGGATGCCGCCCTACTTACGGTCTCTGCCCTTGCGGCGGAGTGGGTTGAAATGACGTGGCTGTGGACATGGTGAAGCAGTCCCCGGGTCTCCGCCCACGCGGGCGGAGCGGGTTGAAATCACTACATCCGCAGGGACCCCGACGTGTTCCAGCGTCGGTCAGCATCGGCGCACCCTTTGACACTGGAGCCTCCGGCGGAGAGCAAGCGGAAGGACACTTTACGAGATCTTATGAAAGGACAGCGCCCATGGCTGACTATATCCAAGACCCGACGGATCTCATCGCGATGATCCACCGATTCCTAGCGTTTCTGCGCTCCCGTGACGGCGACAGGCCTTTGAGCTTTGTAGACAAAAACACCTTTCTCGGGCGGGAGGAGAACTATAAGTCGATCATATCCGAACTCGCCCGGACGGACCTCCGCTATGACAGCTGGGACACATCATGGATCGGGAGTGGGAAGATCCTGGCCCGCTGCAGCAAGGCGATGAATCGCTCCGGGAATCTTGTCAACAAGTACCAGCAGACCGCATTCCGGAACATGCTCGACCCCGGGCATGAGAGATTCAGGCCCGCCGCGGAGCGCGCGCTCTATGATATCTATAAGAGCGTAACCGGCGCTGAGGAGGCCGCCGCCTTTTCCCAGGCAAAGCGCGTCTTCGGCGGCCACTATGACACGCTCGGCTATCTGTTTTTTGTCAAAGACCCCTCGCGGTTCCTTCCGATCCGCTCCAGCCAGTTTGAGGAAAGCCTGTCTCTCATCGGCATAGACCATCCCCTCGCGGGGAAGTGCAGCTGGGAAAACTATGCTGGTTTCATCGGGATCGTCAGAGAAGTCCAGGCCGTCATGCAAGACATCATGCCAGATGTGGAGGTGCGTCTGATCGACACGCATTCATTCCTTTGGGTCATCCATGAGAAGGTTTTTCGGCAATGGCAGCCGGATACTGAGGCGACGGCAGGGCTGGAGGAAGCCACAGAGCATTACATAGCCGCCACGATCGCCGGGGATACCGTAAGAAAATGTCGGCTCACAAGGTACATCACCCGCAGCGCGGAGGTAGGAAAAGCGACCAAGGCACGGGCGCACGGCATGTGCCAGCTGTGCGGCAAGCCGGCGCCGTTTTCAGATAGGCGCGGCGAGCCCTATCTTGAGACCCATCACATCATCTGGCTCTCCCGCGGCGGCAAGGACAGTCTCGATAACACCGCCGCGCTCTGCCCAAACTGTCATACAATGATGCACATCGTTGATGATGAAGCCGATGTGAAGACGCTGTTGGATCGCATAAAGTGATGGCGCTGATGCCAAGTCTCCGCCCCCACGGGCGGAGTGGGTTGAAATTGCATAGTTTGGAGTGATATACATGGAAGCGGCATCTCCGCCTGCACGGACGGAGTGGGTTGAAATCGGTACTGCGTGATGAAGCGCCCCAGCCGTTTGCGTCTCCGTCCCTCGAGGACGGAGCGGATTGAAATAGATTGGCAAACCGCCAAGGGCAGCGGACGCCAGCGTCTCCATCCTTGCGGTGGAGGGGGTTGAAATTTTCTTCACCGCCTGTTATAATGGCGGGGACCGGTGAGGAGGCGGTGCTTTCTCCCGGCCCCCAGTTTACTGTAGGAAGGTTTACTGGGGTTTCTTTTTGCCTTGGGTCTCCGCCCACACGGGCGGAGTGGGTTGAAATCAGGCCAGGGGGATAAGCTCCTCAATGCCCATGGGTCTCCGCCCCCACGGGCGGAGCGGGATGAAATAGCGTGCTCTGCAGCGTTGCGACCTCCGTGTCTGGTCTCTGCCTCCACAGGCAGAGTGGGTTGAAATCACATCTGCCAGTTTGCCGAGCAGATGGAGTGGCGGTCTCCGTCCTCGCGGGGGAGTGGGTTGAAATAAGGCCCTTGCCAAGAAATGCGGCGTCCTGTATGGTATCCGCCTTCACAGGCAGAGCGGGCCGAGGGGCCAGCAGGCGATAGCCGGATAATGTTGTTGTTATGTAAATAATATTATGTAAATTAATAGACAGAACATCGCTTGCACATAGCGCTGTTCTGTCGCTTTTTGTATCTGTATTTGAATTATGTAAATCTTCATCCCCAAAGCGGCGGGCCGCCGCGCTCACAGGGGGAACAGGGCCTTCTTGATCTGGCTCACCGCGTTCTTCTCCAGCCGGGACACCTGGGCCTGGCTGATGCCGATGGACGCCGCCACCTCCATCTGGGTGCGGCCGTCGAAAAACCGCATGGACAGGATGCGCTTTTCCCGCTCGCCCAGCTTGTCCACTGCCTCGGTGAGGGCGATGCGCTCCAGCCAGGCGGCGTCGGTATTCTTGCTGTCGCCGATCTGGTCCATGACGGCCACGCTCTCGCCGCCGTCGTTGTATACCGGCTCGAACAGGCTCACCGGGTCGGATATGGCGTCCATGGCCATGACCACGTCCCCGGGGGTGATGTCCAGCATCTTCGCCACGTCCTCCAGCTCCGGCTCCCGCTGGTATTCGGCCAAAAACTGCTCCTTGGCCTGCATCACCTTATAGGCCGTGTCCCGCAGGGACCGGCTCACCCGCAGGACGCTGTTGTCCCGCAGATACCGCCGTATCTCCCCCGATATCATGGGCACCCCGTAGGTGGAAAACTTCACGTCCTGGGTGATGTCGAAGTTGTCGATGGCCTTGATCAGGCCGATGCAGCCCACCTGGAACAGGTCGTCCACGTTTTCGCCCCGGCCGGAGAATTTTTGGATCACGCTGAGCACCAGCCGCAGATTCCCGCTGATCAGCTCCTCCCGGGCCTGCATGTCCCCGGCCTTGGCCCGGATGAGAAGCTGCTTCGTCTCCTCGCTTTTCAGTACCTTCAGCCTGGCAGTATTCACGCCGCAGATCTCCACTTTGCATTGCAACGGACTATCCCCTCCCGTTGGTATCGTCAGGCGAAGATAGTGTTGCCAACGGCGTGGGATTTGATTCACCGGCCCGCCGGCCGTCCGGCGGGGAAAAAACCGAAAAGTACTTCACTTTTCCGGGAGAGTATGGTAAAATATCGCCTTGAAAGCATGCAAAGAGCGATCAATAATACGCGAGGATGGAGTAACGCCCATGGCCAACCCCTATAAGACCCGGGAAGGCGGCGCCACCGTCACGGTGTTCGTGCCCTACGACTGCCGCAACCACTGCCCCTTCTGCATCAACAAACAGGAATATGCCGACATGAGCGGCTTCAGCCTGGAAAAGATCTGCGCCAGCATCCGCCGTATGGACGCCATCACCCCCCGCTGTGATTTCGTGTTCACCGGCGGCGAGCCCATGGCCAATCTGGCGAGCCTGCAGGTGATGCTGGACTGTATCCCCACCACCCACCGGGTGTTCATCAACACCACTCTGCCGGTGTTCGAGGACCAGGACCCGGAGGAGGTGCTCGCTTTTCTGGAAAAGAACAAGGGCAAGATCACCTGTGTGAACATCTCCCGGCATATGCAGAAGTACGTGGAGGAGTCCCCGGACGAACTGATCGGCCGTCTGCCGGTGCCGGCGCGGGTCAACTGCGTGCTGTGGAAGAACTATCCCGCCGAGAAGCTGCCCGACTTCGTCCGCCGCTGGAAGGGCCGGCACGTGTCCATCCAGTTCCGCTATGACTACACCGACACCACCCCGGAGAACCTGTACCGTACCGAGGACGACCACATCCTCCACGACCTGAAGAAATACTTCACCTACAAGGGGCTGGACGGCTGTCGGATGCGCAACGGCTACCACTTCGAGTTCGAGGGGCTGGAGATCACCTATCACCGCACGCTGCCCTACAGTACCATCACCGAGACAGGCCCGGACGGGGTGACCTACGACATCCTCTACGACGTGCTCATCAAGCAGAATGGGGACATCCACTCCGACTGGACGGGCGTGAAAATGGACGTGCCCGCCTATGAACGGGTGGTGTTCGAGCCGGACGACCAGCACTGGATCGAGCGGTGCTGAAAAGAGTAAAATATCCGCCGGGAGGCAGTGCCTCCCGGCGGTCTTTTCGTTTTTTGTCACACCAGCCGGGTGGGATACCGGCCCGTCCGTAGCATCTCCACCGGCCCCTCTATGCCGCAGCGGACCATGCTGGCCACCGCCTGGCGGGTATAGAAGGCCATGTGCTGGGTCATGATGACGTTCCGAAACTGGTGCAGGTAAAACACGTTCCGGTTGGCCAGGATGTCCGTCCGGTGGTCGGAGTGGACGATGCCCGTCTCTCCCTCCACGGTGTCCATGCCCAGGGCGCCTATCTTCAGGCTCTCGATGCCCTCCACCAGGGCCTCGATGTCCGTCAGCTCCCCCCGGGCGCAGTTGACCAGGATGACCCCGTCCTTCATCTTGGCGATGCTCTCCCGGCAGATGATGTGCTCCGTGGCGGGGGTCAGGGGCAGGTGCAGGCTTATCACGTCGCATTCCCGGTACAGCTCCTCCAGCGTCACGAACCGGGCGTACTTGGCGGCCTCCGCCGTCTCATGGCGGTTCCAGGCCAGCAGGCGGCAGCCGAAGCCGGAAAGGTTTTTCAGCACCTGGGTGCCGATGCGGCCCGTGCCCATCACACCCACGGTGAGGCTGGACATATCCCGGCCCTGGAGCCCCTCCAGGGAGAAGTCGTTCACCATGCCCCGCCACATGGCCTGTTTGTAGTGGCGAAGGCACATGAGCATGAGCATCACGGTGAAATCCGCCACCCCGTCGGGGGATAGGCGGCGGCGCACACGGCGATGCCCAGGCTGTGGGCGGCCTCCAGGTCGATGTGGTCATAGCCCACCGTTCGGGTGGACAGGGCCTTCACCCCCTGGGCGGCGTACCGCTCCAGCACCTCCCGGCCGATGTGGCCCTGGCCCAGCACGCTCACCGCCTGGCAGCCGGCCACCCGGCCGGCGTTCTCCGCCGTGGGCACGTCCCCGGAGCAAAGCGCCTCCACGCCCAGACGCGCCGCCTCCCGGGCGATGTCCTCCCGCTCGTCCCGGCGCACTTCATAAAGATAGAGCTTCATTTGTCCTCTCGCGTGTCGCTGTAGATCTTCACGATGGCGAGCAGCATATCCGTCACCGCGTCCATGTCCTCGGCGGCGATGCACTCCAGCGGGCCGTGGAAGTTGTACCCGCCGGTGCCCAGATTGGGGCAGGGCAGGCCCATATAGGACAGCCGCGCTCCGTCGGTGCCACCCCGGATGGGCTCCACCGTGGGGGTCAGGCCCGCCATGCGGGCGGCCTTTTTGGCGTTCTCCACCAGGTGCATGCACCCGGTCAGCTGCTCTTTCATGTTGTAGTAGCTGTCCCGCAGGTCCAGCTCCACCTTCGCGGTGGGGTGGTCCGCCGCCGCCTTTTCACAGGCAGCCGTGAGCTGCTCCTTGCGCCGCTGGAAGCGCTCCCGGTCGTGGTCCCGGATGATGTACTCCATCACCGCCGCCGCGGTGGTGCCCTCCAGCCGGTCCAGGTGGAAAAAGCCCTGGTAGCCCTCGGTCCTGGCGGGGATCTCCTCCGGCGGGAGCTGGGCGTTGATCTGCTGGGCGATGAGGATGGCGTTTTCCATCACGTTCTTGGCGGTGCCGGGGTGGACGGACACGCCGGTGATCGCGATCCGCGCGGCGGCGGCGTTGAAGTTCTCGTATTCGATGCCCCCGGCGGCGCCGCCGTCCACCGTGTAGGCGTACTTGGCGCCGAAGGCGGCCACGTCGAAGTGATCCGGCCCCTCGCCGATCTCCTCGTCGGGGGTGAAGGCCACGCAGATCCGCCCGTGGGGCAGGCCCTCCTGGATGAGCCGCTGGCACATGGTCACGATCTCCGCCGCACCGGCCTTGTCGTCCGCGCCCAAGAGGCTGGACCCGTCGGCGGTGATGAGGGTCTTGCCCGCCAGATCCTGCAGGAAGGGGAAGTCCGACCGGCGGATGACCCGTCCCTCCTTGGGCAGGACCACGTCCCCGCCGTCATAGCCGGGGTGGAGCACCGGCTCCACCGTCTGGCCGGGGAAGGCGGGAGAGGTGTCCATGTGGGCCAGAAAGCCGATGGCCGGGGCGGCCTCGCATCCCGCCGAGGCGGGCAGCCAGGCGGTGACGATGCAGTTTTCATCCACCGACGGGCTCTCCAGGCCCAGCGCCGTCAGCTCCCCCACCAGCGCCTTCGCCAGATCCCACTGGCAGGGGGTGGAGGGGGTGGTCCCGGTCCTGTCGCTGGAGGGGGTGCCGATCCGGGCATACCGCAAAAACCGCTCATACGCGCGCATAGGATAACAGCTCCTTTTTCTCTTTTATGGTCCGGGCCGCGCCCGGAGCACTGACAGGATACCACACCGGGCATGTCCCGTCAAATCCTCTTTCCGAAAAAAACGGCCGGGGAGGAATGCTCCCCGGCCGCTCACTCCGCGACGGTATCTTTCAGGATGAGGGCCGCGCCGTTGTTGGCCAGGGCGTCGGCGGAGGTGCGGGGGACCAGGTAATACTCCCGGTCGTTCACCACGCACAGGTGATGGACGCTGTCGTAGGCGCGGAATTCCACCGTCACCTCCGGGAAGGTCTCGCTGTCCTGCCGGAAGATGAACCGGTACAGCACCCCCCGGCCCTCCGCCGGGTCCACCCGGCTGTCCGCCGGCAGCTCATAGGCCTGGCGCAGCCAGTTGGACACCAGCTCCGTGTCCAGGCTCCGCTCGCCGGCGGTGTAGATGTCCTCCGGCTCCTCGCCCTCCCGGGTGGGGGTGGACACGCTGTGCCGGATGGTGTAGCTGTCCTGCTCCAGCTCCATATACACGCTCTGCAGCCGGTCCCAGTTCAGGGCGATGGGCGCCAGGGGCTCCATGGCCCTGAAGTCCGGGTACATCAGCCCGTCCAGCACGGTCCCGGCCACCAGATAGACCATGTCCGAGCCGGCCAGGCGCACGTACACCTGCCCGTCCTTATAATCGCCGAACTGCAGGGTGAAGCTGCGCGTTTTGTCCTTGGTGTCCGTGTAATCCACCCGGACGGTCCCCTGGGGCCGGTCCAGGCCGTAATCCTTCTCCCGGCCGGCGGACCAGCTGACGCAGTCAGTCAGCACCAGCTTCGTGGCCAGCTCGTAAAGCGTCTGCACCTGATCGGTGTCCAGAGGCTGCAGGGGCTCGTCTTCTCCGTCCAGTAAAAACCAGGACCAGGTGTCGGTATACCAGCTGTCCGTATCCCCGTCCAGCCGGGCCAGTGCGTAATCCCCCGCGCCGGAGCTCACCGTCAGGGCCGTGACAGCGCCGATGTCCGCCGGCACGCTCTCCCGCGCCAGCACGTCGTTCAGCCCGATCTGGAAGTTCTCCGCCAGCACGCCGTCCTCCAGATAGACCGTGTCGGTCCCGTCGATGCGCACGTACCACTGGCCGGTGGGGGCGGTGGAGCCGATGTCATAGGTGGCCACCCGCTCGGCGGTGCCGGCCATCACTGTGAAGGCCGGGTCCTCCAGGCCGTACTGGCCGAAGTCGGTCACGTGCTCCACCGTGCCCGAGGCGGTGAGGGAGGCCACCGCCTGCACCAGGGGGGCCACCGCCTCATCGTCGATGGGGCAGTCCGGGTCCTGGCCGTTGATCCAGCCGTCCTCGCCGTCATAGCGCAGGCTCACCGCGTCGCCGAAATAGTTCCATGCCAGGGCGGTCACGTCCTCCGCCGGGCCCACGGAGATGTCCGCGTGGGCCTCGTGGGACTGCTCCGCCAGCTCCTCCTGCCGGCGCTGGGTCATGGACTCGGCCAGCAGCCATGCCCCGATCAGCACCGCCAGCGCCGCCAGGAGCACCGCCAGCCTCGCTCCGCGCTTCATCAGCGCCGCCTCCTTCTCACGTAGATGGTCAGCCCCGCCGCCAAAAACAGCGCCGGGATCACCGCCGTCAGCGCCACCTTCAGCACCCCGGCCGCCCCCTCGTCAAAGGTCAGGTAGTCGGCGGTGAGGACCTTGGGGTGGATGGAGATGCCCTGCTCCTGGCGGCACAGCCAGTTCACGCCGTTCAGGTACAGATCCAGTCCCGCCCCGGATACCATGTCGCTGAAGTCCGCCTCCATGAACCGGGTGGAGCCGAACACTGCCAGCCTCGCACCGGTGGTGGCGTTCTCCGCCGCCGCCGCCAGGATGAAGGAGCCCGTCCGGTCTCCCTCTGCCCGCTCGTAGCCCGTCAGGCCCTCCAGATCCTCCTTCAGATAGCTGGTCAGGCTGCTCTCCAGCAGGGGCGTCACCGTGATGTCCTCGGGGATGTGCTCCGCCAGGACCATGCCCTGGCTGTCGGGCATGAGCACGGAGTAGCCCCCCTCCGTCAGGGGCGCGGTGATGTCGTGGCCGCCGATCTGGGGCAGCAGGAGGTCGATGTAGCCGTAGCTGTAATAGCGGCTGTCGTCCTCCATGACGCACCCGTCCAGCAGTTCAAGGCCGAAACCGTCCAGCAGTTCTTTCAGATGGGGCATGTCCGCCGCCGTATAGGCGGTGGTCACCAACAGCTGCCCGCCCCCGTCCAGGTACGAGCGGATCAGCTCCGCCTCCCGGTCGGTCAGGTCGCTCACCGGCCCGAACAGGGCCAGGGCGGCGCAGTCGTCCGGCACCGCGTCCTCCGTCAGCAGGTTCAGGCTCTCGGCCTGCACGTTCTCCAGGGCCATGGCGTCCAGCACGTCGTCGCTGACGCCCGTCTCCCCGTGGCCGGTGAGATAGTACACCGTGGGCAGGTCCCCGCCGGTCACGTAGCCGACGGCGCCGGTGATCTTGCCCTCCCCGGCGAACACGTCCAGATACTCCGAGCCGTAATATGTAAGGTAATAGCTGTACATGTCATAGTCGGAGTAGGTCCACACGCTGTCGTAGGGGATGTACATGCTCCGGTCCCCGCAGGAAACGATCAGGCTGTTCTCCGTCACCGTCTCGTCGGTGTACTCCGCGGCGAAGCCGGGATAGCGCACCGGGTCCACGCTGGTGACCGTCACCCGGTCGAACTGGGCATAGCGCAGCAGCACCTGCTCCATGGTGGTGTTCTCGTTGCCCGGCTGGACCAGCCAGTAGATGTCCACGTCCTGGTCCAGGTCCGCCAGCAGCTGCTCCGTGCCCTGGGAAAGGGTATAGAGCTGTTCATCGGTCATATCCAGCTGGGTGGCCGGGGCCGGCAGCGCCCCCACCGCCAGGTTCGCCACCACCGCGATGGCGATGACCAGCACCGCGGCGAACACGCTGTATCCCCCCGCCCGCCAGCTCCTGGTCCGGAAGGGGGCGGTCAGCTTCTTCCACGCTCCGCTCATGCCGCCCACCTCCTGCGCTCCATGGCCTGGACCGTGAGGAACAGGAACACCGCCGCCACCGACAGGAAATAGACGACGGACCGTATGTCGAATATATCATAGGCGAAGCTGTCGAATCTGTCGAAAACGGCCAGCTGCCCCGCCACTTCGGCAAAAAGACCGGAAAACGCCTTGGGCCACAGGGCGTAGCAAGCCCCCAGCGCCCCCTCCAGCACCAGGCCCAGGGCCAGGGCGAAGGTCCGATTGGCGGTGACGCGCCACACGATCAGCGCGAACACCGCCGCCGCCAGGGCGAAGGCCGCCAGGTTGGCGGGGCCAGAGGAAGGAATATACTCCGTCAGGGGCGTGAGGAAATACACCAGCAGCAGCACGATGAAGCTGGTCCCCGCCGCCAGGGCCGGGCTCTCCATCAGGCTGGACACATAAAGGCCGATGGCCGTCAGGGCCATGCCCAGGAACACGTATCCTATCAGGGCCCCGTAGGCGCTCTTCAGGGAGATGCTCCCCGCCGTGGCCAGGGCGTTGAGCAGCAGCGGATACATGCCCATCACCAGGATGGGCATGGCCATCACCGTCACCAGGGCCAGATACTTGCCCAGCACGATCTTCGTCATGCTCAGGGGCAGGCTGTACAGCAGCTGGTCTGTTTTCTGGTGCCGCTCCTCCGCCACGCTCCGCATGGTCAGCAGGGGGATGGCGATGAGGTAGATGAAGGTCATGCTGTACAGCACGTTGGTGAAGTCCGGGGACCCGGACAGGTTGCTCACCATCACATAGATGCCGGCGAACAGCAGCATCAGCGCCCCGTACACATAGCCGGTCAGGCCGTTGAGCTGGCTGTCCAGCTCCCGCTCGTAGATCGCGCTCATGGCCGTCCTCCTCTCCCTGTTTTCCGGGACGGGCCCGCCGCCAGCTCCGGCTGCTCCTTCGTCAGGGCCAGGAACACGTCCTCCAGACTGGCCTGCTCCCGCTCCAGGCGCAGCACGGGGATGCGCATATCGCTCAGGGCGAAGCTGAGCCGCTCATCCATGGCCGGACCGGCGTCCGATGCCTCCGCCGTCACCTCCAGCCGGCCGTCGGCGCCCGGCGCCGTGGTCACCGCCAGCACGCCCTCCACCGGCTCCAGGGCCTGATGGACCTCCCCGGGGGCGGCCTTCACCGTCAGATGATAGGTCACCTTCCCGGCGAACCGGTGCTCCAGCTCGCCCGGCGTGCCCTGGGCCACCAGGCGGCCCCGGTGGATCATCAGCACCCGGTCGCACACCGCCTGCACCTCGCTGAGGATATGGCTGGACAGGATCACCGTCCTCTCCCGGCCCAGGGAGCGGATCAGCTGGCGGATCTCTACGATCTGCAGCGGGTCCAGCCCCACCGTGGGCTCGTCCAGGATGATGACCTGGGGCTTGCCCAGCAGGGCCTGGGCGATGCCCACCCGCTGGCGGTAGCCCTTGGACAGATTGCGGATCAGCCGCTTTGCCACATCCGTCACGCCGGTGACCGCCTCCGCCTGGGACAGCTGGCCGTCCAGCTCCCGGAAGGGCACGCCCTTGGCCCGGGCCACGAAGGAGAGGTATTCCTCCACCGTCATGCCCGTGTACAGCGGCGGCTGCTCCGGCAGATAGCCCACCAGCCGCTTGGCCTGGATGGGCTGGTCGAATATGTCGAAGCCCCCCACCGTCACCCGGCCCTCCGTGGCGGCCAGGCAGCCGGTGAGGATGTTCATGGTCGTGGTCTTCCCCGCCCCGTTGGGGCCCAGAAAACCGTAGACGAGGCCGCTGTCCACGGTAAAGGACAGATCCTCCACCGCGGTGCGGGTCCCATATCGCTTTGTCAGGCGGCTCACCTCTATCATACGGTCTCCTCCTTTCCCTTCAGCGCCCCCTATTGTACACCACACGGCATGCGGTTTTGTGACCGAATGATGAAATTTTTCCCCCATTTGCATGAAAAGACCGGCGCTCTGCTCCTGGCAGCGCGCCGGACATACGCTCACTGTGCCCCGGCCGGTCCGGAGGCGGGGGCCCGTTACGGCTCCGTCCCGTCCCAGCGCCGCAGCGTCTCGTCCGCCAGGGCGCGCACCTCGTCCCAGCGGTCCGCCTCCCCGGCGTCGAACACGCCCACGGTCCAGAACCCCGCGGCCTTGGCCGTGCGGACGGCCACGTTGGAGTCCTCGTACACCGCCGCCTCCGCCGGCGCGGCCGCGCCCAGGCGCTCCGCCGCGGCGTGATAGATATCCGGCCGGTCCTTGCCGGCTCCCACGCTCTCGCAGGAGAGCACGAACTGAAAATACCCCCGCACCCCCAGCCGGGTCAGGCACAGCTCCATGAGCGGCTCCGGCGTGGCGGACACCACGCACATGGCCACCCCCCGCCGGGACAGCTCCCGCAGATAGGCCTCCGCCCCGGGCTTGAGGCCGATGTCCCGCCGGTAGTGCTCCTCCATGATGGCCCACAGGGACTGGCGCGCCCGCTCGGGGGTGTCGTCCAGGCCGAACACGCGGATGAACAGCGCCAGCGTCTCGCCCATGGGCAGGGGGGCGGTCTGCTGGAGGATCTCCGGGGGCACCGACAGCACGCCCTGGCTGTGCAGATACTCCTCCGCCAGCTCGTCCCAGTATCCCATGGAGTCCACCAGGGTCCCGTCCATGTCGAAGATGGCGTATTTTTTGTCCATCGGCCTGACCGTCCTTTCCGCCGGGATCATTTCAGGAAAAGCGGGAAACCCCTCCGGGCTCCCCGCCGTCTCGCTCCGGGAGCATTATACACCGCCCGCCGGGAAATTGCAACACGAACCGTCCGTTCCCCCTCTCTGTAGGGCGGAGACGGGCATATTTGGCATAAAACGCGGGAAAATCGTCATAAACGGCCATTTACAACCGTTCTCCCGGGCATTATAATACGTTGTGTGGCAGTGATCTGCCCAAAAAGGAGGACGAAAAATGAAATCAAGAGCAGAGATCAAGCAGCTCGCCAAGGCCTCGTTTTCGGAGCGGTACTGGTTCTGCGTGGGCGCGACGCTGCTGGTGAGCGTGTTCCTGGCCGCCTGCGGCACCTTCACCCTGGGCATCGGCGTGCTGATCCTCACAGGCCCCATCTCGGCCGGCGCCTGTTACTTCTTCACCCAGATCTTCCAGGGCCGGGGCAGCGAGGTGGATGTGGGGACGCCTTTCTCCGCAGGCTTCACCAGCTTCGGCAGAAAAGTGGGCGGGTTTTTGTGGATGTACCTGTTCGAGTTTCTGTGGAGCCTGCTGTTCCTCATCCCCGGCGTCATCAAGGGCTACTCCTACGCCATGACCATGTATATCCTGGGAGACTGCCCCAACGTGCGGGCCAAGGACGCGCTGAAGCTGTCCAAGCGGATCATGGCCGGGCACAAGTGGGAGCTGTTCGTGTTCCAGCTCAGCTTCCTGGGCTGGTCGATCCTGAACCTGTTCACCGCCGGCCTGCTGGGCGTCTTCTGGCTGGAGCCCTACGTGAACACCGCCTACGCCGGATACTATCTGGAAGTGCGGGAGGAGGCCCTGCGGACCGGGGCCGTCACCCTGGAGCAGCTCAACGGCGCTCCTGTGGAGTAAAAAACGAAAAAGCCCGGACCTGTCGGTCCGGGCCTTTTCATGCTGGTATCACTTCTGCCGCCGGTTGTCCTTGCGGATGGCGTTGGCCCAATTCCCCGCCAGCGGGGCGTTGGAGCGCACGGCGCTCACCGCCTGGCCCACCGTGTCGTACAGCACCCGGGTGCCCTGGCTGTCCGCCCGGTAGTCCACCGCCCGGTCCGCGCCGATGCCGAAGGAGGCGGCGGTGCTCACCGCGTCGATGTTGGCCGCCAGGAACAAAAACTCCCAGCCGTACTTCTCCTTCTCATGGGCGATCATGGCCTTGACCCGGTCGCTGGAATAGACATGGCTGGCGTTCTCCATGCCGTCGGTGGTGATGACGAACACCGTGTGCTCGGGCACGTCCTCGGGCCGGGCGTACTTGTGGATGTTTTTGATGTGGTCGATGGCCCCGCCGATGGCGTCCATGAGGGCGGTGCAGCCGCCCACAGTGTAATCCCCGCCGGTGAGGGGCTGCACGTCCTGCAGCTTCACCCGGTCGTGGAGGGTGCGGGCGCTGTTGGAGAACAGCACCGTGGTGACGTATGCCTGTCCCGGCTCCAGGCGCTGCTTTTCGATCAGCGCGTTGAACCCGCCGATGGTGTCCGCCTCCAGCCCCGCCATGGAGCCGCTGGCGTCCAGGATGAATACCAATTCCGTGATGTTGTTGCCTGTCATGATGAAAACCTCCCGTACTGTGTTTTGATGGTCACAGTATAGGAGGTTTTTGGCAAGATGTGGTCGCCTGGAAAGCGACAAATCGCCGTTGCGGCAGTCGCTTAAGCGCCCAGCAGGCTCTGATCGAACACGAACAGGGCCTCGTTGATCTCGAAGATGTTGTAATTGCCCCGGCGGATGAAGTACTCCACGATCACGTCCGACTTGCTGGCGGGGGACAGGGCGTAGCCCGCCTTCATGAGCAGCTCCCGGGTCTCGTCCAGGTCCAGCTCCAGGGCGATGGCAAAGGCGATGGCGGTCTGCTTGCTGGGCTTATAGTACGCGTCGGAGCGGATCTTGGAGAACAGCTTGCGGTCGATGTTGGCCTTTTTGTAGCAGGCCGCGTCGGTCATGCCCCGCTCGTCGATCTTCCGCAGCAGCATCTGGGAAAAGCTCTCGTCCATCTGGGCCAGCCGCCGCTCCAGGGTGGGATAGGCCCCGATATGCCCCATCGGCATGGGGGCGGACGCCGCTTTGTGGGGGAGGGAGGGCCCCTTTTTCCCGGCCGCCGGGGCGGGAGGCGCCGCCTGGGCCGGCGCGGCGCCGACGTCGTGGGGCTCGATATCCCGGCGGATCAGCTGCATCCGCCGGGCCCGCTCGGCGCAGGAGTCATAGTGGGTGTCCACATAGTGGTCGTCGATGAAGGAGCGCACGTCGGAGAAGAGCTTTTGGCTCAGAAGATAGGGCGTCTGGCTGAACACCACCAGATACACGTCCATATCGTCGTTCTCCATGAGGAAGGCGCTCACCGCGTCCACCGCCACCCGCAGGGCCTGGTCCTTGGGGTAGCCGAACACCCCCGCCGAGATCAGCGGGAAAGCCACGGTGTGGCAGCCGTAGTCCCTGGCCAGGGCCAGAGACGAGCGGTAACAGCTCTCCAAAAGCGCCCGCTCCCCACGGCCGCCGCCCTGCCAGATGGGGCCCACGGTGTGGATCACATATTTGCAGGGCAGGGCGTACCCGCCGGTGATCTTGGCCTGGCCGGTCTCGCAGCCGCCCAGGCCCCGGCACTCCTCCAGCAGCCCCGGCCCGGCGGCCTTGTGGATGGCCCCGTCTACGCCGCCGCCCCCCAGCAGGGAGTTCTTGGCGGCGTTCACGATGGCGTCGCAGCGCACCTTCGTGATATCGTCCCGTATGATCTGCAGCGGCATGGGCGCGCCTCCTTTCCCTTGGGCACCATTATATGCCATTTGTCCGCCGTCCGCAAGGATATGCTTTGCAAATGGGAAAAACTGTGATATACTGCCCTGGTTGGATCCGATCCTATATACATAGTACGGGGGCTTCCGGTCGTGTGGAAATATTTCGGCGTGATATGCAATGTGCTGACGGTGCTGGCCGGCGGCGGTCTGGGACTGCTGCTGCGGCGGCGCAGCGGCCGGGAAAAGCCGCGGCGGGGGACCGCGCCCCGGGAGGAGCTGCCGGGGACCATGATGGTCTGTCTGGGCCTGTGCACGGTGTTCGCCGCCGCCGGCGGCGTCGTGGGCGTGCAGAGCGGGGCGGAGGCCCTGGTCTGCGTGGCCTCTATGGCGGGCGGGCTCCTCATCGGCTGGGCCCTGCGGCTGGACGACCGGCTGAACCGGCTGGGGGACGCGGTGCTGGCGCGCCTGGGCGGCGGCGCGGAGGGAAAGGCCGCCCCGGCGGAGGGCTTCGTCACGGCGTGCCTGCTGTTCTGCATCGGGTCCATGACGGTGCTGGGCTCCTTTGAGAGCGCGGCCAACCCGGCGGGGCGTCTGGCCCTGGAGTGCCACACCACCCTGCTCATCAAATCCATGCTGGACTTCGTCTCCGCCACCTGCCTCACCGTCACCTACGGCGCGTCGGTGCTGGCGTCGGCGGCCTTCGTGCTGGCGTTCCAGGGGGCGCTGGTGGCCCTGGCGGCCTCCATCCAGCCCTTCTTGGAGCGGGTGGGGGCCATGCCGGCGATGAACTGCACCGGCTCGCTGATCCTGCTGGCCATCGCCATGAACCTGCTGGGCATAAAGAAGATAAAGACCGCGGACTATCTGCCGGCGCTGTTCCTGCCCATACTGATCTGCTGGCTGCTGACGGCCGCCGGCGTGGCGCTGTGAATCTTTCTTCTCCCTGACCTGCGGCGGCGCGGGAGAAAAGGATTGCAATCGAGGGGAAAATGTGCTTAAATGTATTTAAATATTTAACCATTCATGATCCGGGCAGCCGCCCGGAACGGAAGGAGCATGAAAACGATGGGAAGACCTGACGGCATCCGCGTAAAGGATCAAGTGCCGATCTATTACCTCATCCCCCAATTCATGACCGAGCGGCACGACGCCATGAACATGGTCACGGTGGACATCCCGGTGGAGCCCCTGCGGCAGTATATGAACGCCAAGCGCAAGGAGGGCCATCACATCAGCCACATGGCCCTGGTGCTGACGGCCTATGCCCATCTGGCGGGGGAGTATCCCTGCCTGAACCGGTTCGTGGTCAACAAGCGCATCTATGAGCACAAGGACCTGAAGGTGTCTCTGGTGGTGCTCCGGGCTGGCGGCAGCGCCAACGACGACACCATGTCGAAGCTGGACCTGTCCCCATCGGACACGGTCTTCGACATCCAGAAGAAGCTGGACGACTATGTGGAGCTGAACGCCGCCGGCGCGGATGTGAACGAGACCGGCATAGACAAGGCCATGGGCATCATCCTGAAGATGAGCTGGCTGCTCAACTTCATCGGCTGGGTCCTCCGCTTCGGCGACAGGCACGGCCTGCTCCCCCAGGCGCTGCTGGATGTGAGCCCCTTCCACGCCAGCGCGCTGTTCACCAACCTGGCCAGCATCCGCACCAACCACGTCTATCACCATGTCTACGACTTCGGCACCACCTCGGTGTCCATCGCCATGGGCAACATGCGGGACGTGGTGCGCCGGGGCAAGGGCGGCGCCGTGGAGGTGATCCGCTGCATCCCCATGGGCGTGGTCATGGACGAGCGCATCGCCTCCGGCCACTATTTCGGCCTGGCCTTCGCCAGGATGAAGGATCTGCTCGCCCACCCGGAGGAGCTGGAGAAGCCCGCCGACACATCCCATCCCATATATTGACCGTCCGGCCGCTGCCGGCGCTGCCCCAGAGGGGCGGCGCCGGTTTTTTGTTCCGCCGAAAAACTGGTTATCTGCGCTGAAATCTGGGCCGCCGCAGTTCCTGTTTTTCCCTTATTCTTATGGGGAAAGGAGGGGGATCCTGTGGAGAGGAGTAATAATCTTTCCAATAACCTCAAGGCATTCCAACGGGCACAGAACCGGTCTCTCACGGAGTTTCCCAGACTGCTGGGCGTGCCAAAATCTACCCTGCAGTCCGTCATGCTCGACGGCAACACCACGCTGGATACATTGATCCATTTGGCGGACGCCCTGGGCGTCACGCGGGATCAGCTGGTCTTCGGCGCCGATCTGGATGAGACGATCGGCTGCACCCAGTGGCTTCTCAGCGGTGCTTCCTGGTTTGCCAAGCTGCCGCCGCAGCAGCAGAAAAAGCTCCATGCTTATATAGACGCGATCCTTGATCTGATAGAAGCCAACAACGACTAGGGTGCTGTTTCCGATGTGGACCGGAGATATTAACGAGATCTATGATATCTTGTACCGCCTCGGAGTCACGGCCAATTATGCCGGTTTTTTTCATACCTCCTACGCGGTAACGCTGGCCGTACAGCAGCCGGAACGGCTGTTGGTGGTGACAAAATGGCTCTATCCCGATGTAGCCAGACAGTATGATACGAACTGGAGTTGTGTGGAACGGAACATCCGCACCGCAGCGGCCATTGCCTGGAAGGGCAATCGGCCGCTGCTGGAGAAGCTGGCCCGCCGGTCCCTTCCGCGCCGGCCGACCGCTTCCCAATTTCTCGCCATCCTGACAGCGCACCTGATCGGCACGTCGGCAGCCTGAACCACGGTGCGGCTGACCGGCCTTTCCCCCGGATCTGAAAAGCGACGGCCTCTGGTCGCCGCTTGCAGGTATGCCCGGATCTGACCAGACATTTTCCCCTTGACAAAGCTTTTCTAACAGAGTAGAATGCAAATAGGTTCTATTCCGATAGAAATTGAAAGGACGGCGGGGATATGAAGCTGTACGACTCGGAGCTGAAGGTGATGGAGGTGCTGTGGGACAGGGGCGAGACCAGCGCCAGGACCATCGCCCAGGTGCTGGCGGAGCAGGTCGGCTGGTCCAAGACCACCACCTACACCGTGATCAAGAAATGTCTGGACAAGAAGGCGCTGGCCCGGACGGAGCCGGGATTTCTCTGCCGGCCCCTCATCTCCCGCCAGCAGGCCCAGGCCTTCGCCACAGACGAGTTGGTGGACAAGCTATACGGCGGCGCGGCGGACCGGCTGGTGGCCTCTCTGCTGGGCCGCCGGCGTCTGACGGAGACGGAGGTCGCGGAGCTGAAAAAGCTGGTGGAGGAGCTGAAATGAGCTCCCTGTGGCATATGACGGTCTCCGGGACGGTGCTGATCGCGGCGGCGGCGTGCGTCCGGTCGTTGTTTCTGGACAGGCTGGGAAAGGCGCTGTTCCCGGCCCTCTGGCTGGTGGCGGCGGTCCGCCTGCTGACGCCGGTATCGGTCCCGGTACCGGTGCCCGCCGGGGCCATGGCGCTGCTCCCGGCGGCCGGTCCCGCCCGGGAGGCGGAGAGCGCCGGCGGCTTTCCCTGGCTGACGGCTCTGTGGCTGGCCGGGGCGCTGATCCTCGCCGGGGCGATGCTCCTCCGGCATGTGCGCGCTCTGCGGCAATACGCCCAGTCCCTGCCGGCGGAGGATGCGCGTCTCGCCGCGCTGACGGCCGCCGCCGGGCTGCACCGGCCGGTGTCCGTGCGGGTCTGCCAGACGGTGTCCACCCCTCTGACCTACGGCTTTCTGCGGCCGGTGATCCTGCTGCCCAAGGACTGGGAAAGCTGCGGCCCCCGGGAGCTGGAGCTGGTGCTGGACCATGAGCTGGCCCATATCCGGCGGCTGGACGTGCCGGCGAAATACATCCTGGCAGCGGCGGCGTGCGTGCACTGGTTCAACCCCTTCGTGTGGGCGATGTGCGCCCTGGCGGAGCGGGACATCGAGCTGGCCTGCGACGAGGCGGTGCTGCGCCGGGCGGAGGACGACCGGGCGGCCTACGCCATGGCCCTCATCGCCCTGGAGGAGCGCCGGGGCCGGGACATGCTGCTGTCCGGCTTCGGGCTGCGGGCCGTGCGGGAGCGGGTGACGGAGATCATGCAGTACCGGCGGCGGGGCCTGCGCGGCTCCCTGGCGGGGGCGGCGATCCTGCTGTGCTCGCTGACCGTGTTCGCCACGGCGGCCGCGGCGTCTCCTGCGATCCAGGGACCGAACGTTACCCCCACTCCGTATCCGAATTTGTTCGCTTCAGAAGAAGTTATCCCCACAGAAGCGCCAAATCAAGCTGATTTTATGCCCGCATCCTCCACGCCGGACCCCATCCCCTGGGAGCCCGCGTCCTGAGAAAGGAGGCCACAGATGCACGATCTGACCCGTTCCCGCCCTGAGGCTTCTTCGGTGACCACGCTGCTGGCGCTGCTGGCCGCCATGGCGGCGGGATACTTTCTGCTCAGCGACCTGATGGGCGGCACCCTCTTCGGCCACCAGTACTGGGACAGCTATACCCTGCAGACCTGGAACTGGCTCCAGGGCCGGACCTACATCGCCCAGCCGGAGAACTATGAATATCTGGAGCTGGCCATCTACCAGGGCCGGTACTACGTGTCCTTCCCGCCGCTGCCGTCGGTGCTGCTGATCCCGTCGGTGATCCTGCACGGGCTGGACACCCCCAATGACCTGATCATCGCCGGATACGGCCTGGTCGCAGCGGCGCTGGCCTATTTTATCATGCTCCGCGCCGGCCGCACCCCCGCCGTCAGCGCCTTTTGGGCGCTGGTGTGCGTGTGGGGGTCCAACGTCCTGTGGATGAGCACCAACGCCGGGGTGTGGTTCCAGGCCCAGGTGCTGAACATGGTGATGTGCCTGGCGGCGGTGCTGTGCGCCCAGGCGGGGAAGAAGGCCCTGGCCACCACCTTCCTGGCCCTGGCGGTGGGCTGCCGGCCCATGAGCGGCATATTCCTGCCGGTGTTCTTCTTCCTGTTCGCCTGGCAGGAGCGGGAAAGCCGGGGCGGGTTTATAAAAAGCTGCCTGGCCCAGTGGCGGTGCCTCATCGGGCCCATCCTTATCGGCGCCTGCTATATGGCTTACAACTACGTCCGCTTCCAGGATCCCCTGGAGTTCGGCCACAACTATCTGCCGGAGTTCATGCGGGCCGAGCACGGCCAGTTCCACTGGAGCTATCTCTGGCCCAATCTGAAGCAGGTGCTCTTCACGCCGGTCCGGTTTGAAAACGGCCGGCTCAGCTTCCCCCTGTTCCAGGGCTTCATGTTCTTCGTGGCTAATCCTCTGTTCGCCGTCTTCTTCCTCCGGGCGGCGTTAAACCTGGCCCGGGACAGGCGGCCCTCCGCCCTGGGGGTGCTGCTGACGGCGGGCATGGCCCTGGAGCTGGCGCTCACCTGCCTGCACAAGACCCTGGGCGGATGGCAGTTCGGCGCCCGGTATACCTGCGACATGATCCCCTTCGCCTATATGTATCTGGCGGCCCGCGGCCGGAAAAAGCCCGCGGCCTGGGAGCTGGCCCTGGGGGGCATGGCCGTGGCCTTCAACGCCTACGGCACGCTGTACATGCACTTTTACGGCTGATCCGGCCGTGGAAAGGAGGCGGCCCATGTTCACCAAGGACGACACCCTGGCCCTGAAGGGCGTGGCCATCGAGCTGATGCTCTTTCACCATCTGGCCGCCTTCCCCGACCGGTGGCCGGTGGGCTTTGAGGGATTCCGCTCCCTGTGGCCGGGCTTCGTGGAGGAGGGGTATCTGGCGGACTTCGCCATGAACGGGCTGTTGTGCGTGCCGCTGTTCTTCTTTCTGGGCGGATACGGCCTTTTCTGCCGCCGGGCGGCGGGCCGGGCCGATCTGGCGGGGGACGTGCTGGGGCTGTACAGGCGGTTCTGGCGGGTGTTTTTCCTGTTCATCCCCATCGGCTTTCTCTTTTTCGCCCGCTCCGGGGAGGGGATCAACCCTCTTTGTACCCGTTTCGACCTCACCGACGGCAAGAGCCTTTTGCGCACGCTGCTCCTTAACTTCACCGGCTACGACACAAATATCAACGGGGAGTGGTGGTTCCTGGGCTCCTATCTGTGCGCCCTGCCCCTGGGCTATCTCTTCTGCCGGGCCACGGACCGGGCCCGGGGCTTTCTGCCGGACATGTTCGCGGTGTTCTGCCTGGACATCCTCACCCAGGGGGTGTTCCCGGGCCTGGCGGGCGCGCCGGGCCTGGCCGGACTGGGGAGCAACCTCTATTTCCGGCGCTTTTGCACCGTCAACAAGTATATGCCGGCCTTTTTCGCCGGCATCGTCTTCGCCCGGTACGACGGCGTGGGCCGGCTGAAAAGGGCCCTTTGCCGGCTGGCCCATCCCGGGGCGGCGGCCCTGGCGGGCATGGCGGCGCTGTTCCTCTGCCGGGCCTATGTGCTCTCGGACGTGGCCAACGGGGATATCCTGATCGCGCCGCTGTTCGTGGCGTGCTGCTCGGTGTTTTTCGACCGGGCGCGGCATGCAAAAACGCTGGCCGCCTTTCTTGGCCGGCACAGCGCCAATATGTGGCTGACCCACTCCTTCTTCTGTTTCTATTTCCTGGAGTTCACAAAGGTGGTATACTGGTCCCGGAGCGTCTGGCTGGATCTGGCGGTGCTGACCGTCCTGAGCCTGGGCGCCGGGTTCCTGGTGGACGGACTGTACCGCTTTCTGGGCCGTCTGCGGCCGGAGAGGCCCCTGCCCGCCATGGAGACGAGATAATCTTCCCCGCGAGGTCACGCTATGGAAAATCTGCTTTGGATCCTGTCCACCGCCGGGATGCTGGCGCTGCTCATGCTGCTGGCCCTGCGGGCGCTGGAGGAGCTGCTGGGAGTGCGGGTGCGCCTGTCCCTGTCCCGGGCGGCGGCTCTGAGCCGCTTCAGCCCCGCCAACTGGCCCTGGCCGATCGTATTTCTGGTGTCGGTGGGGGTGCTGTGGCTGGGATCATATTACGGCTATAAGGCCATGAACTGGCCCGGGGAGGGCTTTCTGGCCCGGATGTGGGTCCGCTTCACCGAGGCCGGCGACGCGCCCCACTATCTGTTCATCGCAGAAAACGGCTATGTGTCCGCCGGGGAGAACGTGAACAACATCGTCTTCTACCCCCTGTATCCCTTCCTGCTGCGGCTGCTGGGCAGGCTGCTGGGCGGCCGCTACGCCCTGGCGGGGCTGCTGCTGTCCCAGGTCTGCTGCGGCATGGCCGGAGTGATGTTCCAAAAGCTGGCGAAAAAGGACTGCCCCTGTCCGGGGACGGCCATGGCGGCCTATTGGCTGTATCCCTTCGGCTTTTTCTGCCTGGGGGTGTTCACGGAGGGGCTGTTCCTGCTGCTGACCATCACGGGCCTGTGGGCCATCCGGGAGCGGAAGTGGCTGCTGGCCGGGGCGGCGGGCTTTCTCTGCGCCCTGACCCGGGCCCAGGGAATGCTGCTGCTCCTGCCGGGGATCTACTGCGCCTGGCGGGACATGCGGGACCGGGGCTGGAAGTTCGAGCCCCGGTATCTGGCCCTGCTGGCCCCCGCCCTGGGCTGGGGGCTCTATCTGGGGCTGAACCAGGCGGTGTGCGGGGACTGGTTCGCCTTCCGGTACTATGAGAGCATCGCCCCCTGGTGGCAGACGCCCCAGTGGCTGGGGGACACCCTGGCCCAGCAGTTCTCCATGGGGGTGCAGTATCCCGGTCTGGCCAACTGGATCTACTGGCCGCAGCTGTTCATCTATTTCATCGCCGCGGCCCTGCTCATGGCCGGGTGGAAGCGGCGGCTGGACAACGCCCACGTGCTGTACGGCACCGCCTATCTGGGCATGAGCTACACCGCCTCCTGGCTCATCAGCGGCGGGCGGTACATGCTGGGCTGCGCGCCCATGTACCTGGCCGCGGGCAGCCTGAAAAACCGGGCGGTGCGAGCGCTGATCCTGGGGGGAGAGCTGGTGCTGTTCCTCTACTACGCCGCCTGCTTCATGCGGGGCGAGGCCATCATGTGACGGCCCATAAAACCGAATAATCGCCCCGGCGGTCGGTGTGGCCGCCGGGGCGATTCTTATCTTGTCCTACATCCTCTCCAGCACGTCCGCGATCCGCTGGCAGGCGCGGCCGTCGCCGTAGGGGTTCTCCGCCCGGGCCATGGCGTCGTAGGCGGCGGGGTCGTCCAGCAGCCGGCTCAGGGCCCGGTACACACCCTCCTCCGAGGTCCCGGCCAGCAGCAGCGTGCCGGCGGCCACCCCCTCGGGCCGCTCCGTCACGTCCCGCATCACCACCACCGGCTTTCCCAGGGCGGGGGCCTCCTCCTGGATGCCGCCGGAGTCGGTGACGGCCAGGTGGCACCGGGCCATGATGTTGTGCATCCGCACCGGGTCCATGGGCTCCGTCAGGCGCACCTGGGGGCAGTCCCCCAGCACCTTTTCCGCCGCGGCCCGGACCGGACCGTTCCGGTGCATGGGATACACCGCCGCCGTGTCGGGCCGCTCCTCCACCGCCCGGCGCACGGCCCGGAGCATCCCCTCCATGGGCGTGCCCAGGCTCTCCCGCCGGTGGGCGGTGACCAGCAGCAGCCGGCGGCCGGCGGCCCAGTCCAAAAGGGGGTCGCTGTATTCCTGCCGCACCGTGGTCCGCAGCGCGTCGATGGCGGTGTTGCCGGTGACGAACACCCGCTCCGGCGCCACGCCCTCGGCCAGCAGGTTGTCCCGGGCGGCCTGGGTGGGGGCGAAGTGGAGCCGGGCGATGAAGCTCACGGCCCGGCGGTCGAATTCCTCCGGCCAGGGCCGGTCCATGTCGTAGGTGCGCAGGCCCGCCTCCACATGGGCCACGGGTATCCGGGCGAAGAAGGCCGCCAGCGCCCCTGCAAGGGCGGAGACGGTGTCCCCCTGGACCAGGACCAGCTCCGGCGAAAAACGCGCCAGAGCGCCGCTGACGCCCTCCAGCGCCGCGGCCGCGAGGCCCGCCAGGTCCTGCTCCGGGCGCATCAGGTCCAGGTCCGCGTCCGGCGTCACGCCGAACACGCCCAGCACCTGGTCCAGCATCTGGCGGTGCTGGCCCGTGACGCACACCGTCACCGGCCAGCCCCGGCGGCGCAGCTCGCCGATGAGGGGGCACAGCTTCACCGCCTCCGGCCGGGTGCCGAACACCGCCATCACCCGTTTTTTCATCCGATGTGTTCCTTTTTCAGCGTCACCCGGTCGATCTTGTCGTTGATGGTCATGGGCAGGCGCTCCAGGTGCACGTACCGGTTGGGCAGCATATAGCTGGGCAGCTTCTCCGCCAGGGCCCTGGCCAGCTCCCGCTCGTCCTGACCGCCCACGTACACGCACACGATCTCGTCCTTCCCCTCGTCGAACAGGCAGCAGCCGTTGGCCACGGCATCCTGGGCCAGCAGGGCGGTCTCGATCTCCCCCAGTTCGATGCGGTAGCAGCCCTGGTGCTTGATCTGAAAATCCTTCCGGCCCAGGAACATGATCTCTCCCCGCTCGTTATACCGGGCCAGGTCCCCGGTGCGGTACATCCGTTCATGGAAGGCGCTGTTCAGGGGGTTCTGGACGAAGGCCTTCTCCGTCTGGGCGGGGTTGTTGTAATAGCCCAGGGACAGGCAGGTGCCCAGCACGCACAGCTCCCCGGTCTCGTCGGGACCCACGGGCCGGTTGGCGTCGTTCAGGATCAGGATGCGGGTGTTGGCGCAGGCCCGGCCGATGGGCAGGGGATCGTCGTCGCCGAACTGCCGGTCCACGATGTAGTAGGAGCACACGTCGGTGATCTCCGTGGGGCCGTACATGTTGCAGTACTTGGCCGCCGGCACCGCCCGCCGCCACATGTTCAGCTGCCGGTTGGGCATGACCTCGCCGCAGAAGAACACGTTTTTCAGCCCCAGAGGCGGGTCCTTCTCCAGGATGCCGGAGTTGGCGATGGCGATCATGGCCGAGGGCACGAAGAAGATGGTGTTGATCTCGTGCTCCGCCAGGAACTGCATCATGGTCTTGTGGAAGGAGAAGCATTTTTTCGGGATGATCCAGGTGGTGCAGCCGTTGCGCAGGGTGGAGTAGATGTCCAGGGTGGAGTTGTCGAACACGAAGGGCGCCTGGTTGCCCAGGGTGCAGGTCTCATCGATGCCCAGGCCCTCGTGCAGCCAGTCGGCCCAGTCCACCACGCTGCGGTGGCTGATGGTCACGCCCTTGGGCACGCCGGTGGAGCCGCTGGTGAACAGCACGTACAAAAGATCCGTGTCCACGTGGGCGGCCCGGACGGCGGCCAGGGCCGCATCGTCCGGCTCCGCGGCGCAGGCGGCGGAGAACACCTCGCATCCCGCCTGGCCCGCCACGGCCCGGGCCGCGGCCTCGTTCTTCTCGTCGCAGAACACGAAGGCGGGGTGGAGGGTGTCGAAGATCAGCCGGATGCGCTCGGCGGGCATTTTGGTGTCCAGAGGCACGTAAAAGCACCCGGCGTATACCGCCGCGAAAAAGGCCGCCAGGCACTCCGGCGTCTTCTCCATGAACACCGCCACCGGCATGTTCATGCCGATGCGGCGGGTCAGGTATGTGCCGCCCCGGCGGGCCAGGTCCCGCAGCCTGGCAAAGCTCAGCGCGCTCTTTTCCCCGCCGAAGGCGATCTTGTCCGGCAGGCGGGCGGCGGTGGCATCCAGCCAGTCCAATACATTGGTGATCATAGCGCAGTCTCCTTCTCTTTATAGAAACCGTCGGATGAAAAACGTCTGCTGCAGCACCTGGGGATTGAGCCAGGAGGTCTCCACGAACACCGTCAGCAGATCCAGCACGAACACGAACGCCCACGCGCTCACCAGGCTCTCCCCGATGCCCAGGCCAAAGCCCAGCAGCCGGTTGGTCATGCTCAGGATGCCGTCTCCCCGCCGGGAGGCCGCCATCCGGGCCAGCGCCCGGGACACGCCCAGGCACGCGATCAGGATCAGCAGCGACACCACCATCTGCACCACGCTCACCAGCATGGGCTGCAGCACGGTCTGGGTGATGGCCTGGGCCAGGCTCCCGGCGTCCTGGCTCAGGATGGTGAGGATGGCGGCGGAGGAGCCCTCGTCCAGGACCTGCCCGCCCAAAATGCCGCTGAGGCTGTCCAGCACGGCCTGCAGCTGGTTCATGGCGGCGGCGCCGCTCTCCATGGCGGTGAGCACCTCCCCGGGGATGGAGGCCGCCACGGCGGCCACGGCGTGCTTCTCCACCACGGCGTGGTACACCTTCTCCGCCCAGGGGCCGGCGTAGAGGGCCACCAGGATGATGGCCGCCAACCAGCCCGCCAGGCGCAGCAGCTCCGACACCAGCCCCTGCCGCCAGCCCCGCCAGAGGATATGCAGGACCATGAGCATCAGGATGATGTCGTAGACCATTCCCGCCGTCAGCTTCAACCGCGCGCTCTCCTTCCCAGATCAATTTACATAATTACACAGTATTATATCCTCTCCCGGCTCCAAATGCAAGCCTTACCGCGCCGAAGGCGCACCGCTCATGGCCCCAAGCACGCGCGGCCTATCGCGCCGAAGGCGCACCGCTTGGAAGGCCCCCTTGTTAAAGGGGGCTGTCGCCGCCGTCAGGCGGTGACTGGGGGATTGTTTATCCGGAGTATGACGACGCCTCCTCCTCTCCCCAAACGGCGGTCGGCGTAAAACAGTATATCCGTTAAAAAGACCGCTGGCTTTTTCACCGGGGAGCCGGTGTGTCAACGGTCGATCTTTCGGCATTTAGTTTTAATGGGTGGGGCGATAAAAAGGAATTTACTTCTTTTTCGATTCATGAACGGCTCTGATAATCGCGCATATCATGTTTCCAAGTATTCCCACCCAAATCACAATCGCT
>CANQSF010000017.1 GCA_947626345.1 uncultured Oscillospiraceae bacterium | reverse complement strand
TTCGGCTGTCAGGCAGACGGGGATGTGATCGACTTTGTTTCCCGTCTGGAAGCTGTCAGCCCCAAGGAAGCCGCCCTTATGCTGGCGCAGGCGTTTTCCGTCCCCTATGAGGACAAGGAGCTGCCCCACAGGAACCAGAGGACGCCCCGGCAGGAACCCCCCGAACAGCGGTTCCGCCGCATGGAGCGTTACTGCTTCCGGGTGCTGTGCGACTACCGAAACCTGCTGCGCCGCTGGAAACAGGACTATGCCCCCAAGACGCCAGACGAGGACTTCCACCCGCTGTTTGTGGAAGCCCTGCAAAAGCAGGACTATGTGGATTATCTGCTGGATGTGCTGCTCTCCCCGGACATGGAGGAACGGGCAGCCCTTATCATTGATTGTGGAAAGGAAGTGAGCAATCTTGAAAGACGAATGGCAGAGCTTGCCGCCGGAGATACGGCAGGACGCAGAACAGACCATACAAGAAGCACCGCCGCCCCGGAGCGTTGAGGAAGTCAAAGCCATGCTGGAAAGCACCGAGAAAGGGGGCGTCCGCAACAGTATCCGAAACTGCCTGACCGTCTTTCAGAATGACCCGCTGCTTTCCGGGGCAATCGCAAAAAATCTGCTGACCGAGCGAACCGACATCATCAAGCCCATCGGCTACCACCGTACCGGCACCGCCATCACAGACACGGATATGAACTATCTGCTCCTGTATCTGGAAGAAACCTACGGGTTGACCAGCGAAAAAAAGATTGCCGCCGCCATCGGGATCGTTGCCAATGAAAACGGCTATCACCCCATCCGGGACTACCTGAACGGCCTGACCTGGGATGGAACCGAGCGTATCCGTACCTGCCTGCACCACTTTTTAGGAGCCGACAGCGACCAGTACACCTATGAAGCCCTGCGGCTGTTCCTGCTGGGAGCCATCCACCGGGCATTTCATCCCGGCTGCAAGTTTGAGGTTATGCTCTGTCTGGTGGGCGGTCAGGGAGCCGGAAAATCCACCTTTTTCCGGCTGCTGGCCGTAAAAGACGAGTGGTTTTCCGATGACCTTCGCAAGCTGGACGATGACAATGTGTACCGCAAGCTGCAAGGCCACTGGATTATTGAGATGTCGGAGATGATCGCCACCGTAAACGCCAAGAGCATTGAGGAAATCAAGTCTTTTTTGAGCCGACAGAAGGAGGTCTATAAAATCCCATACGAAACCCACCCGGAGGACAGGCTGCGGCAATGCGTGTTCGGAGGAACTTCCAACGCCCTGGACTTCCTGCCCCTTGACCGTTCCGGCAACCGGCGCTTTCTGCCGGTCATGGTGTACCCGGAACAGGCGGAAGTTCATATTTTGGACGATGAAGCCACTTCCAGAGCCTACATGGAGCAGCTATGGGCGGAAGCCATGACCATTTACCGCAGCGGGGATTTTAAGCTATCTTTCAGCCCCGAAATGGTGCGCTATCTCAAAGAACACCAGCGGGATTTCATGCCGGAGGACACCAAGGCCGGGATGATCCAAGCCTACCTTGACCGCTACACCGGCAGCATGGTATGTTCCAAGCAGCTTTTCCGGGAAGCTCTGAACCACCCCTTTGACGAGCCGAAGCAATGGGAAATCCGGGAGGTCAACGACATTATGAACCATTGTGTTACAGGCTGGCACTATTTTTCCAATCCCCGGATGTTCCCGGAATACGGCAGGCAAAAGGGCTGGGAGCGTGAAGCCCTGACAACGGATACCAGCAACGGAGCCGAAAAAATCCCGGAGGGATTTGTGGAGGTCACAGAGCAGATGGAGCTTCCTTTTTGAAAGTCCCACCCCGTTGCCGACTTTGTTGCACTCCCGTTGCCGGGCTGGTTGCCGGGAAAAAACCCATAACTGCGGGCTGTTTCCCCTATCAGCAACCAAAGCAACAGAAAAATAAAAGAAAATATAAATTGTAACCAAACCGCCAGACAGAGATGGTTTTGAGGTTTTTTGAAGCCCGTTGCCGGACTTCGTTGCCGACCTTCTCCTTGTCTGGCTATTCTATTATGGAGGATAACTGCCTATGGCAAAAACGAAAACAGAGATTCATGTTACCACAGTTTTTGACGGCGAGCTGGACGCAGCGGATGTCTTTGTGAGCCTGATTGCCCAAAAATATGGGCAGAATACCGGCAAGGATAATCTTGCGAAAACACAAGATTTAGGATATAATAAAGACGAGGTTCAGAAGAACCGTGTTCCGTCTGGATTGTGCGGGTAAACGGTTATGATGAACGGATATGAATACACAGGCATGGACGCAATTCTGGCGGGCAGCTTCCGGGCGGCCATCTATTGCAGGCTTTCCAAAGACGATGACCTTGACGGGGAGAGCGCCAGTATTGCCAACCAGCGGGATATGCTGGAAAGCTACTGCGAAAAGCAGGGATGGGAGGTTGTGGCAGTCTATCAGGACGATGGCTACACGGGGCTGAACATGGAGCGCCCCGACCTGAAACGGATGTTAAAGGCCATCGAGCGCAGGCAGATAAATCTTGTGATAACGAAAGATTTATCGAGATTGGGCCGAAATTACTTGCAGACCGGCACACTGATTGAGGACTTCTTCCCCCGTCACGGCGTCCGCTATATCGCCATGAATGACGGTATCGACACCATGCGGGACAACAACGACATTGCGCCGTTCAAGAACATCCTGAACGAGATGTACAGCAAGGACATTTCCAAGAAGGTACATTCCTCATATCTGCTGAAAGCCCAGCAAGGCCAGTTTACCGGCTGTGTGGCTCCCTTTGGGTATCGGAAAGACCCGGAGGACAAAAACCACCTGCTGGTGGACGAGGAAACCGCCCCCATTGTCCGGCAAATCTTCCTTTGGGCGCTGGAAGGACACGGCCCCAACTTCATCCGGCGCAGGCTGGAAGAACAGAAGGTGCCTTGCCCTACATGGTGGAACCGGGAACGGGGCTTCCGCAATGTCCGCACCAAATGGGAAAAGAAAGACCCGGAAAACGGGCGGTATATGTGGGATTTCTCCGTGATAAAGGACATCCTGATGAATCCCGTTTATACCGGGGCGATCGCTTCCCAAAAGAAGGACTACCGCTTCAAAATCGGCACCATTGGCGAGAAGAAGCCGCAGGACTGGATCGTGGTGGAGCAGCGGCACGAACCGTTGATTGACAGCAAAAGTTTTGCCATCGTGCAGGACAAGCTGAAATCCCGGCAGCGCCCCCGTCAGGACGGGGAAACCAGCCTGTTTGCCGGGCTTATCAAGTGCGGCGAGTGCGGCAAGTCGCTGACCATCCGTACCACCCACGCCAAGCACCCGCAGCAGATTTACGCCTGTAAGACCTATGGGGCGTTCGGCAAGAACCACTGTTCCCAGCACCGGGTGGAGTACGACACCCTTTACCACCTTGTCCTGAACAAAATCCGGGAGTGTGCCAGGGCTGCCCTGACCGATGGGGAAGCCATTGCCGGGAAGCTGACCAACACCTGTGAAGCCGAACAGAAAGGCCAGCGGGAAGCGTTGGAGCGTTCCCTGACAAAAGACGAGGAACGAATTGAGGTTCTGGAAAAGATGGTGCTGCGGCTCTATGAGGATATGGTTGCCGGGCGGATCAGCGAAGCCAACTTCAATCTCATGCTGGACAAGACGCAGAAGGAACAGGCCGAGTTGAAAGAACGGGTTGCACAGGGGCGCAAGAAGCTGGCTGATGAAATGCGGCTGGCAATGGACGCCAAACAATGGGTGGACGCCATTCAGGAATATGCCGACATCACGGAGTTGGACACAGCCACCTTAAACCGCCTGATTAAAGAAATCGTTGTCCATGAACACATCGACAGCGATAAGACACGACACATTTCTATCGAAATTCACTTCAATCTCAAACCCATCCCGGAGGTGGAACAGGTCAAGGGCTGACCTGTTCCCGCTGGGGCGGTTCTAAAACAATTCCATATATTTTTTGACACGCCGCCGCCCGCCATCGAGCAAGGTTTTACTCCTAATTAGGGATAAAACAGGTCGTGGATGGCGATGGTGAAGGTCTCGAACCGGTGGCTCAGCTCCACCGGGATGATCCGCAGCCCCTCCATGGGCTCCAGCAGGGGGGCGTGCCCCGCGAAGCGGACGTAGATCAGGTCCCGGCCGTCCCGGACCGCCTGGACGGCGAAATCCCGGGCGATGGCCCGGAACTGGTCAAGCTCCGACACCTGCCAGACCACGTTGTCCCCCATGCGGATGTGATCCAGGGCCCGGTCCATCATGGGGTTGCCGGACAAGATCTTTTCAAAGGCCGCCATGGGCGTTGCACTCCTTTCCCGGCGCAGCCGCGCCGCCTGCGGGCCGCCCCGCGCTCGTCCGTGGGGCGTGAGATCAGCGGATGAAGTTCGTCCGCTGGAAGGGCTCCTTTTCCGGCAGGCCGTATTTCTCCCGGCCCAGGGCGATGCTCTTCATGAGGAAGGCCATGTTCCGGGCGAGGACACGCACGGTCTGCAGCCCCTCCGCGTCCTGGGCCGCCTCGCCGGGGGCGGTGCCGTGGACGCCGTTCCAGTACTGGCTGGAGGCCACGGGCATGCCGGAGATGGTGAAGTATTTGTTCAGCTCGTCGAAGGTGGCGGTGACGCCGCCCCGCCGGGCCACCGCCACGCAGGCGCCCACCTTCATGGTCTTGTCGAAGGCGGTGCTGTAAAACAGCCTGTCCAGCAGGGCGATGAGTGTGGCGTTGGCGGAGGCGAAATACACAGGACTGGCCACCACCAGGCCGTCGCTCTCCGCAAAGACGGGCGCCAGCTCGTTCACGGCGTCGTCAAAGGCGCACCTGCCCGTCCTGCCGCAGGAATTGCAGGCGATGCAGCCCCGGATATCCATGCCGCCCACCTGGACGGTCTGCACCTCCACGCCCTCCTGGGCGAAGACGGCCTCCATCTGGGCCAGCGCGGCGGCGGTGTTGCCGTTTTTCCGGGGGCTGCCGTTGATCATCAGTACCTTCATGGCTCTCGCGCTCCTTTTCTCTCTTTTTCCTCCGCCGCCGGGCACGCGCCACGCGGCGGGCGGTCGTCATGTTTGAATTATACTGTGCGGCGGAGGAGCCGTCAATAGATCTGCGGCGGAGAAATAATCGGCGGGCGGAATTGAATTTCCTGTCTGTCCATGGTAAAATGGCTGCCGGAGACCGGGGCAGAACGGGTCTCCGCCACGGTAAGATCGACACGCCCCCGGGGGCGAAAAGGAGACGACATGATCCACGACAACATTGCCCAGTTGCTGCGCTACGCGCTGGAAAAGGAGCTGATCCTGCCGGACGACTATACCTGGGCCGCCAACCGGCTCACCGCCGCCCTGGGGCTGGACCGCTGGGAGGCGCCGGAGCAGGCGGCGGAGAGGCCCCTGGAGGACGTGCTGCGGGACATCCTGGACTGGGCCGTGGCCAACGGCCGGTGCGAGCCGGGCATCGCCAGCCGGGACATCCTGGACACGGAGCTGATGGGCATCCTCACCCCCCGGCCCAGCGAGGTGCGCCACGCCTTCTGGAAGAAATACGCCCAGAGCCCCGAGGCCGCCACGGACTGGTACTATACCTTCTGCCAGGACACGGACTATATCCGCCGGTACCGGATCGTGAAGGACATGAAATGGGTGGCCCCCACCGAGTATGGGGAGCTGGACATCACGGTGAACCTGTCCAAGCCGGAGAAGGACCCCCGGGCCATCGCCGCGGCGAAGCTGGCCCCCCAGAACGCCTATCCCGCCTGCCAGCTGTGCGCCTCCAACGAGGGCTATCAGGGCCGGCTGGACCATCCCGCCCGGCAGAACCACCGGCTCATACCCCTGACCCTGGACGGGCAGGACTGGTTTTTCCAGTACTCCCCCTATGTATATTATAACGAGCACTGCATCGTGCTCAACTCCCGGCACATCCCCATGAAGATCGACCGGTCCACCTTCCGCCGGCAGATGGACTTTCTGAAGATGTTCCCCCACTATTTCATCGGCAGCAACGCGGACCTGCCCATCGTGGGCGGCTCCATATTGAGCCATGATCACTTCCAGGGCGGCCGGTATACCTTCGCCATGGCCAGGGCCCCGGAGGAGCGGACCTTCACCTTCCCCGGCTTTGAGGACGTGCAGGCGGGCGTGGTGAAGTGGCCCATGAGCGTGATCCGCCTGCGGGCGGCGGACCCGGACCGGCTGGTGGACCTGGCGGACAGGGTCCTGCTGGCCTGGCGGGGCTGGTCCGACCCGGCGGCGGACATCCTGGCCGAGACCGGGGGCGAGAGGCACAACACCGTCACGCCCATCGCCCGGATGCGGGGGGATGCATTCGAGCTGGACCTGGTGCTGCGCAACAACCGCACCACGGAGGAATACCCCCTGGGGATCTTCCACCCCCACCAGGAGCTGCACCACATCAAAAAGGAGAACATCGGCCTGATCGAGGTGATGGGCCTGGCGGTGCTGCCCGCCCGGCTGAAGACGGAGCTGGCCGACCTGGCGGACACGCTGGTCCGGGGCGGCGACGTGCGGGCCCACGAGACCCTGGCCAAGCACGCCGACTGGGCCGACGCTCTGCGGGAGCGGTACGACTTCACCCCGGCCAACGCCCTGCCCATCCTGGAGGCCGAGGTGGGGAAGGTGTTTGCCCGGGTACTGGAGCACGCGGGCGTATACAAGCGGGACGAGGCCGGCCGGGCCGCCTTCGGCCGGTTCCTGGACGCGGTGTGAGCAAAAGAAATACAGCCGCCAGACAGCAGGTCCGGCGGCTGCCGCTTTTGGCGCGGCGATTGCAAATCAAAAGGCTTTTTGCTATAATATGACGTACTTTTCACTTCCGCCCGGGCGGGAGAGGAGCGCCTTTGGCGGGAGCATCATCGGGAGGGGAGAGGGAGCCTTGTATAACATTGCGGTCTGCGACGACGATCGGGCCTTTGCCGAGGCCTTCCGGGAGCGGCTGATCGCCGCCCTGGGGCGGCGGGACGCGGAATGCGCCGTCACGCTCTTTTCCGATCCGGACGAGCTGTCCCGGTCGGTGGAGGAGGGCGCCTGGTACCAGCTGCTGTTTTTGGACGTGATGTTCTCCGACACGGAGCAGGGCCTGCGCCTGGCGGCCTCCCTCCGGCGGGCGGGCTGCGGCGCCGACATCGTGTTCATGTCCTCGTCCCCGGATTTCGCGGCGGACAGCTTCGACGTCTCGCCCCTGCACTATCTGGTCAAGCCCATCGCGGAGGAGAAGCTGGAGACCGCGCTGGAGCGGTTTCTGGAGAAGAACACGCCCACCATGGTGCGGCTGCGGAGCAGCCGGGGATACGTGCAGATCCACCTGGAGGAGGTGACGTTCTTCGAGATATACTCCCGGGAGATCGTCGTGCACAAGGCGGACCGCACCAGCGAGATATGCGTGGGCACGCTGAAGGAGCTGGAGGACCGGCTCCCGGCCCACACCTTCGTGCGCCCCCACAGGAGCTATCTGGTGAACCTGGACCGCATCGTGGAGATCGTCCGCTACCAGCTGCGGGTCAGCACCGGGGAGACGATCCCCGTGAGCAAAAAGCTGTACGGGGCGGTCCAGCAGGCCATCGTCGACCACGCGGACCGCCGGGCGGCGGCGTTTTAAGGCTGGGATGCCCACCATCTTTTTCATCGTCATCGCTCTTTCCGCTTCCTGCTCATCCGGGCGCTGCGTATCGCAGCCGGTGGGCAGGAAGTTTTCATGCGGCGAGGCCATTCATGCGCCACAGCGGGCGATTCACGCAAAACCCTTGCTTTTTGCCGGCCGGTCCGATACTCTCCTATCGTAAGGCCGTCATGGGTATGTTCCACGGCGCTCCGGCCGGCGGGACCGGCGGGGCGCGCCCGCGCAAGGAGAGAAAGAGATGACCATCAAAAAGACCCGCACAGGAGAGCGCCTGGATATAGCCCTGACCGGCCGGCTGGACGCGGCCGCCGCGGCGCGGCTGGACGGGGAGCTGAAGGAGAGCTGCGAGGGCGTCACGGAGCTGGTCATGGACTTCACCCGGCTGAGCGGGCTGTCGCCCGAGGGGCTGCAGGTGCTGCTGGACGCCCAGAAGGTGATGAACCGGCAGGGCAGAATGGTGCTCCGCCACGTGAACGGCAGGGCCATGGAGACCTTGGTGGTCACCGGGCTGGCGGATATCCTGACCGTGGAGTGAGACTGTAAACGACAAAAAAAGGCGGAGGGCCGGAGGCTCTCCGCTAATTTATTGCGTCCGAACGGCGGCCGTCAGGTCCCGGATGACCTCTCCCGCCAGGACCAGCCCGGCCGCAGGGGGGACGAAGGAGGCGCTGCCGGGGCAGCTCCGGCCGCCGTCGTCCGCGCCGGAGAGGGGCCGCAGAGGCGGCTCCCGGGAGTAGACCACCTTCAGCCTCTCCACGCCCCGCTTGCGCAGCTCCCGGCGCATGACCCTGGCCAGCGGGTCCACCTGGGTGTCGTATATGTCCGCCACCCGGAAGGCCGTGGGGTCCAGCTTGTTCCCCGCGCCCATGCAGCTGATGAGGGGGGTGCCGGTCTGGGCGCACCTCACGGCCAAGCCCACCTTGGCGGATACGGTGTCCACCGCGTCCACCACGTAATCGTAGGCGTCAAAGGAGAAGCTGTCCGCATTCTCCGGTAGGAAAAAACAGGCGTGGGCCCGCACGTCCGCCTGCGGGTCGATGGACAGGATGCGCTCGCGCATGACATCGACCTTGAGCCTGCCGACGGTGTCCAGGGTGGCGATGATCTGCCGGTTCAGGTTGGTCAGGCTCACCCGGTCGCTGTCGATCAGGTCGAAGGCGCCCACGCCGCCGCGGGCCAGCGCCTCGCACACGTAGCCGCCCACGCCGCCGATCCCAAACACGGCCACCCGTGACCGGGCCAGCACGTCCATGGCCTGCCGGCCGAAAAGCAGCTCCGATCTTGAGAATTGTTCCAGCATATCTCGCCTCCGTGCCCGGGACCCGGGAGAGGAAAAGCGGGATAGCGCGGCCCGCCTCAGCGGACGCTATCCCCATGGGATGGGCGGGCCGGTCATCCGTCCGGCCCGGCTCTATCATAGCAAATCGGGCGGGATTAATCAAGAAGGATCTGCAAAGCGCCGCGTCCCAGGCGGGAAGGATTGCAACCGCCGGCAAGTTCGGCTATAATAGGACAGCTCGCCCCGTCCGGGGCGGTAGGATGCAAAAAAGGAGAGACGGCGGTATGGCACTGATCCAGATCAACTATTTATCCAGGGCGCTGTTTCGCACTGTGCCCGTCCACGTGATCCTGCCCGTCGACAAGGTCTCGTTCGACCGGGGCGGATATCAGATGCGGCCCGGCCAGCGGTTCAAGACCCTGGTGCTGCTCCACGGCCTGCTGGGCAACTACACCGACTGGGTGTCCGGCACCCGTATCCAGCGCTGGGCGGAGGAGAGGGACCTGGCAGTCATCATGCCCTCCGGCGACAACGCCTTTTACGTGGACAGCCCCCTTCCCAACAACGACTACCAGCAGTTCGTGGGCCAGGAGCTGCTCCAGGTCATGCGGAACATGTTCCCCCTCTCCCACCGCCGGGAGGACACCTTCATCGGCGGGCTCTCCATGGGCGGGTTCGGCGCCATCCGCAACGGCATGCTCTACCCGGAGACCTTCAGCCGCATCATTGGCCTTTCCAGCGCGCTGGGCCGGTCCGGCCCGGACCGGGAGCCCGCCGCCTTCGGCCCGGACCGGGACTGCCTGGCGGTCTATGAGCGGCTCCGGCAGCGGGTCGCCGCGGGGCAGGCGGAGATGCCGGCGTTCTATCTGGCGTGCGGCACCCGGGATGGGCTGCTGGCCGCCAACAGGGAGTTCCGGGACGCGCTCGTCGCGGACGGCGTGTCCGTGACCTACGACGAGGAGGACCGGGGCCACGACTGGGACTTCTGGGACAGCCAGATCCGCAAGGCGCTGGACTGGCTGCCGCTGGGCGAGGCCGTCAGCGGCCTGGGCAGCGGCCACGTGGGCCGGCCGGGCTGAGGGGAGGATACGATCTGCGCGCTGCGCGCCGCACATGCTCTCATGTGCGGCGCTTTCCGGCGCGGGCAAATCCGCCGGCACAAAATATGACGCCGCCATTGACAGACAGCGCCGTGTGTGCTAGTATGCTAACTGCATTAGGAAACGGGACCGGGAAAGGGGCCCCGCGGTGGGAGAAGAGGTG
The DNA here is from genome assembly GCA_947626345.1 of uncultured Oscillospiraceae bacterium. GTDB lineage: Bacteria > Bacillota > Clostridia > Oscillospirales > Oscillospiraceae > CAJOIG01. The sequence continues at coordinate 40,291 of CANQSF010000017.1, read as the reverse complement.
TCTGCGATGACGAAACGGGAAGAGGCCACAGCGGTGCTGGAGGAGCTGCGCACCTGCATGCCCAGAGATTTCCTGTCCCGGCTGGATGAGCTGCACAAGGGAACGGGCTTTCTGCTGGGGATGCTGGCCGTGTCCGACGGCGTGGTATATGCCGGCGACATCGCCAGAGAGATGGACGTGAGCACCGCCCGCATCGCCGTGCTGCTGAACAAGATGGAGAAAAACGGCTTTCTCCGCCGGGAGCCGTCCCCGGAGGACGCCCGGAAAACGGTGGTGAAGCTCACCGAGCAGGGCCGGGACTGTATCCGGCGGACAAAGGAGCAGGCCCTGGACCGGACGGAGCTGCTGCTGGAGCGGGTGGGTCCGGAGGATGTGTGGGAGTTCATCCGGCTGTCCAAAAAGATCAAGGCGGCCATGGAGGAGGCAAAGGACTGTGAATGAGATCAAAAAACCGAAAAAACCGCTGATATTCTATTACGGCATCGTGATGCTGGCGTTGCTGCTCGTCAACCTGTTCATCATGCCGTGGATGGCCCGGCGGCAGATCCAGGAGGTGGACTACGGCACCTTCATGACCATGACGGAAAACGGCGAGCTGGGCGAGGTGGAGATCGAGTCGAACCAGATCCTCTTCACCGACAAGGATATGACCCAGATCTACAAGACCGGGCCCATCGAGGACCCCGGCCTGGTGGAGCGGCTGCACGCGGCGAACGTCACCTTTTCCAGCGAGATCATCGAGCAGACCTCGCCGCTGCTGTCCATTTTGCTCTCCTGGGTGCTGCCCATCGCCGTGTTCATCGGCATCGGCCAGTTCATGAGCAAAAAGCTCATGGATAGGGCCGGGGGCAACTCCATGATGTTCAACATGGGCAAGTCCAACGCCAAGGTGTACGTGAAGAGCTCCGACGGCATCCGCTTTGCCGACGTGGAGGGCGTGGACGAGGCCGAGGAGAACCTGCGGGAGATCGTGGACTATCTGCAAAACCCGGACAAGTACAAGGAGATCGGCGCGTCCATGCCCAAGGGCCTGCTGCTGGTGGGTCCTCCGGGCACTGGCAAGACCATGCTGGCCAAGGCGGTGGCGGGCGAGTCCAACGTGCCCTTTTTCTCCATGTCCGGCTCGGAATTTGTGGAGATGTTCGTGGGTATGGGCGCGTCCAAGGTCCGGGACCTGTTCAAACAGGCCAAGGAGAAGGCCCCCTGCATCGTGTTCATCGACGAGATCGACGCCATCGGCGGCAAGCGAAACGCCGGGGCCGTGGGCGGCAACGACGAGCGGGAGCAGACATTGAACCAGCTCCTCACGGAGATGGACGGCTTCGAGGCCAACAACGGCGTCATCATTCTCGCGGCCACCAACCGGCCCGAGGCTCTGGACCCGGCGCTGACCCGTCCGGGGCGGTTCGACCGGCGGGTGCCGGTGGAGCTTCCGGACCTGAAGGGCCGGGAGGCCATCTTGCGTGTCCATGCCAAGAAGGTGAAGGTGGCGGAGGATGTGGACTACGAGAAGGTGGCCCGCATGGCCTCCGGCGCGTCCGGCGCGGAGCTTGCCAACATCGTGAACGAGGCGGCATTGCGGGCCGTCCGGGACGGGCGGCGGTTCGTGACCCAAGCGGACCTGGAGGAGAGCATCGAGGTGGTCATCGCCGGGTATCAGAAGAAAAACGCCATCCTGACGGATCAGGAAAAGCGCATCGTGGCCTACCACGAGATCGGCCATGCCCTGGTGGCGGCCAAGCAGACCAATTCCGCTCCCGTGCAGAAGATCACCATCATCCCCCGGACCTCCGGGGCCCTGGGCTACACCATGCAGGTGGAAGAGGGGGACAAGTACCTGATGAGCCGGGAGGAGATCGAGAACAAGATCGCCACCCTCACCGGCGGCCGGGCCGCGGAGGAGATCGTCTTTGGCGACTACACCACCGGCGCGTCCAACGACATCGAGCAGGCCACCAAGCTGGCCCGCGCCATGATCACCCGCTACGGCATGAGCAAGGATTTCGACATGGTGGCCATGGAAACCGTCACCAACCAGTACCTGGGCGGGGACACCTCCCTGGCCTGTTCCGAGGAGACGGCGGCCCAAATCGATGAGCAGGTCGTAGCCATCGTGAAGAAGCAGCATGACAAGGCGGCGCAGATATTGACGGAGAACCGGGAAAAGCTGGATGAGCTGGCGGCGTATCTATATGAGCACGAGACCATCACCGGCGACGAGTTCATGCAGATACTGAACGGCTGAGTCCGCCGGGGAGAGAGCATCGCATATCCGCTCCGGCGCGGGAAGCCGGAACGCAGAGGGAAACAGTAGAGACAGATGGGTTCAAAGAGTGAGTCAATGAAGCTGGGCATCGACATCGGCTCCACCACCGCGAAGGTGGTGCTGATGGACGGGGACCAGGTCCTCTATCAAAAGTATCAGCGGCATATGTCCAAGGTGCGCCAGACCACCCTGGAGATGCTCCGGGCCATGGCGGACCAAGTGCCGGTGGCGGAGGCGTCCGTCATCGTGTCCGGCTCCGCCGGCATGGGCATGGCGGAGGCGGCGGGGCTGCGCTTCGTCCAAGAGGTGTACGCCACCAAGGAGGTGGTGACCCGCCTGGCCCCGGACACCGGCGCGGTGATCGAGCTGGGGGGCGAGGACGCCAAGGTCATTTTCTTCGCCGGCGGTCTGGACGAGCGGATGAACGGCACCTGCGCCGGCGGCACGGGGGCTTTCATCGACCAGATGGCGGTGCTGCTGGAGATGACCGTGGACGAGATGGACGCCGCGAGCCTGCAGGCGGAGCGGCTTTATCCCATCGCGTCCCGCTGCGGCGTGTTCGCCAAGTCGGACATCCAGCCCCTTTTGAACCAGGGGGCCAGCAAATCGGACATCGCCGCCAGCATCTTCCAGGCGGTGGTGAACCAGACCCTCACCGGCCTCATCCAGGGCCGGCGCATCCGGGGCAAGGTGCTGTTTTTGGGCGGGCCGCTGTACCACTGCGCGGGCCTGCGCAAGCGGTTTTACGAGACCATGAAGCTGACGGAGGACACCGCCTCCTGCCCGGAGTACGCCCTGTACGCTGTGGCCATGGGCGCGGCCATGAACGCCGAGGCGCGGGACCGCATCGCCTGGGACGAGCTGATCCACAAGGTGGAGGACAGCGCCCGCCGGGAGGCCGGCCGGACAGACCGGCTGCCGCCGCTGTTCGACAGCGAGGAGGAGTACCAGGCCTTCTGCCGCCGCCACGCCCGGGCGTCCGTGCCCAGCCGGGACATCGGGACCTACGAGGGTAAGGCGTGGCTGGGCATCGACTGCGGCAGCACCACCACCAAGCTGGTGCTGCTGGGGGAGGATCGGTCCATCCTCTGGAGCTGGTACGGCTCCAACCGGGGCAACCCGGTGTCCCTGGTGAAGGAGCAGCTGGAGACCCTGTACGGGCTGTGCGGCAGGCGCATCGCCATCTGTGGCAGCTCCGTGACCGGCTACGGCGAGGACCTGATCCGCCACGCCTTTCACGTGGACGAGGGGGTGGTGGAGACCATCGCCCACTACACGGCGGCCCGGCACTTCCAGCCGGACGTGGACTTCATCCTGGACATCGGCGGCCAGGACATCAAGTGCTTCCGCATCCGGGGCGGGGCCATCGACTCCATCATGCTCAACGAGGCATGCTCCTCCGGCTGCGGCTCCTTCATCGAGACCTTCGCCAAGGCCATGGGCTATACCGTGGAGGAATTCGCGGCCCTGGGGCTGAAGGCGGACGCGCCGGTGGACCTGGGCTCCCGGTGCACGGTGTTCATGAACTCCTCCGTCAAGCAGGCCCAGAAAAACGGCGCCACCGTGGAGGACATCTCGGCGGGCCTCTCCGTGAGCGTGGTGAAAAACGCCCTCTACAAGGTCATCCGGGCCGTGAGCCCCCAGGAGCTGGGGGAGCACATCGTGGTCCAGGGAGGGACCTTCCACAACGACGCGGTGCTCCGGGCCTTTGAAAAGGAGCTGGGGGCCGACGTGGTGCGCCCGGTGATCGCCGGGCTCATGGGGGCCTACGGCGCGGCGCTGCACATCATGCACAGCCAGAAGAGCACGCTGCTGGGCCCCGCGGCGCTGGCGGCCTTCACCCACACCTCCTCCTCCACCGTCTGCAAGGGCTGCGCCAACCGGTGCCACCTGACCGTCAACCGGTTCGCGGACGGGGAGCGGTTCATCTCCGGCAACCAGTGCCAGCGGGGCCTGGGGCTGAAGGACGTCCAGGAGCTGCCGGACCTGCACGCCTGGAAGCGGGACTATCTCAACGGCCTGCAGCCGGTCCCCGGCCCGAGGGGGAAGATCGGCATCCCCATGGCGCTGGTGATCTACGAGCAGGCGCCCCTGTGGCACGCGCTGTTCACGGCCCTGGGCTTTGAGGTGCACTTCTCCCGCCAGTCCAACCGGGCCACCTACGAGAAGGGCCAGTACACCATCCCCTCCGACACGGTGTGCTACCCCGCCAAGCTCATGCATGGGCACGTGATGGAGCTTTTGGAGGACGGCATCGACACCATCTTCTACCCGGAGCTTACATACAACGTGGACGAGGGGGTCTCCTCCAACCACTACAACTGCCCGGTGGTGGCCTACTACGGGGAACTGCTGGGGGGCAATATGGAGGAGCTGGAGAGCGTGCGCTTCCTCCATCCGCCTCTGGGGCTGGACAGCCAGCGGGAGCTGACGGCCACGCTGCTGCCCTGCCTGCGGCAGCTGGACGGGACCATCACCAGAGGCCAGGTGAAAAAGGCGGTGGCCGCGGGCTTCGCCGCCTATGAGCAGTATAAGGCCGCCCTGCGCCGGGAGGGGGAGGCGGCCCTGGCCTGGGCCAGAGAGCACGGCAAGCGGATCATGCTCCTGGCGGGCAGGCCCTATCACATCGACCCGGAGATCGGCCACAGCATCGATAAGCTGGCGTCCAGCCTGGGCTTCGTGGTGGTCAGCGAGGACAGCGTCTGCCACCTGGCCCCGGTGCAGTATGTAAAGGTGCTGGATCAGTGGACGTTCCACGCCCGGCTCTATCGCGCCGCCGCCTACGCCGCCGCCCACGGGGACGTCCAGCTGGTGCAGCTGGTCAGCTTCGGCTGCGGCGTGGACGCCATCACCACCGACGAGGTGCGCTCCATCCTGGAGTGCAGCGGAAAGTATTACACCCAGATCAAGATCGATGAGATCACCAACCTGGGGGCCGTGCGCATCCGGCTGCGCAGTCTGCTGGGCGCGCTGGAGGAGAGGGAGCGGGAGCATGCAGGATAAGAGCTTTGTCCCCTTTACGGAGGACATGATAAAGGACTACACCATCCTGGTGCCCAATATGCTGCCCATGCACTTCAAGCTGATGATGCGCATCTTCGAGACATACGGCTACCACATGGAGCTGCTGCAGTCCAGCGGACACAACATCGCGGAGACGGGGCTGAAGTACACCCACAACGACACCTGCTACCCCGCCATATTGGTGGTGGGGCAGATGATGGACGCGCTGATGTCGGGGAGATACGACCCCCACAAGACGGCCCTCATCATGTTCCAGACCGGCGGCGGCTGCCGGGCGTCCAACTACATATCCCTGATCCGCAAGGCGTTGGTGAAGGCGGGGATGGAGTACGTGCCCGTGATCTCCTTCAGCCTGGCGGGGCTGGAAAAGCACCCCGGGTTCCGGGTGACTGTGGGGAAGCTGCACCGGCTGATGTACGCGGTGCTGTACGGGGACCTGCTGATGGACCTGGTGGACCAGACCCGGCCCTATGAGCTGACCGCCGGCCAGGCGGAGCGCACGGCGGAGGAATGGATACGCCGCCTGGGGGACGAGCTGGGCACCAGCCGGCACGTGGACTACAGGAAGGTGCGGGAGAATTACCGCCGGATCGTGGACGATTTTGCCGCCATCCCGGCGGACCGGAGCCAGAGAAAGCCCAAGGTGGGCATCGTGGGGGAGATCTTTGTCAAGTATTCCCCCCTGGGCAACAACGACCTGGAGCGGTTCCTCATCCGGGAGGGCGCGGAGACGGTGGTGCCCGGGTTTTTGGACTTCTGCCTGTTCACCGTCTACAACGACATCATGGACCACACGCTCTACGGCCGGGGCCATGTCCGGTATCTGGCGGAGAAAGCCGCCTTCCGGTTCTTGTGCCGGAAGCGACGGGAGATGAACGGGGCGCTGACGGCCGGCGGCCTGTTCGCAGGCGTCACCCCCTTTGAAGAGGTGGTGGAGATGGCGGACGAGGTGATCAGCCGGGCGGTGAAGATGGGCGAGGGGTGGCTGCTCACGGCGGAGATGGTGGAGCTGAGCCGCTCCGGCTGCAAAAACATCGTCTGCACCCAGCCCTTCGGCTGCCTGCCCAACCACATCTGCGGCAAGGGCATGATGGTGCCGGTGAAAAAGCTGTGCCCCGGGTCCAACATCGTGGCCATCGACTACGACGCCGGCGCCAGCCGGGTCAATCAGGAGAACCGCCTGAAGCTGATGCTGGCCAACGCCGGGCAGTGAGGCGGGACGGCCCGCGCCGCTCATGGTCTATATTGCGCGTAAAAATATAGTGTGTTATACTTCGTGATACATGCCGTCCGGTCCGCCGTCCGCGGCCGGCGATCCAAAAGGAAGGGAAGGGACCAATGAAGCTCCGAGAGCTATTCACAGCCAGGGACATGACCGAGGGCGCTCCCTGGAAGCGCATCATGGAATTTGCCGTGCCCATGCTCATCGGCAACCTGGCACAGCAGCTATATAACACGGTGGACTCCATCGTGGTGGGCAAGTACGTGGGCGACAACGCCCTGGCGGCGGTGGGCACCTGCATGCCCATCTTCAACCTGCTGCTGGCCGTGTTCGTGGGCGTGTCCACCGGCGCGGGCATCGTCATCAGCCAGCGCTTCGGCGCCAATGACCGGAAGGGCCTGTCCATGGCCATCGGCAACTGCATCACCCTGGCGGCCATCACCTCGGTGGCCACCATGATCATCGGCGTGATCATCACCGAACCGCTGCTGCGGCTTTTGAGCACGCCGGACTCCGTGTTCGACTGGTGCGCCCAGTATCTGAAGATCTTCTTCCTTGGGGCGGCGGGCTTTACCTACTACAACATCCTCTCCGGCATCCTCCGGGGCATGGGCGACTCCTTCTCCGCCCTGGGCTTTCTGCTGTTGGCCACGGTGCTGAACATCTTCCTGGACGTGTGGTTCGTGGCCAGCTTCGGCCTGGGGGTGCCCGGCGTGGCCCTGGCCACCATCATCGCCCAGGCCATCTCCGCGGTGATGTGCCTGGTGAAGCTGCTGCACATGCGGGAGGTATTCGACCTCAACTGGCACACCCTGCGCATGCGCAAGGATACGGCCTGGCGGATCATCAAGCTGGGCGTGCCCTCCGGCATCACCCAGGGCATCATGTCCGTGGCCATGCTGGTGGTGCAGTCGCTGACCAACAGCATGGGGGAGATGGTGATGGCCTGCAACGTGATCATCATGCGGGTGGACGGCTTCGCCATGATGCCCAACATGAGCTTTGGCCAGGCCATGAGCGTCTACGCCGGACAGAACGTGGGCGCGGGCCGGCTGGACCGGGTGATGCAGGGCACGAAGCAGGGCAGCATCATGGCCCTGGCCACCTCCGCCACCATCACCGCCATCCTGCTGTTCGCCGGCCGGTTCATGTTCGGCCTTTTCACGGACACCCCGGAGCTGATGGACATGGCGGTGCGCATGATGCGCATCCTGGCGGTGGGCTACATCTGCGTGGCTGTGACCCAGGTGCTGGGCGGCGTGATGCGCGGCTCGGGGGATACGGCCACCCCCATGTGGATCACCATGGTGAGTACCATCGTGCTGCGGGTCCCCATCGCCTACGGCCTGGCCTGGATCACCCGCACCGAGGCCTTCCCCAAGGGCCAGCCCCAGGCGCTGTTCGGCTCGCTTTTGATCTCCTGGGCCATGGGCGCGCTGCTGACTTACATCGCCTACCGCCGGGGCGCCTGGCGGAGAAAGGCGCAGACCACGGGTTGACCGGCACAAACATAAAACGCCTCGCCGCCAAAATGGCGGCGAGGCGTTTTGCTGTCCGCGGGGTCAGTTCTTTCCCAGCTTTTTCCAGAGGGGCAGGAACAGCAGCAGGCCCACCAGCATGGACCCGCAGTCCGCGATGGGCGTGGCCCAGGCGATGACGTCCGCGCCGCCCAGCGCGTCCAGAAGGAACATGAACGGCACGTCCAGCCCGCCCTTTCGCAGCATGGACAGCACCAGCGGCTTTCCCTTCTGGCCCACGGACTGGAACAGGGAGATGATGACCGTGGTGATGGCCGTGAATGGGCCGGTGATGCAGATGATCCGCTGGAACATGCTGCCATAGCGCACGGTCTCGGCGTCGTTGATGAAGGCCCGCACCAGGGGGTTGGCGCAGGTGAACAGGAGGATCGCCCCCACCGTCGTGACGGCCAGGCTCAGGATCAGCGTCACCTTGATGGCGTCCCGCATACGGCGGATGTTCTTGGCGGAGTAGTTGTAGCCGATCAGGGGGATGACGCCCTGGGACAGGCCGTTGGCGATGGCGAAGGCCAGCATGTCGATCTTCTTGGCGATGCCGATGCCTGCCACGGCGGCGTTGGAGTAGTGGACCAGGAGCTTGTTGAGGGTGACGTTGGAGAAGATCGCCATCAGGTTCATGATGGAGCTGGGGAGCCCCACCAGCAGCACCTCTTTGGGGATGCCGTCGGAGAGGCGGTAGCACCGGGGGTCCAGGGTGAGGTGGAGCTGCCCCCGCTTTCTCAGGATCAGGACGACAAAATACGCCGTGGCGATCAGGTTGGAGAGCATGGTGGCCACGGCCGCGCCGGTGATCTGCAGGCGGAAGCCGAAGATGAACACCGGGTCCAGGAGGATGTTGAGCACGCCGCCCAGCGCCACGCCGAAGCTGGCCTGGCCGGAATAGCCCTCCGCCCGGACGAGATGGGCCAGGGCGGCGTTCAGCACCGTGGGCACCGCGCCGATGGTCAGCGTCCAGAAGAGATAGCTGCTGCAGTAGTCAAAGGTATATGCGTTGGCCCCCACCGCGGGGAGGATCGTCCGGCGAAAGGCGAAGATGACGAGCCCATAGGCCAGCGCTGCCGCGGCCGCCGTCCAGATGCAAAAGGCGGAGGTGCTCCGGGCCTTTTCTCCGTCGCCCAGCCCCAGGCTGCGGGAGATGAGGCTGGCCCCGCCGATGCCGAACAGGTTGGCCATGCCCGTCGTCAGCAGGAACAGCGGCAGCGCCAGGGACGCGGCGGCCACCTGATCCGGATCGTTCAGCTGGCCGATGAAAAAGGTGTCCGCCATGTTGTACACGACGGTGACCATCTGGCTGATCACCGTGGGGACCACCAGCGCCAGGACCGCCCGGGGGACTGGTGTGGTCTCAAATAGTTCCGTTTTGTCTGTTTTCATGTGTATGCCTCGATCGTGGATATTTCTGCTCAAAGCTGCTTTCTGTACGCCCTGGGGGTGACGCCGTACTTCTTTTTGAAGGCGTCCTTAAAATAGTTGCTGTCTGAAAAGCCGCAGCGGAAGGCGATGTCCGTGATGCGGTCGTCCGTGGTCACCAGCTCGTACGCGGCGTGCTGGAGGCGAATGAACGTCAGGTACTGGTGGACGCCGACGCCCACGGAGCTCCTAAACCGCCTGCTCAGATAGTTGGGACTGTAGCCCGCGGCGGCGGCGATGTCCGCGGCGGTGATGCGCTCCCCGTAATGGCCGCTGATGAACCGGGCCGCCTGGACGATCTGCCGGTCGGTGGTGTGGATCGCGTCCGGTATGCTGCGCAGCAGATGGCACTGGCGCTGGCAGAGCAAAAACAGCTCCTGCAGCAGTGCGCGCAGCATGGGCTGGGAGCAGGGGTCGCTGATCTTTCGCTCGTTCACCATCCTGGAAAAATGGGCGTTTATCTGCCCGCGGTATTCCGCGGGCGTCTGAAAGATGCGGGTGGCCGCAAAAAAGCCCTCCTGCTGGGGCATCAGGCCGACGACGGTCTCGTCCAGGTCGGCCGGACCGAAGCGGACCACGTTCCGCTTGCAGGGCCCGGCGGGATAGCGGGTGTAGTGGAAGACCTCCGGCGGGATCAGCATGAAATCGCCGGAGTAGATGTCGTACATGTTGTCCTCGATGAAAAACCGGCAGGCGCCGCTCTCCACGTAAAACAGCTCAAAGTAGGAGTGGCAGTGAGGGGTCGGCATCACGTACCCCTCGTGCCGCACGGCCGTCTCCGCGCAGATGCTGTCGATCGGCTCCCGGGGGATCTGCGCCGCGCTGGTCATCGTTCCATCACCCTTTATTGTTGAAAAAACATTATTTTATGGATATTATATTCCGAAAACGATGGAAAAGCAAGAAAAATAGCGGTAACATATCGATGCGCTGGGCCGGGGGCGTCCCGGCCGGCGCAGAGAGGATAAGGACATGGGGAAGACAAAGAGGAAGTACACGCTTTTTACGGCGCGGCAGCTGCTGTGGCTGGTGCTGCCCATCGTGATCGAGCAGATCTTTTCCACCTCCCTGGGCTTTTTCGACTCGCTGATGGTCTCCAACATAAACGCCGCCCAGGCGGTCAGGAGCAACGCCAGCAACGCCGTGGGGAACGTGGACTACATCAACAACCTCATCATCCAGCTGTTCTCCGCCTTCGCCACAGGCGGCGCCATCGTCACCTCCCAGGCGCTGGGCGCCGGGGACAGGGCGCGGGCAAACAAAGTGGCCAAACAGCTGCTGGCACTGGTAGCGTGCATCTCCCTGGCCGTGGGATGCCTGTGCCTGGCCCTCAACGAGCCGATTTTGCGGCTGTTTTACGGGAACGTGGACAGCTCCACCTTCGCCTTCCAGCGGACGTATTTCGCGGTGACCGCCGCCTCCTTCCCCTTCATCGGGCTGTTCAACGCCTGCGCGGCGCTGCTGCGCGCCCAGAGGAAGAGCTTTTCCGCCATGGCCAGCGCGGCCATCAGCTGCGCGGTGAACGTGGGGCTGAACGGGGTGTTTCTGTTCGTGCTGGATATGGGCGTGCTCGGCGCGGGGCTGGCCACGCTCTTCTGCCGGGCGATCCCGGCGGTGTTCATGCTGGTCCTGCTGAGCGGGAAGAACAACGCCGTGCGGGTGCGGGTCTTTGAGCGGTTCCGCTTTGACGGCGAGATGGTCAGGAGCATCCTGAAGCTGGCCATACCCAGCGGCGTGGAGTCGGCGCTGTTCCAACTGGGCAAGCTGATGACCAACACCTTCGTGAATGCCGGCGTGTACGCCACGGGGGCCAAGAGCATCACGGAGATCGGCGAGGCGGGGCAGCTCATCCACATCAACATCCAGGCCAACGGCAACACCATCGCCAACCAGATCAACAACTTCGCCTCGGTGGTGGGCAGCGGCGTGGGTACCTCCTGCCTCACGGTCATCGGCCAGTCGGTGGGGGCGGGGGATCCGGACCAGGTCAAGTACTACATGAAGCGGATGTTCCTCATCTCCTACGTGGCCAACGGGGCGTGCGTGGGGACGATCCTGGCGCTCATGCCGCTCTTGACCCAGCTGTACGGCTACGCCGACGAGGCCAAGGCCATCGGCAGGCAGTGCCTGTACTTCTGCCTGACGCTGCAGCTGTTCACATACCCGCTGTCCTTTACCGCGCCGGGCATCCTGAAGGCCACCAGCGATGTGAAATACGTGATGTACGGCGCGGTCATATCCATGTTCGCCATGCGGGTGAGCCTGGCGTTCCTGCTCACGACGGACCGGATCCCCGGCATGCCCCAGCTGGGCGCCATGGGCTACTGGATCGGCATGTGCTCTGACTGGGTGCTGCGCTCGATCCTCTTCTCGGCGAGGCTGCTGTCGGGCCGGTGGAAGCGGGCGTCGGGGCTCATCCGGGAGCCGGAGAGCGCCGCCGCGCCGTGACCGGCGGACGGAGCGGCCGTCTGGCGGCGGGAATTTGATAAAAATGGAAATAACAGGGTATAGATACACAAATTTGTCTGGACTACAGAGAAATCATCTTGTATAATTTATATGGATTGTAAAAATTTGAGCGAGGTGATCTCATGGTTCTGACAGACGAGCAGCAGGCCCTTCTGGACGGCAGCAGGGGCGATGTGATGGCCAAGGTGGTCAAGACCCTGGTCATGTACGGCGAGACCTTCGGAGCTAAGCGCATGGTACCGGTCACCAGCGCGTACGGACACACGGTGATCAGCTTCGGCCTGGGCGTGATGAAGCCGATCTACGACCTTTACGACACGCTCCTGGGCGGGGACCTGCCCGCGGGGCAGCGCTTCACCGCCGACCCCCGGCCCTTGGACGACAAGGTCCCGGCGTCTTTTTTGGAGAATCTGGTCTTCAAGAAGTTCATGTACAACCAACAGGCCCGGTACGAGGCCCAGCTTGAAAAGCTGGGGGTCACCGGCGACGACGGCTATACCTGCACCTGCTACATGGACGAGGTGGGCAACACCCCCAAGCGGGGAGAGGTGCTGTCCTGGGCGGAGTCCTCGGCGGTGGTGTACGCAAACTCCGTCCTGGGGGCCCGGTGCAACCGCAACTCGGGCATCATCGAGATCATGGGCTCCATCGCCGGGTTCGTGCCGGAGTTCGGCCTTCTCACCGACGAGGGGCGCAAGGCCACATGGGTCATCGACGTGCGGTGCAAAAACCGCCCCGAGCCCCAGCTTCTGGGCTCCGCCATCGGCATGAAGGTGATGGAGGACGTGCCCTACATCCGGGGCATGGAGCCATGGCTGGGCACGGAGCTCAACGACGCGGCGAAGGATTATCTCAAGGACTTCGGCGCGGCCACGGCCTCCAACGGCGCGGTGGGCCTTTATCACATCGAGCACCTGACGCCGGAGGCGGTGGACATGGGCGAGAGCCTCATCGCCGAGGGAGCCCAGACCTGGGTCATCGACGACGAGACATTGGAGCAGGTGCGGAAGAACTATCCGGTCATCTGGAAGGACCCGGCCGCCGCGCCCAAGCTGTGCTTCGTGGGCTGCCCCCACATGTCCCTGAACCAGCTGAAGGACTGGACGGACGCGGTGGAGGCGGGCCTGGCGGAGACCGGCCGGCAGCAGGTGGCGGTGCCCACGGTGTTCACCGCGCCCACGCCGGTGATCCGGGAGTTTGAAAAGACCCCCTATGCCGCCCGGCTCGCCAAGACCGGGGTGGTGGTCAGCTACATCTGCCCGCTGATGTATATGAACAACCCCCTCTGCAAGAGCAAGGCGGTCATCACCTCCTCCAACAAGCTGCGCACCTATACCAGCGCCCGGTACTACACCGAGGCGGACATCCTGGGCATCATCACCGGAAAGGAGACGGCGCGATGAAGGTATTCAAGGGACGGCCGGTGGTGCCCGGCACCTGCACGGCCGAGGCATTGGTGAGCCGGGAGGGCTTCAACACCCTGGCCAGCTACCAGATGGCCCTGATGTTCGGCGACAAGAAGGTCAAGTGCGGCGACCAGAACAACGCCGACATCTACAAAAAGCCCATGGGGGGCAAGGCCCTGTGCCTGCCCATGACCATAGGCTCCACCACCGGCGGCATGGTGCTGTACGCCGCCTGCGCCATGGGCCGGCAGCCGGCCTGCATGCTCTTTTCCAAGCACATCGACTCCCTGGCGGCCTCCGGGGCCATCCTGGGGGACGTGTGGACGGACGTGAGCATGCCGGTGGTGGACCAGCTGGGGGACGAGTTTTTGCAGTACGTGCAGACAGGCATGACCATCACGGTGGCCGCCGACGGCACCGTGACCGTTGCATGAGGTACATGATATGATGGATCCGAAATACGAACCGCTTTTCACCCCCTGGAAGATCGGGGACGTTCAGATCAAAAACCGCATCGTCCAGTGCTCCATGGGCGGCACAAGCCTCTTGGGCTGGCTGGAGCCCTGCCACTTCGACAAGGAGGCCGCCCATCACATCCTGAACCGGGCCCAGGAGAACGTGGGCCTGGTGCTGCCGGGCATGCAGTGCGTGCGGGACACCATGGGCCGGCGGTGGCTCTATAAAAATGAGAAGATGTTCCGTGACCTGGAGAAATGGCTGCCGGAGTTCCACAAGACAGGGGCCAAGCTCTTCATCCAGCTGGCCGCCGGCTTCGGCCGGTCCATGGCCATCAACGACCTGATGGTGAAGATGCTCCAGCACAAGGCCCTGGGCACGGTGGCCAAGCCCTTTTTGGACATCGAGTACGCCTGCGCCTCCGCCTCGGAGACCCCCAACCGCTGGTACCCGGAGCTGAAGAGCCGGCCCCTGGCCATCGAGGAGATCCAGGAGATGGTGGACGCCTTCGGCCGGACGGCGAAGCTGCTGCGCCAGGCCGGGGTGGACGGCGTGGAGATCCACGCGGTGCACGAGGGGTATCTCTTGGACCAGTTCACCATCGCCAACATGAACTACCGCACCGACGCCTACGGCGGCAGCTTTGAAAACCGCTACCGCTTCCCGGTGGAGATCGTCCAGTGCATCCACAAGTACTGCGGCGACGACTTCCCCGTGGCCCTGCGCTACTCGGTGGTGTCCAAGACCAAGGGCTTCGGCCAGGGAGCCCTGCCCGGGGAGGAGTTCACCGAGTTCGGCCGGGACATGGCCGAGTCGGAGCGGGCCATCCGGTACCTGCAGGACGCCGGCTACGCCATGTTCAACTGCGACAACGGCACCTACGACGCCTGGTACTGGCCCCATCCGCCCACGTATATGGGCAAGAACTGCAACCTGGCCGAGGTGGAGCACATCAAGCAGTTCACCGACATGCCCGTGGTCTGTGCCGGCAAGATGGACCCGGCCACCGCCGCGGCGGAGATCGCCGCCGGCCGGCTGGACGCCATGGGCACCGCCCGCCAGAACCTGGTGGACCCCCAGTGGGTCACCAAGCTCATGGCCGGCCGGGAGGAGGACATCAAGCCCTGCATCGGCTGCCACAACGGCTGCTTCAACTTTGCCAAGAGCGAGGGCACGGCCAACACCCAGAGCCTGCCCGACGCCCTGCACCTAGCCCGGTGCGCCCTGACCCCGCCCACCATGCAGAGCAAAAAATATAAGCTCGTGCCGGCCAGGACACACAAGAAGGTGGCCGTTATCGGCGGCGGCATCGGCGGCATGGAGTGCGCCCTGGTGCTGCAGCAGCGGGGCCACGAGCCGGTGCTCTTTGAAAAGGACGGCCAGCTGGGCGGGCTGTACATCACCGCGGCGGCCATGTCCTTCAAGGACGCGGACAAGCGGCTGCTGGCCTGGTATGAGCGGGAGCTGGCCAAGGCCGGCGTGGAGATCCGGCTGAACACCCCCGTGGCCGACCCCGCCTCCCTCATCGGCGAATTCGACGAGGTGATCGTCTGCACCGGCTCCAAGCCCAAGACCCTGCCCATCCCCGGCTTTGAAAAGATCATCTCCTTCACCCAGCTGCTGCTGGGCGAGGGCGCCGGGGACAAGGTGGTGTTTCTGGGCGGCGGCCAGTCCGCCTGCGAGGCGGCCTATGAGCTGAGCCTGCAGGGCAGGCACCCGGTGATCGTGGAGATGGCCAACGACCTCATCACCGCGCCGGGCACGTGCCTGGCCAACAGCTCCTTCCTGCGGGACGCCCTGGCCTTCCGGAAGGTGCCGGTGTATCTCAATTCCACCATCACCGACATCCGGGACGGGGCCGTCACCGTGAAGGGCAAGGACGGCAAGAGCTTCGAGCTTGCCTGCGACAGCGTGGTCAATGCCGTGGGATTCGAGCCCGCCCCGCTGGGGGAGAAGGACAAGAACATCCGCCGGGTGGGCACCTGCGTCAGCTGGGGCAACCTGCGCAACGTCATCTGGAACGCCTGGGATGTGTGCATGAAGATCTGACGGTTCCGAAAGACGGCACAGCCAAAGAGATATACCCCCGGAGCGCTTGCTTTGCAGGCCCTCCGGGGGCTTGTTCGTGTATCCCGCCCCGCCGCAGGGGAGCGGCGCAGTTTCCCTTCCGACGGCTATATCCTGTCGTTCATGCGCCATGATAGGTCATTCATGCCGAAACGCTACCTTGGCGAGGCCGCAGATACTATAATTTTACGGCTATATCGAGATCGATCGGCGGACGAAAGGATAGGAGAGATGAACAAACTGCGGGTCTCCTCTGTTGTGCACAGGGAGTTTCTTGGCGTCATGGTGGTCATGACCATGCTGGAGCTGGCCAACGCCGGGTCCTCCATGGTGGACGGCCTGATGGCCGGCCGGCTGCTGGGCTCGGTGGAGCTGGCGGCCTACGGTATCGCGGGGGCGTATTACAGCGTGAGCGCCATCGTCAGCGGCGTTTTGATGGTCAGCTGCCAGACCATGTGTGCGCGCAGCGTGGGCAGCGGCCGCATCGACGAGGCGAACCGCATCTTCACCGCCTGCTGCCTGATGGGGCTGGTGCTGTCGGGGGTGCTGACCGTGGCGGGGATCGTCTTTGCCGGGCCCTTTGCCCAGCTGCTGGGCGCCCGGGGAGCGTCGGCGGAGCTGCTGCCCTATGCAAAGGATTTTCTGATCGGCCTGTTCATCGGCACGCCGGCCAACGTGATGCTGGCGATCATGTCGCCCATCGTGCAGCTGGACGGCGGCAGCCGGATAGCGGCGGCGGCCAGCCTGGCCGTGGCGGCGGTGGACGTGCTGGGCAACGTGCTGTTCATGGTCGTGCTGAAGATGGGCCTGCTGGGTCTGGGCCTGGGCACGTCCCTGAGCTTCGTGGCGGCGCTGGCCATCCTGCTGACCCATTTCCGCAAAAAGGACCGGATGTTCCACTTCTGCATGAAAGGCGTCACTTGGTCCATGGTGCCGAAGATCATCTCCGGCGGCCTGCCCCGGGGCGCCACGCAGGCGTGCCGCACGGTGGGCCCCATCCTCATCAACAGCATCGTGCTGTCCGCAGCGGCCACGGCGGGCCTTGCGGCTTTGTCGGTGCAGAGCAACCTCAAGGTCCTGCTGCGCACCCCCATAGTGGGCATCTGCGGCGCGCTGATGATGATGACGGGCATCTATGGCGGCGAGCAGGACAAGGAGGGGCTGAAAAAGACCTTTACCGTGTCGCTGCGCTATGCGGTGCTGCTGGTGGGCGCCGTCGCCGTCATCGAGCTGGCGACCGCGCCGCTGATCGCGGAGTTCTATCTGCCGGGCGCGCCGGTGGAGCAGGGCATGGCCGTCACGGCCATGCGCTGGCAGGCCCTGTCGCTGCCGTTCATGGCGCTGGACATGGGTGTGGGCAACTATCTCACGGCCATGGGCAACAAGCGGGGAGCCTATCTCATCAACATCGGCAACGAGCTGGTCAGCTTGGTAGTGTGTGCGTTCGTGCTGGGGAAGCTGTTCGGCATCAACGGGGTTTGGGCGGCATTCGCCGTCAGCCAGATGCTGTCGCTGGCGGTGTTCGTCCTGTGGGGGATGCTGCGCCGGAAGACCGCGGACAAGGGCCTGGATAAGCTGATGTTCCTGCCGCAGGGCTTCGGCGTGCCCGAGGAGGACTGCATCAGCGTGACGGTGACCAGCATGGACGGGGTGGTGGGCCTGTCCCAGAAGATATGGGACTTCTGCCAAGCCCACGGCGTGGACCGGCGCAGGTGCTATCTGGCGTCGCTGTGCGTCGAGGAGATGGCCGGCAACACCGTGGAGCACGGCTTCAAAATGGACGGCAAAAAGCACAGCGTGGACATCCGGGTGATCATCAACGGGGAAGATATCCTGCTTCGGCTGCGGGACGACTGCCGGCGGTTCGACTTGAAGGAGAAGGTCAAAGAATGGACCCCGGACCCGGAGCGCCCGGAGGAGAACGTGGGCATCCGCATGGTGCTGGGCCTGGCCAAGGATGTGGCGTACACCAACACCATGAATATGAACAACCTGCTCATCACCATCTGACGGCAGGACCGTGGCGCATGAGAGGTGGGCTTTCATCAGATCTATTTTATCGGAAGTAGCCTGCCAGGGAAAATGCATGAAGCTTAAAGCAAATATGACCTCGCAGGACGCAAAAAGCCCTTCGCTGATACGGCGAAGGGCTTTTCTGATATGTTTTTCTCTGTAAGCCACCGGGAAAGCTCCTGATGAGATGTAGAACGACGCCGCCTGGTCAGCCCACCACGAACTTCGCCAAAAGCCCCAGGATCAGCAGGTGCCCCGGATAAAAGGCATAGCACGCATACTGGAGGACGCGGCTGTGCGGGCCCTGTTTCCTGTTGTACATCCATATGGGGATCAGCGCCAGGGCGGCCAGCGCCTGTTCTGTCAGCATCCAGCTTATGTCCGGCCCGCAGAACGGAAGCGGGAACATGTAACCGCCAAGCGGGACCCACTGGGACTGGCTCTCGTTGAACATCTGTAATCCGACGTTGAACCACCGGCCCGACGAAGTATTGTAAAACCCAAACAGGCCGAGATTGATAAAAAGCAGGCTCGCCAGCTGCCCGATCCACCCGAAGCGCATATTGCGGAAGAAGTAGAGCAGTATCACCGTCAGGATCCCCTCGCCGTAATAGTCGACCTGCGTCACATAGCCGGCGAGATAGCCAAACACGATGCACGCGGCCGTCGTCAGGACAAAAACGGTCCGGCCCTTTTTGCGGGCTTTCTCTATGGCCGCCAGCAAGAGCAGCGCGATGCAAAACGTGAACATCACATTTTGGTGATAAGGATAGGACAATGAGCCGTAAAACGCCAGGTCGAAGGGGATCTCGGAGACCAGCGCGAACAGAAAGACACGGCCTATGTACTTCCTGAGATCATGGGTATAGGCGAACCCCTCCACGATCTGAAACGCAAAGATGGGGAAAGCGAGCCGCCCGATATAGGTCATCCAGTGCAAATATTCCTGGTCCTGGAAAAACACGTACCATATATGGTCGCTCAGCATCAGCGCCATCGCGATCAACTTCAGATCCAGCGCATTCAGACACTTTAAGGACGCCGTCTTTTGTTTTTCCATGTTCATCACCCTGTCTTTCCCCGTCAGAGCTGCTTTGTTGCACTGTCATTCCCACTCGCCAAGGAGAAGTTGATTCTAAACGCTCTTGTTTAGATCATTTGACTTCTCCTTATATGATTTGATATTGATTATCCAACGATCACGGTGTTGCTGAGCGGATGTTATCAAATTTGTATCAAGGGGGAGACATTTTGAACATTGATACAGGCGAGCGCTACGTTGAAATCAGATAATTGATAAGTGCAAGTAAACCTTTTCTGGGCAACTCGATTAGTGTGTTTGCATCTAGTTGAAAATCGGCGGGTCTGTGTATAACCCAGTTCAGTGGATCAACGTTATCTTCATAATTCCCAAATAATGACATGAAATACTGTCTTTGTGTGGCATCGGGAATATAATTATTCAGATTGCGTTTATAGTGGCTTATTATTGAACTTAGCTTTGTGATAGTTTTAATTCTTTCCCATATCAAATGATTTTGCCCTTGGATATAATGAGTTTTTGAATAATAGATAAGAGCCTGCTCAATGATAGAACGAGCAAGGAATGTAGAAGCAATAGGATATTGAGAAACTAAACGTCTGTTAGAAAAAAGATGTAGTTCTCTACAAACTGCAGAGACACCATGAGTACGAGCGTCATTTGGATCTAACCGACTATAATCAAGGCCTTGAAAAAAGTATGGAAGGTTTCGGCTGCTACCGGAATTGGCATTTGAATCATCACTTCCAGAGTTCCTATTACTTGAATCGCTATTGTTGCCGTTCTCAAAGTTATCGGAATCCTGCTGACTAGAGTTATTGCCATCTGAGTCAGAAAGCAAAGCTTGAACGTTTTGTCCAGTAGCAGTGTTGCTTCCATCTTCCTCTTCGTGGCCCTCGCCTTGCACACTGGCATTATCCGTGGAAGTACTATTTATGTAGTCGCGGATCCAAGGCAGCAATTTGTCCTCAATTGTTCGTGCCTTATTAAACATACGGGTAACTGCGACCCCGGACGCTCCAGCTTCGGTTACTATCCAGTTAGATGCATCAATAATTAATTGCATCCGAAGTGGTGTAAAGGAAGATTCATCTGATGTGTCAAGACCTATTTCCCTTTTGACTTCGCGGTTATTAAAAATGCGTTGTATCGTTGTGAAAGGGATAATGGTAGTAATATCGAACTCATCAAAATACTTCTTTATGTAGAAGTAAATTAAATATGAAAGGTTCTTCTCGTGGCTCTGCCTAACTTTGAAAACTTCTTTTTCCTTTGATGTCCACTGTTTTGTCCCACGCCCTTTATCCTCTCCAGAATGCAGCCTTTCCATGATGAAAAAGGCATCATCTTCATCAGTTACATAACAGTCGATTTCGGAGGGCGGATTACCACCTTGAGCAAGGCGCTTGACCTTTTCAATGGTTGACCTATCAAGAAAATCAAATGAATCGGGATATAACAACAACTTAATGGCAGCAACTCTGCGGTTTCCTTCATATACTACATATTTGCGCAGTTCTTCTGAATACACTACTACAATTTGCTGATTTCCAAGTAACCCATGGACTTGAATATCTTCAGCCAAATTGAGCATGTATTGAACGCCTACGGCATCAAACAATTTCTCTAATGTATCTTTTTCGCTATCGCCGACTGCATGGCGTGGGTTTTCGTAATAATTTACTAAATCATTGATATTAATCTTTTGAGTTGTGCCCGACATAATATATTTATCCTCACTCTATCAAAATATCTATTAGTTTTTGTTCGTTTTGAGGCCGCTTTGTTACCTTTGAAAAAAACATGATTTCGCTGCTCGAACACTTCCTTTGCAGCGTATACTGTAGTTTAAATTCGATGTGCGGGCTTTTCGAATACATTGATTTGATTGCATTTGCATTATCATAGGTAACGATCCATTTTCTCTTCTTGAGTTGTGTCTGTATTGCATTTGCTAAATTTGCATGATCTCCATGCGAATAAAAGTTGGTATAAAGATCAGGACCTTTGTTATAATATGGAGGATCAAAAAACGTAAATGATTTTTTCGTTTTTAGGATTATGGATTCAATAAAGTCAAGGGCTTCCATATTATAAACTTTTATATGCTTCTTCTGCTTTGATATCGTTATAATTTGTGATATTAGGTGATCCTTATTAAAACGACAATCAATAGGGTAATTGCCCTGTTGATTCAGACCACCAATAGGACGTGCTTTATCAATTATGCCTGACCTATTAGTGCGATTGAGAAAGAAAGTGGAAAAACCAATTTGTAAATCGTTGTATCTATCTAGATTGTCTCTAACTTCCTTCTGCTTATACCACTCGTCTATTGTCACTTCTGTTTCTGAGATTAATTCAATAAACTCACTTGTTCTATTAATGACACTGTCCCAAAAGCAAAAGATAGTATAATCGTAATCATTGATAATAATATTCTTTACAACGCCTTTTAATAAAAGTTCTAGGGCTACTGCTGATCCACCGCAAAATGGTTCAATATATGAACTGCAGTTGTTCTCTGCTACAAGCTCAGAAACGTACCTATATAGTTTGTATTTTCCGCCAGGGTAACGTAATGGAGAGGGATTCATGTATTATATGCCTCACTCTAATTCTATCTCTTGTTATTATGAACGGGACTAATTATCTTTTAACCGCGCGCAAATATCCGATGCGCTATATAGAACGCGCAAAACGGTCACGGTGTTATCCTCGACCACATAAATCACCGAGTAATTATCTATCAGCAATTGTCGCAGACCCATGTCATGCTCTGGCTGAGAATCAAACAGCTTACAACGCTCTGGGAAAATATTCAGTGACATGATGCTATCGGCGATGCGGTCATATTGCTTCGCAGCAGTATCGGGCGCTTGCAGGCTATGGGCGATATAGTCGTAGATCATGTCCATGTCTGCCAGCGCACGGCGGGTTATCTTTACACTGTACTCTTTCATTGGCGAGTTTCTCTGCTCTTAGCAAAGGCGGCCGCAGCGTCCTCTGTCTGCCCAGCCTTCATGTCCTCATAACCGACATTCAGAGCGGCGCGAAGCTGCTGGGTGGTCATCGCATCGGCGTTGATCGCAACGGGAACCTTTGGCAGAGAGACGGAGAAAGGGATGCCGCCAGTCAGAGACACTTGGCGCAGGAACATATCCACGGCGGTAGCCATGGGGATGCCCAACTGCTTCAAAACATCTTCAGCCTGTTGCTTCACGGCGGGATTTACCCGCAGATTCAAAGTCATAGTTTTTTCCATGTGCTCATCTCCTTGATGTTATTGTAACGCGATTTGCGTTACTTGTCAAGCGGCTGTGACGTTGTGTCTACTATAACCAAAACATCTCGCATGAATCATGCGAGATGTTTTACTTTTCTGGGTTGAACTTGAAAAGCACATACGGCTCTATTTCCAGAACAGTGGCGATATTGTAAACGACCTCCAGGGAGATCGCGCGCACCATGTTGGGCGCCTCTATTGCGCTCACATGCTGGCGGCTCACGCCGATCCTGTCCGCAAGCTGCTCCTGGGTAAGACGCTTCCGCTTCCGATAGTAGGCGATAGCGCAGCCCAGGTCGCGGTATCGCTCCGAGTTGTCAAACAGCGCGTTCGTCTCATCTGTCATACTGCATCACCCTGTTTCATTCTACCCAAAGCGCGGATTATATTAAATTGTTTGAATTGTGGCACTTGATATGTGAGAGGCGACAAGATATAATGTGAGAGGCGAAGATTGCCGCATAATACATATCAAATGTCACAATTCTGAAATTCGGAGGAACAGAGATGAGAGAAGTGAGCATGACCGGTTATCCGTCCGTTGATAAGCCTTGGCTGAAGTATTACAGCCAGGAAGCGATCAATGAACCCTTGCCAGAGTGTACGATGTATGAATATCTCTGGGAGAACAACAAAGACCACCTGGAGGACGTGGCCCTGACCTATTTCAATAAGCAGATCACCTACGGCGAAATGTTCGCCATGATCGACAAGACTGCCAGGGCGTTCCGGTCTATTGGCGTTAAGTCTGGGGATGTGGTGACCGTTTTGATGCTCAACCAGCCGGAAATGGTCTATATGCTCTATGGCCTGAACAAGATCGGCGCGGTCTGCTGCGTGGTGAACGTCCTGTCCAGCGAAAAGGAATTGATCCATTATCTGTCCGAGGGCAGATCAAAATATTTTGTCGCGCTGGATGTCTTTTTTGAAAAATCCTATGCCGCTGCGAAAGAATACGGCGTCAGCAAATTTGTTTATGTACCGCTCTGGCAATCCCTCGGAGCGCTGAAAAACAAGCTCTATCGCCTCAAAGTGAAAGAGCCAGTATATACGGATGATTTCGTAATGTCCTGGAATGCTTTTCTTGCCGGTTCTTCCGACGTTGGCGAGGTCGTACCGGCAAAATATGAAAAGGATAAATGCACCGTGATAGGGCACACCGGCGGCACGACTGGCACTCCCAAAGGCGTCATGTTGAGCGACTATGCTTTCAACTCAATCCCCACGCAGGAAAAGTGGGTCTTTCATTATCTGCCCCACGAGAAACACATGGATATGGTCGTCCCGTTTGCGGTCTATGGCCTGTCCAATAATCTGCATGTTGCCCTGTCCTTTGGGCTGAACGTGATTTTGATCCCCAAAGTTGACCCTGAGAAAACGGATGAACTTTTGCAAAAATACAAACCGAATCACATTGCCAGTATCCCAAGCTACTGGACGGCCATCCCTCGGAGCAAGCGGCTGAAAGATGTGTCCTGGCTCAAAACGGCGGCGGCTGGCGGGGCCGGGATGACAAATGAGCTTGAAAACGACCTGAATGACTTTTTCAAGGCCCACAATGGCAGAACACACTTTATGAACGGATATGGTATGAGCGAGGTCTGCGGCGGCGTGTGCCTACAGACTGACGACTGCGCGGAGCTTGGCAGCGTTGGTATTCCTCTTTGCCTGACCGTTGTGGCGGCCTTTGACACCGATACCATGCAAGAAAAGAAATATGGTGAGATCGGGGAGCTTTGCATCAAAGCCCCGTCCATGATGCTGGGTTACGCTGACAACGAAAAAGAAACCGCGCAGATCATGAAGCAACACGAAGATGGGGTCTGGATACATACGGGCGATTTGGGGTATGTGACGGAGAGCGGTGCCGTCTATGTGAAGGGCAGGATCAAGCGGGTCTATATCACCCAGCACAACGGCGTCGTCTCAAAGATATTCCCCGACCGGATAGAACAGACGATCCTTGCGCATCAGCACGTAGAGGAATGCTGCGCCATCTGCATTACTCAAAAGGACGGCACATATCTGCCGATTGCTTACCTTGCGTTGAAAGAAAAGAGCGCGGATCACGCGAAGGTCCAGGAAGAAGTGTCTACCCTTTGCAAACGGGATTTGCCAGAATATGCGCAGCCGGTCAGATATGTGTTCTTGGAAGTGCTTCCAAAAACTGCAGTGGGAAAGATTGATTACCGCGCCCTGGAAGGAAAGACAGTCGGAATTTAAACAGCAATAGAAAGATCCCCAGAACAGAACTCTGGGGATCTTTCGTGGTCTTCGTTCTTGTGCTGTTGTATGCACGGTCGATGCATACCGTGCCGTCACTCCCGCTAGCCAAGGGAAAGCTAATTTCATGAATGGGTCTTATCGTGCGAACTAATAGTATACAGAATATGTCCTCATTCAAATAATCGTGAGTTCTATTATGTGGCTCGTCAAATATATGTTTTCTTAACTCACAGGCTTACTTTACATTTTCAGAAAACAGTGCCCGGTCGCACTTTTCTGTATAGACATACCCTTCATCTAGGTTGGGGAGTAGAGTTTGCCGCTGGAGACTGTCTGAGAACGTATCTCGTTCTGCCATGCCAGCACGTCTTTGGCTGTTATTTCGGACAGCCGGCGCTGTCCGAAATAGGGCAGGAGTTTCTTCTGGATGACGCTCTCTTTGGACAGCCATGTGTTCAGCTTGAGCTTGGGTTTGACGTCCCGCTCATATAGCTGTACAAAGCTTGCAAAGGTCATGTTCACATCCGCCTGCTTTTGCATGAGAAACTCCCGCTCCCATGCCTGGGCGTCCCGTTTGGTGCGCAGGCCGCGCTTGCATTTCTGCTTGCGCTCGCCCCTCCAATCCGTGTACCGGCACATGACGTACCATGTACCGTTCTTGTCCCGATAGACCGGCATATTCATCTGCTCCTTTCGTGGTGGTCTTTGGTGCTGTAAAACTGCTCGTGGAAAAACTTGCGGTCGATCCGGCCAGCGATGGTGATACAGCCGGTCTTTTTCAACTCCTCATTCATAGCCCGTATGAGTTTATATGCGTAGGGGATGGAAACGCCCAGCTCCTCCGCGACTTCATTCACACGCATGAACATCGTTCCCGCCAAATTGTTCTCCTCCTTTGCTAAACTATTTAGTTTAATAATTATTATACTAAACATATTTGTTTTGTCAAGCTTTGAGAGATATAAATTTTAACTTTTTTGCTTAATATTCTCTTGACGCGCCTTAAACGTATATGTTATACTGCGCTCAACATGATCTGCTGGATAGGAGATGCTGGTATGGCGATAGGGGAGCGGGTACATTTCTTCCGCACACTGCGGGGCATGACGATGAAGTATCTTGGCATGGCGGTGGGGTTCCCGGAAAAAACCGCGGATGTTCGCCTGGCCCAGTATGAGTCCGGCACCAGGACGCCGAAGGCGGAACTGACCCGGACCTTGGCGTCTGCGTTGGATGTGTCGCCGCTGGCGCTGGATGTGCCTGATATAGATAGCCATCTGGGTCTTGCCCATACGCTGTTTGCGCTGGAGGACATCTATGGCCTGGGCGTGGGTGAGCTTGACAGTGAAGTATGCCTGCGGCTGGATAAGTCCAGGGGTACAACCTATGTAGAGCTTTTTGATCTGCTCACAGCATGGCAGAAACAGGCCGCAAAGCTGGCGGCAGGGGAGATCACAAAAGAGGACTACGATAGATGGCGCTATCGCTACCCGGAATTTGACACGGAGAACAACTGGGGCAAGATCCCGTCTGAGGCGTTCAGTGATGCGGTGCAGAGGGGCATAAAGAAGCGTGGCCGAAAAGATGAATAACAAAAAACGGACCTGCTGATACCAAATCAGCAAGTCCGTTTTTCGTTCGGGCCGTTCGTGTAAACGGCCCGGTCAGGTCGTTGTTATCAAATCGTTATCAAAACCGGGAGCGGGGCCGAAGAAATCCCGTGCTTTCAAGGCGCAGAGGATTTCTTTCCTTATTCCCACTCCACCGTGGCGGGGGGTTTGGAGGTGATGTCGTAGACGATGCGGTTGATGCCGGGGACGGAGTTGACGATGCGGGTGGAGACCGCGTCCAGCACCTCGTAAGGGATGCGGGCCCAGTCGGCGGTCATGAAGTCCTCGGTGGTCACGCTGCGCAGCGCCAGGGTATAGTCGTAAGTTCGGCCGTCGCCCATGACGCCCACGGAGCGCATGTTGGTCAGCACGGCGAAATACTGGTTCATGGTGCCCTCCAGATGGGCCCTGGCGATCTCGTCCCGGAAGATGAAGTCCGCCTCCCGGAGAGTGTCCAGCTTCTCCTTCGTGACCTCGCCGATGATGCGGATGGCCAGGCCCGGCCCGGGGAAGGGCTGGCGCATCACCAGATACTCCGGCAGGCCAAGCTCCCGGCCCAGCTGGCGCACCTCGTCCTTGAACAGCAGCCGCAGCGGCTCGACGATCTCCTTGAAGTCCACATAGTCCGGCAGGCCGCCCACGTTGTGGTGGCTCTTGATCACCGCCGCGTCGCCGCCGCCGGATTCCACCACGTCGGGATAGATGGTGCCCTGGACCAGGTAGTCCACACGACCGATCTTTTTGGCCTCCTCCTCGAACACGCGGATGAACTCCTCGCCGATGATCTTCCGCTTGCGCTCCGGCTCGGACACGCCGGCCAGCTTTTTAAGGAAGCGGGCCTCGGCGTTGACACGCACGAACCGGATGGGCCAGGGGTCGAAGGCTGCCTGGACCTCGTCGCCCTCGTCCTTGCGCATCAGGCCGTGGTCCACGAACACGCAGGTGAGCTGGCTGCCCACCGCCTCGGCCAGCAGCGCCGCCGCCACCGAGGAGTCCACGCCGCCGGACAGGGCCAGCAGCACCTTGCCGTCGCCGATCTTTTCCCGCAGGGCGGCGATGGCGCTGTTTTTATAGTCCTCCATGGTCCACTCGCCGTGGGCGTGGCAGACGTCGAACAGGAACCGGCGGAGCATCTCGCGGCCATACTGGGTGTGGTTGACCTCCGGGTGGAACTGCACGCCGTAAAAGCCCCGGGCCTCGTCGCAGATGGCCACGTTGGGGCAATTGTCGCTGTGGGCGGCCAGGGAGAAGCCCTCGGGCACCTTGGCCATATAGTCGCCGTGGCTCATCCAGGTAACGGACTGCTCCGGCAGGCCCCGGAACAGGGTGCAGGAGGTGTCGAAGCTGGTGACGGTCTTGCCGTACTCCCGGGCGGAATCGTCCTGGGCGGGAGTGACCTGGCCGCCCAGATGGTGGGCCAGCAGCTGGCAGCCGTAGCAGATGCCCAGGATGGGCACGCCCAGCCGGAAGATGCCGGGATCGGCGTGGGGGGCGTTTTCGTCGTAGACGCTGTTGGGGCCGCCGGTGAAGATGATGCCGATGGGGTCGAAGGCGCGTATCTCGTCCAGGGTGACGGTGCAGGGACGCAGCTCACAGTATACGTTCTGCTCCCGGACCCGCCGGGCGATGAGCTGGTCGTACTGGCCGCCGAAGTCGATGATGAGGACAGCCTCGCGTTTCATTCCAAATACCTCTCTGTCAGATGTCGTATGTGCGTATGATCTTCTCCGCGATGGCCCGGCGGGTGACGCAGCGGTCCATGGCGTTTTTCTCGATAAAGCGGTGGGCCTGCTTCTCGGTCATCTTGAACCGCTGGATCAGCAGCAGTTTGGCCCGGTTCACCACCCGCAGCTCATCCATCTTGGCCTGGAGGGATTCCGCGCGGTCGGCCAGGGCCCGCAGCCGGGAGGAGACGGTGGCCATCATGGCCAGGCTCTGCCGGAGCAGCTCGGGGTCCGCGGGGCTTTTCAGGGCCATAAAGCCGTTGGCCTCGGCGTATGCCGCCACGGCGTCGTACTGGGCTGCCTCCGCCAGCAGCAGCACCCCGGCGGCGCCGTGATCGGCGGCCCGGGCGGCCAGAAGGGAGGCGTCCTCGGAGCGGACGGAGCTGTCCACCACCACCACGTCGTAGACCGTCTCGTCCAGCACATATCCGGCCTCCAGAGGGGAGCAGACGTTCAGCTCCGGGGCGAACCGGTCCGCAGGCAGAAAGGCCGCGAAATGGGCGGCGGTGCTCCTGGAGTCGGTGATGAGAAGAAGGGAGGCATAGGGGCGGGATGGCACCGTTTTCACCCTCCTTTCATACCATGGCTGTGGGCGGGACCGGGCACGCCAGCGATTTGTAACAATTCTAATCGTAAGCCGGCGGTTTGTCAAACCCTTCCCGGCGGAATGGGGCATCTGCCAACGAACGGCCGTTCGAGACGGGCGGATTTTGTGTGATTTGCCGTGGGCGCGGCCCTTGACAGGTCGGGCGAAAAGAGAGTAAAATCATAGCAGAAACGGCAATGGCGTCGCGGATGTTCCGCCCCCATTGCCGCTTTTTTGTTTTGTCCGGCAATGGATATCAAGGATGATATGATAAAGGAGAAGGATGTTATGAGCAACGTACCCGAGATCTTTGGAAGCATGGTGTTTTCCGAAGCGGTCATGCAGGCCCGCCTGCCCCACGCCACCTATAAGGAAGTGGTCCGGGCCATCAGCCAGGGCAAGCGCCTGACCCCGGAGATCGCCACCGTGGTGGCCACCGCCATGAAGAACTGGGCCGTGGAGAAGGGGGCCACCCACTTCACCCACTGGTTCCAGCCCATGACCGGCGTCACCGCCGAGAAGCATGACGCCTTCGTCCATCCCACGGGGGACGGCCGGGCCATCATGGAGTTCTCCGGCAAGGAGCTGATCCAGGGCGAGCCCGACGCCTCCAGCTTCCCCTCCGGCGGCCTGCGGGCCACCTTCGAGGCCCGGGGCTATACCGCGTGGGACCCCACCAGCTACGCCTTTGTAAAGGATGGGGTGCTGTACATCCCCACCGCTTTCGTGTCCTATACCGGCGAGGCGCTGGATAAGAAGACGCCGCTGCTGCGCTCTATGCAGGCCCTGAACAAGCAGGCCCTGCGCATCCTGCGGCTGTTCGGCGACAACGAGACCCAGGCCGTGCGGGCCACCGCCGGCGCGGAGCAGGAGTACTTCCTGGTGGACAAGAGCGTCTACGACCGGCGCAAGGACCTGATCTATACCGGCCGGACCCTGTTCGGCGCCCGCCCCCCCAAGGGCCAGGAGATGGAGGATCACTACTTCGGCGCCATCAAGCCCCGGGTAGCCGCCTTCATGAAGGAGCTGAACGACGAGCTGTGGAAGCTGGGCGTGGTGGCCAAGACCGAGCATAACGAGGTGGCTCCGGCCCAGCATGAGCTGGCGCCCCTGTACAGCACGGTGAACATCGCCGCCGACCACAACCAGCTGACCATGGAGCTGATGAAGACCATCGCCAAGCGCCACGGCATGGAGTGCCTGCTGCACGAAAAGCCCTTCGCCGGCGTCAACGGCAGCGGCAAGCATAACAACTGGTCCATCTCCACCGACACCGGCGAGAACCTGCTGGAGCCCGGCGACACCCCCGCCGAGAACGCCCAGTTTTTGCTGTTTCTGTGCGCGGTGCTGAAGGCGGTCAACGAGTACCAGGACCTGCTGCGCATCAGCGTGGCCTCCGCCGGCAACGACCACCGGCTGGGCGCCAACGAGGCGCCTCCCGCCATCCTCTCTGTGTATGTGGGCGATGAGCTCAAGGGCGTGCTGGACGCCATCCTCCACGAGGAGCAGTATTCCGGCGGCGGCAAGGAGCCCTTCAAGGTGGGCGTGAGCGTGCTGCCCCGGTTTCCCAAGGACGCCACCGACCGCAACCGGACCTCGCCCTTCGCCTTCACGGGCAACAAGTTCGAGTTCCGTATGCCCGGTTCCTCCCAGTCCATCTCCGAGCCCAACATCGTGCTGAACACCGCCGTGGCCGAGGAGCTGCGCCGGTTCGCCGACCGGCTGGAGGCCGCCGACGACTTCGACACGGAGCTGCACGACCTCATCCGCCAGACGGTGCAGGAGAACAGCCGCATCGTCTTCAACGGCAACGGCTACGACGAGTCCTGGGTGCAGGAGGCCGAGCGCCGCGGGCTGCTCAACCTGCGCACCACCCCCGAGGCGCTGCCCCACTACCTGGCGGAGAAGAACATCCAGCTGTTCGAGGGCAACGGTGTGCTCACGGAGACGGAGATGCGCGCCCGCTACGAGATCATGCAGGAAAACTACGCCAAGACCATCCGCATCGAGGCCATGACCGTCTCCGATATGGTCCGCAAGGACATCCTGCCGGCGGTGAGCCTGTACGGCGGGAAGCTGGCCAAGAGCCTGACGGCCAAGCGGGACCTGGGCGTGGACGTGTCCTATGAGATGGGCTCCCTCAAGCGCCTGAGCGAGCTGACCGCCATGACCGGCAGGGCCGTGGATGCCCTGGACGAGGAGCTGGCCTGCTCGGCGGATATCACGGCCTGCGAGGAGCTTTCCAACTACTGCCGGGACAAGATCTTCGCCACCATGAGCGAGCTGCGCATCTATGTGGACGAGATGGAGACCATCGCCTACGGCAAGTGCTGGCCCTATCCCACCTACGGCGAGATGCTTTTCAGCGTTCGTTAAAAAGGAGCGCGCCTGCGGAGCCAACTCTGCAAGACGGAAGGAGACGAAACAATGCTGACCATTCCTGAAGGATACAAGACCGTGCTGGACGTATACGACACCCAGCGGTGCATCGAGTTCATCAAGTCCCACTTCCAGAAGAATCTGGGGGCGGCGCTGAATCTGAAGCGGGTGAGCGCGCCGCTGTTCGTCCGGGCCGATACGGGCCTGAACGACGACCTCAACGGCGTGGAGCGGCCGGTGGCCTTTGACGTGCCCGCCACGGGGGAGGGGGAGTACCAGGTGGTCCACTCCCTGGCCAAGTGGAAGCGCTGGGCCCTGCGGGCCTATGGCTTCCGGGTGGGCAACGGCCTTTACACCGATATGAACGCCATCCGCCGGGATGAGCCGGTGCTGGATAACCTCCACTCCGTGTACGTGGACCAGTGGGACTGGGAGAAGGTCATGGACCCGGCGGACCGCACCGTCGCCTACCTGAAGGATACGGTGCAGCGGATCGTCAGCGCCATATGCATGACCTGCGACGAGGTGCGCTGGGCGTTTCCCCAGCTGAAGACGGAGTTGAGCCGGGAGGTGACCTTCATTACCGCCCAGGAGCTGGAGGACCTGTACCCCCATCTGACCCCCTCCGAGCGGGAGAACGAGTTCACCAAGACCCACGAGACCATCTTCCTCATGCAGATCGGCAAGAAGCTGCGCTCCGGCAAGCCCCACGACGGCCGGGCCCCCGACTATGACGACTGGGAGCTGAACGGGGACATCATCTTCCGCAACCACGTGCTGGACCGGGCCTTTGAGATCTCCTCCATGGGCATCCGGGTGGACCCGGTGAGCCTGGATAAGCAGCTGGCCATCGCCGGGTGCGACGACCGGCGGCAGCTTCCCTTCCACCGGGCGCTGCTGGCCGGGGAGCTGCCCCAGACCATCGGCGGCGGCATCGGCCAGAGCCGGCTTTGCATGCTGCTCATGGGCTGCGCCCACATCGGCGAGGTCCAGTCCGGCGTCTGGGACGAGGTCACCTACGCCGCCTGCCGCGCCGCGGGCATCGACCTGCTGTGAGGCAAAAGCGCATATGAAAAGCCCCGCCGTGAAAACGGCGGGGCCTTTTTCGGTGTAAAAGAGAGCCGCGGAGCGGCGGGACCTTCCGGCGGGCGGGGACTTACATCCGCATAAAAGCGCAGCATCTCAGGATCCGCTGTGTGATTCGTCCAGCCGACGCTCGCATACAGTGGGCGTATCGTATCGGGATCCAACGCGGTCAGCTCGCGGATCGTCATGGGATCGTTCCCTCGGTCAGTCTGCGGAGAAGAAGTCCGCCATGGCGGCGATGCCGTCGCCGGAGTCGTCCATCGTGCTGGTCATGGTGATCTGCAGGGCGTAGTCCCCCTTCAGAATCAGCACCATCTGCTGGGAGACGTCGAACTGCAGGTTGCCCACCGAGGTGACGGAGCGGAGGGCCAGGCCCGGGTGCTCCTCGCCGCCCAGGGTGAAGGTGTTGGGCTCGGCGGTGATGCCGGCGCCATCCAGTGTGTCGCCGATCTGATCCATCACCAGATCCAGCAGATCCTCCTCGTCGATCAGGCCGTCCACGCCGTCCAGATGCTCCACCAGGATGTTGATGTTCTGGGTCTGGTCGTCGGAATAGGCGGCCATCACGTAGCACATGGTGCTGTCTTCCAGCAGT
Organism: uncultured Oscillospiraceae bacterium; assembly: GCA_947626345.1. Lineage (GTDB taxonomy): Bacteria > Bacillota > Clostridia > Oscillospirales > Oscillospiraceae > CAJOIG01. The sequence continues at coordinate 7,886 of CANQSF010000017.1, read as the reverse complement.
TGTTCATAATACTCCGCGTAATCGCCGTCGAATTCCTCCAGCGCCCGGCCCGCCATGCCCTGCAGGGCCAGCAGCTCCTCCTGGTCGGCCAGCGACCAGCCGTCGCCCAGCTGGCAGTCGATGCCGAAATAGGCGTTGACGTAGCGGTCGCCCTCGGCGACGCCGAACACGTCCGCCTCGTCGGCGGGGACGGGCTCGTCGGCGGCGGGCTCCTCCGTGGGTTCGGCCGTGGGCTCGGCGGTGGGCTCGGCCGTGGGTTCAGCTGTGGGTTCAGCTGTGGGCTCTGCGGTAGGTTCTGCTGTGGGTTCGGCGGTGGGCTCCGCCGTAGGCTCGGCGGTGGGCGCGGGCGAGGGGGTGGCGTCCAGGATCTGATTGCCGCCGCAGGCGGTCAGAGCCAGCGCCATGATCAGGGCCAGCGCCAGGACAAAAGTTTTTTTCCGGTCCATGAGGGGATCCTCCTTATCGTCTTTGATGCGACACCATTATAATCCCGGGCGTGTCCGCCGTCAAGGATAGGCGGGGAAATGGCCCTTGTAAACGGCGGGGAAATGGAATATAATGTACAGACAGGAATTTGGGGGAGGGATCGAGATCGTGAACATCAAAAAAAGACTGCTTCCCGCGGTGATCATCGTGGTGGTGACGCTGGTGTGCGTGCTGCTCAGCCGCTTCACCCGGGTGACGTTTTTCATGCTGCTGGCCATCGCATCCGCCTTTGAGCTGCAAAACGTGCTGTTCCAGGCGGAGATGCCCATCTCCAAGGCGCTGATGATCGTCTACATCGCGGCCCAGGCGCTGCTGTGCCTGTGCCGGGTCTCGGTGGGCTGGATGGTGGCGCTTTACTGCCTGGCGGTGTTCGCCGCCATGTTCTGGGCCATCCTGAAGCCGGAGCGGGGGGCGGGATTCGCCGCGGCGAACCTGTTCGCCCTGACCTGGCCCTTCGGGCTGTACGCGGTGATCCTCTACGCCGCCGCGTCGGACGCCTGGCTCATGACCCTGACGCTGGGGGTGCTGGGCACCTGGGCCTGCGACTGCATGGCCCTCATCGGCGGCAAGTATCTGGGCAGCCACAAGATGGCCCCGGTGGTGAGCCCCCACAAGACCTGGGAGGGCGCCGTGGTGGGCGGCCTGTCCGCCGCGCTGGCGGGGGCGCTCATCGCTTGGATCCTGGGCTGGCAGCTCGGCATGTGCGTGTGCGTGACCTTCGTGGCCAGCTGCTTCGGGCAGGTGGGCGACCTGGCCGCGTCGCTGATGAAGCGGGCGGCGGGCGTGAAGGACTACGGCCACCTGATGCCGGAGCACGGCGGGATCATGGACAAGATGGACAGCATGCTGTTCTCCCTGCCGGCGGCTTATTTCATGCTGGCGCTGTTTATCCCCAATATATTCTAGCGGCGGCCCTTGCCGTGTCATACTTCGTCAGCTGCCTTGGCAATACAGCAAGTATTCCCTGCGCCGGCTTTCTCGTCTGACGCGGCAAAATCACGCCGCTCCGTGGCGGCGAGAACGGTCACAGGCCGAAGCCGCCGTCGCAGCCGATCACCTGGCCGGTGAGGAACGAGGCGTCCTCGGAGGCCAGAAAAGCGATCAGCGCCGCCACGTCCTCTGGCCGGCCGATGCGGCCCAGGGGCGTTTCGTCGGCCAGGGCCTGCCGGTCAGCCTGGTCGAACCGGGCCAGCATATCCGTGTCGATGACCCCGGGGGCCACGCAGTTGACCCGGATGCCGGAGGGGCCCAGCTCCTTGGCCAGGGCCTTTGTAAGGCCGATCAGCGCCGCCTTGGAGGCGGAGTACACCGCCTCGCAGCTGGCGCCGTACACCCCCCAGACGGAGGAGATCAGGATGATGCGCCCCGCTTTTTTCCGGACCATGGCCGGGATGGCGGCCCGGCAGCAGCGGATGGCGCCGTCGGTGTTCACCGCCAGCACGTCCCGCCAGGCGGCCTCGTCCCCGTCGGTGAAAAGGCCGTACTGGGCCACGCCGGCGCTGCACACCAGCAGATCCAGCGGCCCCACCGTCTGAATGAGGCGCTGTACCTGCTCCGGGTCCCGCACGTCCGCCTTGATGGCGGCCGTGCCCAGCTCCTCCGCCAGGGCCAGAGCGGCCTGCTCCGACTCGTTATAGTGGACGGTCACGTCCCAACCCTCCGCGGCCAGCCGCCGCGCGGCGGCGGCGCCGATGCCCCGGGAGGAGCCGGTGACAAGAGCGGTCTTTCCCATGATGGACCTCCGAACGTTTTTTCTTGCTCCTATTGTAACACATCCAACGCTCCAAAGGTAGGACAAAATGAGTTTTGCGCGCGATGACAGGGACCTGCCCGAAGAGGAGGGCCCCCGCTGGACAAAGGAACCATCCCGCCGGGACGACCGGTTCGATTTTGCGGCCTTTCTGGGCGGCGACAGCCTGGAGGACCAGATCACCGACGCCCTGGAGGGGAAGGACGCGCCGGACAAGGACGTCCGGGGGGCAGACTACGGGTCCCGCCGGGCCGCGTCCGGCGAGCGGGGCCGCCACGAGGCTCCCGGCTCCGCCCCGGAGGAGGATGAGGAGGACGATGACGATGTCCTGCCCACCCAGCGGTTCTCCATGTCCGGCGGCGTGACCACGCCCCGCCGTCCTGCCCGGGAGGAGCCTGTCCGGGAGGAGCCCGCCCGGCCCGTGTACCGCCAGGAGCCGCCACCCCGGCCCAAGGTGGTGGTGGCGGAGCCAGCCCCCCGGGTGTACGTGACGCCTCAGACGGAATACGGCGGCCAGGAGCCGCCTCGCCGTGGCGGGGGAAAGGCCCTGAAGTGGCTGGTGGCGCTGATGCTGTCGGTGGCGGTGATCCTGGCGGCCATCCTGGCGGTGAGCATGTTCGCCGACCCGGGCGGCCCAGAGGGACCGTCCGCCACGCCGGAGCCCACCTCCACGGACTATCTGGCCGGACTTCTCCGGCCCAACACCCCGGCGCCGTCCCCCAGTCCCACCCCGGTGCCCACGCCGTCGCCCACCCCGCGGGTGACCTATACCGTCACCGTCACCGCCGGCAGCGGCGGACACGTCAGCCCCAACGGCACCGTGGACGTGGAGGAGGGCGGGTCCGTCACCTTTGCCATCAATCCCGACGAGGGCTATGAGCTGGGCCAGCTGCTCATCGACGGCTCCCCGGTGTCGGTGCAGAGCTCCTACACCTTCTCCGATGTGCGGAGCAACCACACCATCTACGCCGTGTTCCAGATGAAGGCCGCCGCGCCGCCCACGGATCCCCCGCCCGCCCAGCCGCCGGCCACGGCGGAGCCCACCGCCGAGCCCACAGCGGAGCCCACCCAGGAGCCGGAGGCGCCGCCTCCTGCGGAGGACATCCCATAAAAGCGACATCCCGGACAGCGCTGCTGTCCGGGATGCTTTTTACGCAAAACGAATAATTTTTAACGTAAAACATTAAAAACATGTTGACAAACGTAAAGCGAAGTGCTATGCTGTATCCATCGGACCGGACCGAACTATGATCTATGGAGGTTTTGTCATGAAAGGGAAGGCAAAGGCGGGATATGTGCTGGCCCGGGTATTTGAGGTGATCGGGTGGCTCGGCGTGGCCATGATGGTGATCAGTTTTTTGGTGGGGATCATCGATCCGGAGGTGATAAGCGTGATGTCCGACACAGACGCGGCGGGCGCGAAAGTGTCGGTGCCGATGGTGCCGGGATCGCTGGGCCGGCTGGATATCACAGGCCCGGACGGGACGCTGCATCAGGGGCTGTATCTGCTGTATACCGCGGCGGGCGCGGCGGAGCTGGCGCTGACGGCGCTGGTGTTCCGGCGGATATGGCAGATCATCAAGCTGAGCTGGGCGTCCACGCCCTTCCAGCAGCCGGTGGTGAAAAAGGTCAAGCAGATCGGCTGGCTGTTCATCGCCGCGCCGCTGGTGACGGTGGCGGTGAGCCTGGTGGGCTTCGTGGCCTTCTGGCCGGAATATTCCTTCGTCGTGGACGTCGGCGGCATCATCACCGGGGTGATCGTGCTGGCGCTGAGCCAGATATTCGCCTACGGTGTGAAGCTGGAGGACGACGTGGAGGGGCTGCTGTGATGAAAAAGATCGTGCTGCGGCTGGATCGGATGATGGTGGAGCGGCATATGAGCCTGAACGAGCTGGCGGAGCGGGTGGGCATCTCCAACGTGAACCTGTCCAAGATCAAGAACAACCGGGTCACGGCGGTGCGCTTTTCCACCCTGGCGGCCATCTGCGAGGCGCTGGACTGTACCCCCGGCGACATCCTGGAGCTGGAGGACGAATAAGTCTATGCCGGCGTGATGAGACTTCACACACTGTGGGCCGATGCCAAACCGTGTCTCCCAATGGGGGACACGGTTTGGCTATTTTGTCTCTTGTTTGCAAAAAAATATTCCTTCATAATAATAGAAAAAGAGGATCGAAACGAGGAACAGATGCAATGGCACAGACCCTGAACAGACAAGATTCCAGCCGCATGGGAGAGATGCCGGAGGGCCGGCTGCTGCTGAGCCTGGCGGTACCGATGATGCTGTCCATGCTGGTGCAGGCGCTGTATAACATCGTGGACAGCGTGTACGTCTCCCGGGTGTCGGAGGACTGCCTGTCCGCCCTGAGCCTGGCCTTCCCGGCCCAGAACATCATGATCGGCCTGGGCACCGGCACCGGCGTGGGCGTGTCCACCCTGGTCAGCAGGGCTCTGGGCAGCCGGGACACGAAGCAGGCCGGCCAGGTGGCCGGCACGGCGGTGGCGCTGGGGATGTGCTGCTGGGCGCTGATGGCCCTGTTCGGCATCTTCGGGGCGGACGCGTTCATCCGCTCCCAGACCAAGGTGGAGAGCATCCGATCCTATACCGACTCCTATCTGCGCATCGTCACCATCGGATCGCTGTTCGTCTACCAGGAGATCTGCGTGGAGCGGCTGCTGCAGTCCACGGGGCAGACGAAGCTGTCCATGTGGACCCAGATGGCCGGCGCGGTGACCAACATCATCCTGGACCCCTTCTTCATCTACGGCTGGTGCGGCCTGCCCGCCATGGACACCGCCGGCGCGGCCATCGCCACGGTCATCGGCCAGGCGGTGGGCACGGCGCTGGGATACTTCTTCCACTTCCGCCGGAACCGGGAGCTGCCGCTGCGCTGGAAGGACGTGCGCCTGCCCTGGCCCATCGTCCGGGACATCTACAAGATCGGCTTCCCCTCCATCCTGATGGTGGCCATCGGCTCGGTGACCAACTACCTGATGAACATCATCCTGGGGGCGTTCACCTCCACCGCCGTGGCGGTGTACGGGGCCTATTTCAAGATCCAGAGCTTCTTCTTCATGCCGGTGTTCGGCCTGAATAACGGCATCATTCCCATCATCGGCTACAACTATGGCGCCAAAAAGCGGGAGCGGATCTACCGGACCATCAAATTCGGCGTGCTGTACGCATCCTGCTTCATGCTGCTGGGGGCGCTGTGCTTCCAGATCTTCCCCGGGGCGCTGCTGGGCATCTTCAGCCCCTCGGAGACCATGCTGGCCATCGGCGTGCCCGCCCTGCGGCGCATCAGCCTCAGCTTCCTGCTGGCGGGGTTCTGCATCGTGGCCGGCTCCGCCTGCCAGGCGCTGAACAAGAGCATGTTCTCCTTCTTCGTCAGCGTGCTGCGGCAGATCGTGGCCCTGATCCCGGCGGCGTGGCTTTTGAGCCTCACCGGCAATGTGGACAACGTCTGGTGGTGCTTCCCCATCGCGGAGCTGATGAGCCTGGCCGCCAGCGCCCTGTTCCTGCGCAAGGCATTGCGGGACATGGAGAAAAAGCTGAGCGCGGCGTGACGGGGACGGCAAAAGACAAAACGACAGCGGGTGGCGTGTGCCACCCGCTGTGTTGTTTTTTCTTGTATCAGGGATTCTTCGGCTGGTCCTGGATGACCTCCTTGAAGGCGGTGGCCAGGCCCGCGATGCCCTGGATCTCGGAGGGGATGATGATCTTCGTCGCCTGGCCGTTGGCCGCAGCGGCGAAGGCCTCCAGGGCCTTCAGCTGGACGATGGGCTCGGTGGGGGCGGCGGAGTTGAGCAGCTTCAGGCCCTCGGCGGTGGCCTCGTTCACCGCCAGGATGGCCTGGGCCTTGCCCTGGGCCTCCAGGATGGCGGCCTCCTTTTTAGCCTCGGCCCGGAGCACGGCGGATTCCTTCTCGCCCTCGGCCTCCAGGATGGCGGCCCGCTTCTCGCCCTCGGCCTTCAGAATGGACTCACGCCGCTCCCGCTCGGCCTTCATCTGCTTCTCCATGGCGTTCTGGATCTCCTTGGGCGGGGTGATGTTCTTCAGCTCCACCCGGTTGACCTTGATGCCCCAGGAGTCGGTGGCCTCGTCCAGGATCTGCTGCATCTTGGCGTTGATGGTGTCCCGGCTGGTGAGGGACTCGTCCAGCTCCAGCTCGCCGATGATGTTCCGCAGGGTGGTGGCGGTCAGGTTCTCGATGGCCAGCATGGGATTTTCCACGCCGTAGGTGTACAGCTTCGGGTCGGTGATCTGGAAGTAGATCACCGTGTCGATCTGCATGGTGACGTTGTCCTTGGTGATCACCGGCTGGGGCGGGAAGTCCGCCACCTGCTCTTTCAGGCTCACCACCTTGGCGATGCGCTCGATGAAGGGGATCTTGAAGTGCAGGCCCACGTTCCAGGTGGCGTGATAGGCGCCCAGGCGCTCCACCACGAAGGCCCGGGCCTGCTGGACCACGCGGATGTTGCGGATCAGCACGATGATGACCAGGATGACGACGACTGCGGTAAAGATGATCGGGCCCATACGGATGATACCTCCTGTCAAAGATTTTGTCACAACGAAAAAGACGCTCTGCGATCGCTCCATCACTCCGTCCCCGCGGCCTGGGCCTGCCGCACGGGGGTGACCATGAGCTTGACGCCCTCGATGCTGTCGGCGATGACCACCGTGCCCAGCTCCAGCGTCTCGCCGCCGGTGGACCGGGCGGTCCAGATCTTGCCCCCGATGGCGACGGCGCCGGTGCCGGCCAGGTTGTCGATGCGCTGGGTGACGACGCACTCCTGACCGATGACCATGTCGGCGTTGGTGGGCTGGCTGTCCCGGCGCAGCAGCCGCTTCAGGCGGGGATAGAGGATGGCGAAGCAGATCCCGGATACGGCGACGAACAATGCCAGCTGCGCCCAGACAGGCGCGCCCAGCGCCGCGCCGGCCAGGGCGGCCAGAGAGCCGGCCACGAACCAGATGCTGTTCATGGCGGCGGTGACGGCCTCGACGATCAGAAACAGCGCCGCGGCCACGACCCACAGGATGACCATACTACCACTCCTTTCTATCATAAGTATATCATCGCGAAAACAAAAAAGAAAGTGGAAACTTTAACATGGGACTTTACTTTCGGCCTTTAATGATGTAATATATGAGCAGACTGAAAGAGGAGGCGCGCATCCATGAACAAACTCAACCGGAAACCCCGCAATGAGATGATGTATAAGGCGATCCTGTCGCTGCAGGACATAGATGAATGTGAGCAGTTTTTTGACGATCTGTGCACCGTCTCGGAGCTGCAGGCCATGGAGCAGCGGTTCCAGGTGGCGTGGCTGCTGAGCAAGGGCATGATCTACAACGATATCCTCCAGGAGACCGGCGCCTCCAGCGCCACCATCAGCCGTGTCAAGCGCAGCCTGCAGTACGGCCACGACGGCTATGCGGCCGTGTTCGAGCGGCTGGAAGAGGAGAAGGAGTGAGCTGATTTTCGCCTTTCCCCGGTTTTTTTCTATTGACAACCGGCTGATCGTGCTTTATAATAGCAAAGCCGCTTGAAGAGCGGGCGCTCCATGGGAGCATAGCTCAGCTGGTTAGAGCACCTGCCTTACAAGCAGGGGGCCACAGGTTCGAGTCCTGTTGTTCCCACCA
>CANQSF010000016.1 GCA_947626345.1 uncultured Oscillospiraceae bacterium | reverse complement strand
TTATTTTCCCTGGATGTACTGCTCGATGCCCGCGGCGGCCACCTTTCCCGCGCCCATGGCCTTGATGACCGTGGCCGCGCCCGTCACCGCGTCGCCCCCGGCGAACACGCCCGCCCGGCTGGTAGCGCCCGTGGCCTCGTCCGCCACGATGCCGCCCCGCTTCGTGGCCTCCAGGCCCGGGGTGGTGGACAGGATCAGGGGGTTGGGGCTGGTGCCGATGGCGATGATCACCGCGTCCACGTCGATGACGTACTCGCTGCCCGACACCTCCACCGGACGGCGGCGGCCGGAGGCGTCCGGCTCGCCCAGCTCCATTTTGATGACCTTGATGCCGGTCACGTGGTCCAACTCGTCCCCCACGATCTCAACGGGGTTGTTGAGCAGCTTGAAGATGATCTCCTCCGCCTGGGCGTGTTCCACCTCTTCCTTTCGGGCGGGCAGCTCCTCCATGCTCCGGCGGTAGATGATATACACCTCGTCCGCGCCCAGCCGCTTGGCGGTGCGGGCTGCGTCCATGGCCACGTTGCCGCCGCCCACGATGGCGACGCGCTTGCCCAGCTTGATGGGGGTGTCGTACTCGGGCAGATAGGCCTTCATCAGATTGGAGCGGGTCAGGATCTCGTTGGCGGAGAATACCCCCAGCAGGTTCTCTCCGGGGATGTGCAAAAACTGAGGCAGGCCCGCGCCGGAGCCGATGAACACCGCCTCGAAGCCCTCCTCGAACAGCTCGTCGATGCTCTCCGCCCGGCCGATCACCGCGTCGGTAACGATCTTCACGCCAAAGTGCGTGAGCTTATCGATCTCCCGGGCCACGATGTCCTTGGGCAGCCGGAACTCCGGGATGCCGTACACCAGCACGCCGCCGGCCTTGTGGAAGGCCTCGTACACCGTCACGTCGTAGCCCTTCCGGGCCAGGTCCCCGGCGCAGGTCAGGCCCGCCGGGCCGGAGCCGATCACCGCCACCTTGTGGCCGTTGGACGCGGGCACCGCGGGAGGCCCGTCCTTGTGGCCCTCCTGCATGTGCCAGTCCGCCACGAACCGCTCCAGCCGGCCGATGCCCACCGGTTCGCCCTTGATGCCCCGGACGCACTTGCCCTCGCACTGGTTCTCCTGGGGGCATACCCGCCCGCAGATGGCGGGCAGGCTGTTGGTGGACGTGATGACGGCGTAGGCCCCGTCAAAGTCCCCCTCCGCCACCTTGGCGATGAACTCCGGGATGTGCACGTTCACCGGGCAGCCGGACACGCAGGCCGGCCGCTTGCAGTGCAGGCACCGCTTGGCCTCGTCGATGGCCATCTCCGCCGTGTAGCCCAGGGCCACCTCGTCGAAATTCTTGTTGCGTACCAGAGGCTCCTGCTCCGGCATGGGGTTTTTGTCCATGCGCATATTAGCCATGCTCTCTCACCCCTCCCGTGATCCGGCAGATATGCTGCTCCGCAGCCTTCTCCTCTTCCGCGTAAAACGTGCTGCGCTTGATGATGCCGTCCCAGTCCACCAGGTGGCCGTCAAACTCCGGCCCGTCCACGCAGGCGAACTTCGTCTCGCCGCCCACGGTGAGCCGGCAGGCGCCGCACATGCCTGTGCCGTCCAGCATGATGGGGTTCATGGAGGCGATGGTCTTGATCCCATAGGGCTTGGTGGCCTCGCACACCCGCTGCATCATCCGGGTGGGGCCGACGCACATGATCTCGTCGTACTGCTCGCCGGCGTCCAGCAGCGCCTTCATCTTGTCCACGTTGAAGCCCGGCTCGCCGTAGGAGCCGTCGTCGGTGGTTATGTACAGGTTGGTGACGCCGGCGCGCATCTCCTCCTCCAGGATCACGATGTCCTTGGAGCGGAAGCCCGCCACCATGTCCACCTGGATGCCCCGGTCGTGCATGCCCTTGGCCACGGGATAGGCGATGGCGTTGCCTACGCCGCCGCCAACGACGCAGACCTTTTTCAGCCCCTCCATGTTGGTGGGCCGGCCCAGGGGCCCCACGAAATCCGCCAGGCAGTCGCCGGGCTCCATCAGATCCAGCATCTTCGTGGTCTTGCCCACGGGCTGGACCATGATGGTGACGGTCCCCTTCTCGGGATCGGAGGCCGCGATGGTCACCGGGACCCGCTCGCCATACTCGTCGATACGGAAAATGATAAACTGGCCTGGCTTTGCCTTTCGGGCCACCAACGGCGCGTCGATGACGAATTCCACCACGGTCTTCGCCACATTCAGCGGCCGCTTGCTCACGATCTTGAACATATCTGATCCTGACCCCCCTCATTTGTAGATCGTTTAAAAGCAGGCTTTTTATTGATTATAACAAATTCTGTACCGTTTGTGAAGTATGCTGCGGGCTTTTCGCACAATTTTTATGAAAGGACCATCGTCTGCAGGGCCTGCGTGACCTGTTCAAAGCCCATGGCCCGGCTGGCCTTGACAAGGACCGTATCGCCCCGGCGCAAAAGTGCCGGGAGCGACGCCGTCAGCTGCCCCACGTCCGCGAACCAGACGGCGTCCCCGCCCGCGCCCTCGGCCAGCGCCCGGGCCTCGGCGCCGCAGGCGATCACCAGAGCGCACTTTTCCGCCGCCAGCGCCCCGGTCCGGCGGTGCAGCTCGGCGCTGTGCGCCCCCAGTTCCCGCATGTCGCCCAGGATGGCCACCCGCCGTCCCGGCAGATGCGCCAGGCTCTCCAGCGCGCTCGCCACGCTGGTGGGATTGGCGTTGTAGCAGTCGTCCACGATGGTGAGCCCATCGGTCTTTATCACCCGGCCCCGGCTGCCCACGGTCTCATAGGCCGCCACGCCCCGGGCGATCTCCTCGTCGGTGAGGCCCAGCTGAAGGCCCACCGCCGCGCCCATCAGCGCCGCATAGACCATATGCTCGCCGAAGGCGGGGATGCGCACCGGGATGCGCCGGGCGTCGGAGACGATGACGCACGCCATCCCGTCCACCCCGTCGGCGGCCACGTCCACCGCCCGCACGGCGCAGTGCTCCCCCAGTCCGAACAGCACGGTGCGGCGGCCGAAGTCGTGCCCGCGCAGCAACGCGTCGTCGCCGTTGGCGATGATGACGCCGTCCTCCGGCATGCCCTGCACCATCTCCCCCTTGGCCCGCAGCACGCCGGCCCGGTCGCCCAGAAACTCCAGGTGGGCGTCGCCGATGAGGGTATATACGCCGATGTCCGGCCGGACCATCTCCGTCAGGCGCGTCATCTCGCCGAAGCCGGAGATGCCCATCTCCACCACGGCGGCCTGATGCTCCTCCCGCAGGCGGAACAGGGTCAGGGGCACGCCCAGCTCATTGTTGAAGTTCTTCTCCGTTTTCAGCGTGGCGTACCGGGCGGACAGCACCGACGCGATCATCTCCTTGGCGGTGGTCTTGCCCACGGAGCCGGTCACCCCGACGAAGGGGATGGCGAACCGGCCCCGGTACCAGGCCGCCACGGCCCGCAGCGCCGCGGGCACGTCCGGCACCAGGATCTGCGGCACAGGCGCGTCGGCGGGCCGGCTGCACAGCACGCAGGCCGCGCCACCGGCTGCCGCCTGGCCAATGAAGTCGTGGCCGTCCACCCGCACGCCGGGGATAGCCGCGAACAGACAGCCGGGCGCGACGGTCCGGCTGTCTGTGGTGATGGATGTGATCTCTCCCGCCAGCAGCGGTCCCGTAGCCGTGCCGCCGGTGACGGCGAGGATCGTCTCGCAGTTCAGCTCTCTCATGGCCGCCTCCCTCACCGGTACTTTTTCAGGGACGCGTCGATGAGCGCATCGCACAGCTGGCCGTAGGTCATGCCCATGGCCTTCCCCATCCGGGGGACAAGGCTGGTGGGGGTCATGCCCGGCAGGGTGTTGGCCTCCAGGCAGTAGAACACGCCGTCCTCGCCGCGGATGAAATCCACCCGGCAGTATGCCTGCAGGTGCAGCGCCTCATAGACCCGCTCCGCCAGGGCCTGGATGGCCGCGGTCTCCTCCGGCGGGATGTCCGCCGGACAGGGCTCCACGGTCAGGCCGGGCTGGTACTTGTTTTTGTAGTCGTAAAACCCCGTCTTGGGGATGATCTCCGTCACCGGCATGGCCTTGCCGTCGATGACGCCCACCGTCAGCTCCCGGCCGGCGATGAACCTCTCCACCAGCACGCAGTCCTCGTACCGGAAGGCCAGCGCCAGCGCCGCGTCGTATCCCTCCGGCGCATGCACGATGGTGGTGCCCACGCTGCTGCCGCCGGAGCAGGGCTTCACCACGCAGGGATAGCCGGGGGCAGGCTTCTTCTCCCCCTGACGCAGGACGATCCCCTCCGCCAGAGGGACGCCCGCCTCCCGCAGGATGGTCTTGGCGATGGCCTTGTTCATGGCCAGAGCGCTGCCCAGATAGCCGCTGCCGGTATATTTCACGCCGTTGATATCGAACCACGCCTGGAGCTTGCCGTTCTCGCCCTCCTCCCCGTGCAGGGCCAGAAAAACGATGTCCGCCGCCAGGCAGATATCCAGCACATGGGGCCCCACCGGCCCCTGGTCCGGGCGCATGGCCCGCACCGCCGCCAGGTCCGGCGCCGTGTCCGCCACGGCCGCGTCCGCCTCCGCGTCATGGACCGTAAAGAGCGCGTCCAGATCCTCCGGCGCCCGCTCCAAGCCCAAAAACAGGTCCACCAGCACCACGCGATGGCCCTCGCCCCGCAGGGCGCGGGCGATGCCGGTGCCGCTGGACAGGGACACGTCCCGCTCGTTGGAAAGACCCCCGCATATCACCGCGATCTTCATGCAACCGCCTCCTCTGCTGTGTAAGCTTGACCCGTATTTTATCATATTCGGCGGGTCCTCGCAATTATATTGTCATTTTTTCAAAATTATGTTAAAATACAGCCAGCGTAAACTGAGGAAGGACCAGAGATCATGCCTTATATCGTCATCGACCTGGAGTGGAACCAGGCCATGAGCGCAAAATCCTCCGTATTCAACCACCTCCCCATCCATCTGCGGGGGGAGATCATCCAGATCGGCGCTGTGAAGCTGAACGACGACTGCACACCCGGCGAGGAATTCCAGTGCGACGTGAGCCCGGTCTGGTTCAGAAAAATGCATTACAAAGTGAAAAAGCTCACCGGCTTCGACAACGACCGCCTGGCCCACGGCCTTCCCTTTCCCAAGGCGCTGGAACAGTTCCTGGCCTGGTGCGGCCCAGACTGCACCTTCATGACCTGGGGCTATGACGACAGCGGCATCATGGAGCAGAACTGCATCATCCACGATCTGGACATCGACTGGATGGGCCAGTGGATCAATCTGCAGCTGGTGTACAACATGCTCACCGAGGACGAGGACCGGAACCAGAAATCTCTGGAGACCGCCATGGAGCACTTCGGCATCGAGCAGACCCGGGTGGCCCACGACGCGCTGGGCGACGCCTATAACACCGCGCTGGTGTGCTCCCGGCTGGATCTGACCCGCGGGCTGGCCAACTATGACCAGCTGGTCCACCAGCTCTCCCGCAAGCCCCAGGGAGGCGACGGCGGCGGCAGCGGGCCCAAGCCCCTGGAGCACAGCGTATCCGCCGCCTATCCCACCCGCGAGGCGCTGTGGGAAGCGGCGGGAGAGTCCCAGGCCGTCTGCCCCGTATGCGGCATGGTCCTGGAGCGCACCCGCTGGATCAGCCAGGGGGATCAGCGGTACATGTCCCTGGCCCAGTGCCCGGAGCACGGCGCCTATCTCTGCCGTATCCGCCTCCGCCACGGTGAGGACGGCTCCTGGTACGCCAACCGGCTGCTCTACCAGGCGGACGAGGAGATGGTGGCGGCCTTCCACGCCCACCGGTCACATCCCCGCCGCCGGCGCCGCCGGGGCAAGAGCACGACCTGACGCGATATGCAGGGCCCGGTCCGAACAGGACCGGGCCCTTTCCATAGCCGAGCCGCCCCGGCGTCTGCCGGGGCGGCCTCATATGCTCTTCACGCTCTGGGATGGGCCTTGTTGTACACATCCTTGAGCTTTTTCTTCACCAGCTGGGAATAGATCTGGGTGGAGCTGATGTCCGCGTGGCCCAGCATCTCCTGGATGGAATGCAGGTCCGCGCCGTTTTCCAGCAGATGGGTGGCGAAGCTGTGCCGCAGGGTATGGGGCGTGATATCCTTTTCGATGCCCGCCTTCTGCTGGTAGCTCTTGACGATCTTCCAGAAGCCCTGGCGGCTCATGCGCTCGCCGCTGACGTTGACGAACAATGCCCGCTCGGTGGGGCTGGCGATCATCTCCGGGCGGATGAAGTCCATGTAGTCTTTCAACGCCTTGATGGCCTTGGGATACAGGGGGATGGCGCGCACCTTGTCCCGGCCCCGGCAGCTGATGATGCCGGCGGACAGGTTCACGTCCGACACGTCCAGGCCGATCAGCTCGCTGACCCGGATGCCCGTGGCGTACAAAAGCTCCAGCATGGCCCGGTCCCGATAGCCCTTGCGGTCGGTGCACTCCGGCTGGCTGAGCAGCAGCTCCACCTCCTGGGCGGTGAGGATCTCCGGCAGCTTGTGGGTGGCCTTGTCCGGCACCAGCTTTCCGGTGGGGTTCTGCTCCACATAGCCGTGCAGCTTCATCCACACATAAAAGTTCTTCAGCGACGCGATATTACGGGAAACCGTGGCCACCGACTTGCCCTCCTCCCGGAGGTGGTCGATGTAGTCCCCAAGCTCCTCCTCGCCGGCGGTGACATAATCGCTCCCGTTCAGGTCGTACACGTACTCCCCGAACTGGCGGATGTCCCGCAGATAGGAGCTGAGGGTGTTCTTGGAGGCCTTCTTCTCGTCGGTCAAATACCGCTCATATTTGGCGATGCACTCTTGATTTGTCATCGTGACCACACTCCCGTATGTCATTTGACATAATTATCGTATGCTCACTATACAACAAATTCAAATAGTAATCAAGCCGTTTTTTCAAAAAATGTCATTTTTGTTACTTTTAACGGCGTTTATGTCAACCAACTTCTTAATTAAGTTACAATTTGTAATTTAATTTCCCCGATATTTGCCGATACTTCCCCATTGATAGTATCAATAGTTACATTTTATAACGATATTTTGTGTATCTGTTACCTTTTATGTGTACCCACATACAGTATACAGTTCGTTATTAAACTTGCCTAATGCCTGCGTCTTCTGTGGGTATTTTGACGAACGGCCAGCAGCGCTCCCAGCAGAGCGCCCGCCGCCACTGCGGCGGTGAGCACTCCCAGCCAGGGCCCGAAGGCGCACTTGTCCCCTCCCATGGCGCAGCCCAGCGCCGCCAGGATCACATAACCTCCGCCCAGCGCTCCCCCGACGGCCATGGTCTGCCTGCCGCGGGCGCGGCCGATGACAGCGGTGGGGATCAGCGTTCCCGCCGCCGCGCACACCGACGCGAAGATCCACCCCAGGCCCTGGGGCAGCGCCTCGGCGCGGATGGCCAGCGCGAAGGGCAGCGCCAGGAGCGCCGTCAGCGCCAGGGCGCAGCCAACGCCGATCCCCGCGCACAGGGCAAAGGACTTTTTCTTCAAAAACGACATAGAAACATCCCCCCGTCAATAGGCTGTTCAAGCCTATTCACAGGGGGACGGGAATATGACGCGCCTATCAGATCACTTGGGCTCTTCGGTCTGCTTGCCCACGCTGGACACGGCCCACTTGGTCAGGTGCAGCCGGACCCGGTCTTCGCTGGTCTCGATGACGATGGAGTTCTCCTTCACGCTCACGATCTTGCCCATGATGCCGCCGATGGTGGTGATGGTGTCGCCCACCGACAGGCTGTCGCGCATCTGCTGGGCCTGCTTTTTCTTCTTGTTTTCAGGCCGGATCAGCATGAAATAGAATATGGCGATCATGGCGACCATCATGACGATCATGCTGATGCCGCCGCCCGCGGCAGAAGTCTCGGTGCCGCTGCCAGTGGCGGCGGGAGCGCAGCCGGAGACCATCAACGCGGCCAGCGCCACGATCAGCGCCAGCGAAAAGACCTTGAAAAGGCGGGAAAATTTCATTTGACTACCTCCAAATATGTTAGCTTCATTATAAAATCTTTATATCCGGGTGTCAAGCAGTTTCGTGTATTTTGCCCGGTAGGCGGCAAAGGTGCCCGCGTCCAGGGCCGCCCGGATCTCCGCCAGAAGGTTGTTATAAAACCACAGATTGTGCATCACCGCCAGCCGCAGGCCCAGGGCCTCCTCCGCCTTGATGAGGTGGCGCAGATAGGCCCGGCTGTAGCGCCGGCACACAGGGCAGCCGCAGGCGGGATCGATGGGGGTCTCGTCCCGGGCGTATTTTTCGTTTTTCAGGTTGATGATCCCCTGCTTGGTGAACAGATGGGCGTGCCGGCCGTTGCGGGCGGGCATGACGCAGTCGAACAGATCGACCCCCCGCCACACGCCCTCGATGATGTTGCCCGGCGTGCCCACGCCCATGAGATAGCGGGGCCGGTCCGCGGGCATGTGCTCCTGCACCAGCTCGATGATGTCGTACATCTCCTGGTGGGTCTCCCCCACCGCCAGCCCGCCGATGGCGTAGCCGGGCAGGTCAAGCTCCGCGATGGCCTTCATGTGCTCCACCCGCAGGTCGGGATAGACGCCCCCCTGGTTGATGCCGAAGAGCATCTGGCCGGGATTGACCGCGTCGGGCTCGGCGTTATACGCTGCCAGAGCCGCCTTGCAGCGCACCAGCCACCGGTAGGTGCGGGCGTTGGCCGCCTCGAAATACTCCCGGGGCGAGGGGATCTTCACGCACTCGTCGAAGGCCATGGCGATGTCGCTGCCCAGATTGGACTGGATGCGCATGCTCTGCTCCGGGCCGATGAAGAGCCGCCGGCCGTCCACATGGCTCTGAAAGGCCACGCCCTCCTCGGTCACCTTCCGCAGTCCCGCCAGGGAGAACACCTGAAAGCCGCCGCTGTCCGTGAGGATGGGGCCGTTCCAGGTCATGAACCTATGCAGTCCCCCCATGGCCTTGATCAGCTCGTCCCCAGGCCGCACGTGCAGGTGGTACGTATTGGACAGCTCCACCTGGGTGCCGATGTCCTCCAGATCCTTGGCGGACAGCCCGCCCTTGATGGCCGCCGCCGTGCCCACGTTCATAAAGGCCGGGGTCTGCACTGTGCCGTGCGCCGTCACGAATTCGCCCCGCCGGGCCTGTCCCTCGTCCTGTTTCAAAAGTCTGTACATACTCTCTCCCGCTCACCCATCCTGCCGCATAAACTCGCGGCCATAGGTCATATCGGCGTATTTTGCCAGCCACGTATCGTCCGCGCAGGCCCCGGAGACCATGTCCGCGCCCCGGAACAGATCGTCCGCCACCTCCAGGATCACATCCTTCAGCTCCAGCTGCCGGATGAACTTTTCGGGAATGGCGTCCAGTCCCAGGTACGCCCCCAGGATGTTGCCGGTGATGGCGCCGGTGGAGTCGCTGTCCCCCCGGTGGTTCACCGCGGCGATCAGGGCCCTCTCGATGTCGTCGCTGTATTTGAGCGCGCAGTACACCGCGATGGCCAGCGCCTCATCGCCGTGCCAGCCCTCTCCCAGGCTGTGGATGGCCTGCAGCTCCTCCGTCCCGGACCCGGCCAGGTCCATGGCCCGCTCCATGAGCGCCGCGAAGCGGTCGATATGGGGTCTGCCGGCAAAGAGCCTTTTGACGGCGGTCAGAGCGTCCTCCGCCGCGGTGGAGGGGTCCGTTCCCTCCCCGTGGGCCAGCACGCTCACCATGTGGGCCAGCATGGCCGCCGGCATATAGGCCAGGTCGCTCCCGTGGGTCAGCGCGGCGGCCCGGGCGCCGAACAGGTCCGTCTCATCCTGGGTCACGCCCGCCAGCGTGGGCAGGAAGAGCCCCACCGGCGCCACCCGCATCACGCCGCCGCAGCCCGGACTGGCGTTGTGCGGCGCGTCCATGCTCCCCGGGCTGCCGCCCAGCGCGCTGATGCAGGTGTTGCCGGGCGCTCGGGCGGACCACAGCGCCGGCAGGCCGGTCAGCCAGGAATTGCGGGTCTCGCCGGGGCCCATGGCCGGCCCCCACTGGGTGCGCAGCCAGTCCTGGTAGCTGGCCCAGACGCAGTCGATGTCCACCTGGCCGCGCCCGCGGACGGCGCCGGTCAGCAGTCCCGTGGCAGTGAACAGGGTCATCTGGGTATCGTCGGAGATCAGCGCCTCGCCGCCGGTCAGCGCGTAGTCGCAGATGCCCTGCCGGCCGTAGCGGGCAAAGATGGCGCTCTCGCCCATGAACTCCACGGGATAGCCCAGCGCGTCGCCCGCCGCGCCGCCCAAAAGGCAACCTCTGAACCGGGAAATATCGGTCATGATCGATGTCCTCTCAGCAAATGAACATGGCATCTCCGAAGGAGAAAAATCTGTACTCCTCCCGGATGGCCTGCCGGTACGCCTCCATGATGTGCTCCCGCCCGGCCAGGGCGGACACCAGCATCATCAGCGTGGAGCCGGGCAGATGGAAGTTGGTAATGAGCGCGTCGATACACCGGAAGCGATAGCCCGGATAGATGAAAATGCTGGTCCAGCCGCCCTCCGCCCGGAGCAGGCCGTCCTCGCTGGTGAAGCTCTCCAGCGTCCGGCAGCTGGTGGTGCCCACGGCGATGACCCTGCCGCCGGCGGCATGGGTCCGATTCACCGCCTCCGCCGTCTCCGGCGGCACGATGCAGTACTCCGAGTGCATCTCATGATCCTCGACGTTGTCCACCTTCACCGGCCGGAACGTCCCCAGACCCACGTGCAGCGTCACGAACCGGGTGTCCACTCCCATGGCGCGGATCTTGTCCAGCAGCTCGTTGGTGAAATGCAGCCCCGCCGTAGGCGCGGCAGCGCTGCCGGGATGGACGCTGTATACGGTCTGATACCGGTCCGGGTCCGCCAGCTGCTCCTTGATATAGGGCGGCAGCGGCATCCGTCCCAGCCGCTCCAGGATCTCCAGGAAGATCCCCTCATACTCAAACCGGACGATCCGCTCTCCCCCGGCGGTCACATCCTCCACGCGGCCGACGAGCTCCCCGCCGCCGAACAGCACCGTCTGGCCCGGGCGCATCTTTTTCCCCGGGCGGACCAGGCACTCCCACCGGTCCCCCTCCAGCTGCCGCAGCAGCATCACCTCCGCCGCGCCGCCGGTGGGGCGCTCGCCGATGAGCCGGGCGGGGATCACCCGGGAGTCGTTCATCACAAGGCAGTCGCCTGCCCGCAAAAAAGCGGGCAGGTCGTAAAAATGTCTGTGTTCCGTTTCGCCTGTGGTCTTGTCCAGCACCAGAAGCCGGGAGCCGTCCCGGCGCTCCAGGGGCGTCTGGGCGATGAGCCGCTCCGGCAGCTCATACATAAAATCAGAAGTTTTCAACTGGTCTTACGCTCCGTATTGCAGGCTCGTCCCGGGGAAATAGAAGCCCAGGATGGTCTGATAATCCTTGTGATAGTACTTGTCCATGGCATACGCGCCCCAGGCGCTCAGGCCCACCCGATGGCTGATGCTGGCCATATACTTATACGTGGACTGGCCGCCCACGTCCTGGATGGCCGCCTGCTCATAGGGGTCGTCCTTGCCCAGCAGATAGGGGTAGGACACGCCGAAGCCATCCTTCGCGGAGAGGACCTTGCCGCCGTTGCAGGAGGAGTAGCAGGCGATGCACACGCTGCCGTCATACGTCAAAAAGACGTTCTCCGTCGCGTCCACCGCCGCGTCCGGGACGGTGTAGTCGCTGTCCCGTCCGCTGGTGCCGCGGCCATGATAGGTCTGGGCGTTGATGCCGTTGAGCAGATCGAACCCAAAGCTGGAATAGGTGCTCCAGTCATAGCTCAGCGCAAAGCTCCGGCAGGCGATGGCCGCCACCTTCATGACCTCCGACGGCCACCAGGTGCCGAACTCCCAGGGCATCACGCCCTTGACATAGTCCTCCAGGCCCACGTAATTGACGATGGTGATCTTGCCGCCGTTGCCGTAGGCGGGCCGGAATTCAAAGTCGCCGTAATAGCAGTAGCTGTCATTGTTCGCATCCAGCCTGGTCAGCGGCTTGTCCGCGCCCACGGCGTGGATGGCGAAGGGGCTGGAGGAGGTATACACCACCTCCCCGGCGGCGTTCGTCACCGACAGGGTGCCGCCGCTGGCGGTCACGGTGAGAGGCCCTGCGCCCAGAGAGCCGGAGGCGGTGAAGGTCCGGCCGGACATGGAGCCGACCTCGAATCCGGAGCCGGTCTCGTTGGCGAGGACCGCCTTGGTGGCGCCGGTATGGGTGCCGCTGGTCTCCACATAGATGCCCACGCGGATGGTCCTGGCCCGCAGCTGGACCTTGTCGGAGCGGAAGGACACAGGCGCGTCCACCACGCCCAGCTCGTCCGGGTCCTTAGAGGGAGGCGCGGACGGCGACGGGGACGGCGAGCCGGAGGGCGCAGGCGGCGTCTGGCCGCCGGTGGCGCTCTCGAACCGCTGGAACATGGTGGCCACCTCCGCGCGGGTGGCGGAGCCGGCGGGCTCAAAGCGGCCGGTCTCGGCATGGCCCTTCACCACGCCCGCCTGCTGCATCACGTATACGTCGTTCTTGGCCCAGGAGCTGATGGACCCGTCGTCCGGGAAGGTGACGGCGCTCTCCGTCTTGGCCACGGACAGGCCCGTCACCGACGCATACCGGTCCAGCAGGGCGCACACCTGCTCCCGGGTCACCACCCCGTCCGGGGAGAACCGGTCCGCGCTGCCGTCGCCGGTGACGACACCGGATTCATAGGCCCAGATGGCATAGCCGGCATAATACTGCCCGTAGTCCACATCGCTGAAGGCGTGGTGATCCGGCCGTATGTACTGCTCGCTCATGTAGCCGTCCACGCCGCCGTAGCTGACCTTATACCAACCGCCGGACTTGCCCGTGAGGGTGACGGAGCCCCCCTGCGGGACGGAGGCCGCCGTTTCGTAGCTGGTCCCGGGGCCCTTGCGGATATTCACGCCGGAGCCGGTGACCGTCGCCGTCCGCCAGGACGCCTCGTTCACGCCGGCATATCGGCCCAGGACCTTGATGAACATCCCCCGGGTCATCACATCGTTGGGGGAAAAGGTCGTGGAAGAGGTTCCGTCGAAGAGACGGCCGTCCACGGCGTACTTCACCGCGTCATAGAACCAGTCGCTGCCGGAGACGTCGGTAAAATCGCCGACGGAGGCCGCCGCGGCCGGCAGCGCCGTCCAGGGGAAGAGAATGATCAGCAGCACAAGCGCCGACAGCGCGCGCCGCACCCGTTTTCCCATCGTCATACCCGGACTCCTTTCTTCATTAAATCACTGCTTGGACAGAGATTGACGGTCGTAAAAACCTGTGATATACTCTTACAGGCATACTATAAACAAAAAATTACAAAATGTCAACAAATATGTAACCAGGCACACCGATCTTGTGCCTGCATACCCTGTATCAGGAGGTCAAAACTCATGAAAAAGCTCAAAGTTGGCGTGATCGGCGGCACAGGCATGGTGGGACAGCGCTTCGTCTCCCTGCTGGCGGAGCACCCCTGGTTCGATCTGACGGTGATCGCCGCCAGCTCCCGCAGCGCCGGCAAGACCTATGAGGAGGCGGTGGGCAGCCGCTGGGCGCTGGAGGTGCCCCTGCCCGCGTCCGCCAAGGACATCGTGGTGAAAAGCGCCGTGGAGGACATGGCGGATATCGCGGCCCAGGTGGACCTGGTGTTCTCCGCCGTGGACATGAAAAAGGAGGAGATCCAGGCCCTGGAGGAGGCTTACGCCAAGCTGGAATGCCCGGTGGTCTCCAACAACAGCGCCCACCGCTGGACGCCGGACGTGCCCATGGTGGTGCCGGAGATCAACCCGGAGCACCTGGCGGTCATCGCCGCCCAGCGCAAGCGGCTGGGCACCAAGCGGGGCTTCATCGCCGTGAAGAGCAACTGCTCCCTGCAGAGCTATGTGCCCGCGCTGCATCCTTTGAAGGACGAGTTCGGCCTGAACAAGGTCCTCGTGTGCACCTATCAGGCCATATCCGGCGCAGGCAAGACCTTCGAGACCTGGCCGGAGATGGTGGACAACATCATCCCCTACATCGGCGGCGAGGAGGAAAAGAGCGAGCAGGAGCCCTTGAAGCTGTGGGGCAAGGTGGCCGGCGATCACATCGAAAATGCTGTCGCCCCGTCCATCACCGCCCAGTGCCTGCGGGTGCCCTGCTCCAACGGCCACATGGCCGCCGTGTTCGCCAGCTTTGACCGCAAGCCCTCCCGGGAGGAGATCCTGGCCCGGTGGGCCGCCTTTTCCGGCAAGCCCCAGCAGCTTGGCCTCCCCTCCGCGCCCAAGCAGTTCCTCCACTATTTTGAGGAGGACAACCGGCCCCAGACCAAACTGGACCGGAACCTGGAGGGCGGCATGGCGGTGAGCGTGGGCAGGCTGCGCCCCGACACCCAGTATGATTATAAGTTCGTGTGCCTGAGCCACAACACCCTGCGCGGCGCGGCCGGCGGCGGCGTGCTGCTGGCGGAGCTGCTGCGGGCTGAGGGCTGGCTGGACTGACCTCCGCACGATCATAACGCGCGAAAGATGCCGTGGGCTGACCGCCCGCGGCATCGCGCATTTTGGAGGGATCTTTTTGAAAGCACCGATATTCACTGGCTCCTGTACCGCCATCGTGACGCCCTTCCGGGACGGCCGCGTGGACGATAAGGCCTTCGTCCGCCTCATCGAAGCCCAGGCCGCCGGCGGCACAGCCGCTCTGGTGGTCTGCGGCACCACCGGAGAGGGCGCCACCCTCACCCCCGCCGAGCATGAAAAGCTCTTCCGCCTGGCGGCGGATACGGCCGCGGGGCGGATGAAGATCATCGCCGGCATCGGCTCCAACGACACCGCCGCCGCCCTGACCGGGGCAAAAATGGCGGAGGATGCGGGCGCGGATGGCCTTTTGATGGTCACGCCCTATTACAACAAGACCACCCAGGCGGGACTCATAGAGCACTTCACCTACGTGGCCGACCGGTCCAGACTGCCCCTCATCGTCTACAACGTGCCCAGCCGGACGGGCGTGGGCGTGGCCCCGGAGACATACGCCGTGCTGGCGGACCACCCCAACATCAGCGCCGTGAAGGAGGCCTCCGGGGACATCGGCGCCTTCGCCCGGACCAAGGCGCTGTGCGGCGAAAAGCTCACCTTCTACAGCGGCAACGACAGCGACACCGTGGCCATGATGGCCCTGGGGGCCAAGGGCGTCATCTCCGTGGCGTCCAACATCGTTCCCGCCGCGGTCAGCCGCCTCACAGCGCTGTGCGCCGCCGGAGACTACGCCGCCGCGGCGGCGCTGAACGAGCGGTACATGGACCTGTTCGCCGCACTATTCTGGGAGGTGAACCCCATCCCTGTGAAGACGGCCACGGCCCTGATGGACCTGTGCTCCGGCGAGATGCGCCTGCCCCTGGTCCCCATGGGCGACGCCAATCGGGAGCGGCTGAAAACCGTGCTCCGGGCCCACCGCCTTCTCTGATCCTCCAAGGGAAAAGCGGCCCGGGAAGACCCGGGCCGCTTTTTTGCTCTGAGGAAAAAAAGTTCTTACTTCTTCTGCACGTACTTCAGGCAGTCGATGGTGACGGCCGCCAGGATGATGATGCCGGAGAAGACGAACTGCAGGTTGGTATCCACGCCCAGGATGGTCAGGGAGTAGGTCAGGGCGGTGAAGATCAGCACGCCGACCACGATGCCCTGGATCTTGCCGATGCCGCCGCTGAAGGAGATGCCGCCCACCACGCAGGCCGCGATGGCGTCGGTCTCCCAGCCCTGGCCGTAGGAGGCGGAGCCGGAGCCCACCATACGGATGCACTCCAGCCACGCGCCGAAGCCGTACAGGATGCCGGCGATGGCGAAGGCGGTGATGGTGACCCGGAACACAGAGATGCCGGACACGGCGGCCGCCTCGGAGTTGCCGCCCACGGCGTACATGTTTTTGCCCAGCGTGGTCTTGTTCCAGACGAAGTACATGATGGCGATGACGGCCACCGCCCACAGGATGATCGTGGGGAACTTCCCTCCGATCTTCGGCATGACCATGTTCTGGATCTCGGGCTCGATGGCGCCGAAGGACACGCCCTTTGTGGCGAAGGTCATCAGGCCGAACATGATCAGCATGTTGGCCATGGTGGAGATGAAGGGGTGGATCTTGAACCGGGCGGTGAAGAAGCCGGCGAAGCTGGTGAACAGCGTAGTCACGCAGCAGCAGATCACCAGGGCCATGATCATACGCACGATCACGGGGATGCCGGTGAAGTCGAAGATGTGGCCGAACAGCGCGCCGGTGTTGAGGCCCTTGTGCATGATCATGGTGGCCAGGACCATGCTGGTGCCCACCATACGGCCCACGGACAGGTCGGTGCCGCCCAGCAGGATCAGGCCGCCCACGCCCAGGGCCAGGAACATACGGGGAGAGGCCGCCTGCAGGATGTTCAGGATGTTGGTGACAGTGAGCAGCTTCGTGTTCTTCACCACAGGCGCCAGGATGCACAGCAGCACGAAGATCAGCACGATGACTATGTACAGGCCGTTGGTGAGCAAAAACTGCCGGATGTTGAAGCTGTATTTGTAGTTTTCCAGCTTCTGCTTCTGCTTCTCGGCAAAGGTGAACTTGCTCAGCCGCAGCAGGTCGATCAGGTGGTACCGGTGGGTATAGGCGTCGTGCCGGCGGTCCTTGATCTGCTGCAGAGTGGCGTCGTGCTTCAGCTTGGCGTCGAACTGCTTGTTTTTATAGACATATTTCTCGTCCTTGATCTCGCCCTGGTCCGAGAGCTTGGCAATATCGGCCTCGTGCTGGCTCTTCAGCTCGGCCAGCTCGGCCGCATAGCGGGCGTTCTCGGCCTCCTTCTCCGCAGCGCAGGAGGCGGCAACGGGATCGTAGTATTCCTTGTCATAGTGGGCGTCCAGGTACTTGACCGCGTCGTCGGTCAGAGACTTGATCTCCGCCCGGTTCTTCTCCTCTACGGCCTTCGCCTGGGCGAGGGCCTTTTTGTCCTGCGCGATGATCTCCGCCTTTTCGTCCTTTGTGTAATTGGCATTTTCCTTGACGATCGCGATATGGTTGGTCAGCGCCGTGACCTTATCGGTGCCTTCCACGCGCAAAGCGTCGATCTTCGCCTGGATCCCGCCCACGTATTCGTCAATGGGCGCCAGGAGTCTCTGTTCATCCTCTAAGGTCAGGATCATCTCTTTTTGACTGGCCATGACACTCGTTTTCCTCCCATCACAGATATTTGGCGCTGAGCCTCAGGAGTTCCTCCTGATCGGTCTCCTTGGTGTTGACGATGCCGGAGAGGTGCCCGTTGGACATCACGCCGATGCGGTTGGTGATACCCAGGATCTCAGGCATCTCCGAGGACACGACGATGATCGCCTTGCCCAGCTTCGCCATTTTGATGATCAGCTCATAGATCTCATATTTGGCGCCCACGTCGATGCCGCGGGTGGGCTCATCCATCATAAAGACCGCCGGGTCCCGCTCCAGCCACTTGCCAAAGATGACCTTCTGCTGGTTGCCGCCGGACAGCGCCGTGATGGCGTCGGACGGGCCCATGCACTTGGTGTGCATGACGTTGATCTCGTTGGCCGTGGCCTTGACCATCTTGTCCTTGGAAAGGGCGGCGCCGGTCTTGTAATGCTCCAGATTGGTGATCGTCGTATTGAAGGTCAGATCGCCCTCCAGGAACAGGCCCGTGGATTTGCGCTCCTCCGTGATCATGGCGAAACCGTGATCCATGGCGTCTTTTGCGTTGGCAAAGTTCATCAGACGGCCTTTGTAGTACACGCGGCCGGCCGCCCTGGTCTGAACGCCGAACATGGTCTCCAGCAGCTCTGAGCGGCCCGCGCCCACCAGGCCGTACAGGCCGAAGATCTCTCCTTCCCGCACGTCAAAGGAGATATCCTTCAAGTTGGGGGCATATTTTGTGGACAGATGCTGCACCGACAGCACCACGTCTCCCGGGGTGTTGTCCACCGGCGGGAAGCGGTTGTCCAGCGACCGGCCCACCATGGCGGCGATCAGCTCGTCCATGTTTGTATCCTTGGTGTCCTTGGTCATGACCAGCTTGCCGTCCCGCAGGACGGAGACCTGGTCGCAGATCTCGAACACCTCGTCCATCTTGTGGGATATGTACACCAGCGAGATGCCCTGATCACGCAGGTTGCGCATCATCTCGAACAGCTTGCTCACCTCGCGCACGGTCAGCGAGGAGGTGGGCTCATCCAGCACGATCAGCTTCGCGTCGTAGGAGATGGCCTTGGCGATCTCCACCATCTGGCGGGAGGAGACCGACATGGTCTTCATCGGCGCCGTCAGGTTGACGGTCATGTTCAGCCTTCTGAACAGATCGGATGCCTCCCGCTTCATGCGGGCCTCATCCACCACTCCCATGGAGTTTTTCGGATACCGTCCCAGGAACAGGTTATCCAGCACATTCCGCTCCAGGCACTGGTTCAGCTCCTGGTGGACCATGGCCACGCCGTTTTCCAGGGCGTTCTTCGGCCCGGAGAAGTTGACCTCCTTGCCGTCGAATATGATGGTCCCCTCATCCTTCTGGTAGGTGCCGAACAGGCACTTCATCATCGTTGATTTGCCGGCGCCGTTCTCGCCCATCAGACCCATGATGGAGCCTGGCTTCACGTCCAGGTCGATGTGGTCGAGAACACGGTTGCGGCCGAAGGACTTACACATGCCACGGATCGATAGGACGGTCTTTGTTTCCATATCAGCCATTGTTTCACTCCAGTCCTTTCGCCTTGCTTATTCCCGGAACGATGCTCCGTCACCCGTTCCCGCCGGGCTGCGGAGCGGCGTTCCAAAAGGGCCATCAGAAAGAGAACTTCCTGATGGCCCTTCCGTTAGGTTAACTGCGGGTCTTCAAGCCATCCATCACTGGAGCTTGGAGGTGTAGGAAGCCGCATTGTCGGTCTTCACCATGTTGATGGCGAAGCCGTCATACTCGCTGGGGTTGGCAAGACGGTCGGTGATGTTGGCCTCGGTCTGGCCGTCGCCGGCGATGTACTCGACCTCCAGATTCAGGATGCCATCATAGTTCTCGAGCTGGGGCTTGTAGGTGGCGTTCAGGAAGTTATCGGTGGAGTTGAAGATGTCCAGCCAGACCTTCTTCACAGGAGCGTCTTCCTCGCTCAGCTGGAAGTTGAAGGCGGGGTTGGGAGCGGTGGCGTCCAGGAAGGACTCGTAGTTGTCCGCGGTGACGGCGCCGTTCAGAGCGTAGAAGCAGCGGGTGGCGTCGTCGTAGTAGTACAGATCCTCGCTCAGCACGTTGCCGGCGGCGTCAGGGGTGCTGATGCCGGTCATGATGTCGGCGTTGTCCAGGGCGTTGCGCATCACGCGCAGGGTCAGGTAGGCCTGCACGTCGGCGTTCTGGGTGATGGTGCCGCAGTAGCCGTCGGCGATGGCGGCCACAGCGTCGGAGTTGGCGTCATAGCCGAAGGTGGGGACGTTGTTGTCCTTGGACCAGGCGTTGAACACGGCCATGCCCATGCCGTCGTTGTTGGAGACGACCACGTCGATCTGGTCGCCGAAGGAGGCGCTCCAGGTGTTGATGGCGTTGCCGGCGGTGGGGGCGTCCCAAGTGGCGCCGGAGTTGTTCTTCATCTCCTGGGAGGCCAGCTCGCGGACGATGTAGTCGGTGCCGTCGATGGTGATGGAGCCGTCCTGGACCTCAGAGGAGGAGCCGTCCAGGTTGGTGCCCACAGCTGTGGGGTTCACGTCGTCGATGGTCTCGACAGCGGTCTTGCCCTGGGAGGCGTCGGGAACAGCGGTCCCCAGAGCCAGACGGGCGCCGCGGGTACGGGCGATGGAGTCGTTGTGGCCCACGTCGCCGATGCACAGCACGTAGCCGATGATGCCGTCGCCGTTGCGGTCAAGGCCGGCGCCATGGGACTGCAGATAATCCACGATCATCTGGCCCTGGAGCTCAGCGCCCTGCTTGGCGTCGAAGCCCACGTAGTAGGTCTTGTCGTTGAAGGTCAGAGCGTCCATATCCAGCTCACCGGTGGTGCTGTTGGAGGGCTGACGGTTGAACCAGATCACGGGCTTCTCGTTGTTGGGGACCTCAGCCGCGGGCTCCTCGGCCTCAGGCTCGGCCTCGGGCTCAGACTCAGGCGCCTCAGCGGGACCCTCGGTCTCGGGGGTATCGTCGGCCTTGCTGTCGCCGCCGCCGCAGGCGGCAAGCGCGAACACCATGACCAGCGCGAGAAGAAGTGCAAGAAGTTTCTTCATTTTGGATCTCCTTTTCATAATAAATTTGCCGGGGATATAATATGGCAAGACTGGTCGGTCCTGCCGTATTACCTTGTCTGAAGCCGCCGTCATGCAGCTGTGATGCAGCTGCATGCAGCAGGGCGCCCTGCTGACACGCGGATTGGTAATTCTCTGCCAAATGAACAAATTCGACGGTTCTTTTGGCCGATTTCCTAAAAGATTTTACCAACATCAAACACCATTGTCAACATGGAAATGTTAAAATTATATTAACTATCCGATTTTGGCTCGCCGAATTTGTGTAATATGTAGAGCGGCCCGCATCCGGGCCGCTCCCGTTCAATGTCCTGCAGTGGCGGCCGGGCTGGACTGGGGCCTCTCGCCCGCCGTCTTCCCCGCGCCGGTCATATCCTCCACGGCGTCCGCAGCGCCGTCCACGATGTCCTCGCCGCCCTCCAGCAGATCGTCCACAGCGTCCTCGCCGGCGCCGATCACGCCGTCCACGGCGTCGCGGCCCTTGTCGATGACTCCGTCCGCGGAGCCGTCGCCGGTGCTGTCCATGCCCGCGGTGGGAGCGGCGGAAGGAGCCGGGGCGGGCGTATGGCGGGTCTCCCCCGTGGTGTCCTTCCCGCAGCCGGCCAGCGCTGACAGGAGCATGGCCGCCGTCAGCAGGGTCGTCAAGATGGTCTTCATCGGTATTTGCCTCCGTTGCTCATAAGTTGTACGCCGATAGTATGCCATCCTCCGGCGGGGAACTTGCGCCGGGCGCGAAAAAATGTTTTCCATGGAAAAATCTGTTGCGCGCTCCGCCGGACTATGCCATAATGATGCCATGGAACGTGAAAAGACCTGCTGTTTTACCGGCCACCGGGCGGACAAGCTCCCCTGGGGCGGCGACGAGAGCGCGCCGGCGTGCCTCACCCTGAAGAGGGCCATCGCCGACGTGCTGGCCAGTCTATATGCCGACGGCTGCCGGCACTTCATCTGCGGCATGGCCACCGGCTCGGACATATACTGCGGCGAGGCGGTGGTCGCCCTGCGGGAGGAGCACCCGGAGGTGACGCTGGAGGCCGCCATCCCCTATGCCGGCCAGGAAAAGCGCTGGCCGGTGCTGTGGCAGCGGCGGTACTTCCGCCTGGCGGAGGAGTGCGACAAGCTGACGGTCCTCCACCGTGCCTACACCCCCGACTGCATGATGGACCGCAACCGCTATATGGTGGACGCCTCCTCGGTGCTGGTGGCGATCTACAACGGCACCCCCGGCGGCACCCGCAACACCATGCTCTACGCCATGCGCCAGGGAGTGCAGATCATCGAGCTGGAGGTAGCCCGTTCCGCCAAATGAGCCCCAAAGGAACGGCGAACATATGAAAGACGCGGAAAAACTGATCGCAACCATCGAAAACGAGGCCCGCCAGTGGGACATCTCCTCGGTGCTGTCCATCCGGGACCGGGAGGGCTTTCATTACGAAAAGGCCTTCGGCTACGCCGACCGGGCCGCCGGCCGGCCCATGGACCTGGACCAGCGGTTCTGCCTGCACGCCGAAAACGGCTTTTTCCTTCCCCTGTGCGCCATGCATCTGGCGGAGCGGAAAATACTGCGGCTGGCCGATCCCATCGGCCGCTGGCTGCCTGAGTACGCTCACGGCGAAAGCGTGCGGGTGCGAGACCTGCTGCGCTGGGACTCCGGCATCCCCGAACACTGGACCACGGTGCGCATGCCCGCCCTGCAAAAGGACCCCGCCCACGCCGCCCTCAGCGACCGGGAGCGGTTCGTGCGGGAGTACGAACTGCACGCCCGGGACCTCCCCTTTTCGGAGTTGATAAACGACGTGGGCGGCATGGAGCTGACCCTCGACCCCGGCGTGGAGGACGACGGCGGCGAAACGGGCTATCTCTTCCTGGCGGAGATCATCCGCCGGGCAACCGGCATGGCGCCGCGGGAATACCTGTTCCGCCACTTCTTCGCGCCCCTGGGCATGGACGACACCCGCCCCGGCAACGACGCCACCGCCGCGCTGTACGGCGCGTTCCGGGACACGGAGCTCATCCCCCTGCCTCAGCTGGCGCCCGCCGACGCCTTCACCACCACCCTGCGGGACATGGATAAGCTGGCGCGGGCGCTGGCGGAGAAGCGGTTTTTCTCCGCGCGCACCTGGCAGGTCATGCTCAAGTGCAACGCCGACGGCAACGGCATCGGCTTTATCAGGCGGGCCGACCTGTACGCGGCGGACCTGTACCCCATGAAACTGCGCAACGTCTGCCGGCTCCTGCTGGGCTTTGAAGACGGCGTCAGCATCCTGATGCTGGACAGCGAGGAGCCGAAAATGGCGCTGAACGAGAGCCGGCGCTGGACATCCTTCCCCGCCGAGCTGCGCCGTGCCTGGCAGGATACCC
This sequence comes from uncultured Oscillospiraceae bacterium, assembly GCA_947626345.1. GTDB lineage: Bacteria > Bacillota > Clostridia > Oscillospirales > Oscillospiraceae > CAJOIG01. The sequence continues at coordinate 29,528 of CANQSF010000016.1, read as the reverse complement.
GGGTGTATCCCCGGGACCCCCAGCTGAAGCGGGTGAACGGCAAAAACGTCGGGGACGCCGTGCTCATCGAAGTGGCCTCGGAGCAGCTGGCATTCGTGCCCGAGTGCTCCCGGTGCATCGCCTCCACCCTGGCCCGGCGCCAGCCGGCCTACGTGCTCATGGACCACGGCACCGCCGTGGGCATGGCGGGCCTGACCATCCGGCCGAAAAAGAAGGATTACGACATCACCTTCCTGCAGGTGGACCGCCGCTACCAGGGCCGGGGCTACGGCCGCATCCTGCTGACCCAGGCCATGGAGATATTGAAGAGCAAAGGCGCGGACAGGCTGACCATCGGCGTCAACCGCTTCAACCGTCCCGCCCTGGCCCTGTACCGCAGCGCGGGCTTCACGGAAAAAGAAGTGCTGGAGGAATTCATGGAGCTGGAGATCAAGCTGTGACGTCCCGGTGAATTTGTCCTTGACAACCAGGCCGATATGCGATAGAATATCACACGCTGAACGGACGATTGGCGCAGCTGGTAGCGCATCCGCTTGACGTGCGGGAGGTCACAAGTTCGAGTCTTGTATCGTCCACCATAGGAAAAACCCGGAGAGCCTCGCGGCGTCCGGGTTTTTTCCATTTTTCTTACCGGGAGGGGCACATATGAAAAAGAGAGTCCTGGCGCTGCTTTTGGCCGCCGTCATGGTATGCTCCCTCGCACCCGCCGTGGGCGCGGCGGAGGCGGAAGCCCCCGAAGCGGCGGCCGGGTACGAGGCCGCGGCCGATGCGCGACGGCAGGAGATCCTGTCCTCTGAGACAGAGATCGTCAAGTCCGACGTCTTCATTCCCGGCGAGACCTACACCGGGCAGGCATACTACGTCTCCTCCAGCGCCGGCAGCGACGGCAACAGCGGCACCTCCCCCCGACAGCCCCTGGCAGTCCGTCTGGCAGGTCATCAACGCGGACCTGCATCCCGGCGACGCCGTCTTTTTCCGGCGGGGAGACATGTGGCGGCAGCAGCTGTACCAGACCGTGCCCGGCGTGACCTACTCCGCCTACGGCGAGGGGGAAAAGCCGCTGTTCAACAACTCCCCGGAAAACGGCGCGGACCCCGGCAAGTGGGAGCTGTACCATCAGGGGGACGACGGGCGAAAGATCTGGAAGTTCTACCAGGATATGGATACGGTGGGCGGCATCTACTTAAACGGCACGGAGCTGGAGGCCGGGCGTGTCTACGGCTACTGGGTAGGCGACCACTACGTGGACCTGGCGTACAGCTACGACCCGGCCCCCGATCCGGACAACGCCTCCGGCTGGACGCTCCACGTGGGCGGCGAGCAGCGCCCCGAGACCAGCCTGGAGGACCTGGAATTTTGCTGCATGCCCGATCTGACGGGGAGAGACTACCCCATCGACATGCTGGGCGACAAGAGTCCCGGGCCGCTGTATCTGCGCTGCGACGCAGGCAACCCGGGCGAGGTATTTGACTCCATCGAGTTCTGCGGCTCCTACTGGCCCATCGCCGTGTCCAGCGACTGCGTGTTCGACAACCTGGCCATCCGCTACTGGAGCGTATTCGCCTTCTGGGGCCACCCGGATACAGACAAAAACGTGGTGATCCAAAACTGCGAGGTGGCCTACGGCCGGCAGAACACCGTCGGCTTCCATCAGCCGGAGCCTGACTGCGGCGTCATAAACGACGCCATCTACGGCGTGGCGCAGAACGCCGTCATCCGCCACAACTATATCCATGATAACGACGGCTCCGGCATCACCTTCGAGACCTCCCCCGACAGCCGGCCCCAGAGCGCCGATGACGGTCCCGTCGCCGGTCTCAGCTTCACCTGCACCGGCAACCTCATCGAGCGCTGCGGCGCCTGCATCCAGCTGAACGACGGCAACGACTGGTTCGATTTCGACCGGATCACCATCTCCGACAACATTGCCGCCGACGCCGGCTGCAATCACGGCACCGACTCCATGGGCGTCAACAGCTTCTGTCCCTTTGCCGACCTGGTGCTGGGCTCCTGGGGCAGGCTCGCGGCAAAGACCCTGGAGGTCTCCGGCAACGTCTTTCTGCGCAGCCGCCGCTACATCCTCACCTGCGGCTACGACTCCGTCTACCAGACGGACAACGACGTCCTCTTCCACGACAACGTGTATATCCAGGTGGAGGACAGGCTTTTCGGGCCCAACTGCTACGGCGACTGGTTCGTCTGCTCCGCCTCCGATCAGCTCTGCAGGACAAGCTGCAGGAATACACCCAGGGCGAGGATGAGACGGTCATCATCCTGCCGGTGGACCAGGCCCGGGACGGCCGGTCTGCTCCATGACATGACGCGCCTCACAGCGCGCGACCGCCCGCAAAAAAAAAACGCGGCCCGCATCTGCGGGCCGCGCTTTTCACTTGATTCAGCTGATGGACACCGGCATGGACCGGGTCTCGCCGTTGACGTCCACGGTGACGGTGGCGGACTGGCCGCTTTCGCCCACCAGGGAGATGGTGACCTCGTTCCCCTCCGCCGGCGTAACGGTCACGACGCTCTCATCGGAGCTGCTCCACTTGGGGATGGCTGTCACGTTGGTGGGATACCAGCTGACCTGGAACTGGGGGAAGGTCTGTCCCTTGCTGCCGGTGAAGCCGGTGGTGGAGTAGTCATGGTCCGCATAGCCGAACTTCCAGAGGATCTCCACGTTGGTGATGGTAGGCGGGGGCGACGGGGACGGCGTGGGCGCCTCGGTGGGGATGGGCGGGGCCGAGACCATCGTTCCTTCCGGTTCATTCTCCACAGTGGCGCTTTGGCCGTTGGCCTCCACATCCTTCCTCACGCTGGAGGAGACCATAAAGATAGATGCGATGATCACCGCCAGCAGCAGGACGCCGCCGATGAGCGTCTGCAGGTTGATCGACTCCATGGCGGAGCGGGCGGCCTGGGTGCCGGGCACGGCGCTGTCAGTCTCCGGGGTGGCGCTGCGCACCTCCCGGACCTTCTTCGTGCCGCAGTAAGGGCAGCGGCTCCTATAGGCCGGGAACTGCCGGTGGCAGCGGCGGCAAGTGGTGTTGGGGACCAAGCTCATTTGGATCACACCTTTCTGTAAGCAACTGTAATTATAACAAAAGTTACAGAATGATACAACCCCTTTTTTACGATCATACCGGTTTTTTTATGAAATTTTCTTTAAAATTTCACCAATTTGCCATCAAATGGTGAGGGTTCCCTCGTCGTCCTCCAGGAGGATGAGGATCTTTTCCTCCTCGCCGGTCAGAGCGTTGACGTACATCAGGTACCGGTCCCCCGCCTCGCTTTGGCACAAAAATTCGTGGCACAGCCGCTCCTCGCCTCCCGGGGAGGGGATGACGGCCATGGCGTATCCGCTGACGGTGAGGGACGGTGACAGCCCCTCCCGGGCCTCCTCCTCCGATATCTCCGCCGCGGGCAGGTCCCTGTCGGTATGGCAGTTGATATATCCCTGGGCGTCGTAGGCCATCAGGTTGCCGTTATCCAGGGCCACGCCCACCTTGACGAGATCCGGGTAGCAGCGCACCCCGTCCTCGCTGTGCTCGAAGTTCACCAGCAGCACCCCGCCGGACAGGGCGTGGTAGCTCTCCTCCAGGCTGTCAAAGCCCCAGGAGCGCACGTAATCCTCCGCCATGTCCAGTCCCTGGCGGATGGAGTAGCTCTGCTCCCCCACCGGCCGGTCGCAGATCACGCTCCATATCTCGCCTCCCTGCTTGGTCACGGACAGGGTGTACTCCCCGCCGTGGACGCGGCCGCCGCAGATCCAGCAGGGCACGGCCCCCTCCCGCTGGCCGACGATCGACAGGTCGGCGGGGTCCGCCTCCAAAAAGGCGGCCGCGGCCTTCAGCGCGCCCGTCTCGTCCACGTCCTCCTTGCCCTCCAAAAACAGGGCCTTGCTGTCCGACATGCTCTCGGAAAAGGGCCCGTCGTAGATGAGGGTGGGGATCTCGGGGAATTGCTGCTCGATGCTCTGGAAGGCCGTGCCCGCCAGCGGCGGCTGATCCTCCCCGCCGGCGGTGCCGTCGGTCTGTTCATAGACGTTCTCCAGCGTCAGCGCCCCCTCCGCGACCCGAGCCTGCATGTCCTGCAGGTTCAGCTTCATCACGGAGGCCGTCTCCGCCAGGCTCCGCAGATTCTCCAGCTCCTCGTCGGAGTATCCCCCGCTGCGCCCCACCGTCCGGGCCAGGGTATTGGCATAGTCCCCCACCTTGGCCACGAAGCTGGCGGTCTGCTCCAGCTCCTGGGAGGCATAGGGCAGCGCCTCCACGGCCATCTGCGCGGTCAGGGCCCGGCCAAAGATCTGGGTGCACAGTGAGCTCTCCAGCGCCGGGTCGGCCAGATACTGGCTCTTCTCCAGATCGTTGGACAGCTCCGACACGCTGGTCACCAGCTCGTCGAAGGCCCGCTCCGTCGCCGACCGGGCATAGCGCTCCAAGGCGTTGGCCTTGCGGGTATTGCACACGGCGAACACCCCCACCACCGTCAGCGCGGCGGATAAAAACGTTATCACGCGTACAGTCGTCCGTTTTTTCATAAAAAGATACACCTCTTCCTGGCTATTGTGTCCGGAAAGAGGTGTATGCGTTCTGTTAAAATCTGTCTCAGGCCAGCCGCCCGATGCCGTCCTGCATCCGCCGGAGGGTCTCCTCCCGGCCCAGGATGGAGCAGATCTCCACCGCGCCGCCGGGGGTCACGGCGGTGCCGGTGACGGCGATGCGCACCGGCCACATGAGCTTGGCGTTTTTGACCTGGAGCTCCTCCGCCAGGGAGACCAGGGCGTCGTGGATGTGCTCGTTGTCCCAAACGGGCAGCGCCTGCAGCACCGGCAGCGCCGCCTGGAGCATCACAAGAGCGCTTTCCTTGTCGCTCTTGGACTTTTTGTGCACGTAAAGCTCCGTGTCGTAGTCGGGAAGCGCATCGAAAAAGCCCAGCTTGCCGGGGATGTCGGTGAGCACCTCCGTGCGCTGCTGCAGCAGCGCCGCCACCGCCGCCGGGTCGATGGCCGGGTCCTTCACCGCCTGGCGGATGTAGGGCTCCGCCGCCGCGGCGAACTGCTCCGGGCTCATGGCGCGGATGTACTCTGCGTTGAAATACGTCAGCTTTTCGATGTCGAAAATGGCCTGGCTCTTGCTGATGCCGGCAAGGTCGAAGGCCTGGGCCAGCTCCTGCACGGAGAAGATCTCCCGCTCCCCGCCGGGGGCCCAGCCCAGCAGGGCCACGTAGTTGACGATGGCCGCCCGCAGATAGCCCCGCTCCAGCAGGTCCTCATAGGAGGGGTCACCGTGGCGCTTGGACATCTTGTTGTGGGCGTCCCGCATCACCGGCGAGCAGTGCACATACTTGGGCACATCCCATCCGAAGCCCTCGTAGAGGAGGTTATACTTGGGGGCGCTGGCCAGGTACTCCGAGCCCCGGACCACGTGGGTGATGCCCATCAGGTGGTCGTCGATCACGTTGGCGAAGTTATAGGTGGGCAGGCCGTCCCGCTTGATGAGCACCTGGTCGTCCAGGTCCTTGTTGGGGGCGGTCACATCGCCGAAGATCTCGTCGTGGAAGGTGGTGGAGCCCTCCTTGGGGATCTTCTGACGGATGACGTAGGGTACACCCGCCGCCAGACGGCGCTGCACTTCCTCTGCCGGCAGGTCCCGGCAGGGGTCCTCTGCCTTCTGGAACGACCCGCTCTCCTCCTCGCTGTCCGCCTTGTCGCAGAAGCAGTAATAGGCATGGCCCCGCTCCACCAGCCGCTGGGCATAGGGCAGATACAGCCCCCGCCGCTCGGTCTGCACATAGGGCCCCACCGGGCCGCCCTTGTCCGGGCCCTCGTCCCAATCCAGGCCGCAGTCGGCGAGGGTATGGTAGATCACATCCACCGCGCCCTCCACCAGCCGGTTCTGGTCGGTGTCCTCGATGCGCAGAATGAATTTCCCGCCATAGTGGCGGGCGATGCACCAGGTATACAGCGCCGTGCGCAGGTTGCCCACGTGCATATACCCCGTGGGACTGGGGGCGAACCGGGTGCGCACCTCCCCGGTGGGGATGCGTGCCTCCAGATCCTCAAAAAACTTCTCGTCCATATGTGTTTCCTCGCTCGTTCAGACTGCCATAAGCATATTTTATTCTGAGCGGGTTGTCAAGAGATAATCAAATGTGATATTATATTTAGTTGGAAAAGGAAAACGTAACGGCGCGTGCCGTGGAAAGCGTGGATATATGGACGAGAAGAAAAAAGTGATGCTCTCCGGCATCAAGCCCTCCGGCGACCTGACACTGGGCTCCTACCTGGGGGCCATCAAAAACTGGGCGGAGCGGGCCGAGACCTTCGACTGCTACTACTTCATGGCGGATCTGCACGCGCTGACCACCCGCCAAGACCCGGCGCTGCTGCGCCGGCGGACGCTGGAGCAGCTGGCCCAGTACGTGGCCTGCGGACTGGACCCGGAGAAGAACACCCTGTTCATCCAGTCCCACGTGCCGGAGCACGCCCAGCTGGGCTGGGTGCTGCAGTGCTACACCATGTTCGGCGAGCTGAGCCGCATGACCCAGTTCAAGGACAAGTCTGCGAAAAATGCGGACAATATAAACGGCGGTCTCTTCGCCTATCCCTCCCTGATGGCGGCGGACATCCTGCTGTATCAGCCGGACTACGTGCCCGTGGGGGACGACCAGCGCCAGCACGTGGAGCTGACACGGGACATCGCCCACCGCTTCAACGGCGTGTACGGCGACGTGTTCAAGATCCCCGAGCCCTACATCCCCAAGGTGGGCGCCCGGATCATGGACCTGCTGGACCCCAGCAGCAAGATGTCCAAGTCCGACGACATCGGAAACGGCCGCGTGTGCCTGATGGACCAGCCCCAGGACATCATGCGCAAGTTCAAGCGGGCCGTCACCGACAGCGACACCGGCGAGCGGTGCGTGCGCTACGACCGGGAGCATAAGCCCGGCGTGGCGAACCTCATGCAGATCTACGCCAGCTGCACCGGGGAGAGCTTTGACCAGATCGAGGACGAGTTCGCCGGCCACGGCTACGGCGACTTCAAGACCGCCGTGGGCGAGTCGGTGGTGGAGACCCTCCGCCCCATCCGTGAGGAGGCGCAGCGCCTCATGAAGGACAAGGGCTATCTGGAGAACCTCTGCCGCACCGGCGCGGAGAAGGCCTCCTACATCGCCATGAAGACCCTGCGCAAGGTGTACAAAAAAGTCGGCCTTGTGCCGAGAGCGTAATGAACCTTTTCATCGCCACAGGCGATACTGCATCGACGGCCCCCTTGTGCAAAGGGGGCTGTCACGCTTCAGCGTGACTGGGGGATTGTGACAACCCCTCCGCCTCGCTTCGCTCGGCACCTCCCCTTGCACAGGGGAGGCGTTTCATATTGTAGAGCGCGCTTTACAGCGCGCTCTCATTTTTATGTCAACAGCATGGCGCCCAGCATGATGAGAAGGTCCTTGTCGCCGCTTTCCCGGTACATGAGATACAGGATCAGCGCCATGATGAGATCGTCCGTCTCCATGTTCGCGCTCACGGTCTCCAGCCTTCGCATCAGCGCCCCCACCGCCCCGGAGAGTTTATCCTCTCTCCGGGGCGGTCGCACATCCTGGGGCATAGCCGCTGGCGCGGGCCGCTGCCGGCGCTCCTCCCCCGGGCGATACGCGCCGCTATACGCCATGGCCGCCACCGTATTCCCGCATCACCGTGCCGGCGATGTTCGCCATCCGGGCGATCTGCATGGCCCGGTCCAGCTTCTCCTGCTTTTCCGGCTTCATATAGGGCCGCATGGCCAGCAGCAGCGCCGTGGAGCGGCTCTTCTCTCTGCCGCGGGCAAAGGCCTTTCCGATGACGGACAGGAACCGCTCGTCCGGCTGGCCCAAGGCCGGTTCCTTCCTCGCCGGCGGGTCCTGCCGCTGCTCCCCGCCCCCCGGGCTCTGGGCAAAGAGGCTCTTCGCCATCTCGGACAGCTTCTCCATCTGCTCCGGGTCGGACAGCACAGCCTGCAGATTGGCCGCCAGATCACCGTCCATCGCCGTTCACCGCCTTTTGCACCTGCGAGGCCAGCCGTCTGCCCTCGGGCGTGGCCAGCACCTGCCGCAGGATCTGGCCCAGCGCCTGCATGTCGCCCGCCTTCGCCGCCTGCTCCAGCGCCTGCCTATCCACCCCGTCCAGGAGCTTTTCCGCCTCTCCGGACCGGGCCAGGGCGTCCAGGGCCGCGCCGCTCTCTCCCCGGCGCAGCTTTTTCGCGTATCCCTCCAGATCCATAACAACACCCCCTCCGCTCAGGCCATTGTATGCGGCCCGCACAGAGGGGGTGAAATTCGTTTTTTGCCGGCTCAGCCGTTCAGATACTCGTCCAGGCGCATGAAGATCGTGGCGACCTCCGCGCGGGTGGCGGCAGCCGTGGGGTTGAAGTTGCCCCTGTTGTCACCGGTGACCACGCCGATGGAGGCCATGGCCTTGACCGCGGTGGAGGCGTAGCTGCCCACGCTGGAGATATCGTTGAAGCTGGCGTTGTTCGTGGGCAGCTTCATGCCCTTGTAATCGGTCAGGTACTTATACAGGATCACACAGATGTCCTGCCGGGAGATGGAGTTCTTGGGCGAATAGGTGGTGGAGGATGTGCCGTTGACGATGCCCTGCAGATTGGCCCACTGGGCATAGCCCACGCAGTAGCTGATGTCGGAGCCTGTCAGATCGTCGAACTGACACACATACATGAGGGTCTTGTTGTTGCTGGGCATCACGCTGCGCACATAGCCGGTCTTGCCGTTGTACTCCACCTGGTACCAGACCGCGCCGTCCTTGCTCTGGGAGGCGGGCACGACGCTCTTGACCTTGATGTACTGGCCGGAGGCGGCGATGATGGTCACATGGGAGGAGCTGGTGCTGGTGCTGGAGCGGACGTAGATGTCCGTGCCGTTGGTCAGACCCATCTTGCCGGACCAGCTGCCGATGGAGCTATCCAGATTGGCGTACCGCCCCAGGACCGTGATGAACATGGCTCGGTTCATGGCCGACTCAGGCTCGAACTTGGTGGAGGACGTGCCGTTGAAGATGCCCTTGTTGGTGGCGAAGGCCACGGCGTCCACATACCAGCTGCCGGACGAGACGTCGGTGAAGGGCAGCTTCACCTCCGCCTTGACGGTGTGGTCGGCCTTGACATTGGAGAAGGTATATTTGCTCACCGCGCCCAGGTTCTCGCCGTCCACCTTCACGTTGCCCAGGGTATAGCCGTTGGTGGAGCCGAACTGGAAGGTGACGGTGCTCCCCTCCAGCACGCTGGCGGAGCCGCTGGGCGAGACGAAGCCGAACGGGTCGTCCACCGTGATGGTGTAGAGCTTGCCCACCTTCACCTGGAACTCGGCCACCTGGCTGGGCACGCCCTTGGACGCGGCGGCGAAGGCCTTGATCGTCATGCCGTCGGTCACGCTGATGGCGGTGGAAGAGGTGACCTTGCTGCTGCTGAGCGTGGGCGTGGAGCCGTCGGTGGTGTAGTAGATCGTGGCGCCGCTGGCCCCATTCAGGGTGAGCTTCTTGCTGCTGTCCACGTAATAGACACCGTTGCTCAGGAACACGCCGGAGCCGTCGGACAGGCCGGTGGCCTGGAGCGTGGGCTGGTTGGCCATATCCACCTTCTCGTTCAGGGGGAAGCTGTTCTCATACCCCGGCACCTTGGCGATGGCGCGGATCGTAACAGACTTGCTCACGGTGAACGGACCGGTATACTTCGTGCTGGAGGTGGATGGCGCGGAGCCGTCGGTGGTGTAGTAGATGACCGTGCCGGAGGTGGCGTGGCTCAGGGTGATCTTGGCGGAGGCGGGCCCCTGGGCCGTCACCGTCATGGTGGGCGCGGGCGCGTAGCTCAGCTTCGCATCGTCGTTGGGCTCGCTCACATTGGGCCGGCTGGAGCAGTCCCGCCGGTAGATCTTGTAGCCCTTGGTCAGGTAGTAGTTGTAGATGTAGGACAGCTGGCCCTGGTACTCATAAGTCCGGCCGCTGATGACCTCGCCGTAGACCGTTACCCGCATCTTGGAGGGGGTCTGCTCAGTGATCTCCACGGAGACCACGCGGCCCTGGCTGTCGTAGCCGATATCGGTGACCAGCACCACGTGCTCGCTGGTCAGGTTCAGGCAGTCGCCCACCTGCAGCTTGTACAGCACGTTGTCCTTGTTGGGCGCGCCGATGGGCTCGGAGAAGTTCACCAGCGTTGAGCAGGGGCACCGGTACGGCAGATCCCATGCGTAGGACACGAAGCCGGAGCAGTCGCTGCCGTAATAGGGGGCCTGGCGGCCGTATGTGGAGTGGCTGGTATAGAGCGGGCTGGAGGCGTTGCCCACCTCCTGCAGGAACTTGCCCAGAGAGATCTCCCAGCCCACGTAGCCGGTACCCACCGCCTGGGAGTAGGGCACGCCCTTATAGGTCTTGCCGGCCACGAACTTGCCGTTGTCCGTCTTATAGACGGAGTCGCTCTTGGTGCTGATGTAAGAGGGGTCGTTGCCGCCCCAGGCAGTGATGGTCTTCACCGGGGTCCACTTGACCTCGGCCATCTGCTGGGCACGCAGAACGATGTTCTGCTGGTTGGCGGTCAGGCTCTTGGTCAGCACCGTGGAGGCGCTGATGGTGGCGATGCCGTTGTTGGCATATTCCACCAAGGCCTCCTGCATGGCCTGGTACTGCTCGGATTCCAGATAGGCCCTCTCCTTGTCCAGAGCCAGCTCGTCGGAGCCGGCGCTGATCGCGGCGGCCTCGTCCTGGTGCAGGTTGTAATCCCGCAGGGACACGCTCCCCTCAAAGAGGGCCGCCAGATCGGTCTGATAGGTCACGCCGCCGGTGACCACCACCAGCCAGTCCCCGTCGGGATAGGCGCTGTCCACCCCGGACAGCAGCTTTGTCTGCTCCGCCCAGAGATCGTAAGCGAAGAGCTCGCCCGTCAGATAGAGATTGCCGTAGCGCGTGGGGATCAGGCCCTTCACGTTCGTAGGGGCGTCCAGGGTCTCCGCGACGCCGGTCCCCATGTCATAGGACACCACGGAGCCGTCCACGGACATGCGCAGCTCGTCGCCCATGACGTACATCTGCCAGATGTGCCCGTCGGCGGTATAGACGCTCTCCGCCCCGCCGCCGCCGGCGCTCATGCGCCACACCGTGTCGCCGCTGGTGTAGTAGATCCACTGTCCGGCCAGGTTCAGGTTGTCCGCCTGCGCGTCGGAGATCTTGACAGGCTCGCCGCCCTGCTGCAGCCAAATGCCGTTCTCGCTGTAATAGTAGCCGCTGCCGGTATCCAGCGTCCAGCCGCCGCCCAGGATGGCGGCCGCAGTGTTGCCCGGCTCCGTCCAGGGCCAGACCTTGTGCTCCGGCTGCAGGGACATGGTCGCAGGCTCGTCCTCACTGGGCTCATCCGATCCCGCGGGCTCGGTCTCCTCGGGCTGAACGGGCTCCTGGGACTGCTCGGGTTCCAGATCGGTCTCCGGTTGCTCCGGCTGGGGGGCCTGTTCCCCGCTCTCGCTTTCGGTCTCTTCGGCCTCGGGCGCGGGCTGCTGCTCCTCCGCCACGGAGGAGCCCTCCGGATCGGGAGGCGCTTCAAGCCCCGCGCTGGCGAAGGCCAGCCCGTCTCCTATGGTGATAAATATAGTAAGGACCAGCAAAAGCGCGATCCCTTTTTTGAAAACGGCCATGGTTTCCTCCATCTGTCAGACGATACATATGGTGGCTCTCTTTACAGATACACACACTATACCATGGATACGGACCATTTGCAAGAAATATTTGCAATTTTTGTTTCCAGTTTGTTATTCAAAACACTAACTTTTGTAATTATGTTAACACATCCAAAACAAACGCGGGCCGGGGATCTCTCCCCGGCCCGTCTGGTCGCGGTCCTTATATCACAGCACCCGTATATCATAGCACCCGTACCCGGCGCACATGGGGCACGGCGGCGATCCGTCCCGCCAGCTCCTGGCTGATGGGGCTGCCCACATCGATGACCGTGTAGGCCACCTCGCCCCGGGCCCGGTTCTGCATGTGCTCCACGTTGATGTTCTCTCCGCCGATGATGTCCAGGAAGCTGTTGAGCATCCTGGGGATGTTGTCATGGATGGCGCAGATGCGGGCCACGCCCGCCCGCTCCAGGGTCAGCGCCGGCAGATTGACGGAGTTGATGATGTTGCCGTTGATGAGATAGTCGGCCAGCTCCTGGGCCGCCATGATGGCGCACTTCTCCTCGCTCTCGGGGGTAGACGCCCCCAGATGGGGAAAGGCCACCACGCCCTTGGCCCCCGCCAGCTTCGCGCTGGGGAAGTCGGTGACATACCGGGCCACCTTGCCGGAGGCGATCCCCGCCAGCACCGCGTCCTCATCCACCAGGCCGCCCCGGCCCAGGTTGATGATGCGCACGCCGTCCTTCATCTGGGCAATGGCGGCGGCGTCCAGCATGTGGTGGGTCTTCTCGTTGTGGTGCACCTGGATCAGCACATAGTCCGCGGCCTTGAACAGCCCGGGCAGATCCTCCGCGTGCTTGACGTCGCTGTGCAGATGCCAGGCCGCCTCCACCGACAGATAGGGGTCGTAGCCCACCACGTTCATGCCCAGGTTCAAAGCGCTCTTGGCGATGCGGGCGCCGATGGCCCCCAGGCCGATGACGCCCAGGGTCTTGCCCCGGATCTCCGGGCCCACGTAGGCCTTTTTCCCCGCCTCCACGGCGGCCTCCACGTCGTCCCGTCCGGCCAGGGAGTTGACCCACAGGGCCCCGCCCATCAGATCCCGGGACGCCAGCACCAGCGAGCACACCGCCAGCTCCACCACTGCCTGGGCGTTGGCGCCGGCGGTGTTGAACACCACCACGCCCTTTTCCGTGCACCGCTGGACGGGCACGTTGTCCGTCCCCACCCCCGCCCGGGCGATGGCCAGCAGATTGGGCCCGAAGGTCATGTCGTGCAGCTTGGCCGAGCGGACCAGCAGTCCGTCGGGATCGGCCGCGTCGTTGTCCACCCGGATATCCTTGCCCGTCAGCACGTCCAGTCCCGCCGGGGCGATGTTATTCATGGTCTTGACTTTATACATGGTGCTCCACCTCGAATCGCTTCATAAACGCCGCCAGAGCCAGCACGCCCTCCATGGGCTGGGCGTTATACAGCGACGCCCGCAGGCCACCCACGCTCCGGTGGCCCTTCAGGTTCATCAGGCCCTTCGCCTGGGCCTCTTTGGCGAAGGCCGCATCCAGATCGGCGTCACCCGTGCGGAAGGTGACGTTCATGTCGCTGCGGTCCTCCGGCCGGGCGCAGCCCTTGTAAAGAGAGCTGTTGTCGATGATGTCGTAGATGACGGCGGCCTTCTCGTGCTTGATGGCCTCCATGCCGGCCACGCCGCCTTGCTTCTCCAGCCAGTCCAGCACTAGCCCCAGCATATAGATGCACCAGCAGGGCGGGGTGTTGTACATGCTGTCCTTGGCGATCATGGTCTTGTAGGAGAGCATCAGGGGCGTATAGGGCGCCTCCCGGCCCGCCAGGGCCTTGTCCATGATCACCACGGTGACGCCCGCCGGGGCCATGTTCTTCTGGGCGCCGGCCAGGATGAGGCCGTATTTCGACACGTCCACCGGCCGGGAGAGGATCTCCGAGCTCATGTCGCACACCAGCGGCGCGGCCGTGGCGGGCACATAGTTCCAGGCGGTGCCGTAGATGGTGTTGTTGGAGCAGTAATAGAAATACTTGGCATCCGGGCTCAGGTCCAGCGCGGCCTGACCGGGGATATAGGAGAAGTTATCGTCCTGGGAGGAGGCGGCGATGTGGACCGTGCCGTACTTCTGGGCCTCCTTCATGGCGATGTTGGAGAAGTTGCCGGTGACGGCGTAATCCGCCGTGCCCCCCTCCATCAGGTTCAGGGGCACCATGGAGAACTGCAGCGACGCGCCGCCCTGCAAAAACAGGATCTCATGGCTGTCCGGCACGTTCAGCGCCTTTTTCAGCTTCTGCTTGGTGCTGTCGAATATCTCCTGGAAAAACGCGCTGCGGTGGCTCATCTCCATGACGGACATGCCGCTGCCGTTGTAGTTGAGGATCTCCGCGGCGGCCCGCTCCAGGGCCTCTCTGGGCAGGACCGACGGTCCCGCGGAAAAGTTGAATACCTCTTCCCTCTTCATGGCTTTACCTCAATAAACTCTGGAATAACGAGATATTATCGCATTTTGCCGCGGATTGCAAATCATTCCGACGGATTTGTCAATTCGCCCAAAAGCGTATCGCCGTCGACGGCGTCTATGAGCACATTTTTTACCTCGCCCCGCCTGGCGCTGCCCCGGATGCGCACCGGACAGTAATCGCCCCCGTGGCCGGAGCGGTCCGTCTCAAAAAGCACCTGCTCCACCTGGCCCACCCGGCCCGTCAGATAGGCCGTCCGCAGTCCGGCGATGACCTCCCCCGCCCGGCGGACACGCTCCTCCTTCTCCGCCCGGGACAGCTGCCCCGGCATATCCGCCGCCTTGGTGCCGGGCCGGACGGAATAGGGAAAGGCGTGGACGCTGTAAAAGCCGCATGTCTGCAAAAACGCCAGCGTGCTGCGAAAATCCGCCTCGCTCTCCCCCGGAAAGCCGCAGATCAGATCCGCCGTCAGCGCGCAGCCGGGAAATGCCTTCCGCAGCCGCCCGCATACCGCCAGAAAGGCGGCGGTGTCGTATTTCCTATTCATCCGCCTGAGGGTGTCGTCGCAGCCGGACTGGAGCGACAGGTGAAAATGGGGACACACGTTCCCCAGCGCCGCCAGGCGCGCGCAGAACCCATCCGTCACCGCCGTGGGCTCCAGAGAGCCCAGCCGGACCCGGGCCTGGGGCGCGGCCTTGGCCACCGCCTCCACCGCGTCGGCCAGCGTGGGCTTTCCCGGCAGATCCTTGCCGTAGGAGGCGATCTCGATGCCGGTGAGGACGATCTCATGGAAGCCCTCCTCCGCCAGGGCCGCCCCCTGGGCGGCGCAGTCCTCCAGGGGCAGGGACCGGACCCGGCCCCTGGTATAGGGGATGACGCAGTAGGTGCAGAAATTGTCGCACCCGTCCTGGATCTTCAGCATGGCCCGTGTCCGGCCGGCGGCCGGCCCGGCGGGCAGAGGCTCGAAGGCCCGCCGCTGGAAGGGATCGTCCACCGACCGGGCGGGCAGGGCCCGCTCGATGGCCTCTGCCAGGGCGTGCTTATCGCCGCTGCCGAATACGATATCCGCCCCCAGAGCGGCGACGGCGTCCGGTTCCAGCTGGGAGAAGCAGCCGCACACCACCGTCAGCGCCCCGGGATTTTGGCCCTGCAGCCGCCGGATGGCCTGGCGGGACTTGCGGCTGCTCTCAGCGGTGACGGCGCAGGTGTTGACGATCACCACATCCGCGTCCCGCTCCGCCGGCTCGAAGCCCCTCTCCCGGAGCATGGTCTCCAGCGCCTGGGTCTCGTACTGATTCACTTTACACCCCAGGGTGTATACTGCGTACTTCATAATCCTTGCCTTTTCCCGGCACAGAGGGTATAATGCCCTCGGTGATTTTTTATGATCTATCTGGATAATGCGGCCACCACCCAGGTCTGCCCTGAGGCGGCCCGGGCGGCGCTGGCCGCCATGACGGAGGGCTACGGCAACCCCAGCTCCACCCACGGTCCCGGCCGGGACGCCCGCCAGGCGCTAAAGGTCGCCAGGGAGACGCTGGCCGCCAGCCTGGGCGCGGAGCCCGGGGAGGTATATTTCACCTCCGGCGGCTCCGAGGGTGACAACTGGGCCATCCGTGGCGCCTGCCAGCTCATGCGCCACAAGGGAAAACACATCGTCAGCGGCCTGGCCGAGCACGACGCGGTGCGCAGGACTTTGGACTATATGCAGTCTCAGGGCTGGGAGGTCACCCGCCTGGCCCCCGGGCCCGACGGGGCGGTGTCCGCCGCCGGCGTGGCCGCCGCCCTGCGGCCGGACACGGCACTGGTGAGCCTGATGCTGGTCAACAACGAGACCGGCGCGGTGACGGATATACCCGCCGTGGCCCGGGCCATCAGGGCCGCGGGCTGCCCCGCCCTGCTGCACACGGACGCCATACAAGGATACATGAAGGTGCCCTTCACTGTCAAGGCCCTGGGCGCGGACATTGTCACCGTCTCCGGCCACAAGATCCACGCCCCCAAGGGCGTGGGCGCCCAGTGCGTCCGCGCCGGCCTTCGCCTGCCGCCGCTGGTGCTGGGCGGCGGACAGGAGGCGGGCTTCCGCTCCGGCACGGAGAACATGCCCGGCATCCTGGCCCTGGCGGCGGCCGTAGAGGCGTACCGGGCGGACAAAGACGCCCCCGGCCGGATGGCGGCGCTGCGGCAGCGCATCATCGAGACGCTCGCCGCCTCCATCTCGGACCTGGTCGTCATCGGCGGCGGCGCGCCCCACATCCTGTGCCTCGCCCTGCCCGGCTACCGCAGCGAGGTGCTCTTGAACTTCCTGGACGGGCTGGGCATCTGCGTGTCCAAGGGCTCCGCCTGCAAGCGGGGCGCCCGCAGCCATGTGCTGGAGGCCATGGGCCTCGCGCCCAAGGTGATCGACGGGGCCATCCGCGTATCCCTGGGCCGCTTCACCACCCAGGCCGACGCAGACGGGTTCTGTCAGGGCCTGCTCCAGGCGCATGACAGCCTCCGCAGAAGCATTTGACGCCATAAAAAAGACTCCGGCCGCAGCCGGAGTCTTTTTTATGCCCTGCGCTTATCCCTCGTAGAGATATTTGGTCACGTCCTCGCCAAAGCTGGACGGATCGGCGGAGACGGTCACCGTGAAGGTGATGCTCTCCGACTGGCCGAACTTCTCCAGCCAGGACAGAAATCCGCTGAGCTCCTCCTCGGAGGCAGGCCGGATGATCTTGAACAGATTGTCGATAAACACATGGGTGATGTCAAAGTTGCCGGCGGACAGGCCGCTGATGAAGCCGCGCATCAGGTCGATGGAGTTGATCCCATACTGGGATGCATGCACCAGCCGGGCCTGATAGGGAATGTCGTACGTAAGGACTTTATCTTTCTCGATGCATATCACATCGCCGTGTTCCTCATCCACCGCTTTGCGGACCAATTCCACCAGCCGTTTCGTTTTGCCGGTCCCTTTGAGACCCATGATCAATCTGATCAAAAGATCATCACGCTCCCTTCTTGTGATGGCCTTATTCTATCATCTTTCCCACCGTCTGGCAACGGAAATTTGATAAAACCCCGTCAATTTTTTCCGTCCTTCGCCATCAGGCGCCCGGCTTGCCCAGCATGCGGAACATATTTTTCTTATAGGCCTCCACGCCGGGCTGGTCGAAGGGGTTCACACCCAGCATATAGCCGCTGATGGCGCAGGCCACTTCAAAGAAGCACACCAGCTCCGCGAAGCCCTCCTCGTCCCGCCGGGCCACGCTCACGCCCATGTTGGGCACGCCGCCGGCCACGTGGGCGGCCTTCACCGCCTCCATGGCCACCCGGGAGATCTCCCCCAGGCCCCGGCCGGCCAGGTAGTTCAGTCCGTCCGCATCGCCCATGGCGAAGGGCATCTCATAGTCCCGACGGGGCCGGTCGAAGCTGACCACCGTCTCCATCAGGATGCGGGGGCCGTCCTGGATGTACTGGCCCATGGAGTGCAGATCGGCGTTATACTCCACGCTGGCCGGATAGATGCCCACGCCGTTTTTGCCCTCGCTCTCGCCGTACAGCTGCTTCCACCACTCGGCCATATACCGGAAGGACGGCTCGTAGCTGGCCAGGATCTCGATCTTCTTTCCCTTGGAATACAGGGCGTTGCGGGTGGCGGCATACTGCCAGGCGGGGTTGTCGGGGTTGCGCAGGTCCAGCTCATACAGGGCCTCCGCCGCCGCGCCCACCATGGTGTGCACGTCGCATCCGGCCGCCGCCAGGGGCAGCAGGCCCACCGCGGACAGCACGCTGTAGCGCCCGCCCACGTCGTCGGGCACCACGAAGGTCTCGTAGCCCTCTTTGTCGGCGATGGTCTTCAGCACGCCCCGGGCCTTGTCGGTGGTGGCATAGATCCGCTTGCGGGCGGCCGCGCCGTATTTCTTCTCCAGCAGGCCCCGGAAGATCCGGAAGGCCGCCGCCGGCTCCAGGGTGGTGCCGGATTTGGACACCACGTTCACGGAGAAGTCCCTGTCTCCCAGCTGGTCCAGCTTGTCGTTCAGATCGTCCGGCGAAAGACCGGTGCCGGCAAAGATGATCTCGGGGCCGTTCTTGGGCTTGATCAGCTCGATGCCTGCCCGGGCTCCCAGATAGCTGCCGCCGATCCCTACCACCACCAGCACCTCGCTGGTATCGCGGATGCGCTCCGCGGCGGAGGTGATCTTTTTCAGCTCCTCCCCCTGCACGCGGCGGGGAAGCTCCCGCCAGCCTATGAAATCAGCGCCTGCGCCCGTCCCCTCTGCCAGGGCACGATGGGCCTGCCCGGCGGCGCCATAATCCGGCCCTACGCTGTCCAGAAAGCCCAGCGCGCCGGACAGATCGACCTTGACCATGATCCGCCCTCCTTTGTTCATTGATATCATTGCCGCAGTCACGCGGCTATTTAAGGTATTATACCTTGTTTCCCGCCATTTTTCAAGTCATATGGCGCTCCGGTGGGGCGTCGGAGATGAAAAAGGGCGGTTTTTTCTTCCCGGATGGGGCTGTCAGTCCTTCCAGCCGATGAGCGAGCCCAGCAGCCGGCCGTACACGGCCCAGAAGCCCATCCGCTCCACGCTCTCCCCGGCCACGATCTGGACCGTCGCGATCTGCCGGTCCCCCGCCAGCACGGCCATGGAGCCCAGGACCTGCCCCTGGGCCACCGGCGCGGAGAGCTCCTCCGGCAGCTGCAGCTCATACCGCAGCTCCGCCAGCGCGCCCTTTTCCTGCACCAGCCACTCCCCGCCGGTGAACACCGGCTGGACGCTGTCGGCTGCGCCCATGGCCACCGGGATGGGCGCCAGCGCCTGCCCCGGCCGCAGGGAGGCCAGGCCGTAGTTGGCGAAAGCGTAGTTGAGCAGGGTCCTGGCGTCGTCGAACCGCTCCTGGGAGGTCTGGCCGTGGAGGATCACGGCGATATACTCCACCCCGTCCCGCTCCGCTGTGGCAGCCAGACAATACATGGCCTTGGAGGTGAAGCCGGTCTTGAGGCCGGTGGCCCCCTCGTAGCCGTAGATGAGCCGGTTGGTGTTGGATAGGCCGAACTCGCCGCCCCGGATGGAGTCCATCCAGATGGTGGTGTACTCCTTGATCATGTCGTGGCCGATCAGCTCCCGGCTCATGAGGGCGATGTCATAGGCGGAGGTGTAGTGCTCGTCGTCGTCACTGAGGCCCGTGCAGTTGGTGAAGTGGGTATCCGCCATGCCCAGCTGGCCCGCCCGCTGGTTCATCTTCCGGACGAATGCCTCCTCAGAGCCGGCGATCAGCTCCGCCAGGGCCACGGCGCAGTCGTTGGCGCTGACCACCGCCACGCATTTGAGCATCTCGGAGACCGTCATCTGCTCCCCCGGCTCCAGCCAGATCTGGCTGCCGCCCATGGAGCAGGCCGTCTCCGACGCGGTCACTAGCGTGTCCCGGGAGATGGTGCCCGCCTCCAAGGCCTCCGCCACCAGCAGCATGGTCATCACCTTCGTCACGCTGGCCGGGGCGCAGCGGGTGTGGGCGTCCTTCTCGTAGATCACCGTGCCGGTGGTCTTCTCCATCAGCACCGCGTGGGGCGCCTGGATGGTGATCGCGTCCTCCGGCAGGGGCTCCGCCGCCAGCGTGGGCGTGGCCAGCAGGATGGCCGTCAGGATGAATGCCAGAATTCTTCTCACAAAAAACACCTCCATATCCCATGGATATGGAGGCATGGCCACGATTATGATGTACCGGCTCAAAAGTCCTAAAACCGCCGGTTTCAGACAGCGTCAACAGGTTTCTTAACAAAAAGCGCCCTCCGCCGCGGCGAAAGCCGTCGAAGGCCGTCAGATCTCCCGGTACATGGCCACCGCGTCCGCCTTGGACACCGTCTCGGCCACGGACATCACCTCTACCCGGGTGGAGCGCTCGCCGAAGCGGATCTCGATCACGTCCCCTGCCTTCACCTCACGGGAGGCCTTGGCCGGGGCACCGTTGACGGTCACTCGCCCGCCGTCGCAGGCCTCGTTGGCCACGGTGCGGCGCTTGATGAGCCGGGATACTTTCAGATACTTATCCAGTCGCATGACGTCTCCTCACAAAATGCCCGCGGCGCGGGGAGACCCGCGCCGCGCTTGCAGTATGACAGGTGATCAGTCGGCCACCGCGTCCTTCAGAGCCTTGCCGGCCTTGAACTGAGGGATCTTGGAAGCGGGGATCTTGATCTCCTTCTTGGTCTGGGGGTTGCGGCCGATGCGAGCAGCGCGCTCCTTCACGTCAAAAGCGCCGAAGCCGACGATCTGGACCTTGCCGCCCGTCTTCAGGGTATCGGTGATGGTCTCGATGGCAGCGTTGACGGCCTTCTCGGCATCCTTCTTGCTCAGATCGGTCTTCTCGGCAACAGCCGCGATGAGTTCTGCCTTGTTCATACGTTTACCTCCTGATTATTTGGCGTAGTTTCCGCCTCTTTTGTGTTTATCAAAAGCCGCTTGATGCGGATTTCTCACGATGTCATTCTTCCCGCTTTGCCCTCTGCCAAAGCGCTTCCTGCTCGTCCAGCGAAAGTCCCGCCAGGGCTTGTCCCTCCTGGCCGGCCAGCTCCTCCATCCGGCCATACCGGCGGATAAAGCGCTCCGTGGAGCCGTTCAGCGCCCGCTCCGGGTCGATCTTCAAAAGCCTGGCCAGATTCACCGCCGCGGCCAGCACGTCGCCCAGCTCCTCCTCGATCCGCTCGCCGCAGGCCAGCGCCTCGTCCAGCTCGCCCAGCTCCTCGCTCAGCTTTTCCCGGGCCCCATGCCAGTCGGGCCAGTCAAAGCCGTCCTTTTTGGCCTTCTTCTGGATCTTTTCCGCCCGCCACAGCGCCGGCATGCCCGCCGCGACGCTCCGCATCTCCTGGGCGGTGGACGTCTGGTCCTTCTCCCGGCGCTTCACCTCGTCCCAGGTGGTCAAAACCTCCTCCGGGGTGTCCAGCTCCATCTTGCCGAACACATGGGGGTGACGGCGGATCAGCTTCTTGCAGGCGCCGTCGCATATGTCCTCAAAGGTGAAGCCGCCCTTTTCCTCCTCGATCTGGGCGTGAAACAAGACCTGCATCTGCAGGTCGCCCAGTTCCTCCAGAAGGTTCTCCATATCGCCGCTGTCGATGGCGGTGGCCGTCTCGTAGGCCTCCTCCAGCAGATCCCGGCGGATGGACTCATGGGTCTGCACCCGGTCCCAGGGACAGCCGTTCTCCCCCCGGAGCAGCGCCATGATCGCGCGAAAGTCTTCCAGACCGTAATTTTCCTTGTACTGAAAATTTACCATATATTCTTGCCCTCTGCAAGTATTAAATTCAACAAAAGACGCATTTCCGCCGTTTTTTGCCCGATCTCAGCGGATATGCAGCTTTTTCGCTATGATCTCGCCCTTGGGGAACAGCTTCATGTCCTCCAGCGTGATGGCCCGCAGGGCGATGGCCATGACGAAGTACACCACCACGCCCGTCATCACCGACAGGGCGAAGGGCACCAGCAGGCTCAGCGGCCGGCCGGCGACAGAGCCGCCCATGCCGCCCATCACCGCGCTCAGAAGGTTCCACACCGCCCAGACCGCCACCGCCATGGTGGCGCAGCTGACGCCGGCCCGTCCGGCGATCCGCCACAGATTCATGGGCCGGGCCATGCTCCGGGCCATAAAGATGAGGTTGCAGGTGAGCATCACCAGGTAGCAGCCCAGGGTGCCCAGCGGCGCGCCGTAGATGTTGACATGGGGGTTGCCCACCAGCACATAGGTGACGATCACCTTCGTGACGCCGCCCAGCAGGATGGAGATCAGCGGCAGCCGCTCGTTGCCGTTGGCGGGCAGGATGGAGTTGGTCATCAGGCTCATGGTCATAAAGTAGCAGGTGATGCCCAGCTCGAACAGCAGCAGCGCCCCCTGGCTGGCACTCTGGGGAAAGAGCACATCCATGCAGGGCCCCGCCAGCACCGCCATGCCGATGGCCATGGGCAGGCACAGCAGCGTGGACATGCGCAGGGCGCTCTCCGCCAGGTCGGTGGCCGCCTCCGGCCCCTTCTTCATCCGGGCTGCCGACAGGGCAGGCACGATGCTGGACAAAAACGGCACCACGAAGGCCGACGGGACGTTATACACCGTCATGGCCTTGCCGTACACGCCGTAGAGTATCCCCGCGGCCGTGTCGGAATACCCAGCCGCGCCCTGGAGCCGCGCCATGGTGATCTGGGCGTCCATCAGCTGGATGATGCTCATAATGGACGTGGAGATGGTGATGGGGATGCCGATGCGCAGAAGATTGCTGAGCACCCACCGGTTGGAGGGCGGCGTGTCGAAGGCGTCCGGCGAGGGCTTGACCCGGTACT
This sequence comes from uncultured Oscillospiraceae bacterium, assembly GCA_947626345.1. Lineage (GTDB taxonomy): Bacteria > Bacillota > Clostridia > Oscillospirales > Oscillospiraceae > CAJOIG01. The sequence continues at coordinate 7,077 of CANQSF010000016.1, read as the reverse complement.
TCCGGTGCACCTTCACCATCATATAGAGCACGGCGGCCAGGGAGCTAACGGTGGTGCCCAGGATGGCGCCGGCCACGCAGATCTCCATGCTGTATCCGGCCTTATAGAGATACCCGGCGGCGCCCAGGCCCACCACCACCTTCACGGCGGTCTCCACCACCTGGCTGACGGTGGTGGGGATCATGTCCGCGTGGCCCTGGGCATAGCCCCGGTAGGCCGCCGTCACGCACACCAGCGCCACGCTGGGGGCCATGACGAAGATGCTCCGGGCGGTCTGGACCTTGTGCATATAGGCCGCGATCTCCGTGGGGAACAGCATCATGATGGCCGTTCCGGCGGCGCCTAGGGCCAGGAACGTGGCCGTGCTCACCTTAAAGATCCGGTAGACCTGGTTTTCACGGTCCATGCTGTCCGCCTCGGAGATGAGGCGGCTCATGGCCACCGGCAGGCCCGCCGTGGCGATGGTCAGGAAAAAGTTATAGATTTTGTAGGTGATGTCAAAAAACGCGAAGCCCTCGTCATCCAGGATGTTGCCCAGGGGGATCTTGTATACCGCGCCCAGGATCTTCACCAGGACGATGCCCACCGTGTAGATGGCAGCGCCGTGCAAAAAGTTTTGACCCTTTTTCTCAGACATACGCGCTCCTTACCAGTGCTGGATAAACGAATATATGCCGGGATATCTTATATGATGAATCGCGGCTCCGGGACCTATCCCCGGTAAAGCACAAGGGCGGCTTTCGCCGCCCTTGCGTCAAACAGAGGTATTACTGGGGATGACGGACAGAGTCGATATACTTGGTCAGGTCCAGCATCTTGTTGGAGTAACCCCACTCGTTGTCGTACCAAGCGATCAGCTTGACGAAGTTGCCGTTCAGGGCGATGCCGGCCTTGGCGTCGAAGATGGAGGTGTGGGGATCGGTGCGGAAGTCCTGGGAGACGCACTCGTCCTCGCAGTAATACAGGATGCCCTCCATGGGGCCCTCGGCGGCGGCCTTCACGGCGGCGCAGATCTCGTCATAGGTGGCGGACTTCTCCAGCCGGCAGGTCAGGTCGACCACGGACACGTCGGCGGCGGGGATACGCATGGCCATGCCGGTCAGCTTGCCCTGCAGCTCGGGGATGACCTTGCCCACGGCCTTGGCGGCGCCGGTGGTGGTGGGGATGATGTTGTCGAAGCAGCTGCGGGCCAGGCGCAGGCTCTTCTTGTTGAAGTTGTCCACGATGTTCTGGCTGGCGGTAGCGGCGTGCACGGTGGTCATCAGGCCCTCCACGATGCCGAAGTTGTCGTTGATGACCTTGGCCAGAGGAGCCAGGCAGTTGGTGGTGCAGGAGGCGTTGGAGACGACCTTCAGGTCGGGGGTGTACTTGTCGTTGTTGACGCCCATGACGAACATGGGGGTGGCGTCCTTGGAGGGGCCGGACAGGACCACGACCTCAGCGCCGGCGTTCAGGTGATCCTGCACGCTCTCGGTGGTCAGGAACTTGCCGGTGCACTCCAGCACGTACTCGGCGCCCAGAGCCTTCCAGGGCAGCTCGGCGGGCTTGCGGCTGTTCAGCAGGGGGATCTTCTTGCCATTGACGATCAGGTGGCTGTCGTCATACTCGACGGTGCCCTTGAAGCGGCCGTGGACCGTATCATACTTCAGGGAGTGGGCGAGCTGAGCAGGGGTCTTGTCAGGAGCGTTGACGCCGACGAAATCCACGTCGCCGCGCTCACAGCCGGCGCGGAACACCAGGCGGCCGATACGTCCGAAGCCATTGACACCAATTTTTACCATTTTTATATCCTCCTAAAAGAATTTGTTCTTTCGTGTGCCGGCCTGCGCGATCCGCCCGATGGCCGACCGGAGATATTATACACCAACCTTTTCCTCTTTTCCAGCCTTATTTGAAAAAAAGGGCGGTTTCCCATGATTATTTTGCACACATGCTATATTGTCAGCCGTTCTATGTGGCGGGGATTGCGCTTTTCGACCATTTCTGCTATGATAGCGGCGTACAGGTCTGCATCACGTCCGCGTATATGTGTGCCCGCGCACACATAAAAGAGAGAGTATGGATAAAGATATGAGCATACCGCCAGAAGCCCTGGGGACGCTGTTCGAGATGAGCCGCGACCCTGTGGTCGGCATCGACGATACACGCACCATCGTGTTCGCCAATCCTCCTGCCGCCGCGCTTTTGCATACGGGCCCCGGCGCTCCCGCCGGCGATGTGGTCCCCGAACACATCCTGTGCGAGACGGCGGACCGTTTTTTGGCCTCTGCGCGGATCGGTGCCGTCCGTGCCAGCGCGTCCGTGGTCCGCATGAGCGGCATCGCCGTGTGCACCTTCACCCTCCCCCGGGAGGAGACGGTCCCGCCGCCCGGCGCGCGGGCGCTGCATGAGCTGTCCTCCAGTCTCATGTCCGCCCGGCTCGCCATCGACGCGCTGGTGAGCCATACCCGGGCGGAGGCCGACCCCATCCTGCGGGAGACCAGCGCCATCCTGTACCGGGAATACTACCGGCTGCTGCGCACCTGCCGGCACATGACCCTGGCCGCCGGCGTGGCGACGGACGATCTGCCCTACAAGCCCCGGGTGACGGACCTGCGGGAGATGTGCCGCCAGCTGTGCGACACGGTGGGCCGCCTGTCCGAGAGCCGCGGGGTATCGGTGGTGTTCCGGACCGATCCGGGCCTGCACCTGACCATGGCGGACCAGGACCTGCTGGAGATCATGCTTTTGAACCTGATGACCAACAGCCTGCTCCATTGCCGGACCGGCGACGCCATCCGGGTGGAGCTCAGCCGTCAGGACGACCGGTTCATCCTGGCCGTCCAGGACCCGGGCAGCGGCATGCCGCCGGAGCAGCTGGCCCAGGCGTTCAGCCGGGAGCCGGCCGGCGGCAGCACCGATCCCACCGCCGGGGCGGGCCTGGGCCTCTATATCGCCCGGGGCATCGCGGAGCGCCACGGGGGCTCTGTGATCCTGGAGAGCCGGCCCGGCAAGGGCACGGCGGTGCGCATCTCCATCCCCTACCGCCAGTCGGAGGACATGACGGCCCACAGTCCCGCCCCGCCCTACCGCAGCGACGGGATGAACAGCGTGCTGATGGAGCTGTCCCCCCTGCTGGATAAGGTGTACTTCACAAAACGGATGTTCGACTGAAAAAAGCGGGGAGCTTCTGCTCCCCGCTTTCGCTTGTCAAAAACGAGTTTTTGACCGCGCTGATTGAATTTGCTCGGCGGGAATGGATCCCGCCGGCATGATCCAAAAGCCTGTCGCACAGCGGCTTTTGGATCTCACGCGCGGGAATGCCGCACTGTTCGCCCTGACCGGGCTTCGCTCCCATTCATCCTTTCTCTGGCAGTCTGAAGCTATCGCGCCGCGCCCATGTCCGTGACCGGACTGGTCTGAGCCGGATCGGTCTGCCGGGCCGAGTCATTTGTCCAGCTGAGCACCACGAAGGCCTGCCAGCCGCCCTCCGTCCGGGGACTGGTCATGAAGGCGGCTCCCGCCGCCAAAAACACCGCGATCGCCAGCCCGGCCAGCCACCGGGCGGGCTTTTTGTATCCCAGCACCGCCTTCACCCGCCCCTTCACGTCGGACCGGCCGAAGGCCAATGGGCAGGCCCCCGCGCCCCGGACGGGCCCGGCCCAGTCCAGCAGCGTCTGGGCATAGGCCGCCCGGCCCTCCCGGTCCAGGCCACCGGCCGCCGCCTCGTCGCTGGCGAGCTCCATGTCCCGGCAGAAAAGGCCATAGCACGCCCAGGCCAGGGGCTGGAACCAATACACCGCCAGCAGCGCGTAGCCCAGCGGCTTCCACACATGGTCTCCCCGCCGCAGATGGGCCCGCTCGTGGGCCAGCGCATAGTCCAGCGCTGGCGGCGCCAGGGACGCGGGCACATAGATCCGCGGCCGGATAAGCCCTAGAAGGAACGGCGCGCCGATCCGGTCCGAGACCCACACCCGCCCCTCCAGCCGGGCGGCCGTCCGCACCCGGCGGCGCAGACGCAGCCAACTGATCAGCGCGTACAGCGCCATGGCGGCCGTGCCCGCCATCCACGCGATGGCGAGATAGGCGCTGGCAGGCGCGGTGTGGCTTATGAACACATGCCCGCCGTTTTCCCGCTCCCAGGCGTTGGACTCCCGGTCCCGGGCCGTCTCGAACTCGATCTGGGGCAGGACCTGGTCCAGAGCCCGCACCCCCTCCGGGGAGGTGTACGCCTGCACATTCTGCTCCGCCTGTGGCGGGATCAGGCTCACTGCGCTGTACAGCGGCGCCGGTACCAGCAGCCGCGCCGCCACCAATGCCCACAGCAGGCCCCGCGTCCACTTGGGCGCGCCGCGAAAAAGCAGCCGCACCAGCAGCGCCGCGGCCATCAGCCACCCGGCGGTGAGACCCGTGCGCACGATCCGGAGAAACAGCTCTATCATTCTCTCCCCTCCCGCCGATACGCGTCGATGAGCGCCTGGATCTGCTCCGCCTCCGCCGCCGTCAGGCCCTTTCGGGCGGTGAAGGCCGCGATGAAGGCGGGCAGGGACCCCTGAAAGGCCTCGTCCACCAGTTTTTCCCCCCGCTGGGCGTAATACGCCTGGCGGCTCACCAGAGCCGTGACCGTGCCGCCGTCGTTGCGGAACAGCCCCCTCTGGCACAGCTTTTTCAGCACCGTGTAGGTGGTGGACTTCTTCCAGCCCAGCTCCTGGGCCGCCAGGGCCACCAGCTCCGACGAGCGCAGGGGCGCCCGCTCCCATATGATGTCCGCGAACCGCGCCTCCACAGCGCCCAGCCTTCCGTCCTCCATGACCGGTCCTCCTAGGAATGAATTGGTCTATTATCAATAGACCACACCCTTAGTCTATCATTGATAGACCAATTTGTCAATAGGAAATCCGGGCGGCAGTGCCGCCCGGACGCTCATTCGATCCCGAAAAACCGCTTTCCGTTTTCCATGCACACCTTCGCCACCAGCTCCGGGGTGGTGTGCCGCACCTGGGCGATCGCCTCTGCCACCCGGGGCAGCTTCGTCGAATCGTTGCGCCGGCCGTCGGTCCGGGGCATGGGGGCCAGATAGGGGCAGTCCGTCTCCAGCAGCATCCTATCCGTGGGCATCATGGCGATGGTCTCCAGGGCCCGGCGGGCCCCCTGCATGGTGATGGCCCCGTTGAAGCCCAGATACCAGCCCCAGGAGAGGATCTCCTTCGCCATCTCGGCGCTGCCGGAATAACAGTGAAACTCCCCTCGCACCTTCGGGTGCCGGCGCAGGATGTCCATGCAGTCCCCGTGGGCCTCCCGGTCGTGGATGATGACAGGCAGATCCAGTTCCTCGGCAAGACACAACTGCGCCTCCAGCACCTCGTGCTGGGTCTGCTTCCACTCCAGATCGTAGTGGTAATCCAGCCCGATCTCCCCGATGGCCACCACCCTGGGGTCCTTCGCCCAGGCGCGGATGAGGTCGGCGCTGGCCGCTGTCCAGCTCTTGGCGTCGTGGGGGTGCCAGCCCACCGCGGCGTAGATATAGTCATACCTGTGGGCAAACGCCACGGACGTGCGGCTGGTGGCCTCGTCGCAGCCCACGTTCACCACCAGGTCCACCCCCGCGCCGGGCAGGCTCTCCAGAAGCGCCTCCCGGTCCGCGTCGAACCACTCGTCGTCATAATGGGCATGGGTGTCAAAATACATGGTATCCCCTCACTTATTCAGCAGCCGCGCGATGGGCGGGCGGGCCACCTTCATGGCCCCCTTGGGGCAGAACTCCTGACAGCAGAAGCAGCGGATGCACTTGCTCCGGTCGATATGGGGCAGCTTATCCCGCATAGCGATGGCCTTGGCAGGGCAGATACTGGCGCACTGGCCGCAGCCCACGCACGCGGCCGGCGCCACCTTGGGCCGGGAGCTGAGGGCCCGCTGCATCACCTTGCCGAAGGCCCGTTTGAAGGGACTGTTCCCCTCGCCCAGCAGCATCTCCCCGAAAAAGACGATCTCGTTTTTCGCGCCGATGTTGTTGAAATCCGTCACGCAGGCGGCCTCGATGTCGCCTGCGATGTCCAGCTGGCGCCAATTGGCCGGGATGAGGCGCCGCTCATAGGCCGCCTCCAGGGTGGGCACGTCCTCCCGCTTCAGACAGATGAGATGGGCGCACGCCAGATCCAGCATGTGGGGCGACCGGGATGCCGCCAGCAGGCCCATGGGCTTGGCGTCGCCCATGGTGGGGCCGTTGCCGTCCATGCCCACCACACCGTCCGCGATGGACAGCGCCGGCTTGAAGTACTCGTCCAGGTCCACGATCATACGGGCAAAATCCGCCGCGTTGGGGTATTTGTAGTGATACTCCGGCTTCAGGGTGCCAGGGATGGCTCCGAACAGATTTTTCGCCGCGCAGGTCATGGCCATCATGCCGTGGCTCTTCAGCTTGCAGAAATCCACGAGCGCATCGCACCCGTCCAGCCAGCCGGTATAGGTGAACCGTTTGGCCACCATCCCGTCGGGGTTTTCCGCCTCCTTCTGGGAGAAGTCCAGGTTGAGCTCCGCGCCGGCGGCCTCCGTCAGGTGCATGCCCGTGGCCCGGTAGACATTTTTCGCGTAGGCGGCGGTAAAGAGCCCGCCGGGGCTGTCCCCGATCACCACCGACGCCGCGCCACGCTCCTTCAGCAGTTTCGTCAGCTCCGCCAGCAGCACGGGATGGGTGGTGGCCCCCGCCTCCGGCTTTAAAAAGCTCACCAGGTTGGCCTTGATGCCCACCCGCATGCCGGGCTTTACAAAGTCCAGTCCCCCCACCGGCTCCAGCACGTCTATGAGCGCCTGCCGGCACGCCGCCGGGCTGTAGTCGGGACAGGATACGATGGATACGTCCGCCATAGTCTCACTTCTCCAGTCTTTTTGAGCAGCCGGGCGCTCCAAAGCGCCATGCCCGGCCCGTCGATGTGAAAATGCAGGATGGCCCGGATCCTCTCCGACCGTCATGCCGCATCGCTCCTCCCCCATCATATACCAATCCGTTCATCAGCGCAAGGATGAGTCATGACCACCAGTAAACTGGTGGCATGACCAGCCCCTAGAAGGGGCAAATACGGACGTAGCCCCTGGAAGGGG
>CANQSF010000015.1 GCA_947626345.1 uncultured Oscillospiraceae bacterium | reverse complement strand
TTCGAGCTGGAGGTGCCCGAGATCGCCGACGGCACCGTGGAGATCATGTCCATCGCCCGGGAGGCCGGCTCCCGCACCAAGATGGCCGTGTGGAGCACCGCGCCGGACGTGGACCCCATCGGCGCCTGCGTGGGGCCCCGGGGCGGCCGCGTGTCCAGCGTCGTGGACGAACTGGGCGGCGAGAAGATCGATATCGTCAAGTACAGCGAGATCCCCGAGGAGTATGTGGCCGCGGCCCTGTCCCCGGCGGAGGTGCTGCATGTGTATATGGACGAGGAGGCCAAGAGCTGCCGGGTGATCGTGCCCGACAACCAGCTGTCCCTGGCCATCGGCAAGGAGGGGCAGAACGCCCGCCTGGCCGCGAAGCTGACCGGCATCAAGATTGACATCAAGCCGGAGAGCGAGGACTGAGCCGATGGGGGAGCCTGTGCGGATGTGCGTCGGGTGCCGGGAGAGGGCGGAGAAGAAGGAACTGATCCGCATCGTGCGCACGCCGGCGGGCGAGATCGTGGCGGACGCGCAGGGAAAGACTCCCGGGCGCGGCGCCTATATATGCCGAAAAACGGCGTGCCTGGCCAAGGCGAAAAAGAGCCGGGCCCTGGAGCGGGCGCTGCAGGCGTCCCTGACCGAGGCCGACTATGAGAAGCTGGCCGCCGCTGTGGACGCCGCCCATGGATAAGGCCCTGGGGTATCTGGGCCTGGCGGCAAGGGCCGGACGGGTGACCGTGGGGACCGAGGATTGCGCAAAGCGCTCCCGCCGGGAGAGAGGCGGGCTCGTGGTGACGGCGTCGGATGCGGGGGACAATGCCCTGCGCCGGGCGGCGGCCATGACGGAGGCAGGCGCGGCCGGGCACATCCGCAGCGGATATACCAGGCTGGAGCTGGCCCAGGCGCTGGGCAGGAGCGGCCCCGTGGCCATGGCGGTCATCTGGGACGATGGCCTGGCGGAGGCCTTTGCAGCCGCCGCCAAAAGGATCTAGGAAGACAGGAGGAGCGAGTATGAGTTTCATCAAATACCGTGTGCACGAGGTGGCGAAGGATTTCGGCGTCACTTCCAAGGTCATTACGGAGATCCTGACGCAGTACGCCACCACACCGAAGAACCATATGCAGGTGCTGGAGGACGAGGAGCTGAGCATCATCTTCGAGTATATGACCCAGCACAACCAGGTGGAAAGCATCGCCGAGGTGTTTGCCGACACGGCGGCGCCGGCCGCTCCTGCGGAGAAGAAGGATCAGCCGGCACGGCCCGCCCAGGATAAGCAGGCGTCGGCCGGACAGAACGCCGCGCCCGCTTCCCAGAGCCAGCCGCAGCCCCAGAAGCAGCCCAAGCCTGACAAGCCCCACGTGCCCAAGCAGATCCCCCAGAAGAAGGTGGTGGATACCCGCGGCACGGCCAATACGAACCTTTCCAAGTACGACGAGCGCTTCGACCGCATGGCTGGCGACAAGGCTGACCGGATGAAGCGCGGCAAGGAGAAGATCGGCAACAAGAACAAGCAGCGTCAGAATACCGCCGCCGCCAGCGCCAAGCGCCGCCAGGAGGAGCGGGACAAGATGCAGCGGCTCCAGTTCGAGATCGCCAAAAAGGCTCCCACCCGCGTGCAGATCCCCGACGAGATCTCCGTGCAGGAGCTGGCCGTCCGCATGAAAAAGAGCGGCGCGGAGGTGGTCCGCAAGCTGGTCCGCATGGGCGTGATGGCGTCCCTGCCCGATGTGATCGATTACGATACCGCGGCTCTCGTGGCCATGGAGTTCAACTGCAAGGTGGAGCACGAGGTGGTCGTGACCGTGGAGGAGAAGCTCATCGACGTCCACGAGGACACCGAGGAGGAGCTGATGCCCCGCGCTCCCGTGGTGGTGGTCATGGGCCACGTGGACCACGGCAAGACCTCGCTGCTGGACTATATCCGCAACACCAAGGTGGCAGCCGGCGAGGCCGGCGGCATCACCCAGGCCATCGGCGCCTACGTGGTGGACATCGGCGGCAGCCCCGTTACCTTCCTGGACACGCCGGGCCATGAGGCGTTCACCTCCATGCGCGCCCGTGGCGCCATGGTGACGGACGTGGCCATCCTGGTGGTGGCCGCCACCGAGGGCATCAAGCCCCAGACCGTGGAGTCCATCAACCACGCCAAGGCCGCCAATATCCCCATCGTGGTGGCCATCAATAAGATGGATATGCCCGGCGCCAACCCCGACCGGGTCAAGCAGGAGCTGACCGAGTACGATCTCGTGCCCGAGGAGTGGGGCGGCGAGACCATCGTCTGCCAGATCTCCGCCAAGACCGGGCAGGGCATCGATAACCTTCTGGAGATGCTGGCGCTGCAGACCGAGATGCTGGGCCTGCGGGCCAATCCCAACCGGGCAGCCAGCGGCACCGTCATCGAGGCGCGGCTGGACAAGGGCCGCGGTCCCATCATGACCGTTCTGGTGCAGAACGGCACCCTGAAGCAGGGCGACGTGATCATCGCCGGCACCGCGGTGGGCCGCGTGCGCACCATGATCAACGACAAAGGCCAGCGGGTCACCGAGGCCGGCCCCTCCGTGCCCGTGGAGATCGCGGGCATGGGCGAGGTGCCCAACGCCGGCGACACCTTCAACGCCGTGGCTGACGAGCGCATGGCCCGGGAGCTGGTGGAGGAGCGCAAGGCCAAGGAAAAGCTGGCGGCCAATACCGCCCCCAAGAAGGTCTCCCTGGACGACCTCTTCGCCCGCATCCAGGAGGGCGAGATGAAGGATTTCAACATCATCGTCAAAGCGGACGTGAAGGGCAGCGCCGAGGCGGTGAAGGCCTCGCTGGAGAAGCTGAGCAACGAGGAGGTCCGGGTGCGGGTCATCCACTGCGCCGTGGGTGCCATCAACGAGTCTGACGTGATGCTGGCCTCCACTTCCGGGGCGGTGATCGTGGGCTTCAACGTGCGGCCTGACAACGCCGCCAGGGATAGCGCCGCCCGGGACCATGTGGACATCCGCCTGTACCGGGTCATCTACGACTGCATCAACGAGATCGAGGCGGCCATGAAGGGTATGCTGGCTCCCAAGTTCCAGGAGAAGATCATCGGCCACGCCGAGGTGCGCCAGACCTACAAGGTCTCCAAGGTTGGCACCGTCTGCGGCTGCTATGTGCTGGACGGCAAGATCCAGCGCAGCTGCCAGGTCCGGGTGCTGCGGGACAACGTGGTGATCTACGAGGGCGATCTGGCCAGCCTGCGCCGGTTCAAGGACGACGTGCGGGAGGTGGCCTCCGGCTACGAGTGCGGCATGCAGGTGGAGAAGTTCAACGACATCAAGGAGCAGGACGTGATCGAGTGCTTTGTGATGGAGCAGATCAATGGCTAATCATCACATCGACCGGATCAACGACGACATCCGCCGGGTGCTGGCGGAGAAGCTGCGGGATGTGAAGGACCCCCGTATCCAGCAGGGCGCCATGCTCACCGTCACACACACGGACACCACCAACGATCTGCGCCACTGCAAGGTATACATCAGCGTTCTGGGCCAGGCCGATGAAAAGCAGCTGGTCCGCGGCCTGAAGTCCGTGGCCGGGTACCTGCGCCGGGAGCTGGGCCTGTCGCTGGATCTGCGCTATACGCCGGAGCTGACCTTCGTGCTGGACGACTCCATCGCCCACGGCGCCTATATCAACAGGCTGATCAACGATCTGGATATACAACATGACGACGATGACCCTGAATGAATGCATTGACTATCTGAAAAACAACGACGGATATCTGCTCCTGACGCATATCCGCCCGGACGGCGACACGCTTGGCAGTGCCGCCGCCCTTTGTCATATCCTTCGGCGCATGGGAAAGACTGCGTTCCTCTATCCCAATCCCCAGGTGACGGCTCAGTACAAGCCCTTCGTGGCTCCCTACCTGGCCCCGGCGGGTTTCCGGCCGGACAGGACCGTCGCGGTGGATCTGGCATCGGAGAACCTGTTTCCCGAGGGATACGCGGGCGGGGAGGTGGAGCTATGCATCGACCACCATCCCACCAATTCCCGCTATGCCCGGCAGCTCGTCTGCCGGCCGGAGAAGGCCTCCTGCGGCGAGATCATCCTGGAGCTGGCCCAGTCGCTGGGCATGCTGGACCGCACCGTCGCGGACCTTCTCTATATCGCCGTGAGCACCGACTGCGGCTGCTTCGTGTATGCCAACACCACCGCGGAGACCCACCGGGCGGCGGCAACGCTGATGGAGGCGGGAGCGGACTGCAAGGGCCTCAATAGGCTCCTGTTCCGCACGTTCTCCTTCTCCCGGCTCGCGCTGGAGGGGATGATCTACTCCGGGATGCGCCGCTACGGCCCCGGCGAGTGCGTCACTGTGGCCACGGTGACGCTGGATATGATGCGTGCCAGCGGCGCCACCGAGGACGACTGCGAGGATCTGGCGTCCCTGGCTGGCCGGGTGGCGGGCAGCCGGGTGAGTGTGACGGTCCGTGAGCTGCGCGACGGCGTCAGCAAGATCAGCATGCGCAGCGGCGAGGATTTCGACAGCTCCGCTGTCTGCGCCCTGCATGGGGGCGGCGGCCACAAAATGGCCTCCGGCTGCACCATCCACGCGTCGCCGGAAGCGGCCCGGGAGATGATCGTGCGGGATATCCTGGAGGCGCTTTGATGGACGGCGTCATACTTGTGGACAAGCCCATGGAGTGGACCAGCATGGACGTGTGCGCCCATCTGCGGGGCGTGCTCCATGAGCGCCATGTGGGACATACCGGCACGCTGGACCCCAATGCCACCGGGCTTTTGGTGGTGCTGGCAGGCAAGGCCACCAAGGCCGCCAAATACGCCGAGAACGATGAAAAGGAATACCACGCCCGCCTGCGGCTGGGCGTTCAGACGGATACCCAGGATATCTGGGGGAACGTGCTGCGCCAGGCGCCGGCGGAGGTGAGCCGGGAGGAGATCGAGGATGCGCTGGCCGCTTTCCGCGGCCCGATCCTGCAGCTTCCGCCCATGTACTCCGCCATCAAGCGCCGGGGGAAAAAGCTCTATGAGATCGCCCGGCGGGGCGGCGAGGTGGAGCGGGAGCCCCGGCCCATCACCGTCACCCGTCTGGTGCTCACCGACCGGGACGAGGCGGGGGATTGGGGCCTGGAGATCACCTGCTCCAAGGGCACCTATATCCGCACGCTGTGCCACGACATCGGCGCGGCTCTGGGCTGCGGCGGGTGCATGAGCGCCCTGCGGCGGGTGCGGGCGGGCCGCCTCACCGTGGACATGGCCCACACCCTGGACGAGATCCGCTCCGACCCGGACAGCTGCCTGCTGCCGGTGGAGCTGATCGGACAAGGAGGGCAGACGTGATGGAGAACATGCCCCGCGTCGCCGCCCTGGGGTATTTTGACGGCGTACATCTGGGCCACCAGGCCCTGATGGAGATGACGCGCCGGCGCGCCGCACAGCTTTCCGTCAGCCCCGCGGTCATCACCTTCGACGACCACCCGGACCGGTTCGTCCGGGGACAGGCGGCGCCCCTTCTCAGCGACAATGACGGCCGCCGGGAGCTGATACGGCGGGTGGGCGGCATCGACGATGTGATCATGCTCCACTTCGACGAAGGGTTCATGCGCACGCCCTGGGAGGATTTCATCCGCTCGGTGGTCCGGGATCTGGGGGCGGTGCACCTGGTGATGGGCCGGGATTTTTGCTGCGGTTGGCGGGGCGAGGGCAAGGCCGAGCGCATCGCCGCCTGGGGCCGGGAGCACGGCGTGGGCTGCGACATCGTGGACCAGGTGAAGCTGGACGGCGTGGTGGTCAGCTCCACCCATATCCGCTCGCTGGTCGCCGCCGGGGACATGTGGGAGGCATCCCAATTTCTGGGCCATCCCTACTGTGTGTGCCACACGGTGGAGCACGGATATGCCCGGGGCCGCAAGATGGGGATCCCCACCATCAATTTCCCCGTGTCGGAGGGCGTGATCACGCCCCGATACGGCGTATACGCCACCCGGGCATGGATCGCCTCCGGCTGCGTAGACGCGGTGACGAACGTGGGCGTGCGGCCCACCTTCGGCGGGGACGGCGCCGTCACCATGGAGACCAACCTCTTGGACTTCGACGGCCAGCTGTACGGTCAGTCGGTGCGCATCGATTTTGTGGATTTCCTCCGGCCGGAGACTCGCTTTTCCGACCAGCGGTCCCTGGCGGAGCAGATCCGCTGCGACATCGCCGCCGCCCGGCGGCGGCTGGCGGAGGAGGGGAGCGGTACATGAGGATCCTCGGCATCGACCCCGGCGTGGGCACGGTGGGCTTCGGCGTCATCGACGCGGTGAAGGGGAGAAACGCCTATGTGGCCTGCGGGGCGGTCACCACGCCTCCCAATACCCACCTTTCGCCCCGTCTGGATATGATCTACAACGACATCAACGAGCTGATCGTCACCTTTTCCCCGGAGGCCATCGCCATCGAGGAGCTGTTTTTCTCCAAGAACATCACCACCGGCATCGCCGTGGCCCACGGCCGGGGCGTGATCCTGCTCAGCTGCTACCGCAGCGGGGTGCCGGTGTTCGAGTACACTCCCATGCAGGTCAAGCAGGCGGTGGTTGGCTACGGTAACGCCAAGAAGAACCAGGTCATCTATATGGTCCAGCGGCTCCTCAACATGAAGACGCCGCCCAAGCCCGACGACGCGGCGGACGCGCTGGCCCTGGCCATATGCCACGCCCGAAGCATGACCAGCCGTCTGGGACAGGAAGGAGAGTCCGACACATGTTCTACCATCTGAGCGGCACCGTCACCGATCTGGAGCCGGGCCTGGCCGTGATCGACTGCGGCGGCGTGGGCTTCGCGGTCAATACCAGCGCCTATACCGTCGGACAGCTGCGCCGGGGAGAGCGGGCGAAGCTCTATATCTCCGAGCAGGTACGGGAGGACGCCTTTGACCTGTATGGCTTCGCCACCCAGGGGGAGAAGCGGTGCTTCGACATGCTCATCTCCGTGTCCGGCGTGGGGCCCAAGGCGGCGGTGTCCATCCTGTCCGCCGGCTCGCCGGAGAAGGTGTGCATGGCCGTGATGAGCGACGACGAGCATGCGCTCACCGCCGCCCAGGGCGTGGGAAAGCGCCTGGCCCAGCGGATCATCCTGGAGCTGAAGGACAAGATCCAGAAGCAGACCGAGGGCATGGCCCTGCCGGAGATGGGTGCCGCGGCGGCCCGCGGTCCGGAGGGGACAGGGAAGCTGGCGGATGTGGTCAGCGCCCTCACCGCGCTGGGCTATACCCGGGCGGAGTGCACCGCCGCGCTGAAGGGCCTGGAGCTGGAGGACCTCAGTCTGGAGGACGCGATCCGCGCCGCTCTGCGGAATATCTCCAGCCGCGCCTGAGGGCGTGAAGTCTGAGCGAGAGGAGGGGGAAAACCCATGAGCATCAATTTTTCCGACGACGGTCCGGAGCAGGTCCTGACCACTGCCTCTTTCCAGCCGGAGGACGCCACGGAGGCGTCCCTGCGGCCCAAGCGCCTGGAGGACTATACCGGTCAGGAGAAGGCCAAGGAGAACCTGGCCGTGTTCATCCAGGCGGCCAAGATCCGCAATGAGCCGCTGGACCACGTGCTGCTCCACGGCCCTCCGGGCCTGGGCAAGACCACCCTGGCCGGCGTCATCGCCAACGAGATGGGCGTCAACATGCGCATCACCTCCGGCCCCGCCATCGAAAAGCCCGGGGATCTGGTGGCGCTGCTGACCAATCTGCAGGAAAACGACATCCTCTTCCTGGACGAGATCCACCGGCTGAACCGCTCCGTGGAGGAGATCCTGTATCCCGCCATGGAGGATTTCGCCATCGACATCATACTGGGGAAGGGCCCCTCCGCCAACTCCATCCGGCTGGACCTGCCACATTTCACCCTGATCGGCGCGACCACCCGTTCCGGGCAGCTGTCCGCGCCGCTGCGGGACCGGTTCGGCGTGGTGCTGCGGCTGGAGCTTTACAGCACCGACGATCTGCGCCGCATCGTGGAGCGCAGCGCCGGCATCCTGGGGGTGGAGATCGAGCCGGACGGCGCGGTGGAGATCGCCTCCCGCAGCCGGGGCACGCCCCGTATCGCCAACCGGATGCTCCGGCGGGTGCGGGACTTTGCCCAGGTGAAGGGCAGGGGCGTCATCACCCGGGACATCGCCAACGAGGCGCTGCTGCGCCTGGAGGTGGACGAGGCGGGCCTGGACAACGTGGACCGGCGGATGCTGCGCAGCATCATAGAGCTGTATAACGGCGGGCCTGTGGGCCTGGAGGCGCTGGCCGCCACCATCAACGAGGAGGCAGTGACGCTGGAGGACGTGTACGAGCCGTTTTTGCTCCAGCAGGGGTATCTGACCCGGACCATGCGCGGCCGCTGCGTGACCCAAAAGGCCTATGAGCATCTGGGCATCCAGTATTTGGGACAACAGCGTCTTGAGATGAACTGATCCGGCTTTTGCAAGAAAAAACACCTATTATCTGTCAATTTTTCCCTGAAATTCGATATAAATTTTGTAAAAAATGCTTGACTTCTGGCACGAACAAGCTATAATTACTAGTGTGTTGTTTTAATTTTACAATAGAAGCGGATGAAAAATTGCAATCTCTCGTCAGGGACCATGTCCCCGGGGCGGAGGAGGCCCTGGCGGAGAGATATATTCGTATCGTGCGCATGTGCGCCCGGCCGTACTTTCTCACCGGCGGCGACAGCGAGGACCTGATCCAAGAGGGGATGCTGGGACTGCTGTCCGCTATCCGGGAGTACGATGAGGCGAAGGGCGCTTCCTTCAAGACCTATGCCCAAGCGTGTATCCTGAATCGTATCCGTTCCGCTGTCCGCAGCGACCAGCGCATGAAAAACGCTCCGCTGAACGACGGCGTCTCCCTTGATGAAGTCCTCTCAGATGAATCCCAGTCCCTAGGTGCCCAGTTATATGCGCGCAGTCCCGAGGAGCAGGTTCTAGCCAGAGAGACCGACAAAGAATTCATTTCCGCCTATTCACGGTGCTTGTCAAAATTTGAAGCCAGGATCCTGAGCCTGTACCTGGACGGTCTTACTTACGGTGAGATCGCCGCCGAGACGGGCAGGGATACCAAGGCTGTGGACAACGCTGTGCAGCGCATTCGGCGCAAGCTGGCAAAGCTGCCCTCCGGCGAAAACAGCGCAAGCTGATCGCAAATATAACACCCGTATGGGAAAATTTTCAAAAGAGAGGAACCAAAATGTACGAAGACAAGACCCTTGTATGCAAGGAATGTGGACAGGAGTTCGTGTTCACCGCTGGCGAGCAGGAGTTTTATGCTGAGCGCGGCTTCCAGAATGAGCCCCAGCGCTGCAAGGCCTGCCGTGACGCCCGCAAGGCCGCTGCCCGCGGTCCCCGGGAGTACTTCACCGCTGTGTGCGCCGCTTGCGGCGGCGAGGCCCGCGTCCCCTTCGAGCCGAAGAGCGACCGTCCCGTGTATTGCAGCGAGTGCTTCGCGAAGATGCGTGCCGGCGAGCTTTGATCGTCAGCTCCTGCGTCAGTAATAGAGGAGGCCGGAAGGGGCTTCCTCTATTTCTTTTGCGCGACGCAGTTTTTTGTTGAAATCCCGCGGACAAGAGGATATAATAATCCCACCGAATATCATTTTTGGAGGAAGAACGAATGTATCAGATCACGAAGGATACCATTGTTTACGATATCATGGTGAACGCTCCTGTGACCCAGCCTCTGTTCCTGGAGATCGGGATGCACTGCCTGGGCTGCGCTTACGCCACTGGCGAGAGCGTGGAGCAGGCCTGCATGGCCCACGGTGTGGAGGTCGAGCCCTTCGTCAAGAAGGTAAACGACTACATCGCCGCCAACGCCTGACCGACCGACACGGCGGGGGAGACCCCGCCGCTTTTTATTGCCATGATCCATCTCTCTGCCCGCCTACAGGCGATCGCGTCTCTGGTGGAGCCCGGCGCCGCCGTCATCGACGTGGGCACCGACCACGGCAGGATACCGGTGTGGCTCGCCCAGAGCGGCGTGGCCGCGCGGGTGCTGGCCACGGACATCCGGTCCGGGCCGCTGGCCGGCGCGGCGGCCCTGGCGGAAAAGACCGGTGTGGGGGAGCGCGTGACGCTCCGGCTCACCGATGGCCTTGCGGGGATCTGCCCCGACGGCTGGAATACGGTGATCATCGCCGGGATGGGGGGCGAGACCATCGCCTCCATCCTGGCGGCCGCGCCTTGGACCCGAAACGGCGTCCGCCTGATCCTGTCGCCCCACAGCAAGCGCGCCGTGCTGCGCCGCTTCCTCACGGAAAACGGCTATCGCATCCTGTCCGAACGCCTGACGGAGGATGCGGGCCGCATCTATCCCATCCTGACCGCCGAAGGCGGGAGCAGCGGCAGCTATACGCCGGCGGAGCTGCAGCTGGGAAAGCTGGAGCAGATCGCCGGCGATGGGCTGTTTGGCCCGTATCTGGACGGATGCATCGCCAGGGCGGAGAAGGCCGCGCCCTACAGCGGCGAGGCGTCTGCGCTGGCGGCGGAATACAGGCAGATCAAAAGGAGGCTGTTCCCCCATGACGACAGTAAGTGATATCCTGACCTTTCTGGACAGCAAGGCCCCCATGGCCGGGAAGATGGGCTTTGACAATGTGGGCCTGCTGGTAGGACGCAGCCAGGCGCCGGTGCGCCGGGTGCTGGTGAGCCTGGATATCACCGGACCGGTCATCCGGGAGGCGGCGGACTGGGGCGCGGAGCTGATCGTGAGCCACCACCCGCTGTTTTTTGAGCTGAAGGCCGTCTCGGACGCCGCCATGGAGGGGGAATTGGCCCTGTCGCTGGCGGAAAAGGGGATCGCCGCCATATGTATGCACACCAATCTGGACGCCGCGCAGGGGGGCGTGAACGACGCGCTCATGGCGGCGCTGGGCGGCGCTGTGACCGGCGTGCTGGAGCCGGATACCCGCATCGGCCGGATAGGCGAGCTGCCGGAGGAGATGGCGTTTGGCGATTTTCTGCGCCAGGTGAAGGCGGCGCTGAACGGCAATGGGCTGCGCTACCACGACGCGGGCCGCCCGGTGAAGCATCTGGCGGTGTGCGGCGGCTCCGGCGGCGGCGACATCGGCTTGGCTGCCGCGGCGGGCTGCGACACCTTTGTGACGGCGGATATCAAGTATCACCAGTTCCTCGAGGCCGCCCATGTGGGCGTCAACCTCATCGACGCAGACCATTTCTCCACGGAGAACGTGGTGACGCCGGTGCTGCGGGACTGGCTGCAGGCGGCCTTTCCTAAGGCGGAGGTCCGGCTGCCCCGGGTCCACGGCCAGACGGCGCGCTTTTTCTGCTGAAAACCTTGTCATAACAGGCCCCTCCGAGGCGTATGTTTTATCAAACATGCCTTGGAGGGATTTTTGTGGACAGCATCTATGAAGATATTGCCCGCAGGACGGACGGGGACATCTATCTTGGGGTCGTCGGGCCGGTGCGGACGGGGAAATCGACCTTCATCAAGCGTTTCATGGAGACGCTGGTCATTCCCAACATCGAAAACGTATATAAGAAAGAGCGCGCCCGGGATGAGCTGCCCCAGTCCGGCTCCGGGCGGACCATTATGACGGCGGAGCCGAAGTTCGTGCCGGAGGAGGCGGTGGAGCTGTCCCTGGGCGGGCAGACGGCCGCAAGGATGCGGCTGATCGACTGCGTGGGCTACATGGTCCCGGGGGCGGAGGGCCTTTTCGAGGACGGCGCGGAGCGGATGGTCACCACCCCCTGGTATGACCACGAGATCCCCATGACCCAGGCGGCGGAGGAGGGGACCAGAAAGGTCATCTCCGAGCACTCCACCATCGGCCTCGTGATCACCACGGACGGCTCCTTCGGGGATATCCCCCGGGAGAACTACGTTGCGGCGGAGGAGCGGGTCATCCGGGAGCTGCAGGAGATCGGCAAGCCCTTTGCCGTGCTGGTGAACAGCGCCTGCCCGGAGGAGGAGAGCGCGCTCGCCCTGGCGGAGCAGCTGTCCCAGCAGTATCGGGTGCCCTGCATGGCGGCCAACTGCCAGGAGCTGTCGGAGGAGGATATCCACGCGGTGATGGAGGCGGTGTTGTTCCAGTTCCCGCTGCAGGAGCTGAGTCTGTGGCTGCCGGCATGGGCGGAGGCGCTGCCGGAGGACAGCGAGCTGAAAAAGACCCTGTACGGCATGGTCATGAGCACCGGCGAGACCATGGAGGCGCTGACGGACGCCTACCGCTGCATGGAGTGTCTGGGCCAGAGCGAGCTGGTGAGCGCGGCGCGGGTCAGCTCTGTGCAGCCGGGGGCCGGCACCGCCTCCGCAGTCATAGAGCTGGAGCCGGGGCTCTATTACAAGACCATCAGCGAGCAGTCCGGCTTCGACATCACCGACGACGGGGATCTGATGGAGCTGCTGCGCTCCCTCAAGGCGGTGAAGACGGAGTATGATCACGTCCATGAGGCGCTGGAGCAGGCGCGGCAGACCGGTTACGGGATCATCATGCCGGGGCCTCAGGAGATGGAACTGGAAGAGCCGAAGATCGTGAACAAGGCAGGCCGCTACAGCGTGCGGCTGAAGGCCAGCGCCCCGGCGATCCATCTGTTCCGCACCCAGGTGGAGACGGAGGTCTCCCCGGCGGTGGGCGGGGAGAAGGCCTCCGAGCAGATCGTCAGCTTCCTGCTCCAGGGCTTTGACGGGGACATGAACCGGCTGTGGGAATCCAACATCTTCGGAAAATCCCTCTACGACATCGCCGAGGAGGGGCTGACCGCCAAGCTGCAGCGCATGCCGCTCAACATCCGCAACCGGCTGCGGGGCACCATCCAACGGCTGGTGAATGACGGCGGCTACAGCCTGATCTGCATCATCCTGTAAACAAAACCGTTGCGTCCAACGGGCACTGAGGGGTATAATGGCATTGCGCCGTTATGCCCCTTTTTTCGTCCGGGACCGCCGGGAATAGATGCCATGTCCGTCTCATAAGCTGATGTGAGGTGGGGTGGTACGATGCGATTCATCAAGTGGTGGTTTCCTCTGGCGGCGGTGGTGCTGCTGGCCGCGGTGGTGCTGCTGGCCGCGGCGGCGCTTGCCCTGGACCAGTACCAGGCCGCGGCGGCGCCGCCGGCGGACTATGTGCTGGTGATCGACCCGGGACACGGGGGCGCGGACGGCGGCGCGGTGGCGGCCGACGGCACGCTGGAGAGCGACATCAATCTGGACATCGCCCTGCGTCTGGAGGCGCTGTGCCGTTTCTGGGGCGTGGACGCGGTGCTGACCCGGTCCGGCGACGACATCGACTATCCGGCGCAGGCGGATACCATCGCCAGGAAAAAGGTCGCCGATCAGCATGCCCGTCTGGCCCTGATCAACGGCACGCCGGGGGCCGTGCTGCTGAGCATCCACCAGAACAAGTATCCCGCCGCGTCGCCCCACGGGATACAGGTGTTTTACGGTCCCGTCGCCGGCTCCGATCAGTTGGCCGTGCTGACCCAGGGGAATCTCACCGGGCAGCTCTGTCCCGACAACCGGCGGGTGGCGGCGCCTGCGGATAAGAGCATTTTCCTGATGAAAAACGCCCAGTGTCCCGCCGTGCTGGTGGAGTGCGGGTTCCTCTCCAATCCGGATGAGCTGCTGGCCCTGCAGTCCGACACGTACCGCACGAAGCTGTCGGTGGTGCTGCTGGGCAGCTATCTGCAATACATAAGAGGTTTGCAAGCATGAAAGAGAAAAGCGTATTTTTCTGCTCCGCCTGCGGCTATGAGACCAGCCGCTGGCAGGGACAGTGCCCCAGCTGCCGTGCCTGGAACACTCTGGTGGAGGCCCCCGCCGCCCCCAAGGCCGCGGAGAAGGCACGCCCGGTGCGCCGGACGATCCCGCGAAAGCTGGCGGAGCTGGACGAGAGGGATGAGCTGCGGTTTTCCACAGGCATCGCGGAGCTGGACCGCGTACTGGGCGGCGGCGCCGTCCGGGGCTCCATCGTGCTGTTCGGCGGCTCGCCGGGCATCGGCAAGTCCACGCTGCTGCTGCAGGCCTGCGGCAGCATCGCCCCGGAGGAGTCCATCCTCTATGTGACCGGTGAGGAGAGCGAGCATCAGCTCAAAATGCGGGCCCAGCGCCTGCATGTCTCTAGGGATGGGCTCTATGTGCTGGCAGGCACGGACATCAACGACGTGATCGCTGCCATCGAGGAGCTGCAGCCGGCCATCGTCATCATCGACTCTGTGCAGACGGTATATGATCCCAGCCTGAACACCGCTCCCGGCAGCGTGGGACAGGTCAAACAGTGCGCCATGGAGATCATGCAGCTGGCCAAGTCCGCCGGCTTCACCGCCTTCGTGGTAGGGCACGTGAACAAGGAGGGGGCCATCGCCGGGCCCAAGGTGCTGGAGCATATGGTGGACTGCGTGCTGTACTTTGAGGGCGACGGCTCGCTCAGCTACCGCATCCTCCGGGCGGAGAAGAACCGCTTCGGCTCTACCAACGAGATCGGCGTGTTCGAGATGGTCCGGGAGGGCCTGCGGCAGGTACCCAACCCCTCGGAGGTCATGCTGGCCGGCCGGCCCCTGGGCGTGCCGGGCACCTGCGTGGCCTGCGTGATGGAGGGCAGCCGTCCCATCCTGGCGGAGGTCCAGGCGCTCCTGACGCCGACAGGCTTTGCCGCGCCCCGGCGCACCTCCAACGGCCTGGACTACAACCGGCTGTATCTGCTGCTGGCCGTACTGGAAAAGCGTGGCGGTATGAACGTGAACGCCTGCGACGCCTATATGAACGTGGTGGGCGGCCTCACACTGGACGAGCCCGCCGCGGACCTGGCCGCGTGTTTGGCCATCGCCTCCAGCTTCCGGGACGTCCCGCTGCCGGATAAGCTGGCGGCCGTGGGGGAGGTGGGCCTCACCGGGGAGATCCGCTCTGTCCAGGCCCTGGACCTGCGCCTGGCGGAGATCGCCCGCCTGGGCTTCACCCAGTGCGTGATCCCCTCCCGGATACGGGGCACGCTGAAGGCACCTGACGGCCTGGAGCTGATCCGGGTAAAGACGCTGCGGGAAGCGGTGGAAAAGACACTTTGAGCGCTGTTCTGATAGGGGAGAGGTACCGCTCAGCGCTGGCGCAAAGCCTTGCGGCGCAAGAGATAGAGGCGTTTTGGGTACCTGATAACGCCGCACTGGACCCGCGCCTGGCCGGGCACGCCGACCTGGGCATGTTCCGCGCCGGGAGGCGTATTTTTGCAGCGGAGGAGATATATGATCATATTGTTAGTTATTTAACTAATAGGGGATATGTAGTCGAGCCGGTCAAAGGACTGGGAAAGATCTATCCGGCCGACGTGCCGCTATGTATCTGCGCCACGGGAAAGTACACATTGTTTAATCAAGCGACGGCATATGCGCCGGCTGTGGCCGCTGCCGGCGGCATACCGGTGCATGTGAACCAGGGCTACACGCGCTGCGCTGTGCTGGTCGTGGATGATGCGTCCATCGTCACGGGAGACGCCGGCGTCTGCAGAGCCGCGAAAAGCGCCGGGATGGATACATTATATATAGAGCCCGGATACGTCACGCTGGACGGATACGATACAGGCTTCATCGGCGGCGCGTCATTTATAATAGGAGATACAGTTTATTTCACCGGAGCGCTGGACAGCCATCCGGGTCGGGAGCGCATCCTGCGATTTATCACAGAACACGGAAAAAGACCGGTTTTCCTCACAGACCGGCCCATATTCGATATCGGGGGCGCGATCCCCGTTTAGCCCTCCCCTAAATTCGGCATAATATTAATTATGCCGAATTATTTGTGTATTTTGCCACTGGACAAGCCCTGCCCCCTCTGCTATTATTAGGAATTGTTGGAGGGCTTTCCATGAGCTATCAAAATGAGGCGCCCCAGGTGATGCGGGAGTTTTTGGTGTACCACGACACCATCAAGGGCCAGTCCCAGCGCACCGTGGATTCCTATTTTATGGATCTGCGGACGTTCACACGATATCTCTATATCGCACGCGGCCTGGTGCCCAGGGATACGGCGCTGGAAGACGTGGATATCCGCGGCGCGGATCTCGGTTTCTACGGCCAGGTGACGCTCGCGGAGGTATACGACTTTCTGGCGTATCTGTCCCGGGATCGGGAGCTGAACGCCGCCAGCCGCGCCCGGATGATCACCAGCCTGAAGGGCTTTTACCGCTATCTCACCGTGAAGACCAAGCAGCTCACCGTGGACCCGGTCCAGGACCTGGACACCCCCAAGCTGCAGAAGTCCCTCCCCCACTATCTCACCCTGGAGGAGAGCCAGCGGCTTTTGAACGCCGTGGACGGGAAAAACCGGGAGCGGGATTACTGCATTTTGACCCTTTTCCTCAACTGCGGGCTGCGGATCTCGGAGATGGTGGGGCTGAATCTGGCGGACATCCGCTCCGACAGCCTGCTCATCCACGGCAAGGGCAACAAGGAGCGTGTGGTCTACCTCAACGACGCCTGCGTCCAGGCGCTGAACGGCTGGCTCGCCATCCGCAAGACCATCGCCACCACCGACAAAAACGCGGTCTTTCTCTCCAGCCGCCGCAAGCGGGTCAGCGTGGACGCCATCCAGGTGATGGTCCACAAGACCCTTCTGAAGGCGGGGCTGGACGCCAGCCAGATCTCCCCCCACAAGCTGCGCCACACCGCCGCCACGCTGATGCTGCAAAACGGCGTGGACGTGCGCACGCTCCAGGAGCTTCTGGGCCACGAGAGCCTGAACACCACCCAGATCTATACCCACATCGCCAACGCGGAGCTGAAGAAAGCGGCGGCTGCCAATCCCCTGGCGGACTTCGCCCCCAAGACAGACGATTAGGAGGAATGATCGGATATGGTATTTTCCAGCATCCTCTTTTTATTCATATATCTGCCCGTGGTGCTGGCGGTGTATTACATCGTCCCCAGCCGCTGGAGGAACCTCTGGCTTTTCGTGGTAAACCTGGTCTTTTACGGCTGGGGCGAGCCGGTGTATATCCTGCTGATGGTGTTCTCCATCTGCCTGAACTACGTCAGCGGCCTGCTCATCGGCAAATACGTTCTCACGGACAGGAAGAAAGCGCGCCTGGTGCTGGTGATCAACACGGTGCTGAATCTGGCGATGCTCTTCTTCTTCAAGTATTTTGACCTGGTGGCCAGGACTCTCAGCGCCATTCCCGGCGTGCGCATCCCCACCTTGGGGCTGAGCCTACCCATCGGCATCAGCTTCTATACCTTCCAGACCATGAGCTATCCCATCGACGTGTACCGGGGCGACAGCTATGTGCAAAAGAATTTCATCAAATTCGGCACCTTCGTGGCCCTGTTCCCCCAGCTCATCGCCGGCCCCATCGTCCGCTATAAGGATATTGCCCGGCAGCTGGACGAGCGCCACGAGTCCCTGGACCAGTTTGCCAACGGCGTGCAGCGGTTCATCGTGGGCCTGGCGAAAAAGGTGCTGATCGCCAATAACGTGGGCATGCTCTGGGACGTGTACGCGAACGCCTCCCCTGCCCAGCTCACCTTCGTGGGGGCATGGCTGGCGGCCGTCGCCTTCTCCCTGCAGATCTATTTCGATTTTTCCGGCTATTCCGACATGGCCATCGGACTGGGAAAGATGCTGGGCTTCGATTTTCTGGAAAACTTCAACTACCCCTACATCTCCCGGTCTGTCACCGAGTTCTGGCGCCGCTGGCACATGAGCCTGAGCACCTGGTTTCGGGACTATGTGTACATCCCCCTGGGCGGCAGCCGCAAGGGCCTGCCCCGGCAGCTAATCAACCTGCTGATCGTCTGGTCCCTCACCGGGCTGTGGCACGGCGCCAGCTGGACGTTCCTCTTTTGGGGCCTCTACTACGCCTTCTTCCTGATCCTGGAGAAGATGTTCCTGCTGAAGTGGCTGGACAAGCATAAGGTGATCGGCCACATCTACACCCTGCTGGTGGCCATATCCGGCTGGGTCATCTTCCAGCAGACCAGCGTCAGCCAGACGCTGGTGTTCTTCCGGGCCATGTACGGCTTCGGCCAGGCGGGCTTCTGCGCCGGGCGGGATCTCTACTATCTCGCCGGGTTTGGCCTGCTGCTGGCTGCGGCCATCTTTGCCAGCCTCCCGGCGGGCAGGACGCTGTTCGCCAGGCTCCCGGAAAAGCTCCGGTCCGCGGCCGTGCCGGCGCTGATAGCGCTGGTGCTGGTGATCTCCACCGCCTATCTGGTGGATTCCACCTACAACCCCTTCCTGTACTTCCGTTTCTGAGGTGACGCGATGAAAAAGACCTGTCAGATCGTCGCCATAGCGGTGTTCCTGCTGTTCATCGGCGGGTTCTTCGTGCTGAATATCGCCATGCCGGACCGGGAGTTCTCCCAACAGGAGAACAAGTACCTGCAGATGCTGCCAGAATTCTCCTTCAAGGCGCTCTTCTCCGGAAAGTACACCAAGGATTTCGAGGACTATACCACTGAGCAGTTCGCCTTCCGGGACGCCTGGATCACCATGAAGGCCCGGTGCGAGCTTCTCAGCGGCAAAAAGGAGAACAATGGCGCTTATTACTGCGGCGACACCATCCTGCCCGACTTCGATGATCCCGGCAAGGAGGAGATCGACCGCCGGGTGGACTATGTGAACGCCCTGGCGGAGAAAGTGGACACGCCGGTCTACTTCGGCCTCATCCCCGGCTCCACGGAGATCAATGCCTCCCTCCTGCCCAAAAACGCCCCCGCTGACAGCCAGCAGACGGTGCTGGACTGGGCCTACAGCCGGAGCCGGGCGGACGCCAATGTGGACCTGCAGTCCGCCCTAGGCGCTCACAAGAACGAGTATATCTTCTACCGCACCGACCACCACTGGACCAGCCTGGGGGCCTATTACGGCTACACGGCGCTGTGTGAGAGCATGGGCCTGACCCCCACCTCCCTGTCCGCCTATGACCGGCAGACGGTCAGCGAGGACTTCTGCGGAACCACCTGGTCATCCTCCGGCTTCACCTGGGTCGAGCCGGACACCATCGAGACCTTCGTGCCCGACGACGGGTCCGTCACGGTGCTGGACCTGGAAAAGGATCCGCCCCAGGAGGGACCCCTTTACGTCACGTCCTTTTTGGACGTGAAGGACAAGTACTCCATGTTCCTGGGTGGCAACTCCGCCCTGCGCAGCATCGAGACGGGCCACGACGGCCCTTCGCTGCTGATCGTGCGGGATTCCTATGCGGACAGTCTCGTCCCCTTCCTGCTGGAGCACTTCTCCCGCATCGATTTGGTGGACCTGCGGTATTACCGTGGTTCTCTGGCGGGATATATCGGGGAAAACGGCTTTGACAGCGTGCTGGTGCTGTACAGCGTGCCCAATTTCACCACGGACCAGAACCTGTTTCTGCTGTCCATGTAAGCAAAGGAGGAAGCCATGAAAGTGACATTAGACCCCGGCGCCATCATGCCCACCCGGGCCCATCCCACCGACGCGGGACTGGACCTGTATGCCCGCAGCACCGTCGTCATCCCCGCCCGGGGACACGCCACAGGGGACACCGGCGTGCATGTGGCCATCCCGGAGGGATACGTGGGCATGCTCAAGAGCAAGAGCGGCCTGAACGTGAAGAAGAACATCCTGGGCGAGGGAGTCATCGACGCGGGCTATACCGGCCCCATCGTGGTGAAGCTCTACAACCAGGGCGACGAGGACGTGACCGTCGAAGCGGGCCAGAAGCTGATCCAGCTGGTGATCCTGCCCATCCTGACCCCGGAGCTGGAGCTTGTGGACTCCCTGGAACAGACCGAGCGGGGCGACGGCGGCTTCGGCAGCACCGGACAATAGAAAAGACGCGGCGTGTGCCGCGTCTTTTTTGTTTGGATACGAGCTCAGGCGTCCTCGGGCGCGCTCTCCCCCGCCGTCTCTTCCGCCGTGTTCGGCGTCTCCGTCTCCGGCAGAACCGGGGCCTCCGCCGTCGGGAAGATGAGCTCCGCCTTGAAAAGATCCCCGTCCAGCGTCAGCTGCAGCCGGCCGCCCATCAGTTCTGTGAGGCTGCGGGCGATGGACAGGCCCAGCCCGCTCCCCTCGGTGCTGCGGGAGCTGTCGCCCCGGACGAAGCGCTCCATCAGCTCATCCGCCGGGATGTCCAGCGGCTCCCGGGAGGTATTTTTTATGGCGATGACGGTCTCATCCCCTTCTGCGGTGAGGTCGAAATAGGCGCGGGTGCCCGTCTGGGCGTATTTGAGCACGTTGGTGCCCAGGTTGTCCAGCACCCGGCCCAGCAAGCGGGGATCCGCGTGGATATAGCTCTCGCAGGGGGGCAGGTGCATCACAGGCTCGATGCCGGCGGCAGCCATGCGCTCGGAGTACTCCCCCGCCGCCTGCTCCAGCAGCTCCCGGACGTCGAACACCTCGGCGTTGACGGTCACGGCGCCGCTGGCGGCCCGGGAGGCCTCCACCACGTCGGCGGTGAGCTTTTTCAGCTTGGCGCTCTGCCGGTCCAGCACCTCCAGATACTCCCGGCGCTCAGGCTCCGGCAGGTCCTCCCCCATGAGCAGCTGGACGTAATTGACGATGGATGTGAGGGGCGTTTTCAGGTCGTGGCTGACGTTGGTGATCAGTTCCGTCTTCATCCGCTCGGAGCGCATCTGCTCCTCCACGGCCAGGGTCATGCCATCGCCGATGCTGTTCAGATCCTCCCCCAGGTCCTTCCAGACCATGTGCAGCCGGCCGGTATCCACCTTATAGCGCAGATCGCCTGCGGCCAGGGCCGACGACGCCTTGCGGATGCTCCGCGCCTCCAGGCCCCACTTGACGGCGCAGGGGATCAGCGCCAGATCGAACAGGATCAGCACAAAGGCGATGACGTCCTCTATGAGCACCGTCGCCATCACGCCGACGATGTTCACGACCAGCACGCCCACCGCGATGGCCAGCGGGGACACCCGCTGGATGACCCGGCGCAGCAGCAGCTTTTCCTTGAACACCCCCGCGCCCAGCTGATCGGCCAGACAGCAGCCGCTCAGTGCGGCCGCGAACAGTTGACAGATGTTGCCGATGATCCGGTAGCTGATGCCGATAAAGCTAAGGACACCCAAGCTCACGCCGTACATCCAGTTCTCTATGACATCGCCGATCAGCCAGCTGAGGACGACGAGGCCCAACACCGTCACGTCGAAGGGGAACCGGCCCAGGAGGGTCAGACGCCCCCTCCTCCCCTCGAACGCCGCCGCCGTCAGGCTCACGGCCAGCGAGAGCGCCGCCAGCACCGCGCCGACGATGGCCAGCGGCAGGAAGATCCTCCGGATGGGATGGATATGCTGGAAGATGTAATACTCCCGGTAGCAGCCCTCGTAGGGCTCTACAGGCAGATTCACATAGCCCTCGATGGTATAGACCACGACCTTATCCGCCGGGGACAATGAGACCGGCAGCTCAGCTGATGCGTCTTCCTCGGCAGGCTGGGCAGCGGCCTCCGTGTCGCTGTCCAGCTCCGTGGACTGACTGATGACGGCGCGGGAGCGCTCGTTGGTGGTGTCCGCCAGCACCCTGTCGCCGTCCAGGATGCGATAGGAGAAGGCCTCCCCGCCGTAGCCGCCCAGCTCCGTACTGCTGGGATCCTTCAGCCAGTTCAGGTTGGCCGACACATAGAACAGGCACTCGGACACATAGTCCACGCACAGGGACGAGTCTTCAAACTGAAAATCGTCCGTGAACCAGCCGTCCACCAGCATATAGCGGAACATGGACGCCGACAGCAAGGCCACTGCGGTGCTGACGAGAAACAGCACCAGCATCAGCAGCCGGAACCACAGCTTTTCCATGACAGCTCTCATGTGCCCTTACCCCTCAATCTTGTAGCCCTTTCCCCAGACCACCTTCAGATACCGCGGCTCCGCCGGATCGATCTCCAGCTTTTCCCGCAGATGGCGGATATGCACGGCCACCGTGCCCTCCGCGCCCATGGGCTTGTCCTGCCAGACCCGGCTGTATATCTCCCGGCTGGAGAACACCTTGCCCGGATTTTCCATGAAAAACTTCAGGATGTCGTACTCCTTGGGGGTGATGGTGACGTCCTCCCCGTCCAGGGTGACGGTCTTGGTGTCGTCGTCCAGCTCGATGCCACCCAGCACCAGGGTAGAGGGCTTGTTCTGCCGTTCCTCCATGTGCATATACCGGCGCAGCAGCGCCTTCACCCGCGCCACCACCTCCTGGGCGTTGAAGGGCTTGGTCACGTAGTCGTCCGCCCCCAGCTCCAGGCCCATGATCTTGTCCTCGTCTTCGCTCTTGGCGGTGAGAAGAATCACCGGCACGTTGCTGTGCTGCCGGAGGGTCGTCAGCGCGGATACGCCGTCCAGCTCCGGCATCATGATGTCCAGCAGGATGAGGTGTACCTCCCTGCTCCCCGCCAGCTCCAGCGCCTCCCGGCCGTTGGCGGCTTCCAGCACCTGATAGCCCGCGCCGGTGAGGTATATATTCAGCGCCCGCCGGATATCCCGATCGTCGTCGCAGATCAATACTGTATACACGCTCTTCGCCTCCTTACAGCCTTACGTTATCATATCGTCCGCGGAGATAAAAGAGGGTATTTCTTAAGATTTCCTTAAATCAGCCCACAAAAAACGTCCCGGAGCTGTCTCCGGGACGTTTTTCGATCTGTCACTCCTCGGGGATGACCGCCTCGTGCTGAACGAAGGCCCGCAGAGAATTGAGCACCGCCAGCAGCGCCACGCCCACGTCCGCGAACACGGCCAGCCACAGCGGGCAGGTGCCGAACATATCCAGCACCAGGATGATGGCCTTGAAGGCCAGGGCGAACAGTATGTTCTGCCAGACGATGGTGCGGGTGCGCTTAGCAGCTTCCAGGGCTGTGACCACCTTGCTGGGCTCCGGACCCATGATCACCACGTCCGCGGCCTGGATGGCGGCGTCGGAGGTGGAGCCGTTGAGGGACACGCCCACGTCCGCGGCCCGGATGCAGTCGCCGCTCGTCTCCGCGTCGCCCACGAAGATCAGCTTGCCGCGGCGGAGCTGGGTGCTTTTGATCTCCTTCACCACCGCCACCTTCTCCGATGGCTGGCAGTCGGGATAGAACTGTCCGATGCCCACCTGCCGGGCAAATTTCTCCGTGGCGGCGGCGCTGTCCTCGGTGATTATGGCGACCTGGCGGTCGCTGTCCCAGCTGAGGACGGTGACGGCGCCGGGCACGTCCGGCTTGGCCACGCTGCCGAAGATGATCCGGCCGGCATACTGCCCGTCGATGGAGAGATAGACGCAGTTTTCCGGCAGCACGTCGCCGCCGGGATCGATGCCCTGCCCGCGGATGAAATCCAGCGGGCCCAGCAGGATCTTGACCCCGTCTACCTCCACGGTGATGCCGAAGGGGTCCTTCTGCTGCTGGAAGCTCTCGATGAGCTCGATATAGATGACGCCCTTATAGGCGGCCTTCACCGCCTCGGCGTAGGGGCTCTCGGAATAGGCGCAGGCGTGGGCCGCGATGCGCAAAAATACCTCCGGGTCCATCCGTTCGCTCTTCACGGAGCTGACCCGCAACCCCTCCCCCTCCAGGGCGCCGGTCTTGTCGAAGACCACGGCCTTGGCCCGGGCCACGTTGTCCATGGCGCAGGTATTTTTGAAGAGGATGCCCTGCTGGGTGGCCCCGCCGATGCCGGCGAAATAGCTCAGCGGCACGGAGATCACGATGGCGCAGGGACAGGCGATGACCATCAGCACCAGTGCCCGGTAGATCCCCTCCGTGACGGTGGTCTTCAGCAGCAGCGGCGAGATCACCGCGATGGCAAAGGCGATGCCGATGACCACCGGCGTATAGATCCGGGCGAAGTGGGTGATAAAGTCCTCTGTGCGGCCCTTTGGCCCTTTGTCGGAGCGGACCTCCGCCAGGGCGGCGCTGGCCTCGGGAGAGCGGTTCTCCATCAGCCCCTCGATGTTCCGGCGCACCTTCGCCACGGCAAAGCCCTGGAAAAGCTCGCCCAGCTGGTACAGGATCATCACGCTGGCGCCCTCGCTGGCCTCGCCGATGATCACGGAGGCCACCGCCACCACGCTCATGAGGAGGCTCTCGTCGAACAGACTCCGGCGGAAGATGTTGGCCACGGCGCGGATGAACACGTCGTAGCCCGCGGCCAGGATCGACAGCACGTTCAGCGCCAGGGACAGCCACGGCAGCGTATCGCCTGCCACCGCTCCGCCGACGAAGAACACAGCAGAAGTGACCAAGCGCCAGACCATCACGGTGTCAAAACCGTGATGGTCGTGGTGATGCTCGGTCATGCAGTCGTCGCATGTGCAGTCGTGGCCGTGACCGGCCACTGCCTGTTTTATCTCCCGCAGAAAGCCCATCAATCAGGCTTTGCCGCTGCAGCCCAGCACGTCCACCAGCTTGTGGCGGACCAGCTCCTTGATGTTGGCGCGGGCGGGCTTCAGGTACTCCCGGGGATCGAACTTGTCGGGGTGCTCGTCGAAGAACTGCCGGATGGTGCCGGTCATGGCCAGACGCAGGTCGGAGTCGATGTTGATCTTGCACACGCTCATGGAGGCGGCCTTGCGCAGCTGCTCCTCGGGGATGCCGACGGCGTCGGGCATCTTTCCGCCGTGGGTGTTGATCATCTTCACGTACTCCTGGGGAACGGAGGAAGAGCCGTGCAGCACGATGGGGAATCCGGGCAGCCGGCGGGAGACCTCCTCCAGCACGTCGAAGCGCAGCGGGGGCGGGACCAGGATGCCCTTCTCATTGCGGGTGCACTGGGCGGCGGTGAACTTGTACGCGCCGTGGCTGGTGCCGATGGCGATGGCCAGGCTGTCGCAGCCGGTCTTAGTGACGAACTCCTCCACCTCTTCAGGGTGGGTGTAGGAGGAATCCTCCGCAGAGACCTTCACCTCGTCCTCCACGCCGGCCAGGGTGCCCAGCTCAGCCTCCACCACCACGCCGTGGTCGTGGGCATACTCCACCACCTTCTTGGTGATCTCGATGTTCTCGGCAAAGGGCTTGGAGGAGGCGTCGATCATCACGGAGGTGAAGCCGCCGTCGATGCAGCTCTTGCAGGTCTCGAAGTCGGGGCCGTGGTCCAGATGCAGCACCACGGGGATGTCGGGGCACTCGATCACAGCGGCCTCCACCAGCTTCACCAGATAGGTGTGGTTGGCATAGGCCCGGGCGCCCTTGGAGACCTGGAGGATCACGGGGGCGTGCTCTTCCCGGCAGGCCTCGGTGATGGCCTGGACGATCTCCATATTGTTGACGTTGAAAGCGCCGATGGCATAGCCGCCGTCGTAGGCTTTCTTGAACATTTCGGTAGAAGTTACCAACATGATAAAGGCTCCTTTACTTTATTTTTCCGTGCCCTTTATTTTACCGCAGTTTTGTGCTATAATCAACCAAAACATGAAATAAAATATGTCTTTGGGAGGAACGATCATGTCTAACAAACTCGTTGGCGCCTGCGTCATCGGCCAGTCCGGAGGCCCCACCTCTGTGATAAATGCCAGTGCATACGGCGCCATCACCGCCGCCCTCGAGGCGGAGGAGATCACCCAGGTCCTGGGCGCCGACCACGGCATCACCGGCGTGCTGGACGACAAGCTCTATGATATGGGTCTGGAGGACCCCCAGGAGCTGGCGTACCTGAAGAATACGCCCGCCTCCGAGCTGGGCTCCTGCCGGTATAAGCTGGCCGACCCCGATGTGGACGACACCGACTACAAGCGCATCCTGGAGGTGTTCAAAAAACACAACGTCCGCTATTTCTTCTATAACGGCGGCAACGACTCCATGGACACCTGCGACAAGATCAGCCGCTTCATGTCCAAGTCCGGCTGGGAGTGCCGGGTCATGGGCATCCCCAAGACCATCGACAACGACCTGTGGGGCACCGACCACTGCCCCGGCTTCGCCTCCGCGGCCAAGTACATCGCCACCAGCGCCATGGAGGTGTCCAAGGACGGGCGGGTCTATCCCACCGGCCAGGTGACCATCATGGAGATCATGGGCCGCCACGCCGGCTGGCTGGCCGCCTCCGCCGCCCTGGCCACCCACTTTGGCGCGGGTCCCGATCTGGTGTATCTGCCGGAGGTGGACTTTGACCAGGAGGCCTTCCTGGCGGACGTGGAGCGGATCTACAGCGAGAAGAAGTCCTGCCTGGTGGCCGTGTCCGAGGGCTTGCACTTCGCCGACGGGACCTTTGTCTCCCAGGCCAAGACCAGCTCCACCGACGGCTTCGGCCATGCCCAGCTGGGCGGTCTGGCTGCCCGTCTGGGCGAGATGGTGAAGGAACGCACCGGCGCCAAGGTCCGGGCCATCGAGCTGAGCCTGCTGCAGCGCTGCGGCGCCCACCTGGCCTCCAAGACCGACGTGGAGGAGGCCGAGATGGCCGGCCGCAAGGCCGTGGAGGCCGCAGTGGCCGGCGAGACCGGCAAGATGGTGGCCTTCGAGCGCGCTGCCGACGAGAAGGGCGGCTATCTGTGCAAGTATATCCTCCTGCCCCTCACCTCCGTAGCCAACGCGGAGAAGAAGGTGCCTCTGGAGTGGATCAACCCGGAGCACAACTTCGTCACCGATGAATTCATCAACTATGCCCTGCCGCTGATCCAGGGCGAGCCGGAGCGCCCCACCGAGCATTCCCTGCCCCGGTACGCACGGCTGAAGAAGATCCGCGCCTGAATGTGAACAGCGCGCTGGCCGGGAGCCTCCGCTCCCGGCCGGTTTTTTGTATCTGCGTTCACCGATCCGCCCCGCTGTGGACACACTCCCCCGCCATCTGGCATAGAATGGCACGCAAAGGGGGAAAGACGTTTGTCTAGCAAAGATTCTTGCAGCTACAAGGAAGGTCCGCTGCCTATGTGCGCGCCGCTGGCAGTGCCCATGCTGGCCGCCCAGCAGAGCGCGGAGCCGGCCTACGATAGCGCCGACGCCCTGGCCAAGGGCACGCTGTTCCCGGGCCTGGACCTGCCTTTTATGGACTATGTGGCCAACGGCCCCGTGGAGGACACGCCGCTGGCGGAGCTGATGGCTCTGGACTTCGTGTGCCAGGAGCTGGCGCTATATCTGGACACCCATCCCGACGACAAGGAGGCCTTTAAGACCTGGAAGAGCTTCACCGCTCTGGCCAAGGAGGGCCGCAAGCGCTATGTGGAGATGTGCGGCCCTGTCAAGCGGTCGGACACGGCCAAATTCGACTCCTGGGTCTGGCCGGAAGATCCCTGGCCCTGGAACGGCGGAAAGGCGGGTAAGAAATAATGTTCGTATATGAGAAAAAACTGCAGTATCCCGTGCGGATCAAAAAGCCCGATCCCGCTATGGCCAAGTATATCATCTCCCAGTACGGCGGGCCCGACGGCGAGCTGAGCGCGTCGCTGCGGTACCTGAGCCAGCGGTACTCCATGCCCTATCCGGAGCTGAAGGCCGTCCTGACCGACATCGGCGTGGAGGAGCTGGGTCACCTGGAGATCGTGGGGACCATCGTACACCAGCTGACCCGGAACATGACCGTAGAGCAGCTGGAGAAGGCGGGCTTCCAGGATTACTTCGTGGACCACACCGCCGGCGTATACGCCCAGGCGGCCTCCGGCTTCCCTTACAGCGCCGCCACCTTCCAGGTCAAGGGCGATGTGATTGCCGACCTGGCTGAGGACATGGGCGCGGAGCAGAAGGCCCGGGTGACCTACGACAACATCCTGCGCATGTGCGACGATCCGGACGTGATCGACGTCATCCGCTTCCTGCGGGAGCGGGAGGTGGTCCACTTCCAGCGCTTCGGAGAGGCCATGGGCATCGCCACAGCCAAGATGGACCAGCGCAACGTGTACGCCGTCAACCCGGCGTTCGACCGGAAAAAGTAACGCCATCCTACGGAAGGCCCGGCAGCGCCGGGCCTTCCCTGCTCTGGTCCTTCCGGAACAAATCCCGCTTGACCGGGCGGCGCGGCGGGGTGTACAATACCCGGGAGCGTTGTTTGCGCCGGAAGGGAGAGCGCGGCGTTGGCAGAGAGAAATACGGAAACGGCCGAAAGGCGGGCCACGTCGCCCCTCTGGCTGTTTCCGGCGGCGCTGTTTTACTATGAGTTGGTGTTCCGGCTGTTCACGGCCGGCCATATTTTCCGCTGGGGAACATTGCTTTCCCTGGGCTATTGCTGCGCCTGGGGCGGCATATGCCATGTGCTGTGCACGCTCAGCAGGAGCCCGCGCCGCAACCGCCGCGCCACAATCATCCTGCTGGTGCTGGCCGCGATCCCCTACGGGGTCGAGGATTTCCTCTACTGGCAGTTTCAGGTCTATTACAGCCTGAATACCATCGTCAACGGCGCAGGCGATATGCTGACCGGCTTCACAGGGGACGTGTTCCGGCTGATCTTCAGCGGCGGCGGCCTGCTGCGGCTGGTCCTCTACCTGGCGCCCGGCGTTGGATACGGCCTGCTGTCGGCCCGCCCGGGACCGGCCCGGATCGGCGGGCGGCAGCGCGCCGTGGCGCTGGTGAAGGCGCTGGCCGTGCTTGTCATCTGCCGGCTGGTGGTCGGCATGTCCCCTGAGCTGAGTCTTGTCCATGGGGAGCGCTACACCTTTCCCGCCGCTGTGGAGCAATTCGGACTGCTTACCGGCGTGGGACTGGACGCGCGGGAGAGCCTTTTCGGCCGGGCCACCTTCCAAGCAGTGGACGCGCCCGCCGCTGCGACGGCCTCCCCCGCTCCGGAGCAGACGCCGGCGCCGGAATACGCTCCCAACATGCTGGCCCTGCCGCTGGACGACGCAACCGCCGACGGCGCCATCCAGGACGTGAACCGCTATGTGGCGTCGCTCCAGCCGTCGAAGCAAAATGCGTTCACCGGCCTGTTCAAGGGCAAGAACCTGATCTTTATCACCGCCGAGGCCTTCTCCCCCTACTGCATCGACGCCGACCTGACGCCGACCCTCTACCGGCTGGCCACGAAGGGCGTTCAGTTCACCGACTACTACCAGCCCGCCGGAGCGGGCACCACCGGCGGGGAGTATCAGAACCTCTTCGGCCTGCTGCCCGTGGACGGCGGCGGCTCTTTCTCGGAGCTGGTGGAGGATACCGGGGCCGTGACCATCGCCGGTTATCTGACCCAGGAGGGGTATTACGGCAAGGCCTTTCACAACAACACCTATACATACTACGACCGGAACGTGACCCACAAGCGCCTGGGCTACTCCGACGGCTATATGGGCTACGGCAACGGCATGGAGGCCTACGTCCAGGACCAGTGGCCCCAGAGCGACGACGAGATGATCTCCGGCACGCTGCCCACCTACGTGGACCGGCAGCCCTTCAGCGTGTACTACATGACCGTCAGCGGCCACAACGGCTATACCTACCTGACCAACGCCATGACGCGCAAGCACTGGAACGAGGTGCTGGACCTGCCCTGCTCCGACACCATAAAGGGCTATCTGGCGGCCAATCTGGATCTGGAGGCCGCCATGGGCCATCTGGTGGAGCAGCTGGAGCAGCGGGGCATCGCCGACGACACGGTCATCTGTCTGACGGCTGACCACTTCCCCTACGGCCTGGACGGCGGCGCAGGCCTGGGCGCGCAGCCCTATCTGGAGGAGCTGTACGGCTGCGAGGTGAACAATGAGTTCGATCGGGACCGCTCCTGCTGGATCCTCTGGTGCGGCTCGCTGGAGGAGCAGGACCCTATCGTGGTGGACGAGCCCACCTCCAGTCTGGACATCCTGCCCACGCTGTGCAACCTCTTCGGCGTCAGCTTTGACTCCCGGCTCATGCCCGGGCGGGACGTATTCTCCGATACCGAGGCGCTGGTGTTCGACTGGTACAGCTGGAAAACGGCGTACGGCTATTATATCAGCTCGGAGCAGAAGTTTTACCCCACTGTGGACGAGGCGTCGCTGCCCGCCGGATATGTGGAGAACATGACGACGGTGGTGGCCAATAAGGTGAACTACTGCAAGGCCGTGCTGGACACGGACTATTACCACTACCTGTTCGGCCAGTGAGAGATCGCACGCACCAAACCATAAAATGACCGCCCCGGAGCTCTCCGGGGCGCTCAAAGCATTTTCATTCCTCTATGAGCTTTGCAAAGTCCTCCTCCGTGAGGATGGGCACGCCCAGGCTCTGGGCCTTGGTGAGCTTGGAGCCGGGAGCAGCGCCGGCCAGCACATAGGAGGTCTTTTTGGACACGGAGCCGGAGGCCTTGCCTCCGAAGCGCTCGATGATGGCCTCCGCCTCGGAGCGGGTGAAGCGCTCCAGCGTGCCGGTGAGCACGAAGGTCTTGCCGGCAAAACGGTCGTCGGCGATCTCCTCGCGGCTTTCAAAAGATACGCCCGCCTGGCGCAGGAGCCGGATCTGGTGCTGGCTCTGCTCCGAGGCGAACCACTCCGTGATATACTTCGCCGTGACCGCGCCCACGTCGTCGACGGCAGTCAGCTGCTCCTCGGTGGCGGCCATCAGCTCGTCCAGGGTGGCGAAGTGCCGCGCCAGCACCTTGGCCGCCTTTGCCCCCACCTGCCGGATGCCGAAGGCGCACAGCAGCCGGGCCAGTCCCCTGCCCTTGCTCTCCTCCAGATTGGCGATCAGGTTTTCCGCGGAGCGCTTGCCCATCCGCTCCACGGCGGCCACGCTCTGCCCGTCCAGATAATACAGCTCTGCCGGCGTGCGGATCAGCCCTGCCTTGTCCAGCGCCTCCACCACCGCCGGGCCCAGCCCGTCGATGTCCATGGCGTCCTTGGAGGCGAAGTGGACGATATTGCGCAGCCGCTGGGCGGGGCACTCCGCCCCCGTGCAGCGGATGGCGGCCCCGTCCTCGTCCCGGACCACCGGCGCGCCGCACACGGGACAGGTCTCCGGGAAGCGGAAGCAGCCCTCGCTGTCCTTCTTAACGACTTCCAGCACCTCGGGGATGATCTCCCCCGCCTTCTGCACCAGCACCGTGTCGCCCACGTTCACGCCCAGATTTTCGATGAAATCCTGGTTGTGGAGCGTGGCGTTGGTGACGGTGGTGCCCGCCAGACGGATGGGCTCGATGACGGCCTTGGGGGTGAGCACGCCGGTGCGGCCCACCTGGATGAGGATGTCCACCACACGGCTGGGCTTTTTCTCCGGCGGGTATTTATACGCCACCGCCCAGCGGGGATATTTGGCGGTGCTGCCCAGGACCTGGCGCTGGGCCAGGTCGTTGAGCTTGATCACCGCGCCGTCGATGTCGAAGGGATAGTTCTCCCGCCCCTCCCCGATGGCCGTTATGGCGTCGCCGCAGTCCTTCGGAGTCCGGCAGAGCGTGTGTGCCACCACGGGCAGGCCCATGGCCGCCATGGCCTCCAGCGTCTCGTAATGGTCCTTATACGTCACGCCCTCCGCCAGCTGGATGTTGAAGCAGATGATGTCCAGCATCCGCTGGGCGCATACGGCCGGGTCCTTCTGCCGCAGGGAGCCGGCGGCGGCGTTGCGGGGGTTGGCCAGCAGCGGCAGCCCCTCCACCTCATTGCGGGCGTTGATGGTCCGGAAGGTGTCGTGGGACATATAGACCTCCCCTCGAACGATGATGCGCTCGGGGGCGTTCTTCAGCTTCTTGGGCAGGCTGCGGATGGTGCGCAGATTCTCCGTCACGTCCTCCCCCACCGCGCCGTTGCCCCGTGTGGCGCCGCGGTACAGCACGCCGCCCCGGTACTCCACCGCCACGGACAGTCCGTCGATCTTCGGCTCCGCCACGTAGTCGTGAGGCGCGTCCACCGACGCGTCCATCTTCTCCACGAAGGCGGTCACCTCTTCAAAGGAAAACACGTCCTGCAGGCTCTCCAGGGGCACGGGATGCTCCACCGGCGCGAACGCCTCGCTCACATGGCCGCCCACATGCTGGGTGGGAGAGTCGGGCCGGACCCACTCCGGGTGCGCCGCCTCCATGGCCTTCAGCTCGTTGTTCATCCGATCGTACTCGAAGTCGGACACCAGCGGCGCGTCGTTGTCGTAATAGGCCACCGACAGCTCCAACAGGCGCTCCACCAGGGCGTTATAGCCTTCGATCGTGTAGTTCATATCATTTCTCCCAGTTCAGATAACTATCCGGGACCTTTCCGACGATCACCGTCTCGGAGATGAGGATCTCCGTCTGCACGGAAGTGTCCATGTCCCGCCAGGGCAGCAGAAAGGACAGCTGCACGTCCAGATCCAGAAACAGTTGATGGCGGGTCTGGTTGATGCCGGCGGAGGTGATCTCGCTGCGAAAACCCGCCGAGCTGGAGGAGAGCATCAGCACGTCCACCTCCACCGCCGGGCCCCGGTTCATCAGCATCGCGCTGCCCAGAAGATTCGCCACGGGGATGCGGACCTGCAGGTCCTCCTGCTCCGTGGCCTCCACGGCCCGGGCCAGAACCTCCGCCGCCAGGGTGTTCACCGCCGCCACGTCGGCGGATATGGCGGTGATGCCGCCGTCGCCGTCACGCTCCAGACTCACCAGCGGCCGACCGGCAAAGGCCGGGTCCGCCATCACGTCCTTCACGATGGCGTTCACCCGGGAGACCACGAGGTCCCGCGCGGCCGAGGCGGCATACTCCGTCACCATGCTCCGCAGCACCAGCGCCGCCGAGACGGACCCGCCCACCAGTACGATCACCAGCAGGAGCAACAAGGTCCGCCGGGCGCCCTGCCGCGCCTCCGGCCGGAACGGGGAACGCCTGGGCCATCTGTCAGCCATAGCATCGCCTCCTTCTGGAAAGCGTATGCGCCGACAGAGGCGGCTATGACATTATTTTGCCATTTCCGCCAGGAACAGCTCCGCCAGCCGCTTTTGATCCTCACATTCCCTTATTTTCGCCACGGAGGCCGGGGAATGGATGTTCCGGACGGCCACGGAAACCGCCGCCACCGCCGCGCCGGTGCCGGAGCGCTGGATGGCGGAGCCGTCGGTGCCGCCGGCGATCATGGTCTTGGTCTGCCATGGGATGCCGTTTTCGTCAGCCAGCCGGGTGAGCAGCTTGAACAGCTCCCTGTTATAGATGGTGCCGCGGTCCATGAAGGGGATCACGATCCCGCCGCCCACCTTGCACACCTGATCGGGACCCACGGCGGCGGGGATATCGGCGGCGGTGGTGCTCTCCAGCACCAGCGCCACGTCCGGGCTGACGCTCCGGGCGGCCACTGTGGCGCCGCGGGTGCCTACCTCCTCTTGGACGGTGAAGGCGAACCAGCAGTCGCAGGGCAGCTCGCCCTCGATCAACTCCACCATCACGGCGCAGCCCGTGCGGTCGTCGATGGCCTTTGCCTTGATGAAGCCGTCGCCGAAGCGGACGATGGTCTCGTCGAAGCTGCACAGATCGCCAACGCTCACCAGCGCCTCCGCCTGACGGCGGCTATCGGCGCCGATGTCGATGTACATCTGCTTCATCTCCGGCAGATCCTTGCGCTGCTCGGCGGTGGTCAGGTGCATGGCCTTGACGCCGATGACGCCGGGGAGCCGGTCCGGGCCCACGAAGACACGCTTTCCCATGAGCACGCGGCGGTCGATGCCGCCGGCCTGGGAAAAGCAGAGATACCCGTCATCGGTGATGGAGGTGACGATCAGGCCCACCTCGTCCATATGCGCGCTGAGCATGACCCGTTTCGCGGGCGCGACGGCGCCCTTCTTGAAGACGAGCAGGTTCCCCATCGGATCCGTGCGGACCTCGTCGGCATAGGGCATGACGCGCTCCAGGATATAGTCCCGGACCTCCTCCTCGCCGCCGGTGACGCCCGCCAGGCAGCACAGTGTTTCCAGCGTATCCAGCATCGGTCAGCCCTCCAATCCTTCTATATACGCCACAATGAGCGCCAGCACGGCCTGCATATCGGCCAGGGAGACCACCTCCACAGGGGTGTGCATGTATTTCATCGGCAGCGAGATCAGCGCGGTCGCCACGCCCTCCCGGGCGATCTGGATGGCGGCAGCGTCGGTGCCGCTGTGTCCGCCGGGGACGGCTTCGAGCTGGAAGGCGATGGCCTTCTCCTCTGCCAGCCGGCGCAGCTCCCGGGTCAGGGCCGGATTCATGTTGGGACCTATGCCGATGGCCGCGCCCTTGCCGCACTGGCAGGGCGCCTCCGGCCCGTCGGGGGTCTTGGCGTGGGTCACGTCCACCACGATGGCCGCGTCGGGCCCGACGGCGTTGGCCGCCACGGCGGCGCCGCGCATGCCCACCTCCTCCTGGGTGCTCAAAAGGCAGCACAGGTCCACGTTCAGATCCTTCTCGCTCAGCGCCGCGAAGGCCTGCATGATGATGGCTGCGCAGGACCGGTCGTCCAGGGCCTTGCCGCAAAGCTTGTCCTCTCCCAGTGGTCCGCAGGCGGCGGCGTATACCACCGGCGTGCCGATGGGCACGCGGCGGACTGCCTCCTCTTGGCTGAGCCCTACGTCGATACAGAGCTTCTTTTTTTCGATGGCCCTGCCCTGCTCCGCCTCCGACAGCACGTGGGGCGGCATGGTGTCAATGACGCCGAACAGGGGCGGATCGGTGAGCACCATCACCTCCCGGGCGGGCAGCATCCGCAGATCCACGCCTCCCAGCGTGTCGATGGAGAGGAAGCCGTTCGCCGCGCCGGTGACCACAAAGCCGATCTCGTCTATGTGGGCGGCCAGCATCACCGTCTTCGCACCGGCAGCGCCGCAGCGCTTGAAGGCCATCACGTTGCCCAGCACATCCCTTTTCACCTCGTCGGCGAAGGGGGCCAGCCAGGCGGCCGCGTACTCCCCCACCGGTCCCTCAAAGCCAGAGGGACCGGCCAGACCCGCCAGGGTCACGGTCAGTTCGGTAAGATCCATGGGTATTCACTCCATTTCCTCAATGATCCGGCGGAACGTCTCGCCCCGCTGCTCGAAATTTTTGAAACGGTCAAAGGATGTGCTGGCCGGGCTCATCAGCACCGTGTCTCCCGGCTCGGCGGCGGCCGCCGCGGCCCTCACCGTGTCGGTAAAATCCTCGATCATATATATCTCCGGCGCGCCGGGGGCATAGTCGGGGGCGTTTTCCACCGCGGCGCGGATCTTCTCCGCCGTCAGGCCGGTGAGATAGAGCTTCTTCACATGCCGGCACACCGCCGGCCCCAGCTTGTCGAAGGGCACGCCCTTGTCCTTGCCGCCGGCGATGAGGATCACCTTCTCCGGAAAGCAGGACAGACCGGCGATGGTCCTGTCAGGGCTGGAGGCGATGGAGTCGTTGATGAACGTCACGCCGTCCTTCACACGAACTGTCTCCAGCCGGTGGGACACGCCGGGGAATTCCCGGGCCACCTGTACCATGGCCGCCGGCGGGACCAGGCCCCACACCGCCGCCATGGCGCACATCACGTTCTCCACGTTGTGCATCCCTGGGATGCGGATCTCCCCCGCCGCCATGACCGCCGTCTCCTCCCCGTCCATGCGGGCACGGATGACGCCGTCGGGGTCGAGAAACACCCCCGGCGAGACAGCCTCGCTCCGGCTGAACCAGCAAAGAGTGCTGCGGGCCTCCTCAGCGCAGGCGCGCGTGACGGCGTTGTCCCGGTTCAGCACCAGGCGTGCGTCCGGCCGCTGGTGAAGGAATATCTGCTTTTTCGCGTCGATATAGTCCTGATAGTCCCGGTGGATGTCCAGATGGTTGGGGGCGATGTTGGTGATCACCGCCACGTCCGGGGAACAGTTCATGGAGTGCAGCTGGAAGGAGCTGAGCTCCAGCACTGCCGCGTCCTCCGGCCCTATCCGGTCCACATCCGCCAGCAGCGGATGGCCGATGTTGCCACCCAGCCACACCTTCCGTCCCGCCGCCTCCAGCATACGGGCGATGAGCGTGGTGGTGGTCGTCTTGCCGTCGGAGCCGGTCACGGCGATCACCTGGCAGGGGCACAGGGACATGAAGACCTCGATCTCGCTGGTGATCTGCGCGCCGGACGCCACCGCGGACGCCAGCTCCGGACGGGTGGGCAAAAAGCTGGGCGAGCGGAAGATCACGTCGCCGCCCAGGTCCGTCAGGTATCCGTC
This sequence comes from uncultured Oscillospiraceae bacterium, assembly GCA_947626345.1. Classification (GTDB taxonomy): domain Bacteria; phylum Bacillota; class Clostridia; order Oscillospirales; family Oscillospiraceae; genus CAJOIG01. The sequence continues at coordinate 19,777 of CANQSF010000015.1, read as the reverse complement.
TCCCAGACGAAAGGCAACGCCCTTATCGCGCATTTGCTCATAAAACCCGTCCAGTGCGTCCGCGTCGGATCGGTCGCATACAGTGGTCCTGACGCCCGCGTCCGCCAGCATGGCGACGAGGGGTCGGTTGGACAGTCCCGCGCCGATCACGGTCACACGCTTGTCACGCAGCGAGGCCAGGTATTCTTTCAAAGTCAAGGGACACACCTCACGATCAGAGATATTATAATACAGCATCTTGTGGTTTACAAGAAACGAATCACTACAACACGGTATCAGACGCAAGACAGACCCGCCTCATCATACAAAAAGAGACAGGAAACGATCCCTGTCTCTTTATTGATAAACGAGTTTTCCTGTAAGCCGGATTCTGTTAAAAATGGCCATCTATCTAGGCGCGGCGTTGCCGCAGCGCTCCAGCCACCTCCCCGGGGGAGCCGGGCCGGCCTATTCCCCCTCCACGGTGTTGCTCCGGATAGAGTTTACAGCAGCGGTCTGTCGCCAGATCGCCGGGTGGTCTCTTACACCGCCTTTCCACCCTTACCGCGCCGAAGCGCGGCGGTCTGTTTCTGTTGCACTCGTCCTGATGTCGCCATCGGCGGGCGTTACCCGTTATCCTTGCCCTGTGGAGCCCGGACTTTCCTCACGCACAGCCTTTCGGCTCGTGCCCGCGGCCATTGAGAGAACTCGTTCATGCCAGTGCCGGCGCGGGGGTCATTCGTCCATGTTCTCCCAGTTGTGCCAGACGTTCTGCACGTCCTCGTTGTCCTCGAACACGTCCAGCATCTTCTGCATGTTCTTCCGGTCGCCCTCCGCAGTGAGGGTGACGTAGGTCTGGGGGACCATCTCCTCCTGGGCGGAATCCAGCTTATAGCCATGGGATGTCATATAATCCGCCACCGCGGTCACGTCCTCCGGCGCGGTATAGAGGGTGAACACGCCGTCCTCCGTCTCCATATCGGCGGCGCCCGCCTCCATGGCGTCCATCATGACGGTGTCCTCGTCCAGGTCCCCGTCCTCGTTGTCCACCACGATCACGCCCTTACGGTCAAAGGACCAGCTGACGCAGTTGGTGGGCCCCAGATTGCCGTTATACTTATCGAAGCAGTGACGGATGTCGCTGGCGGTGCGGTTGCGGTTGTCGGTCATGGCCTCCACGATCACCGCCACGCCGCTGGGGCCATAGCCCTCATAGGTGACGGACTCGAAGCTGGAGGTGTCGCCGCTGCCCAGCGCCTTGTCGATGGTGCGCTTGATGTTGTCGTTGGGCATATTGGCGGCCTTGGCCTTGGTGATGACGGCGGCCAGGCGCATATTGTTCTTCGGGTCGCCGCTGCCGCCCTCTTTGACGGCTACGATGATCTCCCGGGCGATCTTGGTGAAGGCCTGGGCCCGCTTGGCATCGGCCGCGCCCTTGGTCTTTTGTATATTGTGCCACTTGGAATGTCCGGACATGGTGAAAAATCCCCCTGTATCTTTACGTTACAGGTCATTGTAGCACATTTTCTCGTCAATATCAACTATCTGGCCTTGGGAATTAGGAGCAGGCCCGATCTTTTCTCGCCGTTGACGGCGGCGATGGCCTCCACGGTGGAGCGGTATTTCTTTGCGACGGCCCACATATCCGCGCCCGGCTCCACCCGGGCCAGCGTGGCGGAAGGCGCCGGCGGCAGGGCCGCATATGCCTCCGGGTCATCCCGGGCGGCGGTGACGGCGGCAAGGGTGGAGCGGGTCACCGCCGTGGCGTCCATCTGCAGCGCGGCGCGCACGTCCGCCCCAGACCCCGCGCCGGCGGCGTACACCTCCGCCACGGTGACAGACACGTTTACGAGCTCCGTCCCCGCGGGAAGATCGGTGGTGAACTCCGCCGTGAGCCGGCAGCGGGCGGAGGAATAGCTCCCGTCTTCCTGGGCGGTGATGAGCCGGATGTTCACGGATGTCTTCACGGTCTCTCCGTCCACCGCCACGCTTCCGACGGAGGCGGACAGGGCCAGGATCTCCCCCGCTCCGCCCAGTATCTCTGCGGAGCCGGTGACCGTCTGGCGCATGGATACGGCCCGGGCGGCGCTGACCAGCGAGATGGCTTCCCGCTCGCCGAGCAGCACCGTGCGGTTGGAATAGATGTCCTGGATGTATCCCACCTGGACGCTCTGGCGGCAGACCGTCTGCGCCACCAGATGCAGCTCCGCCGTCACCCGGCCGTCCCCGTCCTGCCGCTCCGGCAGATCGAAATAAGCGCCGGTGAACTGCAGGGCCACCTCTGCCGTCACGTCCGGGTCCTGGACGTCCACCTCCATGATCTGCGACCACTCCGTCTCATAGCGGCCGGCGAACACGCGCCCTTCCGCTCCAGCGAAGATGAGTCCCGCCCGGATCCGTCCCCGGAAGACCACCTTCCCGCTGGCGTACTTCACGTCGTCCACCGACGCCTCCGCCCGATGGCTCAAGAGCCGCTCCACCCCGCCGCAGCCGGGCGGCAGCTGGTACTCGTCGGTGACGACGAAGGTCTTCTCCCGCACATCGGCCACCGTCACCATGCTGGCGCTGGCGGGCAGGATGTGTACGGTCCCGTCCCCTCCCTCCAGCGCCGAGGGCAGGATCAAGCTCTGGTGCTGGTATACGGACGCCTCGCAGTCCACGTCCGCCCGCACGGAGAGCTTGCGGGAATTCACGGCGCGGGCCTCCAGCGACCGGATGCGGAGACGCGCGACCGTGCGGCAGTCGGTGTCCGCCCCCGGCGCGTCCGCACGCAGCTCCGCCGGCAGCGTCATATTCAGGCTCTGGAGAGGCCCTCCCCCCTCCGGCACATACATCACCCATACGCTGACCGAGGCGGCAAGCGTCACTGCCCCGGCCTCCGTTTCCTTGCTCCGCAGCGTGATGACGCCATCGGCGTCCACCACCGACGCCACGTCGGGCATGGCGTCGGGCACGATGGTCTCCGCGGTGAAGTCCCGGCTGAAGGAACCGGACCACACCGGGGCCAGGTGCTCATATATGTCCTTTTTGAAGGCCGTGTCCATGATGCTATCGCTCCTTGCATGATGTTCTACGCAAGGGTATGCGACAGACACGAGGAATATGTCCTCAGCGCATCAGGCAGACGCCGCCGCAGACCAGCAGCGCCCCGCACACCAGCCACCAGAACCAGGCGGGCAGGATCAGCGCGAAAAGGATCACCGAGCCCAGCGCCACCGCCCACCGGCCGCAGTTTCTGTTTCTTCCCATGATAAACCGCCTCCCGTCCATTGTACGGACGAGAGGCGGGATATGTTCATGAGTTGTCGATCTCCCAGGGATCCAGCCGGGAGGCCTCCTCGTACAGCCGCAGATAGGAGGCGTATCGGCTGGGATGTATGCGCCCCTCCTCCGCGGCCAGCCGGACCGCGCAGCCCGGTTCGGCCCGATGGGTGCAGTCGTCGAAGCGGCATCGGTCCAAATACGGGGCGAATTCGGGGAAGAGCCCCGCCAGCTCCTCCGGCAGGATGGGCGGCTCGGCCTCGTCGCCGAAGGAGGCGAACCCGGGCGTGTCGGCGGCATATGTGCCGTCGCTCAGCTGGAACAGCTCCACGTGCCGCGTCGTGTGCTTTCCCCGGCCCAGCTTTTCGCTGATCTGGGCGGTGGGGATGGCAAGACCGGGCCGGAGGGCGTTGAGAAGGCTGCTCTTGCCCACGCCGGAGTTGCCGGTAAAGCAGCATATCTTCCCCGCCAGGGCTTCGCGCAGCTCATCGATCCCCCGGCCGGTCGCCGCGCTCACCGGATAGACCGGATAGGGCGTGGCGGCGTAGATATCCTGCAGCGACTGAGCGGGGTCGAGATCACACTTATTGACCGCCAGCACGACGCCGCAGCCGTTTTTCTCGCACCGGACGGTGATCCGGTCCACCAGATAGGGGTCCGTCACCGGCAGGGCGGCGCTGAGCACCATGACCAGAAAGTCCACATTGGCGACGGCCGGCCGGGCAAAGGCGTTTTTCCGCGGCAGGATCTCCGTGACCGTGCCAGTGACGCCATCGGATTGGACGTCGGCCCGGACCATGTCCCCCACCAGCGGCGTCAGACCCTCTTTTCGGAAACGGCCTCTGGCCCGACAGCGGATCGTGCGTCCATCCGCCTGTATATCGTAAAAGCCGCTGACGGCGCGGATGATGGTCCCCTCTGCCGACAACCGTCAGCCCTGACCTTCCGCGCCGGCCGGGCCCTGGTTCATGGACGGGCCCGTGCCGATCTGCAGGTACACCGGCGTGCCCATGACGATCTGGGTGCCGGGGGCATAGTTCTGCCACATGACTTTTCCGGACTCCTCGGCGGAGGAGCTGGTGTAATAGATCTCTGTCTCACCGCAGACGAGGCCCTTGTGCTGCAGGGCCAGCAGCGCGTCCTGCTTGCTCAGGCCCACCAGATCCGGCACGTCGGTATAGGTGGCCGCGGGACCGGCGCTGACCGAAAGGGTCACGGTGCTCCCGCTGGGGATGGTGGCGCCCGGCGCGGGGTCGGAGGTGATCACGTAATCCTTCGTCACAGAGGAGGATTCCTCCCAGGTGAGGATCACGTTCAGTCCCTTCTCCTTCAGCTGCATCTGGGCGGTGGAATAGGACGCGTTGACGATCGAATCCGGGATGGTCTCCATCTCCACGCCTGAGCTGATGGTCAGCTTCACCTGGATGCCGTCGGTAGAGATCATCCGGCTGGCGCCGGCCTGCGGGTCCTGCTCCATGATCATGCCCTTTTCGTAATTGGCGTTGGGCACGTAGGTCACGTCGAAGTCATAGGTCTCCAGGAAGGACTCGTTGTTGAGCACGTCCCCCTCCGTAAGGCCCACAAAGGACGCCACGTCGATCCGCTCCGCGTCCCGGAAGATGTCCTCCAGCCAATAATTCCACACGAATACGAACAGTCCCAGCGCGAACGCCGCCACCAGCGTGAAGCCCAGGAGCATGCTGATGCTGGCGGCGCGGGAGCGCCTGCGGACATAGCCCTCCCGGGAGAGCTCGCCGGCCTTGCTGATGCGGGGGACGTTTTTGGTGATGACGTGGACCTCGTCCCGCACTGCCTGCCGCGTCTGCGCCTGGGCGGAGCCGCTCTGCAGCCGGCGGAAATCCTCCAGATCCGCCAGCATCTCGTCGGCGGAGGGATACCGGTCGTCGGGGTCGGGCTGCATGGCCCGCAGGGTGATCTCCTCCAGCTCCGGAGGCACAGCTTCGTTCAGCACGCTGGGCATGTCGGGGACCACGGAGAAGTGCTGCATGGCCACCTCCTCCACGGTCTTTCCGTGGAACGGGAGGGTGCCGGTGAGCATCTCATACATCACCACGCCCAGAGAATAGATGTCCGAGCGGGCATCCACCGTCTCGCCACGCGCCTGCTCCGGCGAGATATAGTGGATGCTGCCCACCGCCTCGTCCGAGCTGCCGGCGCCGTCCTCGTCCATCTGGGCGATGCCAAAATCGGCGATCTTCACCGTGCCGTCCTTGGGCAGCATGATGTTCTGGGGCTTGATGTCCATGTGGATGATGCCCCGGTGGTGGGCATGGCTCAGTGCGCGGGCCATCTGGGTGGAGAAATGTAGCACCTCCTGCCAGGAGAGGATGCCCTGCTTTTTCATATACTGCTTCAGGTTGATCCCATCCACATACTCCATCACGATGTACTCCGTGTCGCCGGACACCACCACATCGTAGACCGCCCGGATATTGGGATGGTTCAGCTTTTCCACGGCCTGATACTCCGTGCGGAACTGCCTGCGGCTCTCCGCGTCCATGGACACGTCGTCCCGCAGCACTTTCACGGCCACATCCCGCTTCAGCTCCAGATCGTAGGCCTGATAGACCACCGCCATGCCGCCCATGCCCACCACGGACAGGATCTCATAGCGGCCGTCCAGTATCTTCCCGAGACGCCAGTTCACTTTGTTCTCCATTGTCAGGCGCCTCCTTTCTCAGCATAGATCACGACGGCTGTCACATTGTCTCTGGAGCCGCCCTCCAGGGCTTCCTCCACCAGCTTCCGGCAGGCATTCTCCGGGTCCTCCTCCGCCAGGAGCACCCGGTGCAGCTCCGCGTCCTCCACGGTGTTCGTCAGCCCGTCGGAGCACAGCAGGAACCGGTCTCCCGGCCGTATGGGAACGCTCGTCTCATCGCAGGTGACGAACCGCTCGCTGCCCACCGCCCGGGTGATGATGTTCCGGCGGGGATGGTGCCGGCCCTGGGCCGGCGTGATCTCTCCCCGGTCGATCATCTGCTGGACGAGGGAGTGATCGTGGCTGAGCTGGACGATGCCGTCCTTGGCGATGCGGTATGCCCGGCTGTCGCCCACATTGACGAAGAAGGCGGTGTCGCCCTGCCAGTAGCCGGCCACCAGGGTGGTCCCCATGCCGGCGTACTCCTCCGACTCGCCGGCGAAGCGGTATACCTTCCGGTTGGCCGCGTCGGTGGCCTGGCGCAGCACATCTGCGGGGTCGTCTCCGTCCGACGCGTCCAGAGCAGCCCGGGCAAAGGCGATGAATCGGGCCACTGCCAGCTCGCTGGCCATGGTGCCGCCGGCCACGCCGCCCATGCCGTCGCATACCACGGCCAGCATGCCGCCGCCGGCGGTGCACATATCGAAGCAGTCCTGATTCTCCGCCCGGTATTTTCCCTTGTCGCTCAGTCCGAAGTAGATCATAGCTTCCTCATCTCGCCCCGGCGCAGCTGGCCGCAGGCGGCGTCGATGTCGCTTCCCAGCCTTCGGCGGACAGTGGCAGTGACGCCGCCGTCCACAAGGATCTTGGTAAATGTGCGGACCGTGTCCTCGCTGGAGGGCATAAGGCCCCGCTCGGACACATAGTTCAGCCGGATCAGATTCACATGGGAGCCTGTTCCCCGCAGCCGGCGCACCAGCTCCCGGGCATGCCAGGGCGTGTCGTTCACGTCCCGGACCAGGGCGTATTCATAGGATACCCGCCGGCCGGTGGTCCTGAAATACCGCTCGCAGGCGGCATATACCTGGTCCACCCCGTACCGGGCGTTCACCGGCATGAGCCGGGAGCGAGTCTCGTCGTCCGGCGCGTGCAGAGAAACAGACAAGGTCAATTGTAAACGAAGAGCGGCCAGTTTGTCAATCGCGTCCACGAGTCCGCAGGTGGACAGAGAGATGTGTCGCATGCCGATGTTGGCCCCGTCGGGGTCGTTCACCAAAGTGAGAAAACGGACCACGTTGTCAAAATTATCCAGCGGCTCGCCGATGCCCATGAGCACGATGCCGTCCACGCGGCACCCGGCCTCCACGCCTGTGCGGATCACCTCGTCCAGCATCTCCGCCGCCGTCAGATCCCGCACCTTGCCGCCGATAGTGCTGGCGCAGAAGGCGCAGCCCATCCGGCAGCCCACCTGGGAGGAGATGCAGACCGTATTGCCGTGCTTATAGCGCATCAATACCGTCTCTACGCTCTCCCCGTCCGGCAGAGCCCAGAGGAACTTCTCCGTGCCGTCCAGCTTCGATATCTGCCGCCGGAGCCGGACCAGCGCCGTCAGACGGAAGGCCTCTGACAGCTGCGCGCGCAGTTGCTTGGAAAGGTCCGTCATCTCCTCAAAGGAGCCAGCGCCCCGTCCCAGCCAGCGAAACACCTGCTCTGTTCTGTACCCGGGCAGGCCCATCGCCTGAAAGGCGGCGGACAGCTCCGGCAGGGTCATGGCCTTTATATCCGGTCTGCTCGATCCATCCGACATAGATAGAACCCGTCCGTTCCGTCCCGGTCCGGCCAGAAGGTCCGCTCCCGGGTCCTGGTAAAATCTGGGTGAGCGGTCAGGAACCGCTCCGTCACCGCCCCGTTCTCCGACTGCCGCCATGTACAGGTGGAGTATATCAGCCGGCCGCCGGGCCGCACCGCCGTGGCGGCGGCCTCCAGCAGCTCCAGCTGCAGCTCGGGAAGATCTGCCAGGTCCTCCTGGGGGCGATAGCGGATATCCGGCTTCTTGCGGATGACGCCCAGGCCGCTGCAGGGCACATCCGCGAACACGGCGTCGTAGTCCCCGCCGGAGATGTCCCGCGCGTCGCCGGGCTCGCACCGGATGCAGTCCAGGCCCATCCGCTCCGCGCCTGCGGCCACCAGCGCCAGCTTTTTCGCCAAGATGTCCCGGGCCGTCACGGAGCCCCTGTTCCCCATGGCGATGGCAGCGGCAAAGCTCTTGCCACCCGGGGCGGCGCAGGCGTCCAGCACCCGCATCCCCGGCGTGAGCTCCGCGGCCAGGACGGCCTCGTGGGCCGCCGGGTCCTGGACGTAGAAGAGGCCTTTTTGAAACGCCTCCAGCCGGGTGATGTCCCCTATCCTGTCCAGAACGAGCCCTGCGTCAGTCCTCCGCAGGGCAAGCTGACGGGCCAGCTCGTCTGCGGTGACGCGGCAGGTGTTGGGCTGGACATAGACCGGCGGCTCCTGGTTGTCGGCCTGCAGCACCGCCTCCGCGCCCTCGTAGCCCCGCAGGGCGATCAGCTCCTTTACCAGCCACTGGGGGTGGCTGTACCGCACCGACAGGTATGACGCCGTGCCCTCCCCTGGCACCGGGGGAAGAGCGTCTTTCTCCTCCGCGATGCGGCGGAGGACCGCGTTCACTAATCCCGACGCGCGGCCATAGCCCAGGGAGCGGCACAGCTCCACCGTCTCATTCACCGCCGCCCGGGGCGGGATGCGGTCCATCCAGACCAGCTGGTAAACGCCCAAGCGCAGGATATCCTGGACCTTGGGCTCCAGCTTTCCCCGCGCATAACAAGCGATATGGTGATCGCACAGGGCCATGTTCTGCAGCACACCGTAGAACATCCGCCCCGCCAGCGCCCCATCCCGGTCGGAGAGCCGGTTCTTCCTCGTCAGGCTCTCCATCACCTGCCGGCTCCAGGCGGAGTCGCGCCGGAACCTCTCCAGCGCCTCCAGAGCTGTCTTCCGCGGCATGTCAGAGCTCCATGGGGTGGCCCAGCAGATAGGCCCCTGCCGTCATGCGTTTGCCGCCGGACGCCTGCAGCTCGGTGATGAGGATGCTCTCTCCCCCGCCGCAGGCCACCTCGATGCCGGCCTTACCGGCGGCGAGCACCGTGCCCGGGGCCTTGCTGGTGGGGCGATAGGTATAGGCGGCTGCGAAGACCTTGAAGTCCGTGCCGCCCAGGCGCGCCGTGGCGCAGGGCCATGGCTGCATGCCGTAGATATGCTTGAGCACCATCCGGGCCGGCAGGGACCAGTCGATGGGCGACTCCTCCCTGGAAAGCGGCGGCGCGTAGGTGGCCTGGCTGTGGTCCTGGGGCATGCGGGGCGCTGTGCCCGCCTCGATGGCGCGCACAGTGCGCACCAGCAGCTCCGCCCCCATGGGCGCCAGCCGGTCGAACAGCTCCCCGCTGGTCTCCGTCTCGCCGATGGCGGTCTCCGCCGTGTAAATCACGTCCCCCTCGTCCATGCCGGAGCTGAGATACATGGTGCTCACGCCGGTGATCGCCTCCCCGGCCAGCACCGCCCGCTGAATGGGGGCGCTGCCCCGGTATTTGGGCAGCAGCGAGCCGTGGACGTTGACGCAGCCGTATCGGGGCAGCGCCAGGATGTCGTCCGGCAGGATGCGGCCGTAGGCCACCACGGCGATGAGCTCCGGCGCCAGGGCGCGGAGGGTCGCAAGGGCTGTGCCGTCCCGTAGCTTTTCCGGCTGATAGACCGGCAGTCCCGCCGCTTGGGCCGTCTGCTTCACGGCGCAGGGCGCCAGCTTATGGCCCCGGTCCCGGGGCTTGTCCGGCTGGCAGAACACGCCCGCCACATCATAGCCCGCGTCCAGCAGCCCCTGCAGCGAGCACGCCGCAAAGTCGGGAGTGCCCATGAAAACGATCCTCATTGACGCTCCTTTTTGTCGTAGTATGCCTGCAGCTCCTCGTCGGAGAGGATGTGGTCGCACAGCTCCGTGAACAGATGTCCGTCCAGATGGTCGATCTCGTGGCAGAAGGCCCGGGCGGTCAGCCCCTCCCCTTCCAGCTCGATGGTCTGACCGTTCCTGTCCTGGGCGCGGACCTTCACGTGGTAGGGCCGCTTCACCAGCCCATAGGAGCCGGGCACGGACAGGCAGCCCTCCGGGTCCTCCTGTTCGCCGTCTGCTTCCAGGATCTGAGGATTCACCAGCTCGATCACCCGGTCGTCCTCCCCCTCGGGCACGTTCGTCTCCAGCACCACCACCGCCCGGCGCAGTACGCCCACCTGGGGCGCCGCCAGGCCCACGCCCTCGGCGTTCAGCATGGTCTCGGCCATGTCGTCCAGCAGCGTATGGAGCCGGTCGTTGAACTCGGTCACGGGGCGGCAGCGCTTGGAAAGCGTCTCGTCCCCCTCTTTCAGGATATTGCGCAGAGCCATATTCACTCTCCTAGTCTCTATTCGGACGGGGCGAGATCCGCATAAACGCTCACGCCCTTGAATCTCTTTCCGTCGTTTGCCAGCAGCAGCATCTGCCCCACCGCCGCACGGATCTCTCTCGATCCCGCGCAGCTCACCGTCACCCGGTAGCGCCAGGAATTGCTCACCTTTGCCACCGGAAGCGGCGCCGGTCCCAGCACCCGGACCTGCGGCATGCCCGCTGTCATGGCGCACAGCTGCTGCCGGATGAACTGGCAGCACCGGAGCACGCTGTCCTCGTCGGCGCCGGAGGCGGTGAGCACGAACAGCTCCGCGAAGGGCGGCGTTCCCGTCACTCTGCGCAGGCCGATCTCATCGGTATAAAAGCCGTCGTAATCCTGCCGGGCGGCCCGGAGGATGATCTGATTTTCTGGCGTGAAGGTCTGAATGACGGCCCGGCCCGGCTTCTCGAACCGGCCGCTGCGGCCGATGACCTGGGTGATGAGGGAGAACGTCCGCTCCCCCGCCCGGTAATCGCTGGCGTACAGGCTCTGGTCGGCGCTGAGCACGCCCACCAGGGTCACGTTTTCAAAGTTGAGGCCCTTGGTGACCATCTGGGTGCCCACCAGGATCGGGATGCGCTGGACCCGGAACTGCTCGAACAGCGCCCGATGGCTGCCCACCGGGGCCACCGCGTCCGTGTCCATCCGCAGCACCGGCGTGTCCGGGAATATCTCCTCCAGCTCCTGGACCACCTTCTGGGTCCCAGCGCCGATGAAGGTCAGCTTCCCGCCGCATTGGGGACAGACAGGGTCCAGACGGCGCATGTGGCCGCAGTAGTGGCACATCAGACGGTTGCCCACGCTGTGATAGGTGAGCGCCGCGGTGCAGTTTGGGCATTTATAGGTATACCCGCAGACGCCGCAGGTCACCAGCTTGTTGGCGCCTCGGCGGTTGATGAACAGGATGGACTGCTCGCCTCTGGCTATGTTCTCCGCCAGCTCCTGCCGCAGCACGGAAGAGATGGTCCCGCCGTTTCCCGCCTGCAGCTCCCGCTTCATATCCACCACCTGCACCTGGGGCAGGTGCATGGCGTTATAGCGGTGCGGCAGGGAAAAATAGTGATAACGGCCGGTCTCGGCGTAATACCGGGAGCACACGTCGGGGGTGGCGCTGCCCAGCACCAGCGCCGCGTTGGCGCGGGCGCAGAGGAACTTCGCCACGTCCCGCGCGTGGTATCGTGGCGTGGTCTCGGACTTATAGGTGTCTTCCTGCTCCTCGTCCATGATAATGATACCCAGATCGGTCACCGGCGCAAACACGGCGCTGCGGGTGCCGATGACCACCCGGGCGTCTCCGGCGCGGATGCGTTTCCACTCGTCGTACCGCTCTCCCATGGACAGGGATGAGTGCAGCACCGCGATGCTGTCCCCAAAGTGGGAGGAAAATGTCCGGAGCATCTGGGGCGTCAGGGCGATCTCGGGCACCAGAAAAATGGCGCTCTTGCCCCGGCGGAGCATCTCCGCGATCAGGTGGATGTATATGGTGGTCTTGCCGGAGCCTGTGACGCCGAACAGCAGCGACGCCTGGGCGCTCTCTCCGTCCGCCAGGGCCAGCAGGCCCTCGAAGGCGGCGCGCTGCTCCTCGTTCAATTCCGGCAGCGGTTTTTTCCGGCCCTGGTCGAACTCCGGCCGGCGATAGATCTCCCGCCGGGACAGGGTGAGAAGGCCCATCTGCTCCAGGCGCTTGACCGTCACCCGGCCGGCGCCGGTAAAGTAGCACAGATCTGCCACGCTGGCGTTGCCCATATCCGCCAGGACGCGCAGCACCGCCGCCTGGCGGACGGCGCGGCTGTTTTTCTCCGCCTTCGCCCGGGCCTCCTCCGGGGATACGGCCAGAGATGCCTGTAAGATCGTCTTGTCCCCCGTCCGCCGGGCGGAGCCCGCCTCGGCCAGGAGAACGCCCTTTTTTACCAGGCTCGACAGCGCCGGGCCGGGGTTCTTCTCGGAAAAGACCGCCTCGATGTCCGCCAGCTCACAGTGGCCGCCATGGCCGATGACCGCGTCCAGGACCAGCCTCTCCGCCCGGGAGGCGCCGGCGGCGGCATAGGCGGCATCGGCGTCCACCCCGTCCGCCAGCCGGTAGACGGGCCAGACCCGGTACCACAGCCCCGCCGGGAGCATGGCGCGCACGGCGTCCATCACCGTGCAGAAAAAGCGCTCATGCATCCACATGGCCAGCCGGAGCTGGGTATCGGTGAGCAGGGGCTCCTCGTCCAGCACGTCCAGCACGGACTTCAGCCGGCGGCTCTCGTCACCGCCCTGGGCCAGCACCACGCCCTCCCGGGGGCGGCTGCCGCCGAAGGGGACGGCCACACGGACCCCCGGCCGGACGCGGTCTGCCAGATGCGCCGGCACGGCATAGGTATAGGGCCGGTCCACCCAGTAGGTGACGTCGGCCACGGCCACACGGACCGTGGCCGCTGCGGCGCGGGGCTCCATCGGCACGGCAGGCGTCAGAGCGCGGGGCCGCTGCTCTGGTCGTTGTTGACGGTGAGCTTGCCGGTATAGACCTCATCGATGGCGGCGGAGACAGGCTTTTTCGTCAGCGGCTCGCCAGAGCTCTCCGCCTCGGCGGATATGGAGCGGGCCCGCTTGGCCACCAGATTGATGAGGGCGTAACGGCTGCCGACCTTGCTCACCAGGTCGGCTACAGGGGGATAAAGCATCATGGGAACATCTCTCCTTCCGGTATGGATCGTAACTGTCTGCCGCTGCGGCACAGCTCCGCCGTCAAAATGGCGTCCAGCTCCCGCGCGGCTTTATGGGCATCGTCGTTGACGACGATGTAGTCGTAGTTTTTTGCCTGGGCGATCTCCCGGCGCGCGGCGGCAAGCCGTCCGCGGACACGGTCGTCGTCGTCCGTGCCGCGGCCCCGCAGGCGTCGCTCCAGCTCATCCAGGCTCGGCGGACACAGGAATACGCTCACAGCCTCCGGCCGTTTGGCCATCACCTGCGCCGCGCCCTGGACCTCGATGTCCAGCAGGACGCTGTATCCGGCGGCCATGTCCGCCTCGATCGGCGCGGCCGGGGTGCCGTAAAAGTTGCCCACGTATTCCGCGTGCTCCAAAAAGGCGTCGGCGGCGATCATGTCCAGAAATTGCTCCCGGCTGCGGAAGTAATACTCCCGGCCGTCCACCTCGCCGGGCCGCGGGGCGCGGGTGGTGGCGGAGACGGAAAAGCGCAAGTCGTCCCGCAGGTCCAAAAGCGCGCCGATCACGGTGCTCTTGCCGGTGCCGGACGGTCCGGACAGGACCACCAGCAGTCCTTTTTTCCCCGTCATCTCACGCCTCCTCCCCGTCCGCCGCCCGGCCGGCCACCGTCTCCGGCGGCAGCGGGCACAGGATCACATGGCCGCTGTCCATGATGAGCACGGACTCCGTCCTGCGGCCATAGGTGGCGTCCACCAGCTTTCCGCCCTCCCGGGCCTGGGAGACCACACGCTTGATGGGGTTGGACTCCGGCTCCACCGCGGCCACGATGCGCCCGGCGGAGACGAAGCTGCCGTATCCGATCGAGATCAGCTCCATATCCCGTCACTCCATGTTCTGGATCTGCTCGCGGATCTTCTCCAGCTCCGCCTTCATATCGATCACGATCCTGGCGATCTCGCTGTCGGAGCACTTGGAGCCGGTGGTGTTGGCCTCCCGGTTCATCTCCTGGATGAGAAAATCCAGCTTCCGGCCCACCGGCGACCCCGCTTCCAGCAGATGGCGGAACTGGGCGATGTGGCTTTTCAGCCGCACCATCTCCTCGTCCACCGCCACCTTGTCGGCGTATATGGCGGCCTCCTGCAGGATGCGGCCCTCGTCCACGGCCGTATCCGCCAGCACCTCCTGCATCCGGGCCAGCAGCCGGGCCCGATACTCCTCCACCGTCTGGGGCGAGCGCGCCTGCACGGCGTCCACCATGGCCGCGATGCCGTCCAGCTTCCCGGCGATGTCCTCCGCCAGCTTCTGCCCCTCCCGGGCGCGCATGGCGTCGAAATCCGCCAGCGCCTCGTCCAGCACCGCGCCGATCGCCTCGAACACGGCGTCCCGGTCGGCGTCGGACTTCTCCTGGGTCATCACGTCGGGCAGGCGCATCAGCTGCATGGCGCTGATCGTACCGTCCAGACCGTAGGTCTCAGCGGCGTCCCGCACGGCCTTCAGATAGGCCGAGGCCAGCGCCTCGTCCACGTGGACGGCGACCTGGTCGGCGGCGGAGCTGTCCACCGTGACGAACACGTCCACCTTGCCGCGGGCGATGTGGCCGGCCACGGCGGTGCGGACGGCATCCTCGGCGAACAGACAGCTTCTGGGCAGCCGCACGGACACGTCCAGATAGCGGTTGTTGACGCTCTTCATCTCCACGGTCACGGCGATGGCGTTTTTCTCGCCCTTGGCGCCGCCATAGCCGGTCATGCTCTTGATCATTTCTCAAAATACCTCGCGATTTTTACGATGTAAAAACGGATGAGTCCCGAATATGCCCGGTCATAGAGCCAGAACACCGCCGCGCCCAGGGGCAGCAGCGCGAACCAGGGCAGCTCCGAGCCGGTGAACGAGAACAGCGCCTTCGCCAGCAGCCAGTACACCAGAAAGGCCGCCAGATACAGGGCGTACTTGCACCCCCACTCCGCCCAGGGGCTGTGCATCCGCTCAAAAAGGCTCTTGGCGATGGGATAGAAGCCGAAAAACGCCAGATACATGATGGCCGCGCCGCCGGGATAGATCAGCGCGCCAAGGGCGGCCGTCAGCGCGAACACCGCCACAGACCACCGCACGCCGTACATCATCAGCGTCACGCACACAGGAAGGCTGGACAGCGCCACCAGCGCCAGCCGCCCCGCGGGGAGCACGCTCCCCAACAGCAGCAACACCGTGCCCAGGGCCGTCAGGATCGCCAGCCGGGCCAGCCGTTTCGTGGAGCTCTTCATCTCAGCGGCATCCGATGCAGGGGATCAGGTTCCCGCCCATCATCTCGCAGCAGCAGTCGGCGCAGATCAGGTTCTGGCACATGTTGCAGGCCATGTCTCCCCCCATCATGTCGCCGCCGCCGGTGGGCCGGTAGGCCTGGCCGCCCTGGTTCATATACTGCACGGCGTTGCGGTATTCGATGTTGGTGGGGTCCATGGTGGCCGCGGTGCGGAAAAACTGTCCCGCCTGATCCATCCAGCCCTTGCGCCAATACACGCTGCCCATGAGGTAATACCACTCCGCGTCGTGGGTGGCGATGGCGTTGAGCATGGCCTCCGCCTGGGCCAGGTTGTTGGCGTTGATCAGGTTCCGGATCTGGATATACTGGCTGCGGCCGGCGCTCTGGCTCTGGCCGGCGTTCTGGGCCTGATAGGCGCTGCCCCCATAGCCATAGGAATACCCGCCGCCCGCCGAGCCGCCCTTTTCCCGGCTCTTGGTGATGGCGTCATAGGCCTCGTTGATCTCCTTCATCTTCTCAGAGGCCAAGTCGGCAAGGGGATTGTCGTGGTAGTTGTCGGGATGGTACTTCCGCGCCAGATCCCGATAGGCCTTTTTCACCTCATCGTCGGTGGCCTGGGGAGACACGCCCAGGACGCTGTATGGATCGTTCATAGGTAGCTCCGTTCTCTGTGTAGTCGGGCCGGCGCCCGCCAGGTGCCGGCAAATACAGCCTGGGCAGCCGCCGGGAGGCCCAGATAGATCGTGTTGGAAAGGATGCCGGAATAGGGTCCCTCGTCCAGCAGAGCCCAGGCGCCCGCCAGGGCGTTGTGGCTCAGCTGCAGGCTCGAACGGAGCGTGCGCTCGTCCTCCTGGGAGAGCTTACCCTCCGCCGGCGTAAAACGATACATCAGGGGGTTGTATGCGCCGGACTTTATATCCTCCGCCAGATCGTCCGCCGCGTCCAGGATGTAGACGATCCGGCCCAGGTGATAGAACAGCTCCTCCAGCACCCGCCGCCGGGTGCCATCCGGCTCGCCCCGGGCGACGGACCGAAGGATCAGGGCGAACTTGTCCGCCGTCTCATCCACGCTGGGACACCGCGCCGCCTCCAGCGCGCGCAGCGCGGTAAGGTTCTCCTCCACCGACGCGGCAAAGTCCGGCCGCCGGGCAGCCGCCTTTTGATAGGCGCCCTTCATCGCCCGGCACAGCGCCTTCCAGCCCAGCGCCCGCAGGCCGCGGCCGTCGGCGGCGCTGTCCGCCAGCTTCCACCAGCCCAGCACCACGGTCATATCCGCCGCCGTCTGCAGCCCGTCGCAGGAGCCGCAGCACTGTACCGGCCGGAGCGGATGGGCCACGCACCGCTTCGGACAGCTCTCCGCCCGCTCCTTCCCTGCCAGGATCATGGCCAGAAAGGTGAAATCGTAGTTGACGAAGAACCGGGCCGCGAAGCCGTACCGCCGGGCCAGCTCGTGGCACAGCCCGCAGTAAACCCCGCGAAACTGCTCAAATTCCCGGACCTTCAGCTCTGCCTTTACCGGGCGGACGTAGCCGTACATCAGCTCTTATAGCCGGTGATGAAGTAGTCGATCTTCTTGAAACGCTTGCCGAGGTAGGTGCTCAAAAGCGAGCAGAGACCCAGGCCAATCGCGCTGCAGACGATGCACTTTTCCTGGTCCAGCTTCAAAAGCGAACCCAGGGCGTAGCCCAAAAACAGGCCGGCCACCGGGAGCATATAGATGAGCAGCGTCACCTGCAGGATGGTCTTCGTCTCGCTCTCCAGCACCACCCGCTCCCCGGGCTGGGCGTAGATCCGGTTGTCCGCCTGGACCAGGATCTCCCTGCCGTAGATGCACTCGCCGCAGCCGGAGCAGTGGGCGCAGGCGGTGACCCTCTCCACAGATACCTCCGCCATGCCCTTGTCCAGCAACCTTTTCACGATGCCTGTCTGGGTCATTGGTCAGCCTCCAATCGGATATAGAGCGGATAGGTCCCCACCGCGCCCGCGGATTCAAATCCGTCCACATACACGGTGGTGGGCACGCGGCTGGTGGATGTGATACCGGTCAGATCTGCCACGATGCGTATGTTGTTCACGGCGATCTGGGAGAATACGTCCTCCGGGGCCCGGATCGTGACCACCTTGTTGGCGTCCATGACGCTGGCGGTATACCCGTCCGGGGCGTTGATGAAGCTCAGATTGGTGACGGTGAACAGACCGTACTCCAGCCCGACGAAGTCCAGACTCACCGTGGCGCTGGTCTCCCCGGAGAGGCACTCCACCCCGTTGGGCAGCACGATGTTGTAAGTAGTGGGTTCAAAGTTGAGATAGTTGGCCAGGGAGATGTTGGCCAGGGAGATCATGTTCAGCGCGTCCAGCGTGGCCGCGTCGCCGGCGACGGTGATGGTGCTGGGCTGGATGCTGGTGACCACATTGTCGCTGGTGGCGCCGCCGCCGTCGATCAGCGTCACCCCCAGGGCCACCTCCTTGACCGTGCTCACCGGCACGTTCACCGACACGGTCTCCACGTCCGCCTGCACATCCTCGAACTCCAAGGGCTGGTCGTCCTCGTCCAGGAGCACGTAGTTGCCCACGGCGGTAAAGGCGGCGCTGACCTCGTCCCGGCCCACCACCACCTGGACCTTGGCTATCCGGTTCAGCTCCTCCTCCGGCCCCGTAAAGGTCACGGCCGCCGGGTCGAAGGACATCTCTGCGGCATCCACGATATAGCCCTCCGCCGGCGTGCCGTCAAAGGTGCCGGTGACGGGGATGCTGCGGGTGGACAGCTTGCTGATCTGCAGGCCGATGGTGGAGGGGCTCTTCGTCCCCTCCCGGATGCTGGCCTGGTTGATGCTGGTGTCATAGCTGAGGGTATAGCTCATGGACCGGTAGCCGGCCATGGTGATGTTGGACAGGTTCACCACCGCCTTGATGTCGTCGCTGGTGATGCCGGACAAGTCCCTTCTGCTGCCGGAGAGCGTCACGTTCACCGTGGTGACGTCCTGGTCGGAGACCACCAGATTCAGCGTATCGCGCATGGCCTCCTGGCCGGTGAAGGCGACCTCCACCCCATAGAGGGTCTTCGTCTCCGACACGCCGAAGTTGGAAGTGTAGTATACCCATATCATCAGGGCCACGCACAGGCTCAGCAGCGCCCACAGAAGGTGGCTGTCCCGCAGCCGGCCCGCGCCCTTGGCGCCGGTATCATTTCTCATCGCTGTTTCCTTTCGCCCGCTTCAGCCGGCTCAGCCAGCCGCCGTTCTCCGACTCCTGGGGGAGCAGCTCCTGGCGGAGCAGAGACTCAAACGTATCCGCCGTCAGATGCCGCTTGAGCAGGCCGTCCTGGGCCACGCTGATGGCGCCGGTCTCCTCCGATACGATGACCACCACTGCGTCGGACCGCTCGCTCATGCCGATGCCTGCCCGGTGGCGCATGCCCAGATCCTTGCTCAGATTGGAGCTCTCCGACAGGGGCAGCACGCATCCCGCCGCCGCCAGCCGGCCGTCACGGATGATCACGGCCCCGTCATGGAGGGGGGCCTTGTTGAAGAATATGTTCTTGAGCAGCTCGCTGGTGACCTGCGCGTCCACCGGCGTGCCGGAGACCATGGTCTCGTTCAGGTGGTTCGACCGCTCGAACACGATCAGCGCGCCGGTGCGGCTGCGGGACATATCCTCGCAGGCGGTGACCGTCTGCATGATGGCCTTGTCCAGCGCCGGACCGCCCACGCTCCGTCCGAAAAGGGAGAACACCCGGTAAGAGCCCACGCGCTCCAGCGCACGGCGGATCTCCGGCTGGAACAGGATCACCACCGCCAGAACGCCGATCTCGAACACCTGCCGCAGCAGGAAGGTGGTCACGGTCAGCTGTGCGATGCTGCTGAGCCAAAGCGCCACCAGCAGCAGCAGGATGCCCTGGGCGAACCGGGTGGCGTTGGTCTTGCGGATAAAGCTGACGACCGCATACACCACCACCGCCACGATCAGCACATCCACGATGTCGGCAAAGCGCATGGAGAGTATGAGGTCCACGGACTCCATTATACGGGCCAGAAAATTGTTCATTGTGCGGCTCCATTCATCTCGTGCAGCAAAAAGACACGCTATGTCAACTTAGTATTATATAACAGATTCCCGCCTTTGGCAACAGGTTTCTGCGCCCTCCTACTGCCAGAAAGAGCGGCCCCCGCCGACGGGAGCCGCTGTTTCTGACTGGGGCGGTCACTGGGTGATGTCGCCGCCGAAATATTTGATGCTCAGCTGGGAGAGCGTTCCGTCCTCCCGCATGGCCGCGATGGCCTCGTTCACCGCCTGGCGCAGAGAGGCGGAATCGTCGCCCTTGCGCATGGGGATGGCGATATCGTTGGCGTCGGGGGTATAGGCCACGATCTTCAGCTCCGCCTCGGGGTGCTGGCTGAAGTAGTCCAGGATGGACTGCTCCGCGTTCAGGGTGGCCTCCACCCTGCCGGACTCCACCATCTGCATGGTCTCT
>CANQSF010000014.1 GCA_947626345.1 uncultured Oscillospiraceae bacterium | reverse complement strand
CGGCCACGGTCATCAAGGCCATGGGCGCGGGAAAGGTGGCCGCCGCGGGCATCGAGCAGTACATCCAGGGAAAATAAGATACCATCCATCGAAAGCCGGACGGGCGACCGTCCGGCTTTTTTCATGGCCGCCGCCGGGCAGATCGCCCTTGTAAAGCGGCTCTGCCCGTGGTATACTGAAACTGCTACACAAATTCTATATTCACATTCACGATGGACGTGTTTGCCCTTTGGCAAAAACGCGTCTCCGCTTTTGCGTCCTCGTGGATGTTGAAGAATTTGTGTAGCAGCAAATGGAGACTGCGTTTTTCGTGCGCGGCCTCCGGCTGCGCACTTTTTTTGTTGGAGGAGAGAGACGATGAAGCGCACGATCACGATCATCCTGGCGGCGTGCCTGCTGCTGGCCCTGTGCGCCTGCGGCGGTGGGGGAGGCGGCTGGGAGGTGGCCGACAAGCTGGACGAGTTCGGCGACCCCACCGGCAGCCAATACATACAGGCGTCCTTTCCCGCGGAGCCGGGCGAGGGGGTGACGACCGACGGGAAGCTGACGGCCTATATCACCTACGACCCCGACACAGAGGAGATCTCGCTGAAGCTTTTAAAGGAGGACGGGACCAGCGCTATGTCCTTCGCCGGCAAGGAGAACAGCATCGCTGTGCTCATCAGGACCATCTCTCTCAAGGTGAGATCGTCCGACGGCGCCACCGGAGAGTATACTCCCAGAGATTTGACTCTCAACGGGGAACTGACCTTTCAGAGCAAAGACCTGATGGAGCCGGTCCGGGCGGGCGACAGCGAGGTCCGCTGCATCGTGTCTTTCGGTGCCGAGCAGTACACCTTCACGATCGACGGCTCCGGGTTTGACGACAGCTTGGATGAGTGGATGGACATGAAATACGGGCCGACCTATGCAGAGGCGGAGGAACTGCTGGAGTCCGGCGGCTACGACAGGGCTATCCTGGTCTTTGAGATGTTGGCAAGCGTCGGCTATAAGGACAGCGCCACACGATATGAAGAGGCGGTCGAGGCCAAAATCGAAGCGGAAAACGCGGCCGCTTATGCTGAGGCGGAAGAGCTATTGACGGCCGGGGATTACGACGGAGCTATCGAGGCCTTTCAGGCATTGGGGAATTATTCTGACAGTGCCGCCCGCGTGGAAGAGGCGATCGAGGCCAAGAATGCCGCGGCTTACGCGGATGCGGAGGCGCTGCTTGAATCCGGAGATTACGACGGAGCCATTGAGGCCTTTAGGGCATTGGGGAATTATTCTGACAGCGCAGACCGCATGAAAGAGGCTGTCGAGGCCAAGAATGCCGCGGCTTACGCGGATGCGGAGGCGCTGCTTGAATCCGGAGATTACGACGGAGCCATTGAGGCCTTCAAGGCACTTGGCGAGTACAAGGACAGCGCAGCGAAGGCCGCCGGTGCTCTTGAGGCCAAAAATGCTGCTGCTTACGCCGCGGCGGAGGAACTGCTGGCAGACGGAGACAAGGCAGGAGCCGCTATGGCCTTTGGTGCGGCAGGTGATTATTCCGACGCTCAAGAGAGATGCTTTGACCTTTGGGATGAGATCGCGGAGAGACATACTATCTCGGCTCGCTCCTACCACACGGTAGGCCTTCGTTCGGACGGCACGGTGGTGGCCGCGGGGTATAATGATGACGGAGAGTGTTACGTGTCCGGCTGGACAGACATCATGGCAGTGGCTGCTGGCTCTCAACACACAGTAGGTTTGAAGTCTGATGGCACTGCAGTGGCTGTGGGTTGGAACGAATACGGCCAGTGTAATGTTCCCTATTGGATGGATATCGTAGCGGTGTCCGCGGGTGGTTACTATACGGTGGGACTACGATCTGACGGTACAGTGGTGGCCGTAGGTAACAACGACTACGGACAATGTGATGTCTCCGATTGGACGGACATCGTAGCAGTATCCGCAGGTTCTAGCCATACAGTTGGCCTTCGGTCCGATGGGACGGTAGTGGCTGTTGGGGATAACACTTTTGGACAGTGTGATGTGAGTGATTGGACGGATATTGTGGCGGTGGCCGCGGGTCAAGACCACACGGTGGGCCTGCGGTCTAACGGCACAGTGGTGGCAACTGAGTTTATCGAAAATGGCTTTGTGTATAGTGGGCAATGCGATGTAAGCGATTGGACAGATATCATGGCGGTATCTGCGGGCAGTCTCCACACAATAGGCCTGAAGTCCGACGGAACAGTGGTCGCTACTGGGAGCAACTACGACGGCGAGTGCGCCGTGGGCGATTGGACGGACATCGTAGCTGTATCTGCAGGGGGTGTCCATACAGTAGGAGTGAAATCCGACGGCACGGTAGTGGTTGTGGGCCGGAACAGTTACGGCCAATGCGACGTGTCTGACTGGACGGACATAAAACTCCCATAAACAACAAAACACCCCCGGGCCTGCGCCCGGGGGTCTCGTTTGCCCGCCGTCACGGCCTGTCCAGCCGGGCGGAGGCGATGTAGAGGGGGATGGCGGCCAGCTGGGCGGCCACGGAGACGCAGATCATGGCCGGCACGCTCACGCCGTACAGCACCCCCATGAGCCAGCTCCCCAGAAACCAGGCGGCCCCGAAGGCGCACTCAAAAATGCCGTAGCCGGTGGCGCGGCTGCTCTTGGGCACCATACGGGTGACGGCGGCCTTCAAAATGGACTCCTGGGCCCCCATGCCAACGCCCCAGAGGGCGATGCCCGCCAGGACCGCAGGGACCGAGCGGGCGGCGAAGATGAACACCGCGAAGGGCGCGGAGAGCACTGTGGACCACACCAGAGCGCTCACGCCCTTTTTGTCGTACAAAAACCCGAAGATGAGCGCGGACGCCGCGTCCACCAGCATGGCACCCGCGTACAGCAGGGGCAGCGTGCCCGTGTTCACCAGGGAGGATGTCTCCGCCAGACCGGTGGCCAGGCCGGCGTAGGTGTTGGACACGTGCATGACGATGATGGAGTAGTCGATGAAGCCGAAGGCGAACAGGCTGATGCCGGCGATATAGAGGAGGAACGGCTTTTTCAGCCGGAAGGGGACGTATTCCTTCGGGGCCGGCTCGAACTGTTCCGGATTGGGGAATCTGCGCTTGGTGAGGAGCAGGAGCAGGATCGTGACCGCGCCGGGCACGGCCAGCACCGCGAAGCAGAGGGAGTAGACCCGGAAGGTGGAGCCGTCCGTCTTCAGCAGCATGACGAGATATAGCAGCACCGGACCCAGGAACGCGCCGATCTGGTCCAGCACCTCCTGGATGCCGAAGCTCTTGCCCACGCCCTCCTGGCTGGCGGCGAAGGACATGATGGTGTCCTTGGCGGGCTTTTTGATGGCCTTGCCCATCCGCTGGACGATGAGCAGCCCGCAGGCGGCCAGCCACCCGTGCTCGCCCACCAGGGCCAATGCCGGCACCGCCAGTACGTCCAGGATGTATCCGGCGATGGTCATGGGCCAGTAGAGCTTCGTCTTGTCGGTGATCCGGCCGAACACATAGCGCATGGAGTAGCCCACCAGCTCCCCCAGCCCGGACACGAACCCGATGGTCCCGGCGGAGGCCCCCAGCAGGGAGAGATAAGCGCCGCGGATGCTGCTGGCGCCCTCGTGGGTCATGTCCGAGAACAGGCTCACCACCCCGAAGAGGAGGATGAAGGCCATGGCCCCGGACAGCTTCTTTTTTCGGTCCCGCTTCACGTCGATCGCCTCTCACATGCAAACCGTTCCCCGGGAGGGGGAACGGTTCAGCGCTTTTGATTCTTCTTCCAGATGAGCCACAGGCCCCGGTTGATCAGGTCCTCGTCCACATGGATGCCGCCCCGCCGGCAGTGGGGGATCACCGCCCGGGCCCAGGGACCGGTGGCCACCACCGTGGCGCTCCGGCCCAGCTCCTGCTCCATGCCCGCCAGCAGCCCGTCCAGCATGGCGGCGGCGCCGTAGATGATGCCGGAGCGCATGCTCTCGTCGGTGTTGCGGCCGATGATGTGGGCGGGGGCCTTGGGCAGTACGTCGTGGAGCAGGGAGGCGCGGCTGGTGAGGGCGGAGACGGAGGCCGGGATCCCGGGGGCGATGACGCCGCCGATGTAGCAGCCGGAGCCGTCCGTGACGCCCAGGCCGATGGCGGTGTCCATCTCCACGGTGATCACCGGCAGAGGCCAGGACGCCTGGGCCGCCACCGCGGCGGCCACGAAATCGCTGCCCAGCTGGGACGGATCGTCCAGCCGGATGTTGAGCCCGGTCTTCACGCCCGGTCCCACCACCATGACCTCCCGTCCGGTGAGCTTTTCCAGCCCCCGGCGCAGCACCGGCGTCAGCTCCGGCACCACCGAGGACAGGATGCACCCCTCCGGCGCGGTGCAGCCCGCTGCCTGCCGGTCCAGGAGCAGGCCCATCAGCGCCGCGTACTCGTCCGCCGTGCGGCTCTTCACCGTGGCCAGCTGACAGGAAAAGACGATGCCCTCCTCCTCCGCGCCGGCCAGGGTGATGCGGGTGTTGGACAGATCGACTGTCAGGATCATTCGTATCACTTCCTATGGGCCAAGCATACCAAATAATCGGGCCGCTGTCAAAAGATTCTTATGCGCCCCCGCAGCGCCAGCCAGTATACGCCCAGGCCCAGCCCCATGCTGACCGCCAGGGACAGGGCGCTCTCCGCCGCGCCGGTGAGCCGGCCCGCCAGAAGGGCCGTCCCGGCCGCCAGCGCCGCTGCCAGCGCCACTGCGCCGATCAGCCGCCATCGGACCCGGAAGCCGGACACCTTCCGGAGCCGGCCGATGCTCAGGGCGAAGTTGAACGCCTCGGTGAAGCAGATCACGCCGATGTAGGCCGCCAGGCCCCATCGGGGCAGGGCCAGCCATACCAGCAGCGCGGAGAGGCCCACGTCCGCGATGTTCACGTACATGCAGAACATCATCTCGCCCAGGCCCTTCAGGCAGCCGTCCGCGGCGGTGTCCATGTACATCACCGGCACGATCAGCGCGAACAGCCGGATGTACCGCCCCGCCTCCTCCGAGCCGTACAGCGCCAGGCCCAGACTGTCCCCCTGGGCCAGCAGCAGCGCCGCCGTCACCGCCGAGAAGGCCAGGCTCTTTTCCAGCACGTCCTCCGTGATGCGGCGGATGGCGCCGACCCGACCCTGGATCTGCCGCTCCGTCAGCTTGGGCACGATCAGCTCCGCCACCGCCAGCATCAGGCAGGAGGGGAACAGCACCACGGGCAGGGCCATGCCCTGGATGACCCCGTAGCCCGCCAGGGCGGCCTCCGCCGCCAGGCCCGACGCCCGCAGGCCCCGAGGCACCAGCAGATGCTGCAGGGTGGACAGGCCGCTCCGGCCGTAGGAGGCCGCCGCCAGGGGCAGGGCGATGCGCAGCATCCGGCCGGCTATGCCCGGCTGACGGGGCGCGTCCGGCGCAGGGAGGAGGCCGTGACGCCGCCGGTCCAGGAGAAAGACGCAGCCCAGCGCCGCCGTGCCGAGAAGCTCTCCCGCCAGCGCGCCGGCGGCAATGCGAAATACTGCTTGTTCCAGATTGCCGGCGGGACTTGCCAGCAGCAGCGGCGCCGTCACGGCGATGGTGGCCAGCTGCTGGCCTACGGATACGCTCACGCCTTTCCACACCCGCCCCACGGCGGTGAAGTAGCCGTGCATCACCGCGCTTAGCCCTTCCAAAGGCATGGTCAGTGCCAGGAGCATCAGCGGCCGCACCGTGCGGGCGTCCTCCAGCCAGAGAAAGCCCAGCGGCCGTGCGCCGGCGAGCAGGATGAGCCCCGCGGTCAGGCCGAAGCCGAGACCGTACAGCAGGCAGTTATCCAGGGCCTGTGCCGCCCCCTGGGGCCGGTCCATACCCGTCTCCTCCGCCACCAGCCGCGTGACGGCGTAGCGGCTGCCGCTGACGGCCACCGTCAGGGCCAGGGCGTTGACGCTCATCACCAGCTGGAAAAGGCCCGTGCCGGCCTCGCCGATCCGGCTGACCAGCCATATCTGCCACACCATGCCCACCAGGCGCATGGCCAGGCCCGAGACGGTGAGAAGGGCCGTGTTGAAGGCGAGAGTCCTGTCACGAAGCAAGAAAAGCCCTCCCTGCACTTGCGTAAGATGTCCCGAACGGGTATAATCACTATATGGGACAAAACTATCCGATATGAGGAGGCAGGTATGGGCGCTATGGCGGATGAGCTGAAGACGCGGCGGCTGCCCTATGCCGCGGCGGTGATCGTGGCGGCAGGCGCTTCCAGCCGGTTCGGCGGCGACAAGCTGCTGGAGGATCTGGCCGGAGAGCCGGTGCTGATCCGCGCGCTGCGCCCCTTTCAGCAGACAGAGGCCATCCGGGAGATCGTGGTGGTCACCCGGGAGGACAGGACGGAGCAGATCGCCGGGCTGTGTCGCTGGAGCGGCATCGGAAAGCTGACCGCGTGCGTGCCGGGCGGCGATACCCGCACGCGCTCCTCGCTGCAGGGGGTGATGGCCCTGTCGCCCCAGGCGGAACTGGTGGCCGTCCATGACGGGGCCCGCCCGCTGGTGACGGAGCAGATCATCCTGGACGCCCTGTGGGCGGCATACAGGCATACGGCGGCGGCCCCTGCCGTGCCTGTACGGGACACGGTAAAGGTGACCCGGGAGGGGATGGTGATCTCCACGCCGGACCGGACGGAGCTTTTCGCCATGCAGACGCCCCAGTGCTTTCAGCGGGACATCCTGGCGGCGGCGCTGCAGGACGCGTCGGCAAACGCCCCGGAGGTGACCGACGACTGCATGGCGGTGGAGCGCATCGGCGGGCGCGTGGCGCTGTCTGCGGGCAGCGAGGAGAACATCAAGATCACCACGCCGCTGGACCTGGAGCTGGCGCGGATCATCCTGGGAAGGAGAGAGCGGTCATGAGGATCGGACACGGATACGATGCCCACCGGCTCACAGAGGGGCGGAAGCTCGTCCTGGGCGGAGTGGAGATCCCCTTTGAGAGGGGCCTTCTGGGCCACTCGGACGCGGACGTGCTGCTGCACGCCCTGGCTGACGCCATCCTGGGAGCGGCGGCGTTGGGAGACATCGGCAAGCTCTTTCCGGACAGCGACCCGGCCACCGAGGGCATCGCCAGCCGCGTCATCCTCCGGGCGGCGGCGGCAGAGGCGGCGAAGGCCGGCTACACGGTCGGCAACTGCGACGTGACCGTCATCGCCCAGCGGCCGAAGCTGGCGCCCTACATCGACACGATGCGCGCCAACATCGCCGCCGACCTGGGGGTGGAGCTTTCCGCCGTCAGCGTGAAGGCCACCACCGAGGAGCGCATGGGCTTCACCGGCGCCGAGGAGGGCATCAGCGCCCACGCCGTGGTGCTGCTGGCCTGAGGGACCAACGGAACACCCTCCCGCATACAATGGCCTGTGACCATTGCGGGAGGGGTTTTTGTGCAATATCTTCTGACATACCGGAGCCTGACCTACGCCCAGCGGGCGGCCCGGATACTGGAAAGGGCAGGGGTGACGGGCTCCCTGACCAAGGTGCCCAAGGACGCCTCCGCCCGGGGATGCGCCTACTGCGTGGCCGTGCCGGCCAGGCATCGGGACCGGGCGGTGGCGGTGCTGACCGGGGCGGGACTGGCCCCGGAAAGGGTGCTCCTTCGCCGGCCGGACGGAAGCTGGGAGGCGGAGGCATGATCTATCTGGACAGCGCTGCTACCAGTCTGCAAAAGCCGGCGGCGGTGGCCTATGCCGCGGCGGAGGCCATCCGGACCATGGCCAGTCCCGGCAGAGGGGCATACGAGAGCGCCATGCTGGCGGCGGACACGGTGCTGGACTGCCGGCTGGCGCTGGCAGATCTTTTCTGCGTGCGGGACCCGGACCGGGTGGTGCTCACCTCCAGCGCCACCCACGGGCTGAACATCGCCATCCGCTCGCTGCTCCGTCCGGGGGACCGGGCGGTGATCTCGGGCTATGAGCACAACGCCGTGCTGCGGCCGCTGCACGCCATGGGCGCGCGGATCGACGTGGCGGCCTCGCCGCTGTTCCGGCCGGAGGAGGCGGTGGAGGCCTTCCGGAAAAAGCTGCCCGGCGCCCGGGCGGCGGTGTGCACCCAGGTGTCCAACGTGTTCGGCTATGTTCTGCCCGTGGAGCGCATCGCCGCTTTGTGCCGGAAGGAAGGGGTGCCGCTCATCATAGACGCCTCCCAGGGAGCGGGCTGCCTGGGACTGGACTTCGACGGGCTGGGCTGCGCCTTCGCCGCCATGCCAGGCCACAAGGGGCTGCTGGGTCCCCAGGGCACGGGCGTGCTCCTGTGCGGGAAGATCCTGCCAGAGCCCCTTATGATGGGCGGCACCGGCTCCATGAGCGCGGAGGAGGACATGCCGCCCTTTTTGCCGGACCGGCTGGAGGCGGGGACCCACAACGTGCCCGGCGCGGCGGGCCTGCTGGCGGGGGTGCGCTGGCTGGCGAGGCGGACGGCGCCGGCGGTGCTGGCCCACGAGCGAGAGCTGCTGGCGGCTTTTTCCCGGCGGCTGGCGGGCTGCGGGGGCGTCCGGCTGTATATGGCCCCGGACCCGGCCTGTCAGACAGGCGTGGTGTCCGCGGTGTTCAGGGATCTGGACTGCGAGACGGCGGCGGCCCGGCTGGGGGAGCGGGGTGTGGCCGTGCGGGCGGGACTGCACTGCGCGCCCCTGGCCCACCGGACGGCGGGCACCTTCGACACTGGCACGGTGCGCTTCAGCTTCTCGCCGTTCAACACTATGGCGGAAGCCCTGCAGGCGGCGGACATCGCCCTTGCCGTGGCGAAGACGTGACCATCTATCCCCGTGGCCATGATTGACAGAGAGAGGAAAACCATCTATAATGGCGGCGAAAAACAGGTGAAGATCGTCCTTGGCAGCCCTGTCAGGGACAATTTCTTTTTTGGGAGGCGTAAGCCATGATCCCCTGGCAGGAGAGCGTATATTCCGACGGCACGGCCCTGTTCGTCAGCGACCCGGCCCCGACCGTGGGCGAGACGGTGTCCGTGCGGCTGCGGGCATACGCGGACGCGCCGGTCCGGACGGTGCGGCTGCGATATCTGCGCAACGGCCTGGAGCAGGTGGTACCTGCCCGGCGGATCAAAACGGAACGGGGCCTGGCCTGGTACGAGGCCCGGATGCCCGTCACGGAGGCGCGGATGCGCTACCGGTTCTATCTGCTGACGGAGGAGGGGTTGTATTTTTACAACCAGGCCGGTCTGAGCCGGAGCATGCCGGCGAGCATCCACGACTTTGCGCTGCTGGCGGACTATGTCCAGCCGGCGTGGGTGAAGGACGCGGTGTTCTACCAGATCTTTCCAGAACGGTTCTGCAACGGCGATCCCGCCAACGACGTGCGGCCCGGGGAGTACGCCCTGCAGGGCCATCCCACGCTGCACATGGACTGGGACGAGACGCCCCCCGCCTATGAAACAGGCCGCTGCCTGGATTTCTTCGGCGGCGACCTGGAGGGTATCCGGCAGAAGATCCCCTATCTGAAGGACCTGGGCGTCACGGCGCTGTACATAAACCCCATCTTCCGCGCGCCCTCCACCCACAAATACGACTGCGTGGACTATTTCCATGTGGATCCCCATTTCGGCGGCGACGAGGCGCTGGCGGCTCTGAGCCGGCAGCTGCACCAAAACGGCATGTGGCTGATCCTGGACATCTCCATCAACCACACCGGCGCTGATCACCGCTGGTTCAACCGGGACGGGCTGTTCTTTCCAGCGGCCGAGGGTGCCTTCCCGGACCCCGGCGCACCGGAGCGGGCGTACTATTTCTTCGGGGAGGGGAACAGCTATCACGCCTGGGCCGGCGTCGAGGACCTGCCCACTCTCAACTATACCTCCCAGGCCTTGCGGGACGCGATCTACCGGAGCGGGGAGTCGGTGCTGAAAAAGTGGCTGAAGCCGCCCTATTCCATCGACGGCTGGCGCTTCGACGTGGCGGATACCTTCGCCCGCAACGACGAGGTACAGCTGTCCCACGCGCTCTGGCCGGAGATCCGCCGGAGCATCCGGGAGGAGGATCCCCAGGCCTATATCCTGGCGGAGGACTGGGAGGACTGCGCCGAGTATCTGCAGGGGGACGAGTGGGACGCGCCCATGAATTATTACGGCTGCGGCCGGCCCATCCGCCAGTTTCTGGGGCAGCCGGACCTGTTTCTGAGCCGGGACGAGGCGCTGCGGGAGGCGTCAAGGGGGCTGCGTGCAGAGGACCTGGCCCGGCGGATCGTCCAGTATTTGGCCCAGATCCCTTACGCGCTCCAGGAGAACCAGTTCAACCTCTTCGACAGCCACGACACCAGCCGCCTGCACAACGACCCGGACATTTCCCCCATGGCCTGGCGGGGGGCGGTGTATTTCCAGTTCATCCTGCCCGGCGCGCCCTGCATCTATTACGGCGACGAGGCCGCCATCGGCGGGACGCTGGGGTCCAACGAGGGCTGCCGCTATCCCATGCCCTGGGACAGCGGCTTTGAGACAGGGGACGCCTACCGGGTCTACCGCACCATGGCCCGGCTGAAGGCGGCGCATCCGGCGCTGTCCCGCGGGGGGATGCAGATCCTCTACGCCATCGGCGATGTGATCGCCCTGGCCCGCTCCGACGGGGAGGAGGCGTTCGCGGCGGTGATCTCCGTGTCGGACAGGGAGGAGCGGGTCCGGCTGCCCCTGGGGGCCGTGGGGGCCTGCGGCCTGGAGAGCACGGACGTGATGGGCGAGCCGCTGGCCTGGCGAGCGCTGGACGAGCGGGCCGTGGAGCTGACCGTCCCGGCGGGCACGAGCTACTTCGCCCGGTGCGTGATGAAGGAAAAATAAAGAAAGAGGGACCGCCCCGACGGATGAGCCGTCGGGGCGGTTTTTCATGCTTTCGTCTCAGTCGCCCAGAGAGACGACGTCCTCGTCCTCGGAGATCTTCTCCATGACCCCGTCATGGATGAGCCACGCCTCGCCGTGCAGCTGCTCCCGGCCATCCCGGGACAGCACGTAGCTGCCGTCCGGCAGCACGAGAAAGGCGTGCCCTGCGCTGTCCGGGATGGCGATGTCCTCGAACAGGTCCAGTCCGTCCAGCTCCGTGCCGGCCACGGTGTTGTAGTGGGGTATGATGTTCACGTCCGTCAGGCCCAGGCCGGGCAGGAAGCGCTCATAATCCGGGTCCAGGGCCTCGCCCTCCAGCTCCGGGTGGGAGTAGACGACGTCCGCGCAGTTCATGCTCCCGGCGCTGATGCCCATGAGCACGCCGTCGTAGTCCTGCAGCAGCTCCCGCAGGCCGATGTCCTGGAAAAAGGCGTTCTGGGTGGGCACGTGGCCGCCCGCCAGGATGATGAACTGGGCATTTGCGACGAAGCCCGCGGCGTCCTCGGCGTTGCGGCCGTCCAGCACGTCGTAGTCGGAGAAGGCGAACCCCGCCCGCTCCAGAGCCTCGCCTTGGGCGGCGGCGATGGCGTCCGTGAACTCCCCGCTGTCCGGATCGGAGCAGATATACAGGCACCGGCAGGGGTATGGCACGGCCAGGTGCAGCTCATGGAGAAAGCCGTTGGCGCCGCACAGATCCGCCTCGCCGGGCAGAAAGGGGCTGCTGGTGAAAAAACAGGTCATTTTCAACACTCCTTTGCGGGCAGTATAACATGTTTTTCCAAATGGCGCAACGGTCCGTCCCCACGGAGAAGATGGCCGTTCCAAAAAAATTCCAGGATCACATAACAAAACTATTGATTCATTATGGTAAACCTGTTAAAATAAACCGGAATATGACCCGTTTCGACGGGGCATGGAATGAGGTGCAGCCATGAAAAGACTGATCGCGGCACTGCTGGCGCTCTTGATGGTGCTCAGCATGGCCGTTCCCGTATTGGCCCAGGAGGAGGCGCCCACCGGCACGACTCCCCCGGCCGCAGACGAGATGGAGGCTCCCGCGGATACGCCGGAGCCCAGCGCCACGCCCGAGGCCACGGAGACCCCGGCTGTCACGGAGACGCCCGCGCCCTCTGAGACGCCGGCCGCCACGGAGGAGGCCGAGCCCACGGCCACGCCGGAGCCGACGCCCGCAGACGAGCCCGCGGGGGAGCCGGACAGCATCCTCGAGCCCCTGGCCACGCCGGGCGACCCCCTGGCCAACGGGCCGGTCATCCCCGCCTCCACGGGGCAGGTGGAGCTGTCGGTCATCATGGCCATGGACCTCGGCGGCAGCGTACCGTCCTTCGCGGCGGAGCTGGCCGGCGGGGAGGGCCACGTCTACCAGCGCACCGTGGCGGCCGACGGGGAGAAGGTGAGCTTCGACGATCTGCCGGAGGGGGAGTATACCCTCGCCGTCACTGGGCCGGGCTTTGCCCGTTATGAGCAGACCGTCGCCGTGGGAAAGAGCGACGGCGTGCTGCTGCAGCTGTCGGTGGGCCATGTGGCCGGCTTTGACGGCGGGGCCCACTACGGCGTGCTGCGCGTGGGCGACGTGGACGGCGACGGCGACATCGACGACGCCGACGGCGAGGTGCTGATGCGGGCCGTGGCCGGCGAGGAGGCGGGCCTGTATCCCGACCTGAACGCCGACGGGGCCGTGACCCTGGCCGACGCGGAATATCTGGCCAAGAGCATGGCTCTGGGCCAGCTCGGCAGCGCTCTGCTGCTGGCGACGGAGGCCCACTATGTCCCGGCGGCGGCCATCGCCTCCCTGCCCGGGGAGAGCACCCAGGTCCAGGGAATGGAAAACCTCTTCAAGGACAACGGCGAAAGCGTGATCCTCTCGTCCAAGGACGACCGGCCCCTCTCCGAGGTCCCCCTGGAGGTGGAGTTCAGTATGGCCGAGGGCGCGGAGACCGACGCCATCCTTTTTGAGAATACCAACATCACCTCCGGCGAGGTCACCGTCTTCCTGGAGGACGGCACCAGCGCCACCGCCGCCATCGGCGAGGGCGCGGCGCCCGTCGCCATGATCCTTTCGTCCACTGCGCCCAGCGTGCGGGTGGAGCGGGACAGCGCCGGGAACATCACCGTCGATCTGGGCGGCCAGAAGGCGGTCAAGCGTGTGTCCCTGAAGATCACCGGCACCGCTGACCAGCAGAACCTCGTCTCCATCTCCCAGGTGGAGTTCGTCAACGGCATGGAGGACCGGATCGGCGAGCCGGATATGAGCGTGCCCGGCAATGTGTCCGCCGTGCCCGGCAGCCGCCAGTTCACCGTGACCTGGGCCCCCTGCACCAACATCACCGGCTATGAGGTGAAGGTCACCGCCCCCGGCGGCGAGCCGGAGACCTATACCCTGGGCGGCACCAGCCTGACGGTCACCCGCTACGCCAACGACGAGGTGCTCAACTATACGACTTATACGGTCTGCGTGCGCTCCGTCAACGGCGCATGGAAGAGCGGCTGGAGCCAGGAGGCGAGCGTGAAGCCCGTGCCCTCCGGCAAGCCCGATAAGCCCGACAACGTGACTGCTGTGGGCGCGTATGAGGCCATCACCGTCAGCTGGAAGGCCATGAAGGACACGTCCAGCTACGACCTTTACTATAAAAAAGAGGGCGACGAAAGCTATACCAAGATCGGCGAGCTGACCGCGAACAGCTATACCATCACCGGGCTGGACAGCTCTAAGGCCACCACCTATGAGGTCTATGTGGTGGGCAAAAACGAATTCGGCGAGAGCGCGCCGTCTCTGCACGCCAGCGCCGCCACCGTCACCCTGATCCCCGCGGAGATGCCCCGGTTCAACCTGATCAACCGGGATACGACCGGCAAGCCCGGACGGGACCACATCCTCGCCGCCACCCAGAACGGCGCCACCATGGCGGCCAGCCCCCTGGATGCGGCCGGCGGCACCGCCTGGGGCACCGTGGACGGCGACCCGGCCTCCTACTATGAGCGCCGGTCCTGGGACGACGGCGGCTACAACTGGGAGCCCGGAAACGATCACGGCCTGAGCTATGAGTTCGACGACGTGTACACCATCGACACCATCGGCATGATGTCGGCGGTGGACAGCAACATGGATTACACCTACATCAAGATCCGCTGGTTCGACGCCGAGGGCAACAGCCACCTCATCGGCCGGGATCTGATGTACTGCGAGAGGCGCACCGACAGCCAGAAGAAGACCTACTACTTCCTGCGCCTGCCCTATCCCGTGGAGGCCAGGAAGATCCAGATCGGCACGGCCCGCTACTGGCCCGGCAACACAAAGCTGAACGTGTCCGAGGTCTATTTCTACGAGTACGATCCCCTGAAGCGGGAGATCATGGGCCTGTATGAGGACGATCTGCACACCACCCTGCAGCAGAGCGTGACGCTGGAGCTGCTCAACGATCTGAAGAGCCGGATCGAGACATCTGTGGACGAATTCGGCGAGCCCAACCCGGACAAGGCCCTGCTCCTGCGGGAGTGGGAGACCGCCATGCAGATCTACAACGAGCAGTTCTCCGGTCGGGTCACCCAGGTCCACACGGGCATCACCGCCTCCAACGATAACCACGGCTTCGGCGGCCTGAACGCCTGGCAGCCGCTGGGCGTGGTGGCGGCGGCGGGGGAGAGCGTCACCGTCTATGTGGGCAGCAACGTGAAAAAATCCGGCGCAGACACCAGTCTGCAGCTGGTGGCCACCCAGTATAACGCCGAGGCGAACGCCATGAGCAGCGTGGTGATCGAGAAACTGAAGGTGGGCGCCAACCAGATCGAGATCCCTAAGATCTGGAAGACCACCGGCGTGGAGTCCGGCGGCGCGCTGTACGTGCAGTATACCGGCTCCGCCGCGTCGGAGGAGAGATACGCAGTGCGGGTCAGCGGCGGCACGGCGGTGCCGGTGCTGGATCTGTACGGGATCGAGGACCACGGCGCGCGGCTGGCGCGGGTGCAGGAATACCTGGCCGAGCTGATCGCCTACGCCGACGGCCAGCAGCAGCTGCATGACCGCGTCCACCAGGGCGAGGGCTCCGTCAGCAAGGAAGTGGATTACGACTTCGACGAGCGCACCTGCGTGCTGGGCGCGACAGACATCATGCTGGATACCATGATGCTGTCCCTGCCGGCGCGGCAGATCGTGTCCGGCTGCGGCCGCAGCGCCGAGACCCTCCTGGGGTCCCTGGACGCCATGGAGAACATGATGGCCCTGTTCTATCAGCACAAGGGCCTGAACGCCTCCGCCCAGAGCGCGGCCGACCGTATCCCCAACCGGCACCTGAACATCCGCTACCAGCGCATGTTCTCCGGCGCGTTCATGTACGCCTCCGGGGACCACATCGGCATCGGCTATAACGAGACCGCGGGCATGGCCGGCTGCGCCGGCGTGACCGACGACGGCAGCGGCCGGTACGTGTCCGGCGGCTACTTCGGCTGGGGCATCGCCCACGAGATCGGCCACGACATCAACCAGAGCTGCTACGCCATCGCGGAGATCACCAACAACTATTTCGCCGTGCTGGCCCAGGCCCATGACGACAACGGCAGCGTCCGGTTCGACTACGACAAGGTCTATGAGAAGGTGACCAGCGGCACCAAGGGCCGCGCCGGCAACGTGTTCACGCAGCTGGGCATGTACTGGCAGCTGCACCTGGCCTATGACACCGGCTGGAACTACGCCACCTATGCCAACTACGACGAGCAGCTGAAGAACCTGTTCTTCGCCCGGGTGGATACATACGCCCGCAATCCCGGCAGGGCCCCCAAGCCCAAGGGCGTCGCCCTCTCGCTGGATGGCGCCAACGTGGACCAGACCCTGATGCGCCTGGCCTGCGCCGCGGCGCAGCGGGATATCCTGGACTTCTTCCAGCGCTGGGGCATGACTCCCGACGCGGGGACCGTGGCGTACGCCTCCCAGTTCGACAAGGAGACCCGCGCCATCTACTACGTCTGCGACGACTCCCGCCGCTATACTCTGGAAAAGGGCGGCGCCAGCAGACTGGACGCCTCCGGCGCTACCCCGGCGGTGGGCCAGGTCACCGTGCAGGTGGACCCGGACGAGGCCAATAAGGTGGACATCGCCATCGCCGACGGCGGCGTGGTGCCGGCCGACGAGGTGCTGGGCTACGAGATCGTCCGCTGCACCATCTCCAGCGGCGTGGCAGAAAAACGCACCGTGGGCTTCACCACGACGAACGATTTCTCCGACGTGATCCTGGCGATGAACAACCGCACCGTCTACTATGAGATTACCCTGGTGGACAAGTACCTGAACCGCTCCGCGCCCGTCGTGACCGAGCCGGTGAAGGTCCGGCACGAGGGCAACCTGGACAAGACCTACTGGACCGTGTCCACCACCGGCCTCGCGGCCGAGCCCGACCAGACCGGCGGCACCGAGGAGCTGCCCGAGATCGTCCAGGAGGACTCCGCCAAGCGCCTCATCGACGGCAAGGAGGCCACGGAGTATACCGCCCAGGTGGAGGATGATGCCAGCATCCTGATCGAGCTGAACGACACCCAGGTGATCACCGGCTTTAAGTACAAGGCCGGGTCCGGCACCCCCATCGGCGGGTACCTGGTGGACGTGCTCCAGGCCGGACAGTGGGTCCGGGTGGACGAGGGCGAGCTGAACGGCGACAAGACCGTCTACTTCTCCAACGCCGAGGGCCGCTACGTGAGCACCTACGCCGCCAGCGCCGTGCGCCTGAGCCTCACCGCCCAGGCGGGCCAGACCATCACGGCGGCGGAGCTGGATCTGCTGGGCCTGACGGGGGACGACGTGAACTTCCGCCAGACAGAGGACGGCGCGGCGGCCGCCGTGGGCTATCTTGCCCGGGACTTCCAGTACGGCGAAGAGGAGGACGACGTGATCCCCGAGGGCTCGCTGGTGTTCACCGGCAGCTATAAGGGCAACGCCGCGTACAACGTGGTGGTGCTCTATGACCAGGACGGCAAGATCGTTGCCGCCCACCACGCCGACGGCAGCCTGCGGGCCGACCAGATCATCATGGCCCCGGTGCCCGCCACCGGCAATATCAAGGACGTCACGGACGGCACGTGGATCTACTGGATCTATCCCGAGGATCTGGACGGCTACGTCCTGCCGCGGCAGGTACGCGCAGAGCTATACAGAGTGAACAACGCCCGGACCAACGAGGGCGAGCGGCTGGTGAGCGACAGCCTGTTCGTGACTGTGCCCGAGCATCCCGGCAGCATCGATCTCAACGGCGCAGGCATCGGCGTAGGCTGAGAGGGGAGGAGCGAGCCATGACAAAACGCATCCATCACATTATATTCCCGGCGCTGGTCCTGCTGGCCCTTGCGCTGGCGCTGGTCCTGAGCCCCCGCGCCCTGGCGGCGAAGGAGGGCGGCGCGGCGGACGACGTGCTCATCGCGGAGGACGGCACCGTGACGCTCCGCTCTGACCACGCTGCGGCGGAGGGCGTCAGCTCCGTGCAGCTGAAGCTCACCGCGGAGGCGGCGGAGGGCGAGAGCCTGGGCTTTTCCTTCAGCAGCGCGCTGGAGGGACGGCTGACCAAGGCGGCGGCGAAGGAGGACGGGCTCTATCTGTACATCGCCGGGGCCCAGCCGCTGATGAGCGGCGAGACGAGACAGCTCGTTCTGGGCACGGTCACCGGCGCCCAGAGCGGTTCTGTCGCGCTGGAGGAGGGCTCTCTGGCATATGTCTACGGCCGCCGCACGGCGGTGCAGACGGTGCTGGCAAGGGCGGAGACCGAGCCGGAGCCTGAGCCGTCTGACCAGCCCGGGGACGGCGGCGCCACGGAGACGCCGGCCGAGCCTCAGGCGACCGATGTGCCCGCCGCCCCCCAGGCGACCACGGAGCCCGGCACCGCGCAGGCCAGCCGGGAGGAGCTGCAGATCCAGCTGGATCGAGTGAGCGCCGCCTATGACCTGGGCGCGGAGAACAAGGACAACTATACCCCCGAGAGCTGGGATGCGCTGATGACGGCCATCGACCGGGCGGTGAGCCTGCTGGCGGACGACGCCGCGTCGAAGGAGGAGCTGGACAGCGCCATAAGCCAGCTTCAGGCGGCGGTGGACGCGCTGGTGCCCGCGGGCCGCGCCGAGCTGGAATCCACGCTGGAGCAGGCCCGAGGCTATGACGGCTCCGGCTATACCGCCGACAGCTTCGCCGCCCTCCAGGCGGCCATTGCCGAGGCCCAGAAGGCCCTTGACGCCGCCGGGTCCGACGGGGCCCGGTGGGCCGACGCCCAGTCCAAGCTGGAGAAGGCCATAGAGGGCCTGATCCCCCAGACGGAGGCCGACAGCAATGGCGGCGTGATCCAGGACGGCCCGGACAGCGGCGTGGGCGATGGGTCCGGCGACAGCCCCGCCTCTACGGCCGCGCCCACTGCGGCGCCCAGCGGTCCCCGCTCGCCCAGCACCGGCGACGAGACCGTGCTGGCGCCCTGGGTCCTGATGATGGCCCTGTCCGCCGCGCTGCTGGCGGCCATGGCGCTGCGGCGGAAAAAGTGCCGCTGACATCCCGACGATGACCATTGACCGCCCGCGGTGTGAGCCGCGGGCGGTCTTTCGCGCATTGAAAACCGGTCCGAAATGGACTATAATCGGTCCATGGCAGTGCAAGTCCGTTTTTTGGGACAGCGGATGTGCTGTCATGGACGTATCATCATGCAGGAGGCGTGGGCAATGACACTGGATAAGCTCAATCAGGCCCAGCGGGAGGCAGTCACCACCACGGAGGGGTACGTGCGCGTCATCGCCGGGGCCGGCTCCGGCAAGACACGGGCGCTGACCCATCGGTTCGCGTATCTGGTCAGCGAGCTGGGCATCCTGCCGGGGAACATCCTGTGCGTCACCTTCACCAACAAGGCGGCCAACGAGATGCGCCAGCGCATACACAACCTGACCGGCGACAACGACACCGGCTATATCAACACCTTCCACGGCTTCTGCGTATCCGTACTGCAGGAGGACAGCTACGCCGTGCAGTACCCCAGGAGCTTTCTGGTGCTGGACAACTCCGACATCGACGCCATGCTGCGCATCATCTACGAGGAGCGGGGCCTCTCCCTGCGGGACATGACCTTCGCCAAGGCCCGGGATATGATCGAGATCCTCAAGCTCTTCAAGCGGCCGGATTATTACCTGGACATGCTCAATATGGACCTGGACGCCCTGCGGCAGAAGTATGAGCAGGCGGTCAGCGCACAGGATATCATCTTTTACGGCTATCTCTACCAGGAGAAAAAGTGCTTCGGTCTGGACTATAACGACCTCATCATCTTCACGCTGCACATTTTCCGGCACAGCGAGGACATCCGGCTGAAGTGGCAGAAGCGGCTGGAATACATCATGATCGACGAGTTCCAGGACATCGACTCCATCCAGTACGAGCTGATGCAGGTGCTGTGCGGATACCATAAGAACCTCTTCGTCGTGGGCGACCCGGACCAGACCATCTACACCTGGCGGGGGGCGAACGTGCGGTATCTGCTGGACTTCGACAGGCAGTTTCCCGGCACGAAGACCATCATGATGATGGCGAATTACCGCTCCACGCCCCAGATCCTGGCGGCGGCCAACAGCCTCATCGACAAAAACCGCACCCGCATCAGAAAGGATCTCATCCCCGTGCTGCCGTCGGGGGAGAGCGTGCTGTGCCACTGCGGGAAGACCGCCGAGGCGGAGGCGGCCTGGATGGCCGGCGAGATGCGCCGGCTCCACGAGGACGAGGCCGTGCCCTATCGGGACATGACGGTTCTCTACCGGGCCCACTACGTGACCCGGCCGGTGGAGGATGTGCTGCTGCGGGAAAAGATCCCCTATGCCATATACAGCGGCGTGCCCTTTTTCGGGCGGATGGAGATCAAGGACGCCCTCAGCTATCTGCGCATGATCGCCTATAAGGACGATCTGGACTTCCGGCGGGTGGTGAACAGCCCCAAGCGGAACATGGGCCAGCGGCGGATGAAGTTTTTAGAGGAGACGGCGGCCCGGGAGGGCTGCACCCTCTACCAGGCCCTGACCCGGCATTTGGACGACGAGATATTCAAGGGCACGAAGGCGTCCGCCTTCGTGGGCCTCATCGAGACCTTTGCCGCCGACTACGCCCTGCGGCCGGTGTCGGAGGTGCTCAGCGCCATCCTCAACGACAGCGGCTATGAGCTGGCCCTGCGCACCGAGGGGGCACAGGAGCGGCTGGACAACCTGGCGGAGCTGAAGCAGTCTGTGTATGAGTATGAGACGACCTGCGGCGAGGAGGCCGGGCTGGAGCACTATCTCAGCCACGTGGCGCTGTTCACCAACGCCGACGCAGCGGAGGCGGGGGACAAGGTGAAGCTCATGACCGTCCACGCGGCCAAGGGGCTGGAATTTCCCTATGTGTTCCTGTGCGGGATGAACGAGGGGGTGTTCCCCTCCCGGCGGACCAGGACGCTGCCGGCCATGGAGGAGGAGCGGCGGCTGGCCTTCGTGGCCGTGACCCGAGCGGAAAAGCGGCTGTATCTCACCGAGGCAGAGGGCCGGAACCTGGACGGCTCGCCACGGTATCCATCCCGGTTCGTGCTGGACATCGACCCGGCGCTGGTGACGTACACCGACCCGCCCCGGGAGGGGCTCATCGCGGAGGCCCGGGAGTACATCGAGAGCAGCGAGCGCGCCCTGCCGGAGGCCGGAGAGACGGATCTGCTGCCGGCGGGGACCCGGGTGGAGCACCAGGTGCTGGGCCCCGGCACGGTGGTGGAGATCGACGCGGACAAGGGCGCCTACGTGGTGAGGTTCGACGCCATGGCCACGCCCCGGGCCATCTCCTTCCGGGCGAAGATGAAGCGGCTGGAGGACCGGCCATAGCGACAGGCGGAGAGGATAGGACCGGCTGCCGCCGGGATGGCGGCCGCGGCTGCGCTCGTTGACTTTTGGCGGCGGAGAGGGTACAATTTTCGGTGCCGGGAGAAGGCGGAAAGGAGAATGAGCATGGATTTTTGGAAAATGAACGGGGCGGGGAACGACTTTATCATCATAAACGACATGGCCGCGCGCATCCCGGACGGGAAGCTGGGTGATCTGGCCAGGACGCTCTGCGAGAGGCGGCTGTCCATCGGCGCCGACGGGCTGATGGTGGTGCGCCCGGCCCAGGCCGATGGGGATTACCGGATGGTGTTTTTCAACTCCGACGGCTCGGAGGGAGAGATGTGCGGCAACGGTGCCCGGTGCATCTGCCGCTACGGCTATGAAAATGGCCTGGCGGGGGGCACCCAGCGGGTGGAGACCGTCTCCGGCACGGTGACGGGCACGCGCATCGACAAGCGCCAGTATCGGGTGCGGCTCAACGACCCCTCGGTGCTCGAGCCGGACTATCCCGTCCAGGTGGACGAGGTGAGCTATCCCTGCGCCTATGTGGAGCTGGGAACGCCGGGGCTGCCCCACGCCGTCGTGCCCTATCCGGGCCTTAAGGACGCCGACGAGGACGCGCTGCGCCGGCTGGGCCGCGCGCTGCGGTACCATCCCGCGTTCCCCAAGGGAGCCAACGTGACTTTTTTTGAATTTGCGGACGACGGCGGCCTGCACGCCCGGACCTATGAGCGGGGCGTGGAGGACTTCACCCTGGCCTGCGGCACCGGCGCGGCCTCACTGGTAGCGGCGCTGACGGCGCTGGAGCGGGTGGACGGCTGGGACGTGCCGGTACGTATGCCCGGCGGGACCCTCACCGTGACGGTGGAACGGGACGGGGACGGCAGCTATCAGACGCTGCTGCTCACCGGCCCCACCAACGTCGTCTGCAAGGGGACCGTCACCGACGAGGAACTGACGATATGATCAAACCAAAACACTTGGAAAAGGGCGACACCGTGGCCGTCGTCAGCCTTTCGGCGGGTACGCTGGGTGAGAGCTGGGCCATCCACAAGCTGGACATCGCCAGGAAACGCCTGGAGGGGGATTATGGGCTGCATGTCAAGGTCATGCCCAACGCCCTGAAGGGCCGGGACTATCTCTATGACCACCCGGAGGCCCGGGCGGCGGACATGATGGACGCCTTCCGGGACATGTCCGTCAAGGCCATTTTCAACGCCATCGGCGGGGACGACGCCATCCGGCTGCTGCCCTACATCGACTTTGACGTCATCCGGGATAATCCCAAGATATTCACCGGCTTTTCCGATACCACCGCCAACCACCTGATGTGCTATAAGGCCGGGCTCATCTCCTATTACGGCGCCAGCCTGATGAACAATTTCTCCGAGTATGTGCGCATCAACGACTATACCGCCGCCATGATCCGGGACACGCTCTTTGCGCCCAAGCCCACTCTGGACATCCCCTCCGCGCCATACTGGTACGACGACGAGGACGAGAAGATCCGGTGGAAGCCGGAGAACATGCACCGGCTCAAAGCCTACCACCCGGAGACGGTAGGCTACGAGGTCATACAGGGCGCCGGCGTGGCGGAGGGGCCGCTGCTGGGCGGGTGCGTGGACGTGTTCCCTGAGGTAGTGGGCACGGCCATCTGGCCTTCAAAAGATGAATGGGCGGGGAAGCTCATGTTTCTGGAGACCAGCGAGGAGGACATTTCTGTCGAATATCTGACCTGGTATCTGCGCAACATGGCTGCTCAGGGGATATTTGACGTGATACAGGGCATCCTCGTGGGCAAGCCCGCCCGGCGCAGCAAGTACGAGCCCTATAAGGATGTCTACCGCCGGGTGGTGGGCCGGGAGGCGCATCATCCGGAGCTGCCCATATTGTATAACGTCAACTTCGGCCACGCGGAGCCCATCGGCGTGCTGCCCTACGGCGTGATGTGCCGTCTGGATGCGGATAATAAAAAGCTGACCCTTCTGGAGCCCGCCACGGCGTGAAAAGGTAAGAAGAAGCAGGACGCCGCAAAACCTGCGTTTTGCGGCGTCCTGTCTTTTTATTCAGCTTCCAGGCCGAAGGCTTTTTCCGCCAGGGCCAGCGTCTGCTCTACGGTCCGGCTCTCGTCCCGGAGCAGCACGTGAAAGCCGGCGTGCAGGAAGCGGTCGTATCTCTCCCGTGAATTGATCCGCGTCAGACACTGCCGGAAGTTTTCCAGCGCACAGGCCGGGTCCGGCTCCTCCATGATCAGCCGGTACAGGAACTGTTTATCCCTGTCCGGTCTGTCAAAGAACCGGCGCACGGACACCTCAGGATCGGCAAGCATGATCAGCACGTGGTCATGGGGAGCGACGCGCCGGAGCGTCTCCAGGCAGATGTTCGTGTCCACGAACACCGGCTTTTCCTGCCCGCACACCTGCTCCAATATCCGCAGCTCCAGCGTCTCGCACTCTCTGCTGGTCCTGTCGACCCACGCCTCGTATTCGTCCGGGGTCCTTCGGATAAAGTCGTGCCAGTCCTCCAGGTCCCTGGTGTAGGTCAGGCCGGGGAACTGCTCCTTGTCCAGCTGGGGCAGGAGCCTGTTGTGGTAGTTCTCCCCGCAGGCGATACCGTCGTACTTTTCCGCCAGCAGCTCCACCATCGTCGATTTTCCGGCATAGGCCGTGCCGTTTATGAAATAGGCGTTATCGAACCACATGGTCTTTTCCTCCTGCGGGGGGCGTTCACATATTCAGCAGCTTGACCAGCTGTCCCTCGCTTGCCTGGGGCAGGCGCTTTTGCAGATGCTCCAGCAGCCGCTGCCGGGACTGGTCCGGCTTGCGGGCATAGGCGGCGGTGACGGCGTCGTAGCCAAAGATGGCCTCCGGGGCGGACCAGCGGGCGATGCCCCAGCCATAGGGGACGCCGCGCCTGTCGGTAGCGTAGTCGAAGTCCGCCACGCACAGGTATGTCTGCATCTGCAGGCGGGTGATGACCGTCTCGAAGCCCTTTTTGCCGTCCTTGCCCCCATAGCCGCACAGCTGCTTGAGCTGGCCGGTCTGCACAGAGCCGTTTTTGACGATGGCGTCGTAGAGCTCCTTGTCCTTATAGGAGGCCAGCTCGTCGTCGAACCGGGCGTCGAAGTCGTACCCGTCCCTGCGCAGGTTGGCAAGGTCCGGGAACCACTCCATGCTCACAAAGCCGGCCTTTTTCCAGAAGAATTTGCCGTAGACGCAGGTGCCCATCCGGGCCACGGGACCCTTCCAGTCCCAGGGGGCCCAGTCGCCGCTGTCGGAGTCGTACCACAGCTCCGGCGGGGTGTGCTCCTCGATGGAGAAGCCGGGGAATTCGTTTTTGAAAAAGGGCAGAAAGCCCCACTCCAAAACCAGGGCCTCCATATCCTTTTCCGAGTGGATCTCTTTGATCACAGCCGTCCGCTCCTTTCCCGGGATACTGTGAGCATACCACAGACCGTCCTTTGCCGCAAGAGGTGGGGCGGCGCGGCGGCTAAATAAGGCGGATCGGCAAAAAAACGGCCGATCCCCGGGTTTTTGTGGGAAATCCGATTGACAACTGACGAAAACATGCTATTTTATAAGGGTCAATCGGCAACACATCCTGATCGAGCAGAGCGGAGGGCTCCGCTCATTTTTGCTTTGCCCCGGCGGGCATGGAGGTGCGAGCGGAGCTCATGGGCAGAAAAGCGGTCATCGACATCGGCTCCAACTCCGTCAAGCTCTTCGTGGGCGAGCGCACGGCGGACGGGACCATCGCCACCGTGCTGGACGCCAGCGCCATCACCCGTCTGGGCGAGGGGCTGGACAGGACCGGCCTGATCGGCCCGGAGGCCATGGAGCGCAGCGCGGCCGCCGTGGCGGCCTTTCACGCAAGGGCGGCGGAGCTGGTGGCGGACCAGGTCGCGGCCGTGGGCACCATGGCCCTTCGCAGCGCCGCCAACAGCGCCCGCTTCGTGGAAATGGTGAGAGCGGCCTGCGGGGCGGAGGTGCGGATCATCCCCGGGGAGGAAGAGGCCCGGCTGTCCTATCTGGGGGCCCTGTCCGGCCTGCCCCGGCAGGACGGGGAGCTGGCGGTGTTCGACACAGGCGGCGGCTCCACGGAGTTCGTCTTCGGCGAGGGCGGCCGGCCCGTTAGACGCTTCAGCGTCGATGTGGGCTCCGTGCGCGTCACGGAAAACGACCTGCGCTCTGACCCCGTCACCGCGGAAGAGGTGGCGGCCGCCAGGGCCCGGATCGACCGGGAGTTCGCCGATGCGGGGGTGACCGGCCGGCCCGCCTTGGTGGTGGGCATGGGCGGCACCGTCACCACCATGGCCGCGGTGAAGCATGGGATGGCGCGATACGACCCCGCCGTGATCCAGGGCTCCGTCCTGACCGTGGAGGACGTCCGCGCCCAGATCGCCGCTTACAGCGCCCGTACCGT
This sequence comes from uncultured Oscillospiraceae bacterium, assembly GCA_947626345.1. Classification (GTDB taxonomy): domain Bacteria; phylum Bacillota; class Clostridia; order Oscillospirales; family Oscillospiraceae; genus CAJOIG01. Next base: position 41,827 of record CANQSF010000014.1, on the reverse strand, counting down.
CGCCCAGCGCCGCGCTATCCCCGGTCTGCAGCCCGGGCGGGCGGATGTGATCCTGGCCGGCGCCTGCATCCTGGACGTGATCCTGGAGCGGCTCGGCGCGCCGGCGCTGACCGTCAGCGACCGGGGCCTGCGCCACGGCCTGGCGCTGGAGCTCTTCCGGGGCGCGGGCTGATATCGTCCGCATTTCGGCGGCCGCACGTTCCTTTTTCTTCCGGAACGCGTGAAAAGGGTGGCGGAGCGGGACGGTTTGTGCTATATTCTTTTCATCCACGATCGCATATATTATTTGGAGAGCGGCGCTATCGCCACCGCTCTCCTGGTATTTTGGAGGTGAAGGCCATGGGTGTGCTGGACAGCCTGCGGCAGCTGACGTTCCTGTCTACAGCGGTGCGCATGGCGCTGGCGGTGCTGTGCGGCGGCGTGATCGGCATGAACCGGGAGCACAAGCGCCAGCCGGCGGGGTTCCGTACATATATGCTGGTGTGCCTGGGCTCGGCGGCCACGGTCATGCTGGGGCAGTATGAGTACCTGATGCTCACCACCCGCTGGGCGGAGACCTCCGCGCAGATCGGCGTGCTGACGGACGTGTCCCGGTTCGGCGCCCAGGTCATCAACGGCATCGGCTTTCTGGGTGCGGGGACCATCATCGTCACCGCCCGCCACGAGGTGCACGGCATGACCACCGCCGCGTGCCTTTGGGCCTCCGCCTGCATGGGCTTGGCCATCGGGGCCGGTTTTTACGAGTGCGTGCTGGTGGGCTTCTGCCTGATCTTCCTGGCGGTGAAGGTGCTGCCGGCGCTGGAGCGGAAGATCGTCGCCAACTCCCGGAACCTGACCTTCTACATGGAGTCCGGCAGCACGGACGATCTGCAGGAGGTGGTGGGGTGCATCCGCTCCTATGAGGGCGAGATCTATTCCATCGAGCCGGAGATCAGCCGCCAGAACCGGAAAAACGCGGCGTTCTCCATCGTGGTGCACCTGCCGAAGCGGTATACCCACGTGCGGCTGCTCTCCGCCCTGTCGGCGCTGGACTGCGTCCGCTTCATCCAGGAAGATTAAAGGAGGTCGGAAGCCATGCTGACATTTCTCGATCCGCTGCGGGATCTGAGCTTTCTCTCGGTGGCGGCGCGGCTGCTGCTGGCGTTGCTGTGCGGCGGCGCCATCGGTATCGAGCGGTCCCTTAAGCGCAGGGCCGCCGGGTTCCGGACCCATATCCTCATCTGCCTGGGCGCGGCCATGACCACCCTCACCAGCCAGTATCTCTACCTCTCCCTGCACATGTACACCGATATCGCCCGGCTGGGCGCTCAGGTGGTCGCCGGCATCGGCTTCATCGGCGCGGGGACCATCATCGTCACCCGGCACCGCCGGGTGAAGGGCCTGACCACCGCGGCGGGGCTGTGGACCTCCGCCATCATCGGTCTGTGCTGCGGCGCGGGGTATTATGAGGGCGCCGTGCTGGCCACGGTGTTCATCCTGCTGGCCGAGCTGCTGTTCTCCCGGCTGGAGTTTCGGATCATGAACAACGCCCGCCTGGTGAGCCTGCGGCTGGAATACGAAGACGCGGACGCCCTGGGAAGGGCGATAGAGTATTTCCGGGACTGCGATCTGAAGATCGATCAGATGGAGATCGGCAAGGAGGGGGATATGCCCCTGGCCAGTATGATCCTTGAGGTGCACCGCAAGGCCTCGCTCCAGGACGTGATCCAGGATCTGCTGCAGATCGACGGCATCCTGGGCGTGAAGACCACATAAGACCGTCAGATATGCCGCCCCGGCGAATGCCGGGGCGGCTTCTTGCGTATGGGCGGGCGGCTGTGGTACAATGGGCCCATGAAGCTCTATTTCGCGCCCCTGGAGGGCGTCACCGATCACATCTACCGCCGGATCCACCGGCGGTATTATCCGGGGGCGGACAAGTATTTCACCCCCTTCCTGAGCCCTACCCAAAACCACGTCTTCCCGCCCAGAGAGCTGCGGCAGGTGGACCCGGCGAACAACCGGGGCGTGCCTGTGGTGCCCCAGCTGCTGACGAAAAGGGCGGAGGATTTCCTCTGGGCGGCGGGACGGCTGGCGGACATGGGCTATGAGGAGATCGATCTGAACGCCGGATGCCCTTCCGGCACCGTCACGGCCAAGGGCAAGGGGGCCGGTCTTCTGGCGGACGTGGACAGCCTGCGCCGGCTGCTGGACGGGATATTTGCCGCGCCGCCGGCGGCCATATCCGTGAAGACCCGGCTGGGGATGCGGCGCGCAGAGGAGTTGGCCGCGCTGGTGGAGGTATATAACGACTACCCCATCGCGGAGCTGACCGTCCACGCCCGCACGGCGGCCCAGCAGTACGCCGGCGAGCCCGATCTTGCCGCCTTCGGCCAGGCCATGGCCCTCAGCCGCGCGCCGGTGTGCTATAACGGCGATCTGCGCACGGCGGCGGATATCCGCCGGGCGGGGGAGCGCTATCCCGGCCTGGGGGCCGTGATGGTGGGCCGGGGCATCGCGGCGGACCCGGCGCTCTTCGCCCGGATGCGGGGCGCCGACCCCGGCCGGGAGACGCTGCGCTCGTTTCTGGACGAGCTGTGGGAGGCGTACTGCGCCGCCTTCGGCGGGCCGGCCAGCGCCATGAACCGGATGAAGGCCATCTGGGCGCTGATGCTGCCCGGCTTTAAGGGCGGCGAGGCATACGCCAAGGCGCTGGGAAAGACCCGGAAATGGCCGGAATTTCTCGCCCTTGCCCGGCGTCTCGCAGACCAGCTGGAGCCCCTGGTTCCGGACCGGCCGGGACGGTGGGGAACGGGCTGTTAACGGGAGACTAATTTTTGCGATTTTGATTGTAATTTGTCTTTACCATAGTGTATAATAAATCGTTGCAGATATCGCTCGAGAGGTACGCACAGACCAATGCCTGAAAAGATCGTTATCCAGGGAGCCCGCGCCAACAACCTGAAGAACATAGACATCGAGCTGCCGCGGGATAAGCTGGTGGTGTTCACCGGCCTGTCCGGCAGCGGAAAATCCAGTCTGGCTTTTGACACCATTTATGCCGAGGGCCAGCGGCGGTATGTGGAGAGCCTGTCCAGCTACGCCCGGCAGTTCTTGGGTCAGATGGACAAGCCGGACGTGGATTTCATCGGCGGCCTGTCGCCGGCCATCTCCATCGACCAGAAGACCACATCCCGGAACCCCCGGTCCACGGTGGGCACAGTCACGGAGATCCATGACTACTTGCGTCTGCTGTGGGCGCAGATCGGCGTGCCCCATTGTCCCAAGTGCGGCAAGGAGATCCGTCAGCAGACCATCGACCAGATCGTGGATCAGATCATGGAGCTGCCCGAGGGCACCCGCCTGCAGATCCTCTCTCCGGTGATCCGGGGAAAGAAGGGCGAGCACCGGAAGATCCTGGAGGATGCCCAGCGCTCCGGTTACGTCCGGGCCCGGGTGGACGGGGAGACCTATGACCTGGGCGAGGACATCCCCCTGGACAAGAACAAAAAGCACAACATCGAGATCGTGGTGGACCGGCTGGTGATGAAGCAGGACGTGATCCGCCGGCTCACCGACTCCGCGGAGACGGCCATGGGCCTGTCTGGCGGCGTGGTGTACGTGGACCTGCCCGGGCAGGACCGGCAGCTGAGCTTCTCCCAGAACTACGCCTGCGAGGACTGCGGCATCTCCATCGAGGAGATGACCCCGCGGCTGTTCTCCTTCAACGCCCCTTACGGCGCCTGCCCCACCTGCAGCGGACTGGGGACCATGCTCCGGGTGGACCCGGCGCTGGTGATGCCGAACCCCAACCTGTCCATCCTGGACGGGGGGATCATGGCCTACGGCTGGTCCAACGTCCGGGGGGATTCCATCTGCCGGATGTACTACGAGGCCCTGGGGCGGAAGTACCATTTTGACCTGTCCGACCCCATCAAGACCCTCTCCGACGCCGCCATCAACGCCATCCTCTACGGCACCAACGGCGAGCCGCTGGAGCTGCGCTACGAGCGGGGCTCCGGCTACGGCACGCTGATAAAGGACTTCGAGGGGATCGTCAACAACCTGGAGCGCCGGTACAAGGAGACCCAGTCCCCCTCGGCGCGGGCCACGCTGGAGGAGTGCATGGGCGAGTACGACTGCCCGGACTGCCACGGCGACCGGCTGAAGCCGGAGGTGCTGGCGGTGACGGTGGGGGGCCTGAGCATCGCCCAGTTCAGCCGCCTTCCCGTGACGGATGAGCTGGCGTTTTTGAACAGCCTGCGCCTGACGGAGAAGGAGTCGCTCATCGCCGACCGCATCCTCAAGGAGATCCGCCAGCGGCTGGGCTTTCTGGTCAGCGTGGGACTGGGGTATCTGACCCTGTCCCGGGCCGCGGCCACCCTGTCCGGCGGCGAGAGCCAGCGCATCCGCCTGGCCACCCAGATCGGCTCGGCGCTGATGGGCGTGCTGTACGTGCTGGACGAGCCCAGCATCGGCCTGCACCAGCGTGACAACGCCATGCTTTTGCGCACGCTGCGGGGCCTCACCGACGCGGGCAATACCCTGATCGTGGTGGAGCACGACGAGGACACCATCCGCGCGGCGGACTGGGTGGTGGACATCGGCCCCGGCGCCGGCGTCCACGGCGGGCAGGTGGTGTGCGCCGGGACTCCCGCGGACATCATGGCCTGCCCGGGGTCCATCACGGGCCAGTATCTGTCCGGCGCGAAGAAGATCGAGATCCCCGCCCGGCGCAGACGGGGCAACGGCCATTTCCTCTCCGTCCGGGGAGCCGCGGCCAACAACCTGAAGGAGCTGGACGTGGACATCCCCCTGGGGGCGTTCACCTGCGTTACCGGCGTGTCCGGCAGCGGCAAGTCCTCTCTCGTCAACGAGGTCATCGAGAAAAAGCTGGGCGCCGACCTGAACCGGCGCAAGGTGCGGCCCGGCAAGTGCCGGAGCATCACGGGCCTGGAGTATCTGGACAAGGTCATCGACATCGACCAGAGCCCCATTGGCCGCACGCCCCGGTCCAACCCGGCCACCTATACAGGGCTTTTCAACGACATACGGGAGCTGTTCGCCTCCACCCAGGACGCCCGGCTGCGGGGCTTCAAGTCTGGCCGGTTCTCCTTCAACGTGAAGGGCGGCCGGTGCGAGGCCTGCTCCGGCGATGGACTGATCAAGATCGAGATGCTCTTCCTGCCGGATGTATACGTGCCCTGCGAGGTCTGCCACGGCAGCCGCTACAACCGGGAGACGCTGGAGGTGCGCTACAAGGGCAGGAACATCGCCCAGGTGCTGGATATGACGGTGGAGGAGGCGCTGGACTTTTTCCAGAACCAGGAGCCCATCCGCCAGAAGCTGCAGACCCTGTGGGACGTGGGACTGGGATACGTGAAGCTGGGCCAGTCCTCCACGACCCTGTCCGGCGGCGAGGCCCAGCGGGTGAAGCTGGCCACGGAGCTGGCCCGGCGCAGCACCGGCAATACGTTTTATATCCTGGACGAGCCCACCACGGGGCTGCATACCGCAGACGTGGCCCGGCTGCTGGATATCCTCCAGCGGCTGGCCGACGGGGGCAACACGGTGCTGGTCATCGAACATAACCTGGACGTCATAAAATGTGCTGACTATATCGTGGACCTGGGTCCCGAGGGCGGCGACGAGGGAGGACGGCTGGTCTTTTCCGGCACGCCCGAGGAGTGCGCCCTCTGCGAGCAGAGCTACACGGGGCAGTTTTTGCGCCGGGTCCTGACGGAGTGAGGAGAGCCGATGCAGATCGCAGGCTACATCGCGGATATGGGTGCTGGTGAGGCGCTGGCGACGCTGATCGTTGCCATGCTGCCCATCATCGAGCTGCGCGGGGCCATACCGGTGGGCGTGGGACTGGGGCTGCCCGTGTGGCAGGCTGCCGTCATCGCCATGATCGGGAACCTTCTGCCGGTGCCCTTCATCATCGCCTTCGTCCGCTCGCTGATGGACTGGCTGCGCACCAGATCCGACCGGGCCCGCCGGTTCGTGCGGTGGCTGGAGCGGAAGGGCAGCGGCAAAAAGGCCATACGGGTGCAGCAGGCTCAGTTTTGGGGACTGATGCTGTTCGTGGCGGTGCCCTTGCCGGGCACGGGCGCCTGGACGGGCGCGCTGATCGCCGCGCTTTTGAACATGCGGATGAAGCGGGCGCTGCCGCCCATCGTGCTGGGCGTGCTGACGGCGGGGCTCATCATCTCCCTGGCGACGGCCGGCGTGGTCCGTCTGCTGTTTTGAGATGCAGGAGCAGGCGCTGGAGAGGATCGCCGGTCAGATAGCCTCGGTGATCTATTTTAACGAGGACAACGGCTATACCGTACTGCGGCTGGACGTGGACGACGGCTCCCACGCCGTGGTGGTGGGCTGCATCCCCCTGGCGGCGCCGGGGGAGAGCCTGGTCGCCTGGGGGGAGTGGACCCGCCATGCCTCCCACGGGGAGCAGTTCCGCGCCGCCTACGCGGAGCGGACCATGCCCACCGGCGCGGCCGCCATATTCGACTATCTCTCCAGCCGGGTCATCAAGGGCATCGGCCCGGCCACGGCGGCGCTGATCGTCGGTCAGTTCGGCGACGACGCGCTGGACGTGCTCCGGGACCATCCGGAAAAGCTGGCCACCCTCCGTGGCGTCAGCATGCAGAAAGCCCAGGAGATGAGCGCCGCCTTCCGGCATCAGACCGGGATGCGCTCGCTGATGGAATTTCTCGCGAGCGCGGGCATCGCGCCACTGATGGCCCTGCGCCTTTACCGGTTTTACGGGGACGACGCCCTGGAGCGGGTGGAGGAGAACCCCTACATCCTGGCGGGTATCCAGGTGGGCGGCACCTTTGCCGAGGCGGACGCTTTGGCCCTTGCCCACGGCATGGAGGCCGATTCGCCCCAGCGCATCGCCGCGGCGCTGCTTTTCGAGCTGCGCCACAACGCCGACAACGGCCACTGCTTCCTGCCGGTGGACAAGCTCACCGCCGCCACCGCCACGCTCATCGGCGTGGACGCAGAGCAGATCGGGGAGGGCCTGGACATCCTGCTGGAGGCGGGCGATGTGCTGTGCGAGCAGGTGTCCAACGTGGAGGCCTGTTATCTGGCGCCGCTTTACGCCGCGGAGGTCTATGTGGCCCAGCGGCTGCGGGACATGGCGGGGGGCACGTGCGGCGCATGCTCTGTGTCGGTGGACGGGGTCATCGAGAAGCTGGAGGCGGAGCAGAACATCCGCTTCGCGCCCCAGCAGAGAAAGGTCCTGGACGCGGCGGCGTCCAGACAGCTCATGGTCCTCACCGGCGGGCCCGGCACCGGCAAGACCACGTCGGTGCGGGCGATATTGGCCCTGTACGACGCCATGGGGCTGGAGACGCTGCTGGCGGCCCCCACGGGCCAGGCGGCCAAGCGCCTGAGCGACCTCACCGGGCGGGAGGCATCCACCATCCACCGGCTTCTTGACGCCAGCTTTTCCCCGGAGACGGACAGCACCGTCTTCCGCAAAAACGAGAGCGACCGGCTGCACTGCGACGCGCTGATCCTGGACGAGTGCTCCATGGTGGATATGAGCCTGATGAAGGCGGTGCTGGCGGCGGTGGGACCGTCCTGCCGGCTGGTGCTGGTGGGGGACGCGGACCAGCTGCCCTCGGTGGGTCCCGGGGCGGTGTTCCGCGACCTGATCCGCAGCGGCGTGGCCGAGACCGTGCGGCTGACGGAGATCTTCCGCCAGAAGCTGGACAGCCGCATCGTGCTCAGCGCCCACCAGATCAACCGGGGCGAGGTGCCCGATCTGCGCGCCAACAGCGGCGGGTTCTACTTTATGCGGCGGCGGGAGCCCCAGGCGGCGGCGGAGACCATCGTGTCCCTGTGCCAGGAGCGGCTGCCCAAGAACATGGCCATCCCCTCCGGCCAGATCCAGGTCCTCACCCCCACCCGTAAAGGGTCGGCGGGGACGGAGGAGCTGAACCGGGCGCTGCAGGAGGCCCTCAACCCCCCGGCGGTGGGCAAGCAGGAGTTTGTCTACGCCGGCCGGACCTATCGTGAGGGCGACCGGGTCATGCAGATCCGCAACGATTACGACGTCGCCTGGAAGGCCGACAGCGGCGAGCGCGGATACGGGATCTTCAACGGGGATATCGGCTATATCGACTCCATCGACCCGGCGTCGGAGAGCCTTTGCATCGATTTTGACGGCCGAAAAGCGGAGTACGCCTTCGAGCAGGCCTCGGAGCTGGACCACGCCTGGGCCACTACCGTCCACAAGTCCCAGGGCAGCGAGTACCGGGCGGTGGTGTTCTCCGCTGTGCGCACCGCGCCCCAGCTGATGTACCGGAGCCTTCTCTATACGGCCGTCACCCGAGCGGCGGAGCTTCTGGTGGTGGTGGGGGACGACGCCGTCATCCGGACCATGACGGAAAACGCCCGCCGGGCCAAGCGCTACAGCGGGCTGCGCCTGCGTCTGATCGCCGATGAGTAGGGCGGCGGACTATTTGCTGGATCTGGTCTATCCCACGCGGTGCGTGTTTTGCCACAGCTTTATCGCGCCGCCGGGCAGGCCCAGAATCTGCTCTGCCTGTCAGGATAAGCTGCCCCGGACGGAGGACGGCTGCCGACGGAAGGGGGATTTCTTCTCCGAGTGCGTGTCCGCCCTCTATTATGAGGGGGACGTGCGGGAGGCCATCCACCGGTATAAATTCGGCGGCGTGCAGGCCTATGCCCCCGTGTTCGGGGAGTTGGTGGCCTCGCTGATCTACGAGCAGCTGGAGGGGGAGTACGATTTCATCAGCTGGGTGCCCCTGGACCGGAGCCGCCGGCACAGCCGGGGCTATGACCAGTCGGAGCTGATCGCCCGCAACGCGGCGGACAGGCTCAAGCGGGAACTGTCGGCCACGCTGGTGAAGCGCCGGGGCGTGCAGCCCCAGTCCCGGACCGGCGAGCCGGAGAAGCGGCGGGCCAACATCGCCGGAGCCTATCGGGCGAAGGACCCGGCGGCTGTGGCGGGAAAGCGCATTTTGCTGATCGACGATATCGTGACCACCGGCGCCACTCTTTCCGAGTGCGCCAAGACCCTGCTCCTTGCGGGAGCGGAGGACGTACGGTGCGCCACGCTTGCAAGCACGCGGTAGGAGGAGATACCATGCTGTTTTTTGAAAGAGACATCGCCATCGATCTGGGGACGATGACCACCCTCATGTACGTGCGCGGCCGGGGCATCCGGCTGCGGGAGTCCTCGCTGGTGGCGCTGGACAGCACCAACGGACGGGTGCTGCGCATCGGGGAGGAGGCCAAGAAGATGCTGGGCCGCACGCCGGCCAACATCGTGGCGATCAGCCCCATCGTGTCCGGGGTCATCTCCGATTACGACATGACCGCCCGCATGCTGAAGGATTTCATCGGCCGCATCACCTCCTTCAGCCTCTTTAAGCCCCGGGTGATGATCTGCGTGCCCGGGAGCATCACCGGCGTGGAGGAGCGCGCGCTCATCGACGCCGCCATCGAGGCCGGCGCCCGGAAGGTGTATCTGAAGGAGGCGTGCCTGGCCACCGCGGTGGGCGCGGGCATCGACATCAGCAAGGCGGACGGCCACATGATCGTGGACATCGGCAGCGGCACCACAGAGGTGGCCGTGGTGAGCTTGGGCGGCGTGGTGGAGCAGGAGTCCATCAAGACCGCCGGCGCGGCGTTCGACGAGGCCATCGTCCGCTACGTGCGCAAAAAGCATAACCTGCTCATCGGCTCCCGCACGGCGGAGGAGCTGAAGATCTCCATCGGGTGCGTCTATCCACGGCCGGAGGTGACCTACGAGGAGGTCAAGGGCCGGTGCCTGGTGACGGGCCTGCCCCGGAGCGTCACCATCAGCTCCGCGGACATGATCGAGGCCCTGGAGGAGCCCATGGCCCGGCTCATGGACGCCATCCACCTGGTGCTGGAGCGCACGCCGCCGGAGCTGGTGGGAGACGTGTCCCAGAACGGCATCGTCCTCTCCGGCGGCGGCAGCCAGCTCTGGGGACTGGACAAGCTGGTGGCAGACCGCACCGGCATCGACACCATTTTGGTGGACGACGCCCTCAGCTGCACCGCCTACGGCGCGGGGCGGCTGCTGCAGAATCTGAATGACATGCAGGAGGGCATGATCAACCTGGCCCGCCGGCGGCAGATGAAGACCTGACTGCCGCCGATCGGACCTGCCGGTATGGCGTTGACAAGCGTCCGACGCCATGTTATAATGCCCGAAATGACATCCCGGAGCGCGGGATGCGCCGCGTGAGAAAGGAGAGAGCGTCCATGGAAAAACAGGTGAACGCCGCTTTTTTCAAACCGGAGACGTATTCCCGTTTTTATCCGCCCATGGGCGGAGCATCCGTCCCCGCTTTCACCGACAAGGGCGGAGAATTCGTTATATTGCCCGGCTTTTGCGATGTGCATGTGCATTTTCGCGAGCCGGGATTTTCTTATAAAGAGACCGTTGCCACCGGCTCCGCCGCGGCGGCCCGGGGCGGGTACACCGCCGTGTGCGCCATGCCCAACCTGGATCCGGTGCCGGACAGCGCCGGGACCCTGGCGGTACAGAAGGACATCATCGCCCGGGACGCCTGCATCCACGTGTATCCTTACGGCGCCATCACCGCCGGGGAGAGGGGCGAGCGCCTGGCGGACATGGAGGCCATGGCGCAGGATGTGATCGCTTTCTCCGACGATGGCCGGGGGGTGCAGTCCGAGAGCATGATGCGCGCGGCTATGGAAAAGGCAAAAAGCCTGGGAAAGATCATCGCCGCCCACTGCGAGGTGAATGACCTGCTCCGGGGCGGGTATATCCACGACGGGGCCTATGCCGCCGCCCACGGCCGCCGGGGCATATGCTCTGAGAGCGAATGGCGGCAGGTGGAGCGGGATTTAGCGCTCGCGAAGGAGACCGGCTGCGCCTACCACGTGTGCCACGTCTCCACCAAGGAGAGCGTGGCCCTCATCCGCAAGGCCAAGGCCGATGGCGTGGACGTGACCTGCGAGACCGGGCCCCACTACCTGGTACTGGATGAAAACGATATGCAGGAGGACGGCCGGTTCAAGATGAACCCGCCCCTGCGGTCGAAGGAGGACCGGGAGGCCCTCGTCGAGGGGCTGCTGGACGGCACCATCGACATGATCGCCACCGACCACGCCCCCCACAGCGCCGCGGAGAAGTCCCGGGGCCTGGAAAAGAGCCTGATGGGCGTGGTGGGGCTGGAGACCGCATTCCCCGTGCTGTATACCCATCTCGTCAGGCCCGGCATCCTCACGCTGGAAAGGCTCATGAAACTTCTGGTGAGCGCGCCACGGGAGCGGTTCGCCATCCCGGCGGGGGAGGACTACTCCGTGTGGGAGCTTAGCCGGGAATACACCGTCGACCCGGAGACTTTCCTGTCCAAGGGCAGGGCCACGCCCTTTGCCGGAACGGCGGTCTACGGGACCTGCTGCCTGACAGTTTGCGGCGGGCAGGTCGTTTATAAGGCGAAATAATACATTCATATATCTTCGGAGGATCAAATGGCAAAGCGAACGGACATCAAAAAAGTGCTCATCATCGGCTCCGGCCCCATCGTCATCGGCCAGGCGGCGGAATTCGACTATGCCGGCACCCAGGCGTGCCTGGCTCTGAAGGAGGAGGGGTATGAGGTCATCCTGTGTAACTCCAACCCCGCCACCATCATGACCGACACCGCCATCGCGGACAAGGTGTATATGGAGCCGCTGACCCTGGAATATGTGGCGAAGATCCTGCGCTACGAGCGGCCGGACGCCATCATCCCCGGCATCGGCGGGCAGACGGGCCTGAATCTGGCCATGCAGCTGGAGAAAAAGGGCGTGCTCCGGGAGTGCCGGGTGCAGCTGCTGGGCACTCCCAGCGAGAGCATCGAGCGGGCGGAGGACCGGGAGCTCTTTAAGGAGATGTGCCAGTCCATTGGCGAGCCGGTGATCCCCTCGGAGATCACCTACTCCATCGAGGAGGCCAAGGCCGCGGCGGAGCATATCGGCTACCCCGTGGTGCTGCGGCCGGCCTTCACCCTGGGCGGCACCGGCGGCGGCTTTGCCAACGACGAGGTGGAACTGGTAGAGATCGGCCTGAACGCCTTCAAGCTGTCCCCGGTGCACCAGGTGCTGGTGGAGAAGAGCGTGAAGGGCTATAAGGAGATCGAGTTCGAGGTGATGCGGGATTCCAACGACCACACCATCACCATCTGCGGCATGGAGAACGTGGACCCGGTGGGCGTGCACACAGGCGACTCCATCGTGGTGGCGCCCATCCTGTCCCTGAACGAGCACGATCTGAAGATGCTCAACGACAGCGCCATCAAGATCATCCGCGAGCTGAAGATAGAGGGCGGGTGCAACGTGCAGTTTGCCCTTAACCCCAACTCCAGCGAGTACTTTCTCATCGAGGTGAACCCCCGGGTGAGCCGCTCCTCGGCTCTGGCCAGCAAGGCCAGCGGCTATCCCATCGCCCGGGTCACCGCCAAGATCGCCATGGGCATGGCCCTGGAGGAGATCCCCGTGGCCGGCGGCACTGCCGCCATCGAGCCCAGTCTGGACTACATCGTGGCCAAGTTCCCCCGGTTCCCCTTCGACAAGTTCGCCGACGCGCCCAACATCCTGGGCACCCAGATGAAGGCCACCGGCGAGGTGATGGGCATCGGCTCCAATCTGGAGGAGTGCATGCTCAAGTCCGTCCGGTCCCTGGAGACCGGCGTGTGCCATTTCCACATGGCCAAATTCGACGGCAGGACCGACGAGGAGCTGCTGGACTATATCAAGGACTTCCGGGACGACGGCATCTTCGCCGTGACGGAGCTCATCCGCCGGGGCGTGAGCATCGAAAAGCTCCACCAGGTCACCATGATCACGGAGCTGTTCCTGGAGAGCTTAAAAAAGATCGTGGACATGGAGCGGCGGCTGGCCGCCCATATCAACGATGTGGAGACCCTGTGCGCCGCCAAGTTGATGGGCTTTTCCGATAAGTACATCGCCTCGGTCTGGAACCTCACCGAGGTGGAGGTCTACGAAAAGCGCCGCAGCCGGGGCATCACGCCTGTGTTCCGCATGGTGGACACCCTGCATACCGGCAAATACATCGCCTATCTCTACTCTTCCTACAGCGGCGAAAACGACTCCCGCCTGACGGATAAGAAAAAGATCGTGGTGCTGGGGGCAGGGCCCATCCGCATTGGTCAGGGCGTGGAGTTCGACTATTCCACTGTCCACGCCGTGCAGACCATAAAAAAGGCGGGCTATGAGGCCATCATCGTCAACAACAACCCGGAGACCGTCTCCACCGACTACACCACCGCCGACAAGCTCTATTTCGAGCCTCTGACGCCGGAGGACGCCATGGCCATCATCGACTTTGAAAAGCCGGAGGGGGTCATCGCCTCCCTGGGCGGGCAGACGGCCATCAACCTGGCCCAGCCGCTGATGGAGCGGGGCGTGAAGATCATCGGCACCGACTGCGAGGCCATCGAGCGGGCGGAGAACCGGGACAGCTTCGAGAAGATCCTGAAGGAACTGGGCATCCCGCAGCCCAGAGGCCAGGCCGTCACCAAGATCGAGGACGGGGTGAAGGCCGCCGCCGAGATCGGCTATCCCGTGCTGGTGCGGCCCAGCTTCGTGCTGGGCGGCCGGGCCATGCAGATCGTGGCGGGGGAGGAGCAGCTGCGCCAGTACCTGAAGACCGCCGTGGAGATCGATGTGGACAAGCCGGTGCTGGTGGACAAGTATATCCAGGGCAAGGAAGTGGAGGTGGACGCTATCTGCGACGGCCGGGATGTGTTCGTGCCCGGCATCATGGAGCTGGTGGAACGCACCGGCATCCACTCCGGCGACTCCATCAGCATCTATCCCACCTTTTCCATCTCCGACAAGGTGAAGGGCGTGATCCTCCAGTACGCGAAAAAGCTGGGCCTGGGCATCGGCATCGTGGGGCTCTATAACATCCAGTTCATCGTGGACAAAAACGAAGACGTGTATATCATAGAGGTGAACCCCCGGTCCAGCCGGACGGTTCCCTTCCTCTCCAAGGCCACCGGCTGGTCCCTGGCGGACATCGCCACGGAGGTCATCCTGGGCAAGAGCCTGAAGGAGCAAGGCATCTTCGACCTGTATCCGGCGGAGAAGCAGCGGCACTATGTGAAGGTGCCGGTGTTCTCCTTCAACAAGCTCAAGGGCATGGACGCCTACCTCTCCCCGGAGATGAAATCCACCGGCGAGGCCATCGGCTACGATGACAAGCTGAACCGCGCCCTCTATAAGGCGCTGCAGGCCGGAGGCACCCGGCTGCAGAACTACGGCACCGTGTTCGCCACCATCGCCCGGAAGGACCGGGAGGAGGCTCTGCCGCTGATCCGCCGGTTCTACAACCTGGGCTTCAACATCGAGGCCACGCCTGGCACCGCCAAGTTTTTGAAGGAAAACGGCATCCGCACCCACATCCTGCACAAGATCAGCGACGGCAGCGAGGAAATCCCCGACGCCATCCGCCAGGGTCATCTGGCCTACGTCATCAACACCCGGGAGCTGGGCTCCGAGTCCGTGCGCAACGATGGCGCCACGATCCGCCGCCTGGCCACGGAGAACAACGTGAGTATCTTCACCAGCCTGGACACGGTGCGTGTGCTGCTGGACGTGCTGGAGGAGACCACCCTCACCATCTCCACCATCGACGCATGAAGCAGAGCGTATTCACCATCACAGAGAACGCCCCCTTGACGGGCGCGGTGTACCGGCTGCGCCTGGCGGGGGACACCTCCGCCGTCACCGCGCCGGGGCAGTTCGTGAACGTCGCCCTGCCGGGGCTCTATCTGCGCCGGCCCATTTCCGTGTCCGACGCGTCGGACGGGCAGCTGACCCTGATCTATAAGGTCGTGGGAAAGGGAACGGAGGCCATGGCCGCCATGGCGCCGGGCCAGACGCTGGACGTGCTCTCGGGCCTGGGCAATGGCTTCGATGTGTCTCTGGCGGGGGACGCGCCCCTGCTGCTGGGAGGCGGCATCGGCGCGGCGCCGCTGGTCCTGCTGGCCAGGCGGCTGCGGGCGGCGGGAAAGACCGTCGCCGTGGTGCTGGGCTTCAACACCAGAGACGAGATCTTTTACGAGAACGAATTTCGCGCCATGGGCTGCGATGTGACCGTGGCCACGGCGGACGGAAGCTGCGGCGTGCCTGGCTTCGTCACCGACGCGCTACCGGAGGACTACAGCTTCTATTACGCCTGCGGCCCTGAGCCCATGCTCCGGGCGGTATACGACCGGGCGGCCGGCGACGGCCAGCTCAGCTTCGAGGCGCGGATGGGCTGCGGCTTCGGCGCCTGCATGGGCTGCACCCGCCAGACCGCCGCCGGCCCCAAGCGGGTGTGCAAAGACGGGCCCGTGTTCCGAAAGGGGGAGATCCTGTGGGACGCATGAGCGTGACGCTGTGCGGCGTGGAGCTGGATAACCCCGTCATCCCTGCCTCCGGCACCTTCGGCTATGGGTACGAGTTCGCGGAGCTGTACGACATCGACTGTCTGGGCACCTTTTCCTTCAAGGGCACCACGAAGGAGCCCCGCTTCGGCAATCCCCAGCCCCGTATCGCCGAGTGCAGATCGGGCATGCTCAACGCCGTGGGCCTGCAGAATCCCGGGGTGAAGGCGGTCATCGGGGAGGAGCTGCCAAAGCTCGGGAAAGTTTTCCACAAGCCGGTGATGGCCAATGTCAGCGGCTTTTCTGTGGAGGAGTACGCCTACACCTGCGCCCGGCTGGACGCCCATCCCCAGGTGGGCTGGCTGGAGGTGAACGTCAGCTGCCCTAACGTCCACGGCGGTGGCATGAGCTTCGGCACCGACCCGGCCGCGGCCGCGTCGGTGGTGCGGGCGGTGAAGGCGGTGACCACAAAGCCGGTGATCATGAAGCTGACGCCCAACGTGACGGACATCGTGTCCGTGGCCAAAGCATGTGAGGATGCCGGCGCGGACGGGCTGAGTCTCATCAACACCGTCCAGGCCATGCGCATCGATTTGAAGACGAAAAAGCCCCTGCTGGCCAACGGCACCGGCGGCCTGTCCGGCCCGGCGGTGTTCCCGCTGGCGGTGCGGATGGTGTATCAGGTATACGAGGCGGTGTCCATCCCTGTGGTAGGGCTGGGCGGCGTGAGCTCGGCGGAGGACGTGATCGAGATGATGCTGGCCGGAGCGACTGCTGTTCAGGTGGGCGCGGCCAACCTCCGGGACCCCTACGCCTGCCGGGACATCATCGCGGCCCTGCCGGGGGTCATGAATAAGTACGAGATCAAGACTCTTAGAGATATCATAGGAGGCGCTCATGGGTAAGGACGTGATCGTGGCCTGCGATTTTTCCAGCGCGCAGGCCGTATACGGATTTCTGGACAAATTTCAGGGGGAGAAAAAGCCCTTCGTGAAGATCGGCATGGAGCTATACTACGCCGAGGGGCCGGACATCGTCCGCCAGATCAAGGCCCGGGGACACAGGATCTTTCTGGATCTGAAGCTGCACGACATCCCCAACACGGTGAAAAAGGCCATGGCGGTGCTGTCCGCGCTGGACGTGGACATCGTGAACCTGCACGCGGCGGGCACTACCGCCATGATGGAGGCGGCTCTGGAGGGGCTGACCCGCCCCGACGGCACGCGGCCGCTGCTCATCGCGGTGACCCAGCTGACCAGCACCGACCAGCAGAGCATGGAGCGGGATCTGCTCATCCGGGAGCCCATGGACGAGGTGGTGCTCCACTACGCCGAGACGGCCAAGAAGGCCGGCCTGGACGGGGTGGTGTGCTCGCCCCTGGAGGCGGGGAAGGTCCATGAGCGCTGCGGCGCGGGCTTTCTCACCGTCACCCCCGGCGTGCGCTTTGCCGACGGGGACAAGGGGGACCAGAAGCGGGTCATGACCCCCGCCGAGGCGAAAAAGATCGGCTCGGACTACATCGTGGTGGGCCGGCCCATCACGGCAGCCGACGACCCGGTGGCGGCCTATGAGCGATGTGTGAGAGAATTTGTGGACTGAGGTGGATGATATGGAACTGAAAACGCTGATCGCGAAGGACCTTTTGAGCATCAGGGCGGTGTTCTTCCGCCCAGAGGAGCCCTTCACCTGGGCCAGCGGCATCAAGAGCCCGGTGTACTGCGACAACCGCCTGACCCTCACCGCGCCGACGGTGCGCACGGACGTGGAGAACGGCCTTTCCCAGCTGGTGCGGGACAATTACCCGGACGTCCAGGTGCTCATGGGCACGTCCACCGCCGGCATCGCCCACGCCGCCATCACAGGCCACATCCTGGGTCTTCCAATGGGGTATGTCCGCTCCGGGGCCAAGGACCACGGCCGGAAGAACCAGATCGAGGGCCGGCTAGAGCCGGGCCAGAAAGTGGTGGTGGTGGAGGATCTGATCTCCACCGGAGGCAGCGTGCTGGAGGTGGTCAACGTGCTCCGGGAGGCGGGGGCAGATGTGCTGGGCATCGTGAGCATCTTCACCTACGGCATGCAAAAGGGCCTGGACCGGCTGGCGGCGGCCAACGTACGGAATGTGTCCCTCACGGACTTTGACGAGATCGCCCGTGTGGCGGCCCAGGAGGGCTACATCCGGCCGGAGGACGTGGCCAGGCTCATCGCCTTCCGCAACGACCCCTCCGACGAGAGCTGGATGGAGGCACGGCCATGAGGAGCCTCATCGACATCATGGACCTCAGCGTCCAGGAGCTGGACGAGCTGACGGACAAAGCGCTGGACATCATCGCCCATCCGGAGCAGTACGCCCACGCCTGCGAGGGGAAGAAGCTTGCCACGCTGTTTTTTGAGCCTTCCACCCGCACCCGCCTCAGCTTCGAGGCGGCCATGTACGAGCTGGGCGGCCACGTGATCGGCTTTTCCGAGGCGGCCAGCTCCTCCGCGTCTAAGGGGGAGAGCGTGGCGGACACGGCCAAGATCGTCAGCTGCTACGCGGACATCATCGCCATGCGCCACCCCCGGGACGGTGCGGCGCTGGTGGCGGCGCTGAACGCCTCCATCCCGGTCATCAACGCCGGGGACGGGGGCCACTGCCACCCCACCCAGACCCTGGCGGACCTGCTGACCATCCGGCGGGAGAAGGGCCGGTTCGACCATCTGACCATCGGCCTGTGCGGCGATCTGAAGTACGGCCGCACAGTCCACTCGCTGGTGAACGCCATGAGCCGGTACCAGGGCACCCGATTCGTGCTCATCTCCCCGGAGGAGCTGCGCATGCCGGACTATGTGCTCCAGACCATGGCGGACGAACACATCCCCTACACCGAGACCGCCGACCTGGACGGGGCCATCCCCGCGCTGGACATCCTCTACATGACCCGCATCCAGCGGGAGCGGTTCGCCGATCCGGAGCAGTACGAGCGGCTGAAGGACAGCTACGTGCTCACCCCTGAGAAGATGGCGGCCGCCAAGGCGGATATGGCGGTGCTGCACCCGCTGCCCCGGGTCAACGAGATCAGCGTGGCGGTGGACGCCGACCCCCGGGCGGCCTACTTCCGCCAGGCCCTCAACGGCAAGTATATACGCATGGCGCTGATCCTGAAGCTCCTGGCGGAGGCGGACGGCGCCCCGGCGGTGACGCTGCCGGAGGGACTGCGGGCCGACCTGCGCTGTCACAACCGCCGGTGCATCACCCAGACGGAGCAGGAGCTGCCCCAGCGCTTTGAGCAGGCCAAGGACGTATGGCGGTGCCTTTACTGCCAGACTGCAGCGGAGCGGTGAGCGCGCCGGACAGGAACGGCGTCATCGCGGTCCTGTCCAGATGAAAAAGCCCGGAACAGGTCCGGGCACGTGAAACGGTGTATTTATGAAACGGACGGCATGGTCTCTGCCATGCCGTCCATTTTATCATATAAATGCGCGTAATTGAAATGATCCGCTCTCAGCGGCGGCGCAGCTGCCAGAAGGCCACCGCGCCGGCGGCAGCCACATTCAGGCTGTCCACCCCGTTGGACATGGGGATACGGGCGGTGTAGTCGCAGGCGGCGATGGCAGCGGGGGACAGGCCGTCTCCCTCCGTGCCCAGCACGGCCGCGATCTTTGGAAGACCGGCCAGGAGGGGATCGTCGATATCCAGCGCTCGCTCATCCAGCGCCAGGGCCACTGTGGCGAAGCCATTTTCCCGCAGCAGCGCCAGGCCGCCTGCGGGCCAGCCGTCCAGCACGGCCCAGGGCACCTGCAGCACCGTGCCCATGCTCACCCGCACGGACCGGCGGCTCAGCGGGTCGCAGCAGGTAGGGGACAGGAGCACCCCATCCATCCCCAGCGCGGCGGCGGAGCGGAAGATGGCCCCCATGTTGGTGGTGTCGGTGATGGCCTCCAGCACGGCCAGCCGCGCCGCGCCCGCCATCACATCCTCTGGCTGCCGGGGCGCAGGCCGGGCCATGGCGCACAGGACGCCCCGGTTCACGGTGTAGCCGGTGAGCGTGCGCAGCACCTCCCGTGGCGCGGTGTACACCGGCACGTCGCCGCAGCGCTCCGCCAGAGCCGCCCCTTGGCCGTGCAGGTGCCGCTCCTCCATGAGCAGGCTCACCGGCCGGCAGCCGGCCCGGAGGGCCACGTCGATGGCCTTGACGCTCTCGGCGATGAAGACGCCCTTTTCCGGCTCCAGGCGGCTGCGCAGTTGCGCCTGGGTCAGCCGGGCGTAAACGTCCAGCTCCGGCGCGCCGATATCGGTTATGGTCACGATACGGGCCATGGCGTCTTATCCCCGCGCCTGCTTAGAGCAGCTTTTCCAGCCAGGCCAGTACGTCGGCCCAGACGGTGTCTTTGTCCAGCTCGTTGAGCACCTCGTGGCGGCAGCCGGGATAGAGCTTCACGGTCACGTCCTCCATCCCCACCTTTTGGAAGGCGCCGGCCACCTTTTCCACGCCCTTGCCCCAGCCGCCCACCGGGTCGGCGGAGCCGGCGATGAACAGCACCGGCATGGACTTGTCCATCAGCGCCATGTGGTCCGTCCGGCCGATGATGGCCAGGCCCTCCATCATGTCCCGCATCAGCCCCGCCGTGGCGGTGAAGCCGCACAGGGGGTCCGCGTCGTAGGCCCGGATCACCGCCTCGTCCCGGCAGATCCAGTCGTTGGCGCCGATGGGATTCTCGATGCCCTTCAGATAGCCGCCAAAGGCGACCTTTTGCAGCATGGGGCTGCGGTATTTGCTGCCTTTTGATTTGATCTCCCGGCCGGCCAGCAGTTTTCCCGCGGCGCAGACGGCAGCGGGCTGCGCGCCGGTGCCGGACAGGACGCACCCGTCGTGGTCGCCGGGGTACCAGCCGATGTAAGTGCGGGCGATGAAGCTGCCCATGCTGTGGCCGAAGAGCACCAGAGGCACGCCGGGGAACTGCTCCTTCAGGAGCTGGCGCAGCACCTTCTCGTCCTGCACCAGATATTTCCAGCCGTCGTGCTCGGCGAACCAGCCCAGCTCCGTCTCGTCACGGATGCTCTCCCCGTGGCCCAGGTGATCGTCCCCGGTCACGGCGATGCCCTGCTGGGCCAGATAGGAGGCGAAGGCGTCGTAGCGGCGGATGTGCTCCGCCACGCCGTGGACAAGCTGCACGGCCATGCGCACGTCGCCCTCCGGCAGCCACTGGCGGCAGTGGATGGCGTGGACGCCGTCGGAGGAGGGAAAGGTAAAATCACGGAACTTGACCATGGAAAACTGTCCTCCTATATGCTATAATCTTTTCAACCATTTTACTACGAGCCGAGCCCGTTCGTCAATGAGGAGGGACAAGCATGGACGGTTATGTGATCGCGCTGGACCAGGGGACCACCAGCTCCCGGGCCATCATCTTCGACCGGCAGGGAAACATCGTCTCCCAGGCCCAGTATCCCTTTGAGCAGCACTATCCTCAGCCCGGCTGGGTGGAGCACGACCCGGCGGATATCGTCAGCTCACAGTTCCACGCCCTGGGGGCGGCCTTTGAAAAGTCCGGCCTCGCGGGGGCGGACATCGCCGCCATCGGCATCACCAACCAGCGGGAGACCGCCATCGTCTGGGACCGGAAGACAGGCGAACCGGTGTACAACGCCATCGTCTGGCAGTGCCGGCGCACCGCGCCCATCGTGGAAAAGCTGGTGGCCGACGGGATGAAGGAGAAGATCCTGGCCACCACCGGCCTGGTGCCGGACCCCTATTTCTCCGGTACCAAGATCAAATGGATCCTGGACAACGTCCCCGGCGTCCGGGCACGGGCGGAGAGGGGAGAGCTGCTGTTCGGCACGGTGGACTCATGGCTCATCTGGAACCTGACCGGGGAGCACGTCACAGACCCCTCTAACGCCTCCCGGACCATGCTCTTCGACATCGACCGGCTGTGCTGGGACGAGCAGATGTGCCGGGCGCTGGGCGTGCCCATGTCCATGCTGCCCCGGGTGGCGCCCAACGCGGGGCTGTTCGGAAAGGTGAAGCGGGGCATCCGGGGCCTGGAGCAACTGGAGGGCATCCCCGTCTGCGGCGCGGCGGGGGATCAGCAGGCGGCGCTGCTGGGCCAGGGCTGCATCCTGCCCGGCCAGGCGAAGAATACATACGGCACCGGCTGCTTTACGCTGATGAACGTGGGGGCCGAAGCGCCCCGGAGCCAGAACGGCCTTCTCACCAGCGTGGCCTGGCAGATCGGCCAGAGCGTCACCTACGCCGTGGAGGGCAGCGTCTTCAACGCCGGCTCCTCCATCCAGTGGCTGCGGGACGAGCTGGGGCTCATCTCCACCGCCCATGAGTGCGACATCCTGGCTGAGCAGGTGCCGGACGCGGGCGGGGCCTATATGGTCAGCGCCTTCACGGGCCTGGGCGCGCCCTGGTGGGACCCCTACGCCCGGGGGACGCTGGTGGGCGTCACCCGCGGCACCGGCAAGGCTCATATCTGCCGGGCGGTGCTGGAGGGCATCGCCTACCAGGTGGCGGATCTGCTGGGGCTGATGGAGGCAGACGGCGGCCATGAGCTGGACGTGCTGCGGGTGGACGGCGGCGCGTCGGTGTCCGATCTGCTCATGCAGTTCCAGGCGGACGTGCTCCAGCGGCCCATCGACCGGCCCCGGACCGTGGAGACCACCGCGCTGGGGGCGGCGTTCCTGGCAGGGCTGGCCGCCGGGGTGTGGACCGACATGGCGGACGTGTGCTCTCTGCGGCAGACCGAGAGGCGGTTCGAGCCGGCCATGGACGCCCAGCAGGCGGAGCGGTCTATGGAGGGCTGGCACAGGGCCGTCCAGCGGGCCAAAGGCTGGGAACAGCCCTGATGTCCTGACAAGAAAAAACCGCGGTATGGACGACCATACCGCGATTTTTTATTTTGTGCTGCCGATCACACGATGCCCTGGGCCATCATGGCCTCGGCCACCTTCAGGAAGCCGGCCACGTTGGCGCCCAGCATCAGATCGCCGGGCCGTCCGCACTGGACGGAGGCGTCGTAGCAGGCACGGTAGATGTTCTTCATGATGGTGTGCAGCCGCTCGTCCACCTCTTCAAAGGACCAGCTCAGGCGCATGGAGTTCTGGCTCATCTCCAGGCCGGAGGTGGCCACGCCGCCGGCGTTGGAGGCCTTGCCGGGGCTGTAGAGCAGCCCGGCGCCCTGGACCACGGCGATGGCCTCGGGGGTCAGAGGCATGTTGGCGCCCTCGAATACGCCGATGCAGCCGTTGGCCACCAGGGCCTTGGCGCCGGCCTCGTCCATCTCGTTCTGGGAGGCGCAGGGCAGGGCGATGTCGCACTTCACGTTCCAGATGTTCCGGCAGCCCTCGTGGTATTCCGCGGTAGACACCTCATCGGCATAGACGCTGATGCGGGCCCGGCGGGCCTGCTTGATGTCAAAGAGGACATCAAGGTCGATGCCGTTGGGGTCGTACACATAGCCCTGAGAGTCGCTCATGGCCACCACCTTGCCGCCCAGCTGCATGCACTTCTCCGCGGCATACTGGGCCACGTTGCCGGAGCCGGAGATGACCACCGTCTTGCCGGCGAAGCTCTCGCCCTTCAGGTGCTCCAGGGCCTCGGCGGCGTAATAGCACAGGCCGTAGCCGGTGGCCTGGGTGCGGGCCAGGGAGCCGCCGAAGGTCAGGCCCTTGCCGGTGAGCACGCCGGCCTCGAACCGGTCCACGATGCGCTTATACTGGCCGTAGAGGTAGGCCACCTCCCGGCCGCCCACGCCGATGTCCCCGGCGGGGGTGTCGGTGAACTGGCCGATGTGGCGGTACAGCTCCGTCATGAAGCTCTGGCAGAAGCGCATGACCTCGCCGTCGCTCTTGCCCTTGGGGTCGAAGTCGGACCCGCCCTTGCCGCCGCCCATGGGCAGGGTGGTGAGGGAGTTCTTCAGAGTCTGCTCAAAGCCCAGGAACTTGATCACAGAGAGGTTCACCGAGGGGTGGAACCGCAGTCCGCCCTTGTAAGGGCCGATGGCGGAGTTGAACTGGACACGATATCCCCGGTTGACCCGGACCGTGCCGGCGTCGTCCACCCAGGGGACGCGGAACTCGATCACGCGCTCGGGCTCCACGAACCGCTCCATCAGGCCGGCCTTCTCCCACTCGGGATGCTGGTCCATCACCAGCTCCAGGGACTCGAAGACCTCCTGCACCGCCTGGAGGAATTCCGGCTCATGGCCGTCCCGGCGGCATACGTCGTCATATACGCGCTTGAGGTAAGCATTGGTAATCATGGCATTTGTCTCCCGTATTTGATTTTGTGGGGAGATTATATCATGATTCTCTGTGGGACACAAGGGAGCGTGACGGGATTTTTCCGGAAATATGCTGACCCATGTCGGTGGGGCGGGCCGCCTGTCCGCATCATTTGTCGAATCAGGACGACCCGGCGGCGCATAGTCTGCTCAGGGAGGTGATGGCGGCTATGCTGTCGGCCACATTTGCGCTTTTATTGTCCAGCGCGCTTGTCATGCTGCGTCTGGGGGACAACGGCTCATCGTTTCCCAGACCGCTGAAGGCGGAGGAGGAACAGGCATACATCAGCCGGGCCATAGAGGGGGATCTGCAGGCGCGCAACACCCTCATCGAGCACAATCTGCGCCTGGTGATGCACATCATCAAAAAGTACTACACCACCGCCGCCGACGCGGAGGACCTGGTGTCCATCGGCACCATCGGGTTGATCAAGGGCGTGTCCACCTACCGCCCGGACAAGGGCGTGCGCCTGGCCACCTACGCCTCCAAGTGCATCGAAAACGAGATCCTAATGTATTTTCGCGGGCAAAAAAAGTCCGCCGGCGACGTGTCGCTGTCCGACGCGCTGGACACGGACGGCGAGGGGGAGGGGCTGGCGCTGTTGGACACCATCTCCACCGACCCGGACATATTGGAAGAGGTGAGCCGGGAGGAGTCGGTCCGGCAGGTCCGCCAAGCGGTAGACACGGTGCTGGAGGGCCGGGAGGCGGAGGTGATCCGCCTGCGCTACGGTCTGGGCGGCCGGCCGCCCATGCCCCAGCGGGAGGTGGCCGACATCATCGGCATCAGCCGGTCCTATGTATCCCGCCGCCGGGATTGTAAGCGGTCAAGATAACGGTTCGCTCCGGATCGGTCTTGCGCAAAAATAAGAAAAAGATAAGATTTCCGGCCGAACGCGGCCTTTCGCCGCGGCCGGCCAACTTGGTATAATAGCGCTAGAATCGCTATTACACCTCAAAATGCCGCCGCGCTCCCGGCTAACGCCGGGACCGCGCGACAAGGCATGACAGCGTCGAGACTGCTGAACCTACATTCACCTGGGAGGTGCGAGATGAAAAACCGGATCCTGATCGTGGAGGACGACGAGGCCATCGCCAGCGCGGTGAGGCTGAATCTGCAGGTGGCGGGATACGACTGCACCGTGTTTGACGACGGAGAACGGGCGGCGCAGTCGCTGCCGGAGGATCACGCCTATGATCTGGCACTGCTGGACATCATGCTGCCCGGCATCGACGGCTTCGGGCTGTTCAGCCATATGGAGCAGTATCACATCCCCGTGATCTATATGACCGCCAAGACCGACTCGGCCTCAGAGATCCGCGGCCTGCTGGACGGGGCGGAGGACTACGTCGTCAAGCCCTTTGACATGCTTGCCCTCATGGTCCGCATCGAGAAGGTCCTTCGCCGGACAGGACGGCTGAACACCGTCTACCGGGTCCGGGACGTGGAGGTCAACAGCGAGAGCCGCACCGTGACGAAGGACGGGCAGATCGTCGATCTGCAGCCGCTGGAGTTCGACGTGCTGCTGCTATTGCTGAAATACAAAAACATGACCGTCACCCGCGAGCAGCTCATGGCGGAGGTTTGGGGCTACGACTATGTGGGCGAGACGCGGGTGCTGGATATCAAGATATTCAGCCTGCGGAAAAAGCTGGGCCTGGGCGACGCCATCAAGACGCTCCCCAAGCTGGGGTACAGATTGGAGGAGCGCTGATATGAAGCTGTGGCAGAAAGCGGCGGCCGTCTGTGCCGGCGTGCTGGCGCTGGTGGTAGCGGCCTGCTCCGTCGTCATGCTCCTGTACGCCCGGCACACCATATTGGACATGTCCCGCCAGCAGGTCCGGGACCGGCAGCGGGATCTGGCCGTGTCCTTCTCGGAGATGGCGAATTACTATCTTCTGAATTCGGACAGCGACGTGGTGCGCGACAGCCTGGTGAAGTATTGCTTCTCCCGGTTCGCGGACGATACCTCCGTGCTGATGCGCGGCGGCGAGACGGTGAGCACCGCCCTGAACATCGACCCGTCGGACTGGCTGGACACCGAGGCCAGCCAGGGCATGGCCGATCGGTGGGACGCTTCCGGCGGGCAGAGATCCTTTGAGGGCCGCATCCGCGGCCGGGACGTGCTCATCGCCGGGACGTCGGTCAATATCCGCTCCCAGGTCTTCGAGGTATACACCGTGCGGGACGTGACGGATATCCACCGCAGCTTGGCGGTGATGGCGCTGATCTTTCTCGCCGTGAGCCTGGGCGGCATCCTGCTGGGCGCCGGGGCGGTGACGCTGCTCATGCGGCGGGGCGCCCGGCCCCTGGCCGCACTCTCCGCCGCGGCCAGAGAGATCACCGGCGGGGCCTATGACGTGCGGGCAGACGTTCACACCAACGACGAGATCGGCGCTCTGGCGGCGGATTTCAACGCCATGGCCGCCGCCGTGCAGAGCCATGTGGCGGAGCTGTCCGAGACCGCCCAGCGGCAGCGGCTCTTCATCGGCGGCGTGAACCACGAGTTCAAGACGCCCCTCACCGCCATCCTCCTCCACACACGGCTGCTGCAGCGGGTGAACCTCACCGAGGAGGAGCGGCGGCAATCCCTCGCCCACATCGAGCGGCAGTGCACGTGGCTGGAGCGGCTGACGCAAAAGCTGCTCAAGACGATCACGCTGCAGCAGGACATCACAAAAGAGGAGATCCCCGCCGAGGAGCTGATCGACCGGGTGCGCGCCAGCACTCAGCAGATCCTGGCGGATCGGAACTGCACGCTGGTAACGGCCTGCGACGGCTCCCGAGTCCTGGTGGACGCGGACCTCATGCAGTCGCTGCTGGTCAATCTGGTGGACAACGCCAGCAAATCCTACGATCCCGGGGACGGGGAGCGCACCGTCTGGCTCACGGTCAGCGACCGGGTCCTGGAGGTGTGCGATGCCGGCCGGGGCATCCCGGCGGAGGCAATCGGCCGGATCTTCGAGCCCTTTTATATGTTGGACAAGTCCCGCAGCAAAAAGCACGGCGGCAGCGGCCTGGGGCTGGCGCTGGCCAAGCAGATCGCGGACGCCCACGGCGCCCGTCTGGCGGTGAACAGCGCCCCCGGCAAGGGGACGGCCGTCCAGGTGATCCTGGAATGAAAAGAAAGAAATAAGAACGAGTTGATAGTTTTTCGCCCGGCCGCGCGCCATAATGGGTCCATCACCGAAACGGAGGCTTACTGCAGTGAAAAAAGCGATCACTTTGATCCTTGTCGCGGCGATGGCGCTGTCCTTTTCCGGCTGTCAGGATACGCCAGAGGCGTCCATCGTTGCCGGCAAGAGCAGCGACGAGCTCATCGAGAAGGCACAGGCCGAGACCGGCGGGACCCTGGCCGAAAGGCTGGATGCGCCGGAGACCTATCAGGGCAGCGTTTCCAGCGTGGACGGGCTTCTGAACGTGACCATCGACGCGGCGGTCACCGTCCCGGAGGCGGAGAGCGTGCCCATCTTCCAGGTCACACCGGGGACCATCACCCAGGAGCAGGCGGATGTGCTGATGGACGAGCTGGTCCGGGGCACGCTCTATCCCACCGACCGGCAGCTCACGAAGGCCGAGATCGAGGCGGAGCTGCTGCAGACCAAGCAGGAGCTGGCGGAGGGCCCCGCCGAGGACGACACTCTCTATCAGATGGAAGGGCTGGAGGTCTGGCAGCGGAGCCGCCAGGACAAGATCGACGTGCTGGAGGCCCAATACGATCAGGCCCCGGATACGACGACGGCGGAGCCCATCTCCGGCGTCTTCGCGGAAAACGCCCAGGGATTGAGTGAGATCTGGGGCGAAAACGTGGGCGAAGGCGGCAGCCACGAGGAGCTTCGGATCGTCAACGGCCCCTTCGGCCAGGCTCTGTGCTATGCGTTTTTCAGCCGGAACGCGGCTGACGATGGGCTGTCACTGCTATACGCGACGGCGCAGGAGATGGAGCTGGACTTCCAGTCAGACGTCTCTCAGATACCGGACGTGACTGTCCCGGCGGAGCAGGCGCAGTCGATGTGCGACGACCTGGTCCAGGCGCTGTGCATCGACGGGATGAGCTGCCGCTCCCTCGGCAAGGTATACAGCCAGCCCCAGCCCGGCGTCCCCGAGCGGTGCTGCTGGGAGCTGCGCTACACCCGGCAGCTGGGCGGCATCCCCATCACCTATACGGACGATTCCTGGGTCGCCGTGTCGGTGGTCCCGGGTGGGTCCTATCAGGCGCCCTGGCCCTATGAATCCCTGATCTTCTACGTCAACGACGACGGGATCGTGGGCATGAGGTGGATGTCGCCCTGCCAGATCGGCGACGCCGTCACGGAGGATTCCGCCCTGCTGGGCTTTGAGGACGTGATGGACGTTTTCGAGAAGATGTACATCGTGGACAACGGCGGCGCGGAGAAGGACGTGACCATCGACAGCATATGCCTGGGCTATGCCCGGGTGCTGAAGCAGGACGAGACCGGCGTGGGACTGCTGGTGCCAGCGTGGGACTTCTTCGGTACGGTCACAGACGCGGACGGAACGGTCTATGACGAGGGGGACCGCAGCCTTCTCACCATCAACGCCATCGACGGTTCCATCATCGACCGGAGCCTGGGCTACTGAGCGAAGAGGACCTTTTCAAAATCACATCGTCCCCGAGAGGCGTTCTATAACTTAAGAATATCTTAAGGATCTGGATGCCGAACGGATGCCGAGCGGTGCTAGGATACCCTCCGAGCCGGAAACGGCATCCTGTTTGAGGGGGACGAGCATATGAAAAAGCGTATCGCGGCCGCCATAGCGGCCATGATGCTCCTGCTGGGCGGCTGTCAGGCCACCCCGGAGGAGGGGATCGTCACCAGCAAGAACGACGGCGCCTTTGAATCGGCGCTGGAGAGCACGGCGCCGCCCGATATGCCGGCGGGGCAGGAGGCGGAAGGCGGCGCGCCCGCCGCATACGCCGACAGCTTTCTCAACGCCGCAGGGGATGTGTCCATCCGGCTGGAGCTGACGGAGCCGGAGAGGGGCGCGGCCATGCCAGTGCTGCAGGTCCGGCCCATGGAGATCACCGGCCAGATGGCAGAGCAGGTCGCCGGGGTCCTTTTCGGGGACGCGCCTGTGTATGAGTACACCGAGCAGATGACCCGCGCCGAGATCGAGCAGGCTATCCTGGAGATCCGGCAGTTCATCGGCAACTGGGACAATATGCTGTATTACTACGGTGGCGACGAGGAGCTGGCACAGCAGTCGAAGACGGACTTCGAGCGGCGCATCGCCGATCTGGAGAAGGCCTATCAGACCGCCTCCGATACCGTGGAGCAGGTCCCGTGTACATGGGAATTCCACACGCCGGACTATTATATGTCCCCGGAGATGGCGGGCGGTTACCAAGATGACGGGCTCCGGCAGATCAAGGCCACCTCTTCTCTGGACGGGGTGCTCTACGTGCTGGGGGTGGAGGAGAATACGGCTGACCGCGTCCACATCCTCTATGTCTTCCCGGACGAGCGGTATGTGTCCGGGGAGGAGACGGACGGCGGCGGGGAGGAGCCGGACGTGGAGGCTATGAAGGACTGGGCCGTGTCGGCGCTGGAGCAGATGGGCCTGGGCCAGTGGGCCGTGACGCCGGACAGCGTCGGGCAGGCGGGGATCGACCCGCTCATGCAGGACAAGGGGTACTGCCAGATGGTCCTGACGCGGGTGTACGACGGGGTCCCGGCCTCCCAATATGGCACCCAGGTCCAGGACCCGTCTGAGCAGTACGCGCCCTCCTATGGCCCGGAGATGATCGAGATGCAGTTTCTTAACGGGAAGTTCCGGCAGATGTGGTACTACAGCGCCACCCAGACGGTGGCCACCGTCAACGAGAACGTGGAGCTGCTGCCCTTTGCCACGGTGCTGGACAAGGCCAAGGAGCAGATGAAGATGGTGACGAAGGACTGGTTCCCGTTCGAGGGGGCGGAGCTGCGCCTCACGGTGGACCGGGCGGAGCTGAGCCTGGCCTGCGTGCCCATGAAGGACAGCGCCACAGATCTCTATCTGGTCCCCGCATATTCCTTCTTCGGCGTGGCCGAGGCTTACGACGAGAACGGCCAGCTGGTGGTGACCGAGTATCCCGGACCGGACGGAGAGACGGCGCGGGAGGAACCCGCCCGGCAGGAGGTGTTCCTGACGGCGATCAACGCATTGGACGGCAGCGTCATCAATGGCCCCCAGCGGAGCTGAAGGAGGCAAAGACATGAAAAAACGGATCTCCATCGTGATCATGTCGCTGGCGGCCATGCTGCTGTTCAGCGCCTGCCAGGCCACGCCGGAGGAGCCCGTCGTCGCCGGTAAGAGCAGCGACGAGCTCATCGAAAAGGCACGGACCGCCGCCGGCGAGGGCGCCCCGGCCGAGAGGCTGGGCGCACCGGAGCGGTATCAAGGCAGCTTCTCCAGCGTGGACGGGAAGCTGAATGTGACCGTGGACGCGGCCGTCACCATCCCGGAGGCGGATTCGGCGGCCATCATCCGCGTGACCGACGGGTCCATCACCCAGGCCCAGGCGGATGTGCTGATGGCCTCGCTCGTCCACACGCCCCTGCACGATCCCTCCGAACGCTCCAAGGACGAGATCATGGAGCAGATCCTAGAATACAAGCAGATGTTGGCCGAGGGGCCTACGGAGGAGGACGTGGGCTTCACCTACTATGATGACAACGGCAATGAACTGTCCTGGGAACAGTCGATGCAGCAGGCCATCGACCGGCTCCAGGAGGAATACAGCGCCGCCCCGGAGGAGAATGAGCGGGCTGCCATATCCGGTCAATTCGTCGAGAAGGACGGGGCGTCCCTGATCGAGGGCGTCGGCTATTCCGAGGAATACGGCTACGAATCGTTCCAGGCAGGGAATTTCGCGGGCCTTGGCGCTGACCGTGCGCTCTACGACCGAAACAACACCGGCAATGGGGGCTATATCCTCCTTGAACCCACGTACATCCAGTACGCGGACGGGGCGGGCCGAGAGATGCCCGAACTGACGATCTCCGCCGACGACGCCCAGGCGCTGACTGACCCGGTGGTGGAAAAGCTGGGCATTGAAAACATGACATTTTACACCGCCCGAAAGGGATACGAGCAGCAGCCGGAGCGGGACTTCTGGGTCGTGCTGTACACCCGCAGCTTCAACGGCATCCCCATCACCTACACCTCCGCCACCGGGGACATGATGACGGACGCGACGGTGTATAACGAGCCCTGGCGCTATGAGACGCTGGCCTTTTTTGTGGACGACAGCGGCATCGTTGGTATGCACTGGGAATCCCCCTATACCGTGGGGGAAACGGTGACGGAGGACTCCGCCCTGCTGCCCTTTGAGGATGCCATGTATATCTTCGGCAGGATGTATCTGGCCGCCAACGACGGCGCGGCACAGACGGTGACGGTGGATCAGATCTGTCTGGGCTATACCCGCATCGCGGAGCAGGGCCGGGCGGGGTCCGGCATCCTCGTACCCGCATGGGATTTCTTTGGCACGGTTACAGACGAAAACGGGAACACAAAGAACGATCCCTACGCCAGTCTTCTGACGGTCAACGCCATAGACGGCAGCGTCATCGACAGGGACATGGGCTACTGAGCGAAGAGGACCTTTTCGATCACATCGTCCCCCCGAGAGGCGTTCTTTAGGATAACTTAAGAATATCTTAAGGATCTGGATGCCGAATGGATGCAGCCCGGTGCTAGGATACCCTCGAGCCGGAAACGGCATCCTGTTTGGGGAGGGATATAGCATGAAAAAGCGTATCGCGGCTGCCATAGCGGCCATGATGATCCTGCTGGGCGGCTGCCAGGCCACCCCGGAGGAGGGGATCGTCACCAGTAAGAACGACGGCGCCTTCGAGTCGGCGCTGGAAAACGCACCGTCGGAAAGCGCCGGCGGCGGGCAGCAGGCTGCCCCGGCGGCGGAGCAGACGGTCTATGAGGACAGCTTCCGCACCGAGATGGGGGACGTGCCGTTCCACGTGCTGGTGACGGAGCCAACGGTGCCCGGCCCCATGCCGGTGCTGCGGGTGCGGCCCATGGAGCTGACGGGAGACACCGTCAAACAGGTCGGCCAGGCCTTCTTTGGCGACGGGACGGTGGTCGAATTCACCGGCGAGATGAACAAGGCGGAAGCGGAGCAGGCCCTCTTGGATGCCAAGCAGCAGTTTGCCGACTGGGAGTACCGCATCACACAGGATCCCCTCGTAGACGCGGACGACCGGGACTCTGTGCGGGAGAACTTCGAGCAGAACATCGCCCATCTGGAGCAGGTCTACGCCGACGCGCCGGAGACCGTGGAGCAAAAGCCACTGGACTGGCAGTTCCACGACCAGAGCTACTTTCCCAACTACTACGGCTACCAGGACGTCGGGACCCAGTACATCCAGGGCATGGGGACCTATGACGACGACGCCTTCCAGATCACCGCCAGAAAGCGCCTGGGGGACGATTACAAGGTCCAGCGGCTGAGCGTGGACCGGTACGTGCCCGAGGAGGTGCTGGCGGCGAAGTACGCCGCCAACGGCGGGGAGGACGCACAGCCGCCGGCGGTGGATATGGATGCCGCCCTGGCCAAGGCCCAGGAGCTGCTCGCGGCCATGGGCGTGGGCGAGTTCGCCCTCGTGCCGGACGTGACGATGAAGTCCCTCGACTGGTACTTCGGCGACCTCCCTGCGGTGCTATTGACGCCGGTGTACGCCGGCGTGCCCCTGACCTATCACGTGGGCGGGTTCAACCCCAGCGGCATGACCAGTGACGCGTACGCCACCAACTATGGCTATGAGGAGGCGGCGTTCCGTTTTGACGAGGACGGCCTGGTCAGCTTTACCTGGGAGGACATGCATCAGGTGGAGGAGACCGTGAACGCCGACGTGCAGATGCTGCCCTTCGACGAGATACTGGCCGCCGCGGAGGACCAGATGCGCATGATCGACATGAGCATGATCAGCACCCCCATCGAGGGCACCCGCCAGCAGGTGGAGGTGACAGATGTGCTCCTGGGCCTTTCTCGCATCCGGATGAAGGACAGCGCCACGGATTATTACCTGGTGCCCACCTACACCTTCTACGGCACCATCACCTGCTGCGACGAGAGTGGCCAGCCCTTCCAGCTCCCCCTTTATGACGACACGGGCAATCCCACCGGGGAGACCACCACCGTCAGCGAGGTGCGGGAGCTGGCGGTGATCAACGCCGTGGACGGCTCCGCCATCGATGTGACACTCGGCTATTGAGCAAGGCTCCGGCCCAGGAGCCGGACC
Organism: uncultured Oscillospiraceae bacterium; assembly: GCA_947626345.1. GTDB lineage: Bacteria > Bacillota > Clostridia > Oscillospirales > Oscillospiraceae > CAJOIG01. The sequence continues at coordinate 8,906 of CANQSF010000014.1, read as the reverse complement.
GCACGGGAGGGCCCATGAGGAATGCCATCACAACCGCCATACGGCAGAGCGTGTTTACGGTGCGCTTCGCGCTGGGCGCGGTGTTCATCGCCCTTCTGCTGTTCATCTCCTCCATGGACGCTATGACGGAGGCGTTTCGCGCAGAGGAGCCCCTGGAATACAGCTTTCACGGCAAGTTCATCCTGGAGGCGCTGGACGGCGATGCCCTAACCGTGTGCCTGCCCATCGTGTGCGCGCTGCCCTACGCGGCCAGCTTCGTGGACGACGTGAAGACCGGCTTTTTGAAGCTGTACATCCACCGCACCAGCCAGCGGGGGTATATCCTGGGCAAGGCGGCGGGGTGCCTTATTTCCGGCGGGGCGGTGATCGTGCTGGGTCTGTGGCTGGCCTACGGCCTCGCGGCGGCGCTGTTCGCGCCCCTGGAGGGGCCTCTGGCCCCGAATGCGGCGGACCCGGAGCACGCCATGACCCTGCTGCGCAACTGCGGGCTCATCTTCTTGTCCGGGGGGTTCTGGTCGCTGTTCGGCCTGGCCATGAGCGCCTTCATGCAGAGCAAATACATCGCCTATGCCGCGCCGTTCATCTTTTACTATGTGCTGATCATCCTGTGCGAGCGGTATTTCACCTCGCTCTATGTGGTCTATCCCAAGGCGTGGCTGTCCCCCGGCGCGGAATGGGCCATGGGCCGGTGGGGCCCGGCGCTGGTGATCGCGGAGCTGATCGGGTTGGCGGTCCTCAGCTTCGGAGCCGCGGTGAGAAAGAGGGTGCAGGGGCTGTGAACGCGCTCAGACAGATCCTGGCCGTGGTGGCCTACAACTTCCGCCAGTGGCGGCGCAATCCCCGCATCGCCGTCACCTTCGCCCTGGCGTTCATATTGAGCTTTCTGCTCAGCGACAAGGCGGTGAACTTCGCCGTGGAGCATGACACCACCATGCAGCTGGCCGAGCCCTTCATCTGGACCTTCGGGGACAGCAGCTCTATCCTGCTCATCTCCCTGCTGCTGATCCTGCTTTTCTCCGACATGCCGTTTCTGTCCTCCGGCACGCCCTTTTTCCTCATGCGGATCGACCGGGCCAAGTGGATCACGGGGCAACTTGTATACACGGCCTTGGCAACGGCCCTTTTCCTTGTGTTCGTGCTGGCCTCCACCGTGGCGGTCAGCGTCCGCCAGTCCTACATCGGCGACGTGTGGAGCGAGACGGCGGCCATATTGGGCTACTCCGGCGCGGGGGAGGAGATCGCGCTCCCGGCACTGGTCAAGACCTTGGAGATGAGCTTTCCCTACCGGTGCATGGGCACCATCTTCGGCCTCATGCTGTGCTACTCGGTGGTGATGGTGTTCATCATGCTGGTGTTCAACCTGACCCGGGGCGGCGCGGCGGGCATCGTCAGCGGCTTTGCCTTCAGCGTGTATGGCCTTCTGCTGAAGCCGGACACCATCCAGGCGGTGCTGCAGCTGCCGGACGAGCTGTTTTATAAGGCCAACGTGGCGGTGGGGTGGCTGTCGCCCCTCAACCAGGCGACGTACCACATGCACAACTTCGGCTACGATCTGCTGCCCCGGCTGTGGCAGTCCTTCGCCATCTTCGGCGGGCTCATGTTGCTGGGGTATATCCTGGCACTTATCGCCATTCGCAAATACAACTTTGTGTTCACAGGAACGGAGGGATAGCCCATGCCGGCCAGCGCCATCAGCGTACAGAACGTGTCCAAGACCTTCGGCGATACCACGGTGCTGCGGCAGGTGAGCCGGGAGTTCGAGGAGGGCCGGGTCCACGGCATCGTGGGCAACAACGGCAGCGGCAAGACGGTGTTGATGAAGTGCATCTGCGGCTTTCTGCCGCCCACGGAGGGAAAGATCCTGGTCCGGGGAAAGCAGGTGGGCCGGGATATGGACTTTCCCGACGACACCGGCATCATCATCGAGACGCCGGGATTTTTGCCAAACCTCACCGGGGTGAAGAACCTGGAGCTGCTGGCCTCTCTGCGGCGGCGGGTGGACCGGGAGGGCATCCGCCGGACGATAGAGCGGGTGGGCCTGGACCCGGACAGCAAAAAGCCGGTGGGGAAGTATTCCCTGGGCATGCGCCAGCGGCTGGGCATCGCCCAGGCCATCATGGAGAACCCCTCCATCCTCATCCTGGACGAGCCCTTCAACGGCCTGGACAAAAACGGTGTGGCGGATATGCGTCAGGTCATCAAGGGCCTGCGGGAACAGGGCAAGACCATCATCCTGGCCAGCCACAACCAGATGGACATCGACGAGCTGTGCGACACCGTGTGCGAGATGGACGCGGGCGTCATGACCATGGTGAAGTGATGGAGCCGATATTGACATTGCAGAATGCATCCGCCTACGGCCCAGATGGCCGGGCACTGCTGCCGCCCACTGATCTGACGGTGCTGCCCGGGGAGCGGGTACGGGTGACCACGGAGATGCCCCGGTTCGAGGTGCTGGCCCGCGTCGCCGGCGGCCTCAGACGGCCGGATGACGGCGATGTGATCCTGGGCGGCTCCGTGGGGTATATGCCTCCGGAGCCGGGCTTCTGGGAGGATATGACGGTGCTGGATAACGCGGCACTGCCCTTTATGGCGGCGGGCATAGCCAAGCGGGACCGGCGCGCCGCGGCCCTTGCCGCGCTGGAGCGCCTGGGGCTGGGCTATGCCGCCCACACATATCCCAGGAGCCTGTCTCTTTGCGAGCGGCGGCTGGCGGCCCTGGCCCGGGCGCTGGTAAGGGCGCCGGAGCTTATCATCCTCGCCGGGCCCACATCCATGCTGGACGAGAAGGAGACGGACCGGTTCGTGAGCGCCCTTGCCGCCTGTTGGGAGGAAGACCGGTTCGCGGTCCTCTTCTGCGGGAGCGAGGCCATCCCGGCCGATAAGACCATCAACATATAGGAGAGAAAGCATCATGAAAAGAACGATGGCCAGTCTTCTGGCGCTGCTGCTTCTGGCGGCCTGCCTGCCGTTGACAGCGTTTGCAGAGGCGGAGCTGCCGTCCGGGGATGCCGCCGCGGCGGGAACGGAGGAGCCGGACGCAACGGCCGGGCCGGACGATGCGGAGCCCACGCAGACGCCGGCTCCTACCCAGACGCCGGAGCCCACCGCGCCCGCCGGCCAGCCCATGCAGCTGCGGATCGACGACGCCAACGTCTACGAGGGCATGGACCGGGCCTATAAGGACGGCTACGTGCCCCAGGTGTCGGGGGGCAAGGTGACGCTGATCATGCCTCTGGTGGCGACCGGGGCCATCTGGGCGGACCGGATCACCGTCACCCCGGAGCTGGGAGAGGCGTCCGGCACGCCTGTGCAGGTCAAAAACTACCAGAAGACCTTCTCCCTGGCGGATAACCCGGTGAACGTCACCGGGGAGGAGGGAGAGACGGTCCAGACCGTTTCCTCCTATCTCGTCCGCTTCGATCTTCCCCTTCGGTCGGATCGAAAGAATGGCACCTACCCCATCGCACTGGACGTTCAGGCGACGGACGACAGCGGCGGCCAGATCATCCAGAGCTTCACCTGCTACATCACCATCACCGATGGGAAGAAGGAGAGCGCATCGACGCCTGTATACGGCGGCGGTGGAGGCGTTACGCCCACTGAGACGCCCATGTCCGCGCCCCGCGTCCTTGTGAGCAAGTACACCGTGGACAAGACGCCCGTGATGGCGGGGGAGGATTTCACCGTGACGGTCACGCTGGAGAATACCAGTGCCAAGGAGGACGTGCAGAACATGCTGGTCACGGTGTCCGGCGGCAGCGAGGACCTGGTGCTGAAAAACGACACCAGCACCATCTTCCTGGGGGACCTGAAGGCGGGAGGGACCACCCAGCTGAAGCTGCGATACGGCACGGACCGGGAGACGCCCGCCCAGCGGTATACCATCGACCTGGCCATGGAGTTCGACGACGAGGACGCCATGAGCTTTTCTTCCTCCGGCTCCGTCGCCGTGGAGGTGGCTCAGCCGGTGGAGGTGGAGCTGGCCCCTTTCACCATGCCCGGGGAGATCAACGCCGGTGAGACGGTGCAGCTGTCCTTTCAGGTGATGAATCTTGGCCGCACGGAGGTCTACAACGTGCGGGTGGAGCTGGAGGTGCCGGGCCTGTCGCCCAACGGCAACGCCTTCATCGGCAATATGGAGGCCGGCACGTCGGCGACGGAGACGCTGAACGTGTTTGCCGGGATGAAGGAGGGCGACGAGCGCTACGGCTGGACTTCCGGCGTGGCGCGGCTCATCTATGAGGACGCCGGCGGAGAGGAATACACCCAGGAGATGAACGTCAGCACCAACGTCAAGGAACTGGTGATCGCCACAAAAGACCCCGTTCAGGAGCAGGAGGCGGCGGAAAAGGAGCAGGCGCAGAGAGCGCAGTGGTGGGTGTTCGTGGCGGCCGGCGCGGCGGTCATCGCCGTGTTGGCATGCGTCCTCTGGCTGCGGAAGCGGAATGCCGTCCCCAACCGGCACGTCAAAAAATGAGGATCGGGGACTATCTGGCCCTGGCTGGCCAGGGGCTGCGCCGGGGCTATGAGGCGGCGGCCCTGCTGTTCACAGCGGCGGCGGTGACGGCGCTGTGCTTTTCCGGGGCCATCCTGACGGCCGTTCAGGCTGAAAAGGCGGAGCCCTGCGAGCTGGCCGTCACGGCCCCCAGCTATCTGGCCATCACGGAGCAGTCCGTTCAGGACTTCCGGGCCATAGCCGACGTGGTGGGAGCGACCGGCACCGTGGATGTGCCCGTCTCCGCCGCCTGCGGGAAATATACTGCCGGTCTCACCCTGGTGGGGATCGACGGGGACTATCTGACAGGGCTGGCTTATACCCTGGGCGGGCCCTTTCCCTCCGGCGGCGCCATGCCATGGATCGTGATGAGCGAGGCGGCGGCCCGGTCGTTCGTGGACCCGGAGGACAAGACGGATCATGGCCAGGACTATATGCCGGACATCGACTGGCTGGGGGCGGATCTTGCCCTGGAGCTGGGCGGCGGTCCGGTCACTGCCAGGGTGAGCGGTCTCTTTGAAGGGGACGAGCCCGCCGCTTACATCGGCCTGGATATAGCGAGGACGCTCCTGCGCGGCCAGGCGTCCGGCTACGGCGGGGCACGGGTGCGGGTGACGGATATCGGCGCCGCCGAGGCCGTCTCCGCCGCCATCGCGGATATGGGATACTCCGTGACCAACCGGGACAGCGCACGACAGGAGCGGTGGGACGCGCAGACCCGGGAGGCGGTGTATCTGGCCATCCTGGGCGGCGCGGGGTTTCTCTGCGCCTGCCTGCTCCGCCGGACCGGCGCGGCATGGGACCGGGAGGAGCGCCGCCGCCGCGATGACGTTCTCCGCTGGGCGGGCATGAGCGAGGCGGCCATTCGGGCCATCGCTCTCATCCAAAGCGCCTATCTGGCCCTGGCCGGCGCTGCTCTGGGCGCGGCCGCGCATTACCTCATCGCGGCCCTGGTGGCGCTGGGAAAGGCAGAGGCATCCAACTTCGCGCTTTCACTGCCGGCGGGGTGGCTCCTGCCTCTGGCCGCTGTTTCCGTGGCGGCGGCCGCAGTGCCGGAGATGAGAGGATAGATATCGATCACAGATGCACGCCAGCTTGGGGGACGTCCGCAGGCTGGCGTGACCCGTTCTCTGGCAAGAACGGCCCTCCGGGCGCATAGCCTATTGTGACGGGAGGGATGGTCTTGGCAAAAAAAGAACGCGAACTTAACGTGATATGCCAATACGCAGAGAAAGGGGAGAGCGCGGCAAGTATTATACAGAGGAGCCTGCGCGTTTTTATCGCGAGAGAGCTCCGGGCACGCGACGAACGGCCGCCGGCTCTCGGAGGCGTGGGATGACCTTCGAGATCAGCGATCCCATGGCCTACCGCGCGGCACTTTATATTCGGCTCTCAAAGGAGGATGAGAACGAGGGACCGTCAGAGAGCGTCACCAACCAACGATCTCTGCTGGATGATTTTGTCCGGCAGCACCGCTTGACCGTGTATGACACCTATATCGACGACGGATGGAGCGGCACCAGCTTCGACCGCCCGGCTTTTCAGCGCATGATCGGGGACATCGAGGACAAGAAGGTCAACATGGTAATTACCAAAGACCTGTCCCGCCTGGGCCGTGACTACATCATGACCGGGCATTACATGGAACGGTATTTCCCCGAAAACCGTGTCCGCTACATATCCCTGCTGGACGGCATCGACACGGGCGTTGAATCCAGCGCCAACGACATCACGCCTTTCCGGGCCGTTATGAACGATATGTACGCCAAGGACATATCCAAAAAGATACGCAGCGTCAAGCACGACAAACAGCGCAAGGGCCAGTTTATCGGCGGCAAGCCATCGTTCGGTTATAAAATGCACCCCACGGAGAAAAACCGTATCGTGCCGGACGAGCTGGCCGTCCCATTGGTGCAGCGGATATTTGCTATGGCCCTGGAGGGGGTAAGCTGCCGCCAGATCGCCGCCCGGCTGAACGAGGAGCACGTGCCCACCCCGGCCGCCTATGCAGGCTTGACCATTTCCGATCCTGGCCCCTATACAGGCCTTTGGAGCAGTGAGCGCATATCTGATATGCTCCAGAATGAGACGTACATCGGCAACATGGTCCAGGGCCGGTCGGTGAAGATCAGCTATAAGTCCAAGAAATGCGTGAAACAGCCCAGGGATAAATGGGTGGTGGTAGAGGGCACGCATGAGCCGATCATAGACACGGAGACGTTTCAAAAAGTGCAAATGCTCATCCGCAGCCGAAAGACCACGCAGGTGCGAAAATACGACTTTCTGCTGAAAGGGCTCATCTTCTGCCATGAGTGCGGCTATCCGCTATGCGTGATAAACCGCAAGAACGCTGCTGGAGAGGACGTTCTCTACTTTGTCTGCAGGACCTACCAGCGGTTCACAAAGGCGGGTGTATGCACCAGTCACACCATCAAGGAAAGTACAGTCACGGCGGCGGTCATCGACAAGATCCAGAAGGTCTGCCAGGAGTATCTGGATGCGGACACCCTGCTCCCCGTGGCGGAGGCGGAAGTTGAAAAGGCACGACAAGAAGAACGCCATGAAAACGAGCGTCAGGCCCTTCGGGGCAGGATCGAAAAGCTGACCGCCGACCTGGACAGGACGTACATGGATAAGCTGAACGGACTTTTAGCGGAGGCAGACTTTGACCGTATATATGGCCGCATCAAGCAGGAGCGGCGCTCTCTGGAGGATCAGCTGGCCAACATGGAGGAGGCAGACGCCACGCCGGAAGAGCGGGAGGAGCAGGCAAAAACGCTTGTCCGTCGGTTCATAGACACAGCCTGGGTCAACAGGGAACTGCTGGTGAGTCTCATTGAAAGGGTAGAACTCACAGAGAACAAACAGATCATCATACGGTTTCGGTTCTGCGGATCGAATGATGTACAGTGACACACATCCACCGCGCCATACGGCGCGTTTTCAAGGGCCCATCGCTTACAATCCCGGCGGCGGAAAGTATCCCGCATCGAGAAAAGGGCGCTGGAGAGGCTGCGGGAGCACCTGGAGGACTGAATATGACAAAATATGGTGGTCCGGGGCGAGAGCGGCGTACATAACTTGCTATGGGAACGAAAAAGTACTTGATTTATGCAGGGTTCTATGGTATATTTAATGAAGCAAATGTCCTATGCCTGGAGTGGGTACCGTCCCACTCTTTTTCTTGAAACAAAAGAATTTGTCAGAAATTGGAAATTCTCTATGAACCGTATTGAAAAGACCGTTTGGGACCTGGCTTTGCCGGTGGTGGAACAGGCCGGACTGGAGATCTGGGACGTGGAATACGTCACCGAGGGCGGACAGCGCTATCTGCGGCTGTTTTTGGACGGGCCGGACGGCGTCGATCTGGACGCCTGCGAGCGGGTGTCCCGCCAGATGGACCCGATCCTGGATGAGGCGGACCCCGTGCCGGACAGCTACATTTTTGAGGTGGGCTCCGCCGGCTGCGAGCGCGCCCTCAAGCGCCCATCGGATTTTGAGCGCTTTCTTGGCTCTAACGTAGAGGTGAAGCTCTACAGCGCTGTGGACGGCGCCAAGCAGTGGGTGGGCCAGCTCATGGCCTATGACGACGGGGATGTGACCATCGAATCCGGCGGCGAGCGCCGGTTTTCCAAAAATCAAATCGCCAGCGTGCGTCTGCGGCTGGAAATGTGACGGAGGATATTGATATGAACGCTGAGTTTTTTGAGGCGATCGAGGATCTGGAACGGGAGAAGGGCATTCCCCGGGAATATATGTACGACAAGATCAACCAGGCCATGCTCACGGCCTTCCGCAAGGACAATCCCGACGCGGCGGACAACGTGGTGGTGGAGCTGGATGAGGATAAAAAGCGCATCGAGATGTTCGTGGTCACCGACGTGGTGGAGACCGTGGAGAACCCCGCCGTGGAGATGACGCTGGAGCAGGCCCGGAAGATCAACAAGCGGGCCAAGGTGGGCGGCCAGATCAAGGTCCCCGTGAACACCAAGGAGCTGGGACGCATCGCCGCGCAGAATGCCAAGCAGGTCATCATCCAGGGCATCCGCGAGGCGGAGCGGGGCCTGATCTACGACGAGTTCACCACCCATGAGCACGAGATCCTCACCGGTGAGGTGGCGCGCATCGACCCGCGCACCGGCAATGCCTCCCTGAAGATCAGCTCCAACTCCGAGTACACCGACGCGCTGCTCAGCGTCAACGAGCAGATCCGGGACGAGGTGCTGGTAGAGGGCAAGCGGATGAAGGTGTACGTGATCGAAGTGCGCAAGTCCTCCCGCGGGCCCCAGGTGCTCATCAGCCGGACCCATCCGGTGCTGGTGAAGAGGCTCTTCGAGCTGGAGGTGCCCGAGATCGCCGACGGCACCGTGGAGATCATGTCCATCGCCCGGGAGGCCGGCTCCCGCAC
>CANQSF010000013.1 GCA_947626345.1 uncultured Oscillospiraceae bacterium | reverse complement strand
TTTTTGTTGTCCTCCTAATGTTTTTTTAAAGATTTCTTCGTACCCGTCCATCTACAACAGAATCAACATTCCGTTGTAAAGCAAGCGCTCGGGACGGAAAATGCCCCCTTCCGGGGCGGCAGGCGGGGCGCTTGCGCCGGGGCGGAGGGCATGGTACAATAGCGGTAAACCGCTATCGTACCCTGAAATACCAGCCGCGCTCCCGGCGACGCCGGAACCGCGCGACATGGTACGACGGAAAAGCGACGGAATAAATGACCGGAATAACGGAGGGATGATCATGGGAGCGATGCTGGAGGTCTGCTGCGGGTCCGCCGGGGACGCCATCGCCGCCTGGCAGGGCGGGGCGACGCGGGTGGAGCTGAATTCCGACCTTTTCCACGGCGGGCTGACCCCGAGCCTGGGGTCCCTGCGCACCGTCAAGCGCCATGCGCCCGGCCTGCGGGTGATGTGCATGGTCCGGCCCCGGGAGGGCGGGTTCTGCTACACCGGGTCGGAATTCGAGACTATGCTGGAGGACGCGGCGCTGTTTCTGGAAAACGGCGCGGACGGGATCGTGTTCGGGGTGCTGCTGGCCGACGGGCGGGTGGACGTGCCCAGGTGCCGGCGGATGATGGAGGTCATCGGCGGCCATGAGGCGGTATTCCACCGGGCCGTGGACGTGACACCCGACTGGCGGCAGGCGCTGGACGCGCTGATGGAGCTGGGGATCACCCGGGTGCTCACCAGCGGCCAGCGGCCCACCGTGCCCGAGGGGGCCATGACCATCCGGGCCATGCGTGAATACTGTGCCGGGCGGATGGAGGTCCTGCCCGGGGGCGGCGTCACGGCGGAAAACGCCGCCTGGTGCCGCCGGACCATCGGGTGCGAGTGGCTGCACGCGGCCATGCACCGTACGGAATATGACCGCAGCTGCGGCGGCAACCCGGCTATTTACTTCGGCGGCGCGGTGTATCCGCCGGAGGACCGGTTCAGCCTCACCCACGCCGAGGACGTGGCCGCGTTCATCGGGAGCGGGGCATGATGGCGCTCTCGGCGCGGACAGAGCGGCTGGCGGCGGAAGCGTGGCGCGAGGCGCGGCCGGCCTATGGGCCGCTGGGGGCGGATATCGACCGGCGGCTGGCGGAGCTGGCGGGGGACGAGCGGACGCTGATGACGCTGGCTTACGGCACGCTGCCTCTGGGCGACGGGGCCGGGACGGCGTTCGATACGCTGGCGTCCTTCGCCCGGCACGGGCTGGATGTGCGGCGGAACGTGCCATGGTGCCGGGCCATGGACGAGGAGATGTTCTTGCACTTCGTGTGGTACCCGCGGGTGAACGATGAGGCGCTGGAGGACTGCCGGGAGCTTTTCCGGCGGCAGCTCTGGCCCCGGGTGGCGGCGCTGTCCCTGCCGGAGGCGGCGCTGGAGGTGGATCGCTGGTGCGCCGAGCAGGTGACGTACCGGCTCACCGACGAGCGGACCATGAGCCCGCTGGCCACGTGGCGGGCCGGTGCGGGCCGGTGCGGGGAGGAGTCGGTGTTCTGCGTCACCGCCCTGCGGAGCGTGGGCATCGCCGCCCGGCAGGTGTACGTGCCGTGGTGGGCCCACTGCGACGATAACCACGCCTGGGTGGAGTTCTGGGACGGCGAGCGCTGGCGGTCCATGGGCGCGTGCGAGCCGGAGCCGGAGCCGGATCGGGGGTGGTTCCGGGCCGCGGCGGCCCGCGCGCCGCTGGTGCGGTACAGGACGTTTTTCGACTATGAGGCCGATATGCCCGCGGGGCGGATCGGCCCGGCCCGGCTGTACGCCGTGACGGAGCGGTACGCCCCTGTGCGGCCGGTGCGAGTGTGCGTGCAGGACCGGTCGGGGCGGCCCATCGCTGGCGTGCGGGTGGAGCTGAGCGTGGCAAATATGGGCGCGCTGCGGCCGGTGCTGTGGGGCGTCACGGACGACGACGGGGCGCTGGCGGTGCGCGTGGGGCGGTGCGCCATGCGTGCAGAGGCGTGGGCGGACGGCTGCCTGGCCGGGGGCGATATCCCGGCGGGGGAGGATGCGCTGGCGCTGACATTGGCGTGGGACGGGCAGACGGGGCTTTATGAGGGGGCGTTCGATCCCGCGCCGCCCTGTGCGCCCCAGGCGCCGCTGGACGACGGTCGGAGGGCGGAGCGGGCCCGTGTCCGGGAGCGGTGCGCTGCCCTGCGCCGGGCCCGGGAGGAGAGCTGGGCTAGGCCGGAATATGCTGGGGCGGAGCCGCCCTGGGACCGGCTCTTCCGCCTGGCGGCGGGGAATGCGCCGGAGCTCTATCGGCTCTATGCCGCCCATGAAGGCGCGGAGCGGGCCCTGGCCGCGGAGATGCTGCAGGCCATGGGGGAGAAGGATCTGCATGACGCGTCCTTCGCCGTGCTGGAGGATCATCTGCGCCGGGCGGCGCCCTTCGCCGGTGGGGAGCATTTTGCGGCGGAGGTGCTGTGCCCCCGGATCGGACGGGAGCCGCCGGAGAGCTGGCGGAGCGCCATAGCGGCGGCCGTCCCGCCCCAGACGCTGGCGTCCTTTGCCCAGCGGCCGGAGAGGGCGGCGGCCTATGCCCGCCGGTGTCTCGCGCCCGCGCCGGGGCGGATGTATCCGCCGGCGGAGATGGGCCTCGCGGCGGCGCTGGCCTGCGGCCACGGGGATGAGCGGACCGTGTCGGCGCTGACGGTGGGGCTGCTTCGCTGCGCCGGCGTGCCCGCGCGGCTGGACCCGGCGGAGGGCCGGGCGGAATACTGGGCGGACGGGGCCTATCACGGCCAGACGGGGCCGGAGCGGACGGCGGTCATCCGGCTGGAGCCGGCGGGGCCGGGGCCCTGGGTCTGCGGCCGGGACTGGACGCTGTCCCGCCGGGAGGAGGAGCAGTGGCGCGTGCTGGCGCTGGACGATATCACCGGGCCGGTGGAGCTGGCGGCGTCGCCGGGGCTGTGGCGGCTGGCGGTTTGCCGGCGGCTGGCGGACGGCTCTGTGCGGGTGCGGACGGACACCTTCCGGCTGGCGGACGGCGGGCGCCATACCGCGGCGCTGGTCATGCCCGCAGGGGATCAGAAGCCGGTGTGCATCGACCTGCCGCCGCTGACGCTGACGGGCCCCGGCGGCGGGGCGGCGGCGCTCAGGGCGCTGCTGCCGGAGGGGGGACTGCTGCTGCGCCTGCGGCCCGGAGAGGAGCCCACGGAGCATGTGCTGGGGGAGCTGGCGGAGGCCGGCCGCGGCGGGGAGCCCCTGCCGGCCCTGGGACTGGTGCTGGACGGCCCGGGCGGGGAGGAGGCGCTGACCCGGCGGCTGGCGGCATACGCCGTCCGCATCGCCTACGACCGATACGGCGCGGGGGAGGATCTGGCCCGGGCGCTCTTCCTGGAGCCGGAGGCGCTGCCGCTGACGGCGGCGCTGGACGGAGGGCAGCATGCCCGCTATGCCGACGGCGGCTATCGGGCCGGCGGGACGGCCTTGGCCCTGCGGCTGTGGCGGGAGCTGTGCCGGTGAAAACGGCCGGCTCCACCGGGGCCGAAGGGGGGAAATTTTCCTTGACTTTGCCTGTCCGCTCGGGTATAATAACAAGGTCCGACGGGCGTGGAGAAGTCGCGTAGCCTGGTCGAGCGCGCACGATTGGAAATCGTGTATACCCCATAAGGGTATCGAGGGTTCGAATCCCTCCTTCTCCGCCAAGGACAAAAGCCCCGCAACATCCAGGTTGCGGGGCTTTTCCCTATCTACAGTATGAAGCGGTCTGGCTCGGCCGGTGGAGGGAACGGCTGAAAGACCCATCGCCGGGTCAGTATTTTAAGAGCATCGATGAGATAACTGCGTATTTCTCTCCGCGGGGCATGCCGGGCTTGCAATCGTGGGGATTTCTGGTAAAATCAAAGTATAACAGCGCCCCGCCCGCCCCGGCGCGGACGGACCTCATAAAGCGCTCCGCGCCACACTGCCCCCGGACCGGGAACAGAGACCCATAAGGAGGGACCCCATGAAGAGAAAAGGCCTGATATGCGCCCTGCTGGCCATCCTGATGCTGACATCGTGCTGTACCGCCTATGCCGCCGCGGCGGAGGAGGGACCGGAGGTGCTCCGGGTGGGCTTTTTCGCCTTCTCCGGCTATCACACCATCGCCGAGGACGGCCGGCGCAGCGGCTACGGATACGAGTTCCTCCAGCGGCTGGCCATCCACGGGGGCTGGTCCTATGAGTATGTGGGCTACGACGGCTCCTATGCCGACGCGCTGGACATGCTGCGCCGCGGGGAGGTGGACATCGTCACCTCTGTGTCCAAGACCCCGGAGCGGGAGGAGGAGTTCCTCTTCTCCGAGCAGAACATCGGCTACAACTCCACCATCTTTACCGTGAAAAAGGGCGAGCAGGACATCGTGGAGGGCGATTACGCCACCTACGACGGCATCCGCGTGGGCATGCTGGAGGGCAACTCCAAAAACGACAACTTCCAGCGCTTCGCCCAGGGGCACGGCTTCACCTATGAGCCGGTGTACTTCGCCGGGCAGGATGCGCTCACCGCCGCCCTCCAATCGGGCCAGGTGGACGCCGCCGTCACCGGCAGCCTGCGGCTGCTGGAGGACGAGTGGCTGCTGGAGTCCTTCGACGCCAGCCCCTTTTACATCTGCACCCGGAAAGACCGCCCGGAGCTGATGGCGCAGATCAACGCGGCCATCAACGAGATGGACCTGCACGACACCAACTGGCGGGACACGCTCCACGAGGCGTATTACGCCACCGACAAGGACGGCTCCATCATCCTCAACGCCGGCGAGCGGGCCTTCCTGGAGGAGCACCAGGCCTCGGGGGAGCCCCTGCGGCTGCTGTTCAACCCCGACCGGGTCCCCTACTGCTATTTCCGGGACGGGGAGGCGAAAGGCATCCTGCCCGCCCTGTTCGAGATCCTGGCCCAGCGGCTGGGGCTGAACTATGAATTCGTACCGGTGAAGGACCGCAGCCAGTATTATGCCCTGCGGGCGGCCGGCGCGGCGGACGTGGTGCTGGACTTCACCGGGGATTATTACCTGGCGGAGGAGGAGGGGTACAAGATCACGGCCCCGTACTACCACACCAACTTTGCCCGCCTGACGCTGAGCGACTTCACCGGCACGGTGGAGCGCATGGCGATGATGGAGCGGGCGGACGCCATGGACAGCTTCCTCTCCGCGCGCTATCCGGAGGAGGCGGTGCTCCGCTATCCCTCCACGGACGACTGCGTCCAGGCGATCCTGGACGGCCGGGCGGACGCCACCATCCTCTACTCCTACACCGCCGAGCGGTACGTCCAGCAGGACGTCCGCAACCGGCTGGCCGCCGTGGTGCTGGCGGAGACGAGCCTGTCCTACGCCGTGGGCGAGAACGTCCCCGGCGGGCGCTATCTGCTGTCCATGCTGGATAAGGGCGGGGACAGCTTCACCGACGCGGAGCTGGACGCCATCGTGTCCCAGGAGATCGACGCCGGCCGGGAGAGCGACGTGAGCCTGATCGCCTTTTTGTACCGCAACCCGCTGTACAGCGTGCTGGCGGTGCTGGTCCTGGTGCTGCTGCTGTTCGCGCTGGCCATGCTGGCGGCGCGGACCCGGAGCCAGAAGCGGCTGAAGCAGGAGGTGGCCCAGGCCACAGCCCAGCTGGAGGCCAGGACGGAGGAGCTTTCCCAGGCGCTGCACGCGGCGGACGCCGCCAACCGGGCCAAGACCACCTTCCTCAACAGCATGTCCCACGACATACGCACCCCCATGAACGCCATCATCGGCTATACCGCCCTGGCCACCACCCACCTGGACAACCAGGAGCGGACGCAGGACTACCTGGCCAAGATCTCCCAGGCGTCCAACCACCTGCTCAGTCTCATCAACGACGTGCTGGACATGAGCCGCATCGAGGCGGGCAAGGTCACCATCAATGAGCGGCCAGAGAATCTGGCCGACATCCTGCAGGGGCTGCGGAACATCATCCAGTCCGACATCCACGCCAAGCGGCTGGAGCTGTTCATCGAGACGGTGGACGTGACCGACGAGGAGGTCTTCTGCGACCGGCTGCGGCTGAACCAGGTACTGCTGAACCTGACGTCCAACGCCATCAAATTCACCCCCTCCGGGGGGACGGTGGCCGTCCGCATCACCCAGCGGCCCGGCAGCAGGCCGGAGACGGGCCTGTATGAGTTCCGGGTCAGCGACACCGGCATCGGCATGAGCAAGCAGTTCGCCGAGACCGTGTTCGACCCCTTCACCCGGGAGCGGACCAGCACCGTCAGCGGCATCCAGGGCACCGGCTTGGGCATGGCCATCACCAAGAACATCGTGGATATGATGGGCGGCACCATCGCCGTGGAGAGCCAGCCGGAAAAGGGCACCACCTTCACCGTGGAGCTGGAGCTGCGCTTCGCCGCCAGGCACCGGCAGCTGACGCCCATCGCCGAGCTGCACGACCTGCGGGGCCTGGTGGTGGACGACGATCTGATCAGCTGCCAGAGCGTGTCCAAGATGCTGCGGCAGATCGGCATGCGGGCCGAGTGGACCCTGTCCGGCCAGGAGGCGGTGATCCGCACCAGCGAGGCCATCGAGCTGGCCGATCCCTTCGGGGTCTATATCGTGGACTGGTCCATGCCGGAGATGAGCGGCGTGGAGACCGTCCGGCAGATACGCGCCATCGTGGGGGAGGAGCACCCCATCATCCTCATGTCCGCCTACGATTGGTCCGACATCGAGCAGGAGGCCCGCCAGGCCGGAGTCACCGGCTTTATCAGCAAGCCTTTGTTCGCCTCCGACCTGCACGACGCGCTGGAGCGGGGCCTGGGCCTGAAGACCAGGCAGCCCGATCAGCCCGTCCGGGAGGAGAGCGTCCTGCAGGGCCGCATCCTCCTGGCAGAGGACAACGAGCTGAACCGGGAGATCGCCGTGGAGCTGCTGCAGGAGGCGGGCCTGGCGGTGGAGTGGGCGGAAAATGGCCGGGAGGCCGTGGAGAAGGTGCGCCTGTCCAGCCCGGGATATTACGGCCTGGTGCTGATGGACATCCAGATGCCCATCATGGACGGCTACGAGGCTACCCGGGCCATCCGCGCGCTGGACGTGCCGGAGCTGGCCCACATCCCCATCATCGCCATGACCGCCAACGCCTTCGAGGAGGACCGGGAGCGGGCCCTGGAGGCGGGCATGAACGGCCACCTGGCGAAGCCCATCGATCTGGACAATATGATGGCCCTGCTGCGGGACGTGCTCCGCGGCGAAAAACAGGGCTGATACGCGCGGACCGGAACGAGAGGAGGCGCCCATGGAGCTTTCGGCCGTATGCCACTTTGCCGACGATCGCTACTGCTTTGCCCTGGAGCCGGACCGGTTCCTCATCCGCATCCGGGTGAAGAAGGGCGATATGCGCCGGGTCGTCCTCCACAGCCAGGACAAGTACCTGCCCGTGCGCTTGAAGGACACCCGCCGGGCCGTGGAGATGACCCTGGCCGCCCGGGACCGGGTCAGCGACTACTATGAGGCGGAGCTGCGCTTTCACGTGGTGTGCCTGCGCTACTGGTTCGAGCTGGAGGACACGGACGGCCAGCGGATCTATTACGGCAATTACGAGTTCAGCCAGGAGGCTTTCCGCGACGTGGAGCGGATGTTCGACTGCCCGCAGAACCTGCGGGAGGAGGAGCGGCTCACGGTGCCGGCGTGGGCCGCGAACAAGGTGGTCTATCAGATCTTTCCCGCCAGCTTCGCCCCCACCGGCACACCGGGGAAGGACTGGTATCGGGCCCATGTGGACCACCGCCGGGATCTGGGCGGGACCCTGCGGGGCATCACGGAGCACCTGGACCACATCCGGCAGCTGGGGGCGGACGTGGTGTATATGACCCCGATCTTCCAGGCCCGGACGGCCCACCGGTACGACACGGTGGACTACTATCAGGTGGACCCGCGGCTGGGCACTCTGGAGGAGCTGAAGCAGCTGGTGTCCCGGGCCCACGCCATGGGTCTGCGGGTCATCCTGGACGGGGTGTTCAACCACTCCTCCCAGCAGTTTTTCCCCTTCGCGGACATCATGGAAAAGCAGGAGCAGTCGGCCTATCTCAACTGGTATTTCATCGACGGGTTCCCCCTGCGGACGCGGTGGGGCGAAAAGCCCAACTTCAAGACCTTCAGCTACTTCGGCGGCATGCCCAAGCTCAATCTGCGGCAGCCCGAGGTGGAGGAGTATTTCATCGGCGTGGGCCTTTACTGGCTGCGGGAGTGCGGGGCCGACGGCTGGCGGCTGGACGTGGCGGACGAGGTGGGCCACCGGTTCTGGCGGCACTTCCGGGACGCGGTGAAGCGGGAATTCCCCGACGCGCTGATCGTGGGCGAGGAGTGGCACTACGGCGGGGACTACCTGACGGGCGATCAGTGGGACAGCGTGATGAACTACCCGTTTTATAACGCTGTGCGGGACCTGCTGGACCAGCGCATAACGGTGACGGCGTTTTTCGAGGACCTGGGCTTTTTGCGGGGCAATCTGCACCCGGAGACGTACAAGGTCCTGTGGAACCTGGTGGGCTCCCACGACACGCCCCGCATCGCGCGGGTCTGCGGCGGCGACAGGGATAAGGCCCGCATGGCCGCGGCGCTGCAGCTGCTGCTGCCGGGGATGCCCATGATCTATTACGGCGACGAGTACGCCATGGACGGCGGCCGCAACGACTGCCGCCGGGGCATGGTCTGGGATGAAAAGCGGCAGGACCGGCAGACATATGCCTGGTACCGGCAGCTCACGGCGCTGCGCCGGTCCTGCCCGTGCCTGACGGAGGGCCGGGCCGCCGCCTTTTTCGCCGACGACGACAGGGCTGTGGCCGCGCTGACCCGGCGGCTGGGGGAGGAGGAGATCACGCTGCTGCTCCACTGCGCCGGCGGCGAGGCGGAGGCCGCCGCCTATGCCGGACGGGAGGAGCTGCTGACGGGCCGGCCCTTCTCCGGCACGCTGGGGCCCTGGCAGGCCGCGGTGCTGGCCTGAGCAAACGGATAGGCGCGCAAAAAAGCGGCGCGGCGGTCTCCCGCCGCGCCGCCGTGCTTTCCAGCGGAGCTTACTTCATGCCGTTCTCGTAGGCCTCGATCATCTTTTTGACCATCTGGCCGCCGACGGAACCGGCCTGACGGCTGGTCAGGTCGCCGTTGTAGCCCTGCTTCAGGCTGACGCCCACCTCAGAGGCGGCTTCCATCTTGAACCGGTTCATCGCCTCGCGGGCGTTGGGGTTCACGAGCTGGTTGGAATTCTTCGCCATTTTTCTTAACTCCTTTCCGTTGCATTGGACCGGAAGGATCGGCTGTCCGAGACGGCGGGACGCCATCTCGCAATGCCGCCCTTTTGAATGGTCCGACACTATGTTCTGCATTTTCCCCGCCGTTATGATAGGCAATTTTTGTCGGCTCGTTTTTGTTCTGATACAATAAAAATGTGATAAGATACCGTTGAAATGCCTACGCCTTGGACAGCGCCCGGGCGCTCGTCTGCACACGGGGGCGCTCCCCGCGTCCCAGCTCTTTATAGGTCCCCGCGATCAGCGCCGCGGCGATGAGGAAGGTGAGCGCGTCGGACACAGGCATGGACCAGAGCACGCCGTCCAAGCCGAAGAACCGGGGCAGCAGCAGCGCAAAGCCCACGCCGAAGGCGACCTCCCGCACCATGCTGAGCGCCGTGGAGGCCAGGGCCTTGCCCATGGCCTGCAGGAAGATGAAGCATGCCTTGTTCACGCAGGCGAAGATCACCATGCAGAGATATATGCGGAAGGACCGGAGGGCGAAGGCGGTATAGTACGCGCTCTCGTTGGCCGCGCCGAAGATGGCGATGAGCTGGGCCGGGAAACACTCTACAACGATGAGGGCCGCCGCGCCCACCGCCGCCTCGGCGGCCAGCAGGCGGGAAAAGAGGCTGCGTACCCGGCCGGTGAGCCCCGCGCCCATGTTGTACCCGGCGATGGGGATGCACCCCGCCGCCATGCCCACCACCACGGAGATGACGATCTGGAAAAACTTCATCACGATGCCCACCACCGCCATGGGGATCTGGGCGTACTGGGCCTGGCCGAAGATCGGGTCCGCCGCGCCGTACCGGCGCAGCATGTTGTTCACGGCGGCCATGGAGGCCACCAGGGAGATCTGGGACAGGAAGCTGGTGACGCCCAGGGTCAGGGTGCGCCCGGCGATATGGCCGTCCAGGCGGAAGTCGCCCTTTGCCGGCCGGACCAGGCGCATATGCACCAGATACCACAGCGACAGCGCCGCCGTGACCATCTGGCCCAGCACCGTGGCCACCGCCGCGCCCATCATCCCCCAGCGGAGGGGGAAGATGAACAGGGGGTCAAGGATTATGTTAACCAAAGCCCCCAGCAAGGTGGACACCATGGCGAACCGGGGGGAGCCGTCCGCCCGGATGATGGGGTTCATGGCCTGGCCGAACATATAAAAGGGCACGCCCAGGGTGATCCAGAAGAAGTATTCCTGGCTGCAGCGGAAGGTCTCGCCGTTCACCGTGCCGCCGAACAGGGCGATGAGCTTATCGGCGAAGAGGAGGTATATGGCGCCGAGCGCGACGCCGCTTACGACCGTCATGACCACCGCGTTGCCCACGCTCTTTTTGGCGTCCGCCATCTGGTTTTTTCCCAGGCTCAGGCTCACGAAGGCGCAGCAGCCGTCCCCGATCATCACGGCCACGGCCAGGGCGATGACCGTCAGAGGGAACACCACCGTGTTGGCGGCGTTGCCGTAGGAGCCCAGATACGCGGCGTTGGCGATGAAGATCTGGTCCACGATGTTATACAGCGCCCCCACCAGCAGGGAGATGATGCAGGGCACGGCGTATTTTCCCATGAGCTTTCCGATGGGCGCGTCGCCCAGGAAGCGGTTTGCTTCTTTTTCCATTTTGATTTCCTTTCACGCATAAAAAACAACGTGCGGCGCCCAACCGGATTTACGCATTGGGTGCCACACGTTGTAGCTTTATTATACCCGCCGGACGGGCCCGGCGTCAAAGGCGATGTTGCACAAAAAGCGGGGAGCGGACAGGGCGGCAAATTGCTCAGACCCGGCCGTCCAGGGCGCGCAGCGTCTCTGCCAGAAGGTCATCCGTCAGGGCCAGAACGGCGAAGATCGACGCCAGGACGGGATCTGGCAGACCGACAGCATGGATAGGGGCACGGGAGACCGTGCCCTTATTTTTTTGTTTGTTCGCCGTCGGGCGGTCTTGCGGCGGATGCCGTATCGTTTCCTGGCAGAATTGACAAACAGCACAAATTAGAAATGTAAAAAACGCCAAAAATTAGAGACATGGGGAAAAATCTGTTGACATTGTCCCTGCTTCAGGCTACATTGTACATACAACATCCTACGTTGAAGGCAAATAAATCGCTTTCATCAAAAACCGTGAAAAGGAGGAGTCCCGTTGAAACACACGAAGTGGGCACAGCGCATCGTCATCCCCGTTCTATCCCTGCTGCTGATCCTGACGGGCGGCTGCGGCCAGGCCGCGGACAGCGCGTCGGGCGGCGAGTATCAGTCGGTGAACCTGTCCATGGCGGTGAACGGCACGGACACGCAGATCGACACCCTGGTGGCAAACCACTTTGCTGAGCTGGTGGCCGAGCGTTCCGGCGGCAGCATCGTCATCGACGTGTTCCCCAACGACACCCTGGCCGGCGGCAACAGCACCAAGGGCATCGAGTACATCGCCGTGGGCGGCTCCGATCTGGGGGCCTACGCCACGTCGGTGCTGGCCACTCTGGAGCCCCGCATATCCATCTCCACCATCCCCTGGATATTCGACTCCTACACCGACGCCCGCCAGACCATCGACGCCACCGGCGGGGCCTATTACGCCGATCTTCTGGCGGACAAGGGCATAACCTACCTGGGCTCCTTCCACAACGGCTTCCGCCAGCTCACCAACGGCCGGCGGCCCGTGACCACGCCGGAGGATCTGCAGGGACTGAAGATCCGCGTTCCCGGCTCGGCGGTGTATATGAACTTCTTCAGCGCCCTGGGGGCCAACCCCACCTCCATGAGCTGGAGCGAGGTGTTCACCGCCATCCAGCAGGGCACCATTGACGGCCAGGAGAACGGCTGCTCCATCACCAAGAGCGCCAAGATGGACGAGATCCAGCCCTATATGACCATCTGGAACTACAGCTATGAGACGGACCTGTTCGTGGCCAACTCCAAGATCTGGGAGAGCCTGGAGGAGAACACCCGCCAGCTTCTGCAGGAATGCGCCACCGAGGCCTGCGAGTGGGGCCGGGATTACCTGGAGGCGGACGAGGAGAGCATCATCCAGGGCTTCATCGACGGAGGGATGCAAGTGGATATCCTCACCGAGGAGCAACTGGCGCCCTTCAAGGAGAAGGCTGCGGACGTGATCAACGAGCTGAAGGAGAGCTACGGCCCCGAGGCCTGCGCCGCCTTCGGCATCCAGTGAGGGGAGCGGGAGCATGTACAACAAGATCGTACAGTATATCGAGAAGTTCGTGGCCTGCGTGTGCGTGGTGCTGATGAGCGTGCTGGTGTTCACCGGCGTCATCGCCCGGTGGGTGTTCAACCACTCCCTGGCCGTCACCGATGAGATGAGCACCTATCTGTTCGTGCTGATGAGCTTCATGGGCACGGCCATCGCCGCCAGGCGGGGCGCCCACCTGGGCCTGTCCATCGTCACGGACCGGGTCAAGCCCCGCACCCGGGTGATCATCCAGGCGGTGATGTACGGCGCGTCCGCCTTCTTCTGCCTGCTGATCGTGATCTTCGGCGTGCAGATGGTGGTCAGCCAGTACCAGCTGGGCCAGGAGACGGCGGCCATGCAGTGGCCGGAGTGGATCTACGGCTCCTTCGTCCCCGTGGGGGCCCTGTTCGCCATGCTGGCGTTCGTCCAGGGCATCGTTGACATGCTCAAGGACCTGCCGAAGAAGGAGGAGAAGTAAATGGTCGGTATCGTATTGCTGTGTATTTTTGTGATCCTGCTGGTATTCGGCGCGCCCATCGCGGTGTGCCTGGGCCTGTCCAGCGTGGGGGCCATCGTGGTCCAGGGGGCGGGCAAGCCCCTGGAGGCCATCATGAGCGTGCTGCCCCGGCTGTGCTCCTCCGCCAGCAGCAAGTTCGTGCTTTTGGCCATCCCGTTCTTCATCCTGTCCGGCAACGTGATGGAGAAGGCGGGCATCTCCGGCCGGCTCATCCGCCTGGCGGAGGCATGCCTGGGCCACATCAAGGGGGGCATGGCCATCGTGTGCGTGGTGGTGAGCTGCTTCTTCGCCGCCATCTCTGGCTCCGGCCCGGCCACCGTGGCCGCCCTGGGTCTGATCATGATCCCGGCGCTGGTGAAGGCCGGCTACCCCGCCTCCTACTCCTGCGCCCTCATGGCCGCCGGCGGCGCCATCGGCGTGGTGATCCCCCCGTCCATCACCTTCGTGGTGTACGGCTCCATCGCGGACGCCTCCATCACCGACCTGTTCCGGGCCGGTATGCTCCCCGGCCTGCTCATGGGCGTGGGCCTGATCGTGGTGTCCCTGATCCTGGGCCGGAAGATGGACCTGAAGACCCAGCCCAAGTGCAGCGGCAAGGAGCGCTGGGCCGCCTTCAAGGACGCCTTCTTTGGCCTGATGATGCCCGTGATCATCCTGGGCGGCATCTACGGCGGCATCTTCACCCCCACCGAGGCGGCGGCGGTGAGCGTGTTCTACGGCCTGTTCGTGGGCGTGTTCATCTACAAGGAGATATCCTTCAAGAAGTTCATCGACATCCTGGTGGACTCCTGCAGCACCACCGCCACCGTCATGTTCATCACCATGGGCGCGACGCTGTTCGCCTACGTGCTGACCCGGGCCCGGCTGGATCTGCTGATCCGTGACTTTATGATCTCCGTCACCGGCGGCAGCACCGTGATCTTCTTCCTGATCGTGAACATCGTGCTGCTGATCGCTGGGTGCTTTTTGGACTCCACCTCCGCGCTGTATATCTTCACGCCCCTGTTCGCCCCGGTGGCCCTGGCCCTGGGCATCGACCCCATCCACCTGGGCGTGGTGATGATCGTGAACCTGGCCATCGGTCTGTTCACGCCGCCGGTAGGCGTGAACCTGTACGTGGCCTGCGGCATCGGCGAGATCAAGATCGAGGAGATAAGCAAGGGCATCATCCCCTGCCTTATCGGCGAGCTGGTGATCCTGCTGCTGGTGACTTATATACCCCAGATCTCCCTTCTGTTGGTCTGAGAACATAATGAGGTGATCGCATGAAAGACATTTCCATCAAAGAGCTGGAGAACACCGCCACCCGGATGCGCATGAAGGTCGTGGACATGATCTACAAGGCCCAGTCCGGCCACCCCGGCGGCTCCCTGTCCGCGGCGGACTTCATGACCGCCTGCTACTTCTACGACATGAACGTGGACCCGGCGAACCCCCGCTGGCCGGACCGGGACCGGATGGTCCTGTCCAAGGGCCACGTGTGCCCCATCCAGTACGCGTGCCTGGCCACCCGGGGCTTCTTCCCGGAGGAGGAGCTGGACACCCTGCGCAAGGAGGGCTCCAAGCTCCAGGGCCACCCGTCCATGAACAAGTGCCCCGGCATCGACATCTCCACCGGCTCCCTGGGCCAGGGTCTGGCCTGCGGCGTGGGCATGGCCCTGGCCGGCAAGCTGGACAAGAAGGACTACCGGGTCTATGTGGTGGTGGGCGACGGCGAGGCCCAGGAGGGCGAGATATGGGAGGCCGCCAACACCGCCCACAAGTATGCGCTGGATAACCTGGTGGTGTTCGTGGACGTGAACGGCCTGCAGCTGGACGGCACCACTGACCAGGTCATGCCCAACGGCGACCTGGGGGAGAAGTTCAAGGCCTTCGGCTTCGACGTGACCTATTTGGACGGCCACGACATGGCCGCCATCGTCAAGGCTCTGGACGACTGCCGGGCCAGCAGGAATGGCAGGCCCAAGGCCCTCATCGCCAAGACGGTGAAAGGCAAGGGCGTCTCCTATATGGAGGACCAGGTGGGCTGGCACGGCGTGGCCCCCAACAAGGAGCAGTATGAACAGGCCATGGCCGAGCTGCGCGCGCAGCTCAAGGCGTGAGGCAGGAGGACAAAATGAGCGAATTGAAAAAGATCGCGACCCGGGAGGGCTTCGGCGAGGAGATCGCCGCCTTGGGCCATGAGAATCCCGACATCCTGGTGGTGGACGTGGACATCGGCAAGAGCTGCAAGACCGGCAAGTTCCGGGCGGAGCTGCCGGAGCAGTACATCAACGTGGGCATCGCCGAGCAGAACGGCGCCGGCGTGGCCGCCGGTCTTGCCACCTGCGGAAAGATCCCCTTCGTGGTGACCTACGCGGTGTTCGGCTCCCTGCGCATGGCGGAGATGATCCGCCAGGAGGTGTGCTATCCTGACCTGAACGTGAAGCTGGCCTGCTCCCACGGCGGCGTGACTCCGGCCAACGACGGGGCCAGCCACCAGTGCATCGAGGACATGGGCGTGCTGCGCACCTTCCCCAATATGACCGTCATCATGCCCGCCGACTACAACGCCGCGAAAAAGCTGGTCCGGGAGGCGGCCAACACCTACGGCCCCATGTACCTGCGCTTCACCCGGGACGCGGTGGCCCAGGTCTACGGCCCCGACGAGCAGTTCACCATCGGCAAGGCCAAGCAGCTCCGGGACGGCAAGGACGTGTCCATCATCGCCAACGGCGACACGGTCATCCTGGCCATTGAGGCCGCCGAGACCCTGGCCGCCAAGGGCATCTCTGCCCGGGTGCTGGACATGCACACCATCAAGCCCCTGGACGTGGAGGCCGTGGCCGCCTGCGTCAACGACACCGGCCGGATCATCACCGTGGAGGACCACAACATCCTCAACGGCCTGGGCTCCGCCGTGTGCGAGGTGGTGGCCGAGATGGGCAAGGGCATCGTCAAGCGGGTGGGTATCCAGGACCAGTTCGGTCAGTCCGCCCCCTATGAGCGGCTGCTGGCCATGAACGGCATCACCGTGGAGAACATCGTCTCCATCGCCGAGACACTGTAAAATACATCATCTGGGAGGATCAATGCAATGAGGATAGGTTTTGTGGGCTGCGGCGCCATCGGCAGCTGCTACGCCAGCTATCTTGTCAACAAGCACGAGGTCTGCGTGCTGGACACCTACGCCCCCGTGATCGAGGCCATCAAGGCCAACGGCATCTATGTGGAGAAGTGCCTGCCCGGCGTGGCGGACCAGAAGCCCGTCATCGCCCACCCGGCCATGGCCGCCACCGACCCCAAGCAGATCGGCGTGGTGGACCTGCTGGTGGTGTTCGTCCACTACCAGTACCTGGAGTCCGCCGTGCGCAACGCCCTGCCCATGATCGATGAGCACACCATGGTGCTGTGCCTGCAAAACGGCCTGGGCAACTACGACGAGATCGCCAAGGTGGTCCCCGAGGAGCAGATCATCATCGGCAACACCGCCTTCGGCGCCACCCCCGTGGCCCCCGGCCACGTGAAGCACACCGGCGTGGGCGTGACCAACATGGGCTCCCTGAAGGCACCCATGGCCAAGGTGGAGCAGATGGCGGAGGCCTTCCGGGCCTGCGGGCTGGAGGTCACCGTCCACGAGAACGTGATGAACGCCATCTGGCACAAGCTGCTGGCCAACGTGGCCATCAACGGCATGAGCGCCCTGCTGGAGACCAAAAACGGCTTCGTGGAGGCCAATCAGTACGCCCACGAGGTGGCCCGCATCCTGGTGGAGGAGGGTCTGACCGTGGCCAACGCCTGCGGCTGCACCCTGGACCACGACGAGGAGCTGGAGCATGTGTACGACGTGTCCCGCTCCACCGACGAGACCATCAGCTCCATGGTCCAGGACGTGACCCATCACCGGGAGACCGAGATCCGCATCATCAACGGTGCGGTGGTGCGCCTGGGCAAAGAGCACGGCATCCCCACCCCCTGCAACGAGCTGCTGCTGGATCTGGTCCTGGCCAAACAGTCCATCTATCTGGGCAGATAAGGCCTCACCCCTGCGCATATCCACAGCGACCCGCGCCGGGCACAGCCCGGCGCGGGCCATTTTATGCGTGAAAAAACTTGCAACCGCCGTACATCCTATGTATAATATTGTTTGATCCAGTTTGTGAAAAGAAAGGCAAAGAGCATGTCACCTTATCTCAAAAAGATCGAACGTCCCTCCGTGGTCCAATATGTGATCGACACCCTGACGAACGCGCTGCTCAACGGGGAGCTGAAGCCGGGCGACCGCATCCCCACGGAGATGGAGCTGAGCGAGCAGCTGGGCGTGGCCCGCAACTCCGTCCGGGAAGCGGTGAAGATCCTGGTCTACATCGGCGTGCTGGAGATACGCCGGGCGGACGGTACCTTCGTCTGCGAGGGCTTCTCAGATTCTCTGGTGGACCCCATGATATACGGCATGATCCTCAGCCGGGAAAACGTTCAGGAGCTCAACGAACTGCGGGCCATGATGGAGAGCGGTGTTCTGCGTTTGGCCATCGAGAAGTGCACGGACGGGGAGATCGAGCAGCTTCGGATGCGGCTGGAGGACCTGCGCGCCGCCCTGCTGGACGGCCCCGCCGATCCGGAGAAAGCGTTCGAGCGGGACAACGCTTTCCACGAGGTCATCACCGGCATGTGTCAAAACGCCATGGTATCCAAGATCAACTCCATGGTGATGATGCTCACCTGGTCCACGCGGAAAGAGTCCGTGGAATACATGGTCCGCTCCGGCCGGTGCGAGGAGCTGTACCGGGCCCATGAGAGGGTCTATGATCTGGTGGCTTCCCGCAGGACACACGGTCTTTACGACACCGTGCGGGGCACCTATTTCGTCAACGAGAAATAATGCTGTGTCTTGCAGGCCCATGCCGGCGGGATCGTCCGGGATATGGGAGAGATACAAGCAAGCGTTTCGTTATGAGGGATCGCAATGAAGAGCGTTGTACTGGACGGATACACGGATGATCCCGGCGGGCAGGCCCGGAGCGCGGCAGACCTCTGAGGGCGGCGGGATGGATATGTCCATGCGGGAGGATGCCTGCCGGATCGTCACCGGGGCCATCCGGGCTGTGCTGCCGGACGAGGCGGTGCGCCGGGCGCTGGAGCACTACAGGCCCGGCGGGGGACGGACCATCCTGGTGGCCGCCGGCAAGGCCGCCTGGCAGATGGCCCGGGCCGCCGTGGAGGCGGTGGGGCCCGTGGACGGCGGCGTAGTGGTGACGAAATACGGCCACGTGATGGGGGATATCCCCAGGGTGACGTGTTATGAGGCCGGCCACCCGGTGCCGGACGAAAATAGCTTTGCCGCCACCGGCGCGGTGCTGGAGCTGGTGGAGGGACTGACGAAGGACGACCGGGTGCTGTTTCTCCTCTCCGGGGGCGGCTCGGCGCTGTTTGAAAAGCCCCTTATCCCCGGCCCGGAGCTCCAGGACATCACGCGGCAGCTGCTGGCCTGCGGGGCGGACATCGTGGAGATGAACACCATCCGCAAGCGGCTCAGCGCCGTGAAGGGCGGGCGCTTTGCCTTGGCATGTGCCCCGGCGGAGGTGTTCTGCGTGGTGCTCAGCGACGTGCTGGGCGACCCGCTGGACATGATCGCCAGCGGCCCGGCCTGCCCGGACAGCAGCACCTGTGAGCAGGCGCTGGCCATCGTGAAAAAATACGGCCTCTCCCTCTCCCGGCAGGCCATGGACCTGCTGGGCCGGGAGACGCCGAAAAAGCTGGACAACGTTCAGACCTGGATCACCGGCTCCGTGCGCCAGCTGTGCGCCGCGGCGGCGGACGTGTGCCGTAAGTTGGGCTATGAGCCGGTCTATCTCACCGACCGGCTCTGCTGTGAGGCCCGGGAGGCAGGCAGCTTTCTCGCCTCCATCGCCTTGAGCCACGCCGGGAGGCCGCAGCCGCTGGCCTTCATCGCCGGGGGCGAGACGGTGGTCCATCTCACCGGCTCCGGCCTGGGCGGACGAAACCAGGAATTGGCGCTGGCTGCCGCCGCCGGGATCGACGGGCTCAGCGGTGCGGCCATATTCTCCTTTGGCAGCGACGGCACCGACGGGCCTACGGATGCAGCCGGTGGGTTCGTGGACGGCGATACGGCCTCTGCGCTGCGGAAGGCGGGGCTGGACATCGATGATGTGCTGCAAAACAACGATGCCTATCGCGCCCTCAAAACGGTTAACGGCCTCATCATCACCGGTCCCACAGGCACGAATGTGAACGACGTCGCCGTGGTCCTGCTGCGCCCGGTGAAAGGAATGTAAGTCCAACGACAGATCGGGACTTTTGAGGGGGTCTCGATCTGCAAGAGGACCAGAACAGCCTGCAAGGATCTGTGGATCCGTTTACGGGCAGCGTGAACAAGTGGGCATAAAGAAAGCCCCTTAAGGGGCGGCCTGAAAAAGACATGCGGTCGGCAAACTTTTCAGGGCCCCTCTAGGGGCTTGCCAGTACCAGGCCCTTCCGGGGCCTGTTCCAGCCTCCGGCTCCGCCGGAGGCTTTGATGTTATTTTTTCTTGCGGCCGCCGGTCCCGGGACGGAACAGGAACACCGGATCGTGCCCCTCCCGGACGGCCTGCTCCGCCTGGCGCAGCCGCTCCCGCAGGTGCTCCTGGATGGAGCGGGGCGAGCGGAAGGGCAGGAAGAACCGGTACTTCTGGGCGCTGTGCTCCGAGACGGCGCGCAGATGGGCCTTCAGGTTCTCGTAGCGGATGATCACGTCGTTCTCCTCGGCGAAGGCCTTCAGCCGGGAGACCAGCCCCAGGGAGTGGGCCATGTCGATGAAGAACACCCCGTAAAACATCCCGATGAAGAAGGAGAAGGCCAGGTTCTGGGCCAGCCAGCGCAAAGCGCCCAGGATGTGGGGATGGATGAGGAAGTAGTAGGCCGCCCCCAGCACGGCCCAGAAGAAGGAGAACTTCGGGCAGATGATGCCCTGGATGTTGCCCCACTCGTTGGAATAGTCCCACAGCCGCACGTGGGCCACCTGGATCATCAAAAGGCCGGCGACGTACTCGATGGCGGTCATGCACACCGCCATCCACACGAACAGCAGCACCTTCTCCCCGATGGGATCGGCGACGAGGGTCTTGTTCTCCAGACTGGCGATGAGGAACAGGATACACAGCCCCGAGCCATACAGAGGCAGATAGGGCCCCGTGCAGAAGCCGGGATTGATCCACTTCCGCTCCGGGTTCGCCGCGGAGATGAACCGCCGGAAAAACAGCTCCAGCACCCAGCCGAACACCGATCCGATGAAAAACAAAAACGCCAGCGTCAGGAAAAGTCCCATATCGTTCACCTTGTATCTCTGTCATGGCACCGGCCGGGCCGCCGCCCGCGCCGGTGCAGGCCCATTGTATACCAACTGCCGGCCATGTGCAACCCCCTGCCGGGACGGCCCGGTCCGGCGTGGGGAAATTGGTATTATAAAAAATAATAAAATTGGATATTTCAATAGGTCCAATTTGTGATATAGTGTCTGTATCGATACGACAGCGGAGGTTTGTGTCATGAGACAAAAAAGGATCATCACCATTCAGGATCTGTCCTGCTTCGGCAAGTGCTCGCTGACGGTGGCCCATCCCATCATGTCGGCCATGGGGCTGGAGGTCTGCCCCGTGCCCACGGCGATCCTATCCACCCACACGGCGGGCTTCCAGAACTGGACGTTCCGGGACCTGGCCGCCGATCTGCCCGCAGTGGCGGCCCACTGGAAGAGCCAGGGCCTCGCCTTCGACGGCATCAGCACCGGCTATCTGGGCACGGCGGAGATGATCGGCATGGTGGCCGACTATTTCCGGCTGTTCCCGGAGATGGTGAAGATCGTGGACCCGGTGTTCGCCGACAACGGCAAGCTCTATCCCGCCTTCGACATGGACTACGCCAAAGGCGTGGCGGGGCTGTGCGGCCTGGCGGACGTGATCGTGCCCAATCTGACGGAGGCAACGTTCATGCTGGGGGAGGAGTACGTCCCCTCCGGTTATGACGAGGCCTATATCCACGGCCTGCTGCGCCGGCTGGCGGCGTTGGGCTGCCGGACGGCGGTGGTCACCGGCGTCAATTACGACGGCGCCCACCAGGGGGCGGTGGCCTATGACAGCGCCGCCGGCACATATCACCAGTACTTCCGGGAGAACATCGACGTGTCCTTCCACGGCACGGGGGACGTGTTCACCTCGGCGCTGGCGGGAGCCGTGGTGCTGGGAAAGAGCCTGGATCAGGCGCTGAAGATCGCGGTGGACTACACCGTGGAATGCATCAAGGCCACCATGCCGGACATCAAAGAGCACTGGTACGGGGTAAAGTTCGAGGCCTGCCTGCCGGAGCTGATCCGGGCTGTGAACGAATGAACGATGGGAAAAGCGCCGCCGCCAGGCGGCGCTTTTCCTTTCCGGGCGCGGTTGTAATGCGGGCCGGGACGTGGTATGATAGCACTGTGCATCATCGAACGCTGTGGGAGGGACCGCTATGGATCAGAAGAAACGAAAGCTCGCCCTGCCCAAGGGCAAGCTGGGCCGGACGGTGCTGTGCGCCGTCGTCACGCTGCTGGCGGGCGCCGTGTATTTTTACCTGGCTCTGCCGGCCATCAACCTGCAGGATGGGGACTTTTATGCCTTCCTCCTGTTTTTGGGCATTGTGTATATCGTCTGCGCCGCCCTCACCACGGCCCATGAGCGGGCCCGGGAGGTGCGTACGCCCCAGCAGAAGGTGAAGGATGGCATCGCCTTCGTGCGCCGCAACTGCCTGCCGGTGGGCATCCTGCTGGCGCTGGTATTGGCGGTGGCCGTGGCGGGCAAGATCATCTCCCTGCCCATCTTCCGGGCGTCGGCCTACCGGGAGCTGCTGGACGTGCAGACCGGGGACTTTGCCCAGGAGGTGACCCAGATCTCCTTCAGCGAGATCCCCACCCTGGACCGGACCAGCGCCAACTATCTGGGTGACCGGCAGATGGGCACCCTCAGCGACATGGTCAGCCAGTTCGAGTACTCCAACGACTCCACCCAGATCAACTACCAGGGCCGGCCCGTGCGGGTGGCCCCCATCGGCTACGCCGATATCTTCAAGTGGCTCACCAACCGAAAGGACGGCCTGCCCGCCTACGTGGTGGTGGATATGGTGACCCAGCAGGCCCAGGTGGTGCGCCTGCCCGCCGGGCAGGGGATGAAGTACTCCTTCTCCGAGCCGCTGAATCGCAATGTGATGCGTCAGCTGCGGTTCCAGTATCCCACCATGATGTTCTCCACGCCGGAGTTCGAGATCGACGAGGACGGCCACCCCTGGTGGATCGCCCCCCGGCTGGTGAAGACCATCGGCCTGTTCGGCGGCCGGGACATCCGGGGCGCGGTGCTGCTGGACGCGGTCACCGGCGAGAGCGAGTATTATGAGACGGTCCCCACCTGGGTGGACACCCTGTATACGCCCCAGCTCATCATGGAGCAGTACGACTACCACGGCACCCTGGTCCACGGGTTCGTCAACTCCATCCTGGGCCAGCGGGACGTGACCATGACCACGGACGGGTATAACTACATCGCCATGAACGACGATGTGTACGTCTATACCGGCGTCACCAGCGCCAACGCGGACCAGTCCAACCTGGGGTTCCTGCTTTGCAACATGCGCACCAAGGAGACCCGCTATTACGTGGCCCCCGGCGCCACCGAGGCGGCGGCCCGTGCCTCCGCCGAGGGCGTGGTGCAGGATCTGGAGTATGTGTCCACGTTCCCGCTGCTGCTGAACATCTCCGGTCAGCCCACCTATTTCATCCCCCTGATGGACGCCACCAACCTGGTGAAGAGCTACGCCATGGTGAACGTGGCCCAGTATCAGATCGTGGCCACCGGGTCCACGGTGCCGGTGTGCGAGAGCACCTATATCGCCATGCTGGCCGAGCGGGGCGTGGTCCAGAGCGCGGGACTGCCCGAGAGCCAGACGGTGAGCGAGGGCCGGGTGGAGGAGATCCGCTCCGCGGTGCTGGAGGGCACCAGCTGGTATTATATCCGCCTGGAGGGGGAGGATGTGTTCTACGCCGTCTCCGCCGCCCAGGACCGGGATGTGATCGTGCTGGATGTGGGGGACGAGGTGACCGTGTCCCACGCCGCGCCGGAGGAGAGCTCCGGCCCCATCCTGGAGGCATACTCCGTGACGGTCCCCTGACGGGAGGAAGCTCGTGCGTCCGCGCCCCGGCATTGCCGGGGCGCGGCCTCGTTTTTTCGCCAGAGCGCATGTTCCCGTTTCTATTCCGCGGCAGATATGATATAATAGCGCCGAAGCCGCTATTATACCCCAAAATACCGGTCGCGCTCCTGGCTAATGCCAGAACCGCGCGACATGGTATATTGTTCCTATAAGAAAGGGGGGCGCCGTCGTGTCCGCTGAGAGAGAATTCAGCCAGGAGCAGCTGCGGTATCTGGCGCTGCTGGCCAAGCAGTTCCCCACCATCCAGGCGGCCAGCCGCCAGATCATCCACCTGCAGGCGCTGCAGGAGCTGCCCAAGGGCTGCGAGCACTTCATCTCCGATGTGCACGGGGAGTACGAGGCGTTTTTGCACGTGCTCAACTCCTGCTCCGGGGTGGTGAAGGAGAAGCTGCGGGATCTTTTCGGCACCGCCATGACCCGGGCGGAGCTGGAGGAGCTGGCCACGGTGATCTACTACCCGGAGGAGAAGCTGGCGGATCTGCGCAAGTCCGGGCGGGATATGGACGAGTGGTGCGCCATCGCCATCCACCGGCTGGTGGAGCTGTGCCGCCAGGTGTCCAGCCGCTATACCCGCTCCCGGGTGCGCCAGGCGCTGCCGCCGGAGCACGCCTACATCATCGAGGAGCTGCTGCAGACCCACCGGGGCGAGGCGGATCAGCGGCGGTACTTTGAGACCATCATCGCCTCCATCATCGACACCGGCCAGGCCGACAGCTTCATCGCCGCCATCTGCGCGGTGATCAAGCGGCTGGCGGTGGACCGGCTGCACCTGGTGGGGGACATCTTTGACCGCGGCCCCCGGGCGGACATCATCCTGGACAGCCTGCTGGCCCACCACAGCGTGGACATCCAGTGGGGCAACCACGACATCCTCTGGATGGGCGCGGCCTCCGGCTCCCGGACGCTGGTGGCCACGGTGCTGGCCAACTCCATCCACTACAACAACCTGGAGGTGGTGGAGACCGGCTACGGCATCTCCCTGCGGCCGCTCTCCGTATTCGCCAACGAGGTATACAAGGACTGCGACGTGTCCCGCTTCGCCGTGAAGCTCACCGGGGACGACGCGGCCAAGTACACGGAGAAGGACAAGCTCCTCTCTGCCCGGATGCATAAGGCCATCACCGTGATCCTGTTCAAGCTGGAGGGCCAGAAGATCATGCGCCACCCATCCTACGGCATGGAGGACCGGCTGCTGCTGGACAAGATCGACTACGCCACGAGCTCCGTCGTCATCGGCGGGAAGAGGTACCACTTGGAGGACTGCGACTTTCCCACGGTGGACCGGGCGGACCCTTACGCCCTCACGGCTGAGGAGGACGCGGTCATCAACCAGCTCACCGCCTCCTTCCTCCACAGCGAGAAGCTCCAGCGCCACGTGCGCTTTCTCTACTCCAAGGGCAGCCTCTATAAGATCTACAACGGCAACCTGCTTTACCACGGCTGCATCCCCCTGACGGAGGACGGCGAGTTCCTCCGCTTCAACATCGGCGGAAAGGAGCGCCGGGGGAAGGAATTCCTCGACTACGCGGACGCCGCCGCCCGCCGGGCCTATTATCTGCCCCTGGACAGCAAGGAGCGGCAGCTGGGGATGGACTTCCTCTGGTTCCTCTGGGCCGGGCGCAACAGCCCCATCTTCGGCCGGGACCGGATGACCACCTTCGAGCGGCGGCTCATCGCCGACGAGTCCGCCTGGACCGAGCCGAAGAACCCCTATTACACCCTCTACAACGACCCGGCCATCTGCCAGGCCATCCTGCGGGAATTCGGTCTGACGGGGCGGGACAGCCACATCATCAACGGCCATATGCCTGTGAAGGCCAAGAAGGGGGAGAGCCCGGTGAAGTGCGGCGGGAAGCTGATCGTCATCGACGGCGGCTTCTGCAAGGCCTATCAGGCCACCAGCGGCATCGCCGGCTATACCCTAACCTTCAACAGCCAGTGCCTGCGCATCATCGCCCACCAGCCCTTCGCCGGCAAGGAGCGGGCGGTGAAGGAGAATTTCGACATCACCTCCACCGGCCAGGTGGTGGAGAATCTGGAGGAGCGGATGCTGGTCTCCGGCACCGACGAGGGCCGCCGGCTCCAGACCCAGATCGCCGACCTGCGGGACCTGCTGGACGCCTACCGCGCCGGCGCGATCCTGGAGGAGCACAGCCAGGAGGAATAAAATATGAGCGGCCCCCGGGCCGGAAAGTCCGCGCTCTCTCCCACGGGAGGGGGCGCGGTTTTTGCGCTCCGGCCTTGTAAAGCCGCCCCGCCCGTGGTATACTGAAAGTGCCACACAAATTTAATAATCAACGCCGATAGTGGGCACTTTTTACCTCTGGTAAAAACGTGTCTTAAATTCATTGTCCCTCTATGGGCGTTGATAAATTTGTGTGGCAGCAAATGGAGACGCGTTTTTCGTGCGCGGCTCCGGCTGCGCACTTTTTATTTTTACGGGAGGTAGAGAGACAATGAGACGCGCGATCACGATCATCCTGGCGGCGGCGATGCTGCTGTCCATGTGCGCCTGCGGCGGCGGGGAGACGAACACGCCTGCGGAGGAGCAGGCGGCGGAGACCGCGGAGGAGACGGCGACAGAGCCAACGCCGGAACCGACAGAGGGATTGACGGAAGAGGATAGAGCGGTCTTTGAGACCTTCTCCTGGCGAATAGATAACTATGTGGACGAGTTTGGCGATCCTACTGACAAGGAGTTCATTCGATGTGC
This sequence comes from uncultured Oscillospiraceae bacterium, assembly GCA_947626345.1. Lineage (GTDB taxonomy): Bacteria > Bacillota > Clostridia > Oscillospirales > Oscillospiraceae > CAJOIG01. The sequence continues at coordinate 43,290 of CANQSF010000013.1, read as the reverse complement.
ATCTTTGGGGAGCTTTAGCAATACGGCGACCTCGGACTCTGATCTATCGGTCATTGTCTACTACGATATGGCTGAAGAAGTGTTTTCTTTCCGACTGCTGGAGTATGGCGATAGACATGCTACATACTTCGAGAACGAGGATTGCATTATCAAGATCAAGGATCCTGACGGAACGATCCACGAAGGCATGCTTTTTGGAACGGCGCCCAACGGGGACCTATACTTAGTACGGAGTCATACAGATAACCGGTGGTTGGCGGACAGCCTGTACGATTCTATGTGTAATGGTGAAGATGTCCGCTGCATCATCGAGATCAACAGTTCAAAGTATAACTTCACCATCCGTGGGGATGGATTCGACGATTGCCTGAAGGCAGCGACCTACGCGGCGGTAAATAAGCTGTTGGCGAGAGAGGATAATATTGATGTGTCTGTCGGAACAAAGTACGTGATAGCTCTGAGGGCCGATGGTACAGTGGCAGCTGCGGGGGATAACGGTTGGGGTCAATGCGAAGTCAATGGATGGACGGATATCGTGGCTGTGTCAGCTGGATCTCTGCATGCAGTGGGCACGCAGTCTGATGGTACTGTGCTGGCTGCCGGATATAACGCGGAGGGCCAATGCGATGTGAGCGGCTGGGAGGACATCGTGTCAGTGGCAGCGGGCGACTTCCATACAGTGGGCCTCAAGTCGGACGGTACAGTGGTGGCAACAGGAGATAATGGATCAGGCCAATGCGAGGTTAGCGAATGGACAGATATCATTGCTGTGGCTGCTGGATCAAGTCACACGGTAGGCTTGCGGTCCGATGGGACGGTAGTGGCTGTTGGGGAGAATAGTTTTGGACAGTGTGATGTGAGTGCTTGGACGGATATTGTGGCTGTGTCGGCCGGGTATTGTCATACTGTGGGCCTGAAATCAGATGGCACAGTGGTGGCAACTGAAATCATCGAAAATGATTTGCCTGTGGATAATGGGCAATGCGATGTGAGCGACTGGACAGATATCGTGGCCGTGTCTGCCGGCACCAACCACACGGCGGGCCTAAAGTCCGATGGTACGATAGTAGTTGCAGGAGCCAATGAAGATGGACAGTGCGATGTATACGATTGGTCGGATATCGTGGTTGTGAGTGCAGGCGGCAGATTCACAGCAGGTCTTCAGTCTGATGGAACAGTAGTGATCGCTGGCGATATCGGGGGTTATCCGTCGATGTCATGATCAGTCAGGGAGATCAACTCCCATAAAACGATACGACCCCGGGACATGCGTCCCGGGGTCGCTGTATGAAAAGGGGCTGTCACGCGGGCATGTGCCGCTTCAGCCAGTTCTTGCGCAGATAGTACACGATGAACACCACGCCCGTGATGCCCCAGGTGACGGGATAGCTGGCCGCCACCATGGCCGCCGTCCGGTGCAGGGGCAGCACGCCCCAGATCCAGGCCAGCCGCAGCACGCATACCCCGAAGATGGTGATCACCATGGGCTGCAGCGCCTCGCCCACGCCCCGGACCGCGCCGGAGAAGATCTCGATGAACACATAGGCGATGTAGGCCGGGGCCCACACCCGCACGAAGGTGGTGCCCAGAGAGACCACCGTCTCGTCTCCGGTGAAGATCCGCAGCAGCGGCCCGGCGAAGATGAGCTCCACCGCCGTGAGGGCCAGGGTGGTGCCGGCGGTGAGGGCCAGGCACACCCTGGTGCCCCGCAGTACCCGGTCATAGCGGCCCGCGCCGAAGTTCTGGCCCACGAAGGTGGTCACGGAGATGCCGAACGCGCCCATGACCATCCACACGAACCCGTCGATGCGGCTCACCGCCGCCCAGCTGGCCATGGCGTCGGTGCCGAAGGAGTTCACCGCCGCCTGGATCACCAGGTTGGAGATGGAGTAGAGCACCGACTGCATCCCGGTGGGCAGGCCCAGCCGCACCACCTTTTTCAGCGTGGGGCCGTGAAAGCGGATCTGCCGCAGCCGGACCCGGTAGCTCTCCCGCACCAGCGTCAGCCGCAGCATCACCAGCGCCGCGCTCACCAGCTGGGCGATCACCGTGGCCAGCGCCACGCCGAACACCGCCCAGTGGAACACCACCACGAACAGCAGGTCCAGCACGATGTTCACGCCGCAGCAGGCGATGAGGATATACAGCGGCCGCTTGGAGTCCCCGATGGCCCGGAGGATGCCGGTGCCCACGTTGTAGACCACCGTGGCGATCATGCCGGAATAGAACACGGTGATGTAGGTCATGGCCTCGTCCATCACGTCCTCCGCCACGTCCAGCATCTCCAGGGACGCCCGGGCGGTGACCAGACCCACCGCCGTCAGCGCCGCGCCCCCGGCCAGGGCCAGGGCGATGGAGGTATGTACCGCCTTGGAAAGGCCGTCGCCGTCCGACGCGCCGTAGTACTGGGAGATGATCACCGACGCGCCGCCGGCCAGGCCGATGAAAAATCCCAGCCACAGGTTGATCACCGTGCCGGTGCTGCCCACTCCCGCCAGGGCCTGCTTGCCCACGAACTGTCCCACGATGATCGTGTCCACGGTGTTGTATAGCTGCTGGAAGAAGGAGCCGATCAGGATGGGGAAGAAAAACAGCAGCAGCTGCTTCCAGATGACGCCCTCGACGATCTGATTTTTCTGTGCGGTGTCCATGGGAGCCTCCCTCGCGTATTGGCGGCCGCCCGCCGCCGGCAACCTATCATAGCACACTTCATTGAATAGTCAAGAGGGAGTTTCAGACCGGGAGGCTGAGATGATTTACATAATTCAGTTTACATATTATAATTTACATAATCACAAATACCGGCCGGTGACGCTCTCCGGGCAGGCGCGGATCTGGTCTGGCGTGCCCGCCGCCACGATGCGGCCGCCCTCCGTGCCGCCGCCGGGACCCATGTCCACCACGTAGTCGGCGCTGCGGATGAGGTCCAGGTCGTGCTCGATGACGATCACCGTGGCGCCCTGGTCGATGAGGGATTGGAAGACCTCCATCAGGCTGGCCACGTCCAGGGGGTGCAGGCCGATGGTGGGCTCGTCGAATACGAACAGGGCGTCGTCCTGGCCCCGGCCCATCTCGCTGGCCAGCTTCAGCCGCTGTGCCTCGCCGCCGGACAGCCCCGGCGTGGCCTCCCCCAGGGTGAGGTACCCCAGCCCCACGTCGTGGAGCACCGCCAGCCGGCTGCGCACCGTCTTCAGATCGGCGCAAGCCTCCAGCGCCTCGTCCACGCTCATGGCCATCAGCTCCGGCAGGCTGTGGCGGGCCCCGTCCTTCCGCTCCCGGCGGATGTCGAAGGCCGCCCGGGCGTAGCGGCTGCCGCCGCAGTCGGGGCAGGGGATGTCCACGTCCGGCAAAAACTGCACGTCCAGGCTGATGCTGCCCGTGCCGTCGCAGGTGGGGCAGCGCAGCGCGCCGGTGTTGTAGGAGAAATCCCCCGCCTTGCAACCCCGGGCCCGGGCGTCCGCCGTGCGGGCGAACACCTTGCGCAACTCGTCGTGCACGTCCGCGTAGGTGGCCACGGTGGAGCGCACGTTGATGCCGATGGGCGTGGCGTCGATGAGCTTGGCCTGGCGGATGCCCGGCGCGTCGATGGACCGCACATGCTCCGGCAGGGGCGTGCCCGCCGCGGCCGCCGTTAGCGCCGGGATGAGGCTCTCCAGCACCAGGGTGGTCTTGCCGGAGCCGGACACCCCCGTCACTGCCGTGAGCCGGCCCTTGGGGAAGGCGACGGTCAGCGGCCGCACCGTGTGGATGGGGCCGGTGGCCATGGTGATGGTCCCCAGGTCGAAGAGGTGCTCCGCGTCTGTGCGCCGGCGCAGGGCGGCCCCTGTGTCCGGGGCCAGGTGGGGCCCGATCCTGGACGCCGGGTCGGCGATGAGCTGCTCCACGGTCCCCTGGGCGATCACCCGGCCGCCGTCGGCCCCCGCGCCGGGCCCCAGCTCGATGATGTGGTCGGCGCAGCGCAGCACGTTCACGTCGTGGTCCACCAGCACCACGGAGTTGCCGTCGTCCACCAGATCCTCCAGCACCCCGGCCAGCCCCGTCAGATTGGCCGGGTGCAGCCCGATGGAGGGCTCGTCCAGCACATACAGCACCCCGGTGGTGCGGTTGCGCACCGCCCGGGCCAGCTGGGCGCGCTGCCGCTCCCCGGTGGACAGGGTGGACGCGGCCCGGTCCAGGGTGAGGTAAGAGAGCCCCAGATCCACCAGCCGCCGGGCGGTGTTTTGGAACGCCCCGCAGATGCTCTCCGCCATGGGGCGCATCGCCTCGGGCAGGGACGCGGGAACGCCCTTGACCCACTCGATGAGCTCCGAGAGGGTCATTTTGCAGGCGTCGGCCAGGGAGATGCCCCGCAGCAGCGGCGCTCTCGCCGCCTCGCTGAGCCGGGTGCCGCCGCAGTCCGGGCACACGTCCTGCCGGAGGAACTTCTCCACCCGCTTCATGCCCTTTTCGTCCTTCACCTTGGAAAGGGCGTTCTCCACGGTGTACACCGCGTTGAAGTAGGTGAAATCCAGCTCCGCGAACTCCTCCGTCTTCTTGGAGCGGTAGAGGATGTGCTTTTTCTCCGCCGGGCCGTTGAAGACGATGTCCCGCTCCCGCTCGGTGAGCTCCGAGAATGGCACGTCCGTGCGCACCCCCATGGCCCGGCACACGTCGGTCATCAGCGACCACATGAGGCTGTTCCAGGGCGCCACCGCCCCCTGGTCGATGGTGAGGCTCTCGTCCGGCACCAGGGTGGCCCGGTCCACGGTGCGCACCGTGCCGGTGCCGCCGCAGGTGGGGCACGCCCCCTGGCTGTTGAAGGCCAGCATCTCCGCCCCCGGCGGGATCACCCGCTGGCCGCACACGGGACAGAACATGGGCTTTTCCGCCGCCACGTCCAGCGTGGGCGGCAGATAGTGGCCGTTGGGGCAGCGGTGGCTGGCCAGCCGGGAGAACATCAGCCGCAGGGAATTGAGCAGCTCTGTGGAGGTGCCGAAGGTGCTGCGGATGCCGGGCACGCCCGGCCGCTGATGCAGCGCCAGCGACGCGGGGATGTACCGCACCTCGTCCACCTGGGCGGCGGCCGCCTGGGTCATCCGCCGGCGGGTGTAGGTGGAGAGGCTCTCCAGATACCGCCGGGAGCCCTCGGCGTACAGCACCCCCAGGGCCAGAGAGCTTTTGCCGGACCCGGACACCCCCGCCACGCCCACGATCTTGTGCAGGGGCACGTCCACGTCGACGTTCTTCAAATTGTGTACCCGCGCGCCCCGGACCAGGATGGCGTCGGGGCGGTTTTCGGAATGAGCCATGAGACACCTCTAAAATGGATAGATCAACCGCATTATATCCCGCCGGGGCGTGATTTTCAACTTGATATATGCTATACTGGGCACAGCAGAGAACGGAGGTGCGGGATATGACGGAAGTCGTGGCGGCGCTCATATGGAAGGGGGACCGGTTCCTCATCTGCCAGCGGCCGCCCCACAAGGCCCGGGGGCTTCTCTGGGAATTCGTGGGCGGCAAGGTGGAGCCGGGGGAGACGAAGGCCCAGGCCCTGCGCCGGGAGTGCCGGGAGGAGCTGGACATAGAGCTGACCGTGGGGGACGTGTTCATGGAGGTCACCCATGAGTACCCGGACATCACGGTCCATCTGACCCTCTTTCACGCCTCCGTCGCCGCCGGGGAGCCGAAGCTTTTGGAGCACGTGCAGATCGCCTGGATCACCCCGGCGGAGATACCCCAGTACGACTTCTGCCCCGCGGACGAGGCGATCCTGGAAAAGCTCCGGCGGGAATACGGATAATTTACATAATATGATTCACATAATTAATAGTTTTGGTGCTGCTTGTCCGCTTTGAGCGCCTATGCTATAATAATGCTATAAATGATAAGGAGGCTTTGCCATGAAGCTGGCGGTCAAGACCTGTACGCTGGACATGCCCTTTGCGGACATGCTGGACTTCTGCGCCGGGCAGGGAGTGCAGGGGCTGGAGATCGGCACCGGCAACTGGTCCGCCGCGCCCCACATCGACCTGGACGGGCTGCTGGCTTCGGGGCCGGCCCGTGAGCGGTGGGTGGGAGCGATCCGGGACCATGGTCTGGAGCTGTGCGCTCTCAACTGCTCCGGCAACCCCCTGGCCTATGAGCGGGACATGGACGTGACGGAAAAGACCTTCCGGCTGGCCGGGCTGCTGGGCGTGAAAAAGATCGTGATGACGAGCGGCCTGCCCGCCGGCTGTCCGGGGGACAGGACGCCTGTGTGGATCACCACCTCCTGGCCCCCGGAGACCCAGAGCGTCCTGGACTACCAGTGGAACGAGGTGGCCATCCCCGCGTGGCGGCGGCTGGTGAAGTTGGCGGCGGAGCAGGGCGTCGAGCGCATCGCCCTGGAGAACCACGGCATGCAGCTGGTATATAACCCGGAGACGCTGTTCCGGCTGCGGGACGCGGTGGGCCCCATGGTGGGGATGAACCTGGACCCGTCCCACCTGTTTTGGATGGGCGGCGACCCCATAGAGGCGGCCCGTGTGCTGGGCGAGGCCGGGGCGCTGTACCACATCCACGGCAAGGACTCCCGGCCCGAGCGGCGTATGGCCGGCCCCAACGGCATGCTGGACACCAAGCCCATCGACGCGTTCCGACACCGGAGCTGGAATTACGTGGCCGTGGGCGCGGGCCACGGGGTGCAGTGGTGGCAGGAATTCTTCTCCGTGGCGCGCATGAGCGGGTATGACGGATACGTCTCTCTGGAGATGGAGGACCTGACGCTGCCTATGCTGGAGGGGCACATCGCCTCTCTGCGGACGCTGAAGCAGGCGCTGGTGATGTAAAAAGAAGGCCGGGAGCGGTGCGCTCCCGGCGTTTTTGATGGGAATAGCCGTATCCTTATTTTTTCAGATAGCTTGCGCCGGAATTCCAGGCCTGGCCCACCTTTTCATTGCAGGCATAGTAGCCGTTGCGCATCTGGTCGAAGGCGAAGGCGTTCAGCTTGGCGGCGTCGATGCGGCCCAGCTCGTCCAGCACCTTCTCGTCGGCCATCACGTTGACGATCCTCCCCAGCACCCGCAGGCCGTAGGGCTCGTCCTCGAACCGCTCCACGGTGCACTCCAGGGTCAGGGGGTACTCCTGGATGACCGGCGCGTCCACCCGGGTGCTCTTCACGGCGGTGAGGCCGGTGCGAGCGAACTTGTCGGGGGTGTCGTTGGCGGAGGCGATGCCCATATAGTCGGACTGGGCCAGGGTATCCGTGCCGGGCACGGACAGGGTGAAGGCGCCCCGGGCGCGGAGGTTGGCCACAGTCTTGTGGGCCTCCTCCAGGTTCAGGGCCACCATGTCCTCGGCGCAGATGCCGCCCCAGGCCATCATCATGGCGTCCACGGTGTCATCCTCGTTGTAGGTGGCGATCATATAGGTGGGCATGGGATAGAGATAGGGCTTCACGCCAAAGTCTTTCATCATGATAAAAGCGCTCCTTACTGTTTGATGTGCTAAGGATTATAGCAGGCTGTGGAGGGAAAAGCAAGAGCCGCCGGCGCCGCGGGGCGTGCCGAATACGGCAGATATACAGGCGGAGCGACACAAAAACATCCTTTTACTTCCGGCGATGATATGTTATACTATAAGCAGAGATCAGCAACAGGAGGTGCTGCTATGCCATATACGATCTCAGAGCTGCGGGCCATAGTCAGTCCTCTGGCGCAGCGTTATGGCGCAGAACGCGTGTATCTCTTTGGTTCCTACGCGCGGGGTGATATGCACAGCGGCAGCGATATTGACCTGCGTATTGACAAGGGCGCTATTCACGGCCTGCAATTTGCGTATCTGCTTGGTGATTTGGAGGACGCGCTCAAAATGCCGGTCGATCTTGTCTCCACGACAGGCATGGATCAGAGGTTCCTTGAAACGATCCGCCCGGACGAGGTGTTGCTTTATGAACGTGCAAGAGCGTGATCTGCGTATTTTGGAGCATATTCTGACCTACTGCGGTCAAATCGATATGGCGGTGGAACGCTTTGGCCATAGCTTTGATTTGTTTGACGGCGATTCGGTTTATCGCAATTCCGTGGCTCTTTGTATCGTGCAGATCGGTGAGCTTGTGGGGCATCTGTCAGATGCGTTCAAGGCCGCAAACAGTCAGATCCCGTGGCGGCAAATCAAACTTATGCGGAATATCGTGGCCCATCGGTATGGAACGGTGGACAACACGATCACATGGGAAGTGGTCGAAAAAGATATGCCAGACCTCAAAACTTTCTGTTCTTCGCTGCTGAAGGCGAATGATCCAAATATCTATCAAAAAAGAGACCGCCCACAAGGGGCGGTCTCTTTTTATGGCGGAAGCGGTGGGATTCGACCTGCGCTGCGGCGCAGGCCGCCTCGGGTTGCAAGGCGCCACCGGCGCCTTGCCAAGCGCCCTCGGGTTCGAATCCCCCTAAGATTCATAAAACAAGTCCACCCCACAAGGGGGTGGACCTGTTTTATGGCGGAAGCGGTGGGATTCGAACCCACGAGACCTTGCGGTCTACCTGATTTCGAGTCAGGCCCGTTATGACCACTTCGATACGCTTCCATGCCCACATACTATATCATCTCGTCCGCCGGGTGTCAACCTCGGACGGCTTTACAATCCACCGGCCATGGCCTATAATGGGGCCATCGCGGGAAGGAGGGGACGGATATGTCCGGATCGGAGCGGCGCGCCGGCAGGGCGCTGCGCGGGGCATACGGGGCGCTGAACGGCGTGTACTGGATGCTGTGCTGTCTGGCCTACTCCTTCATGGGGGTGTTCCTGCTGGGCCGGGGCTACTCCAACAGCCAGCTGGGCGTCATCGCGGCGGCGGGCCAGGTGTTGGGCCTGGCGCTGCAGCCGCTTTTGGCGGCGCTGGCGGACCGGTCCGCCCGGGCGCCCTTGGCGGTGATCGGCGGCGCGACGGCCGCGGTGGCGGCGACGGCGGCGGGCCTGACGGCGCTGGCGGGCAGGAGCTGGGCGGTGACGGCGCTGACGGCGGCGTTCATGGCGCTGGTGATCGCGCTGCAGCCGCTGGTGAACGGTTTCGCCTACTATCTGGAGCGGCTGGGCACGGCGGTGCCTTTCGGCGCGTGCCGGGCGGTGGGGTCGCTGGCCTACGGGCTGCTGGCGGCGGTGCTGGGCCGCATCGTCCTGGGCGCCGGCGAGATCGCCGTGCCGGCGGCGGGCGTCCTCATCGCGGGCGCGATGCTGCTGCTGGCGGCCCTGTTCGCCCGGGCGGGCACACCGCCGCCGGTGGAGAGGCAGGCCGCTGCCAGCGCCTCCCCGGGCGGGCCTCTGGCCGACAGGCGGTTCCGGCGGATGCTGGCGGCCACGGCGCTGCTGTTTTTCGCCCACGCCATCCTGTCCAGCTTCACCATCCAGATCGTGGAGAACGTGGGCGGCGACAGCGGGGACATGGGCCTGCTCACCGGCTACATCGCCGTGCTGGAGCTGCCGGGGATGCTGCTGTTCGAGCGGCTGCTGCGCCGGTCGTCTGCCGGAGGGCTGCTGAGGTTCGCGGCGGTGTTCTTCGCGGTGAAGACCCTGCTGGCCCTGGCCGCGTCGTCCGTGGCGGGGCTGTACGGGGCCATGTTCTTCCAGGGGCTGAGCTACGCGCTGTTCATCCCCGCCTCCGTCCGCTGGGCGGGCGGGATGGCCGGGCCGGACCGGGTGAACCGGGCCCAGGCCTGGATCACCGCCATGATCACCGTGGGCAACATCTGCGCCGCCGCCGCGGGCGGTCTGCTGCTGGACGGGATCGGCGTGAGCGGCACCCTGGCCGCGGCGTCGGTCAGCGCCGCCGCCGGGGCGGCATTGATGGTGTGGGGCGTGAGGAAGTAGACATAATTCGATTTACATAATTTATACGGACCGGGGCGATCGCTCCCGGTCCGCCTTTTACTTTCTCAGAGCCCGCAGGCTCCGCGCCCCGCTGACGAGGCAGGCCAGCCCCAATGCGGCCATCAGCAGGAAGAAGAGCTCCGCCCTTCCGTCCAGATACTGGCAGAAGAAGCCCCAGAACAGAAACGCGCAGGGCATTCCCGCCCGCAGGCCAGCCAGATAGAGAGGGTCGGCCCGGTAATAGCTGCCCGCGCCGGAGACGGCGCACAGGATGAGCGCCGTGACGGCGGAGGCCAGCAGTACAGCCCCGGCCACAGTGAATCCCCACTGGATGGGGCGGCTGTCCCGGTTGGAGCGGGCGAAGGCCGCGCCCAGAAACAGCAGCATGAGGTTCAGCGACGGGAGCCATCCGTCCAGCGTGCGGCGGGTATCCATGTCCCCCCAGCCGAAAACGAGCGCGTTGGCGGTCAGCAGCACGTCCAGCGCCAGCACGGCGAAGAAGGCGGCGTTTATGACCCTTCGCTGCCGGCCCCACTCCTGGACCAGCAGGAAAAGGCCGATGGCGGCCTGCTCCGTGCGCTCCGTCAGGTCCGCCGGGGGCACCGTCTCCCCGGCGAACAGCTCCTCCAGCGACACCCCCAGCTGGTCGCACAGCGGCTGGAACAGCGACGCGTCGGGCAGCCCCGGCCGGTCTCCCACTTCGACACCGCCTTGTCCGTCACGTTCAGCCGCTCCGCCAGCTGGGCCTGGGTGAGCCCCAGCTCCCGCCGCCGGTCGGCGATGAACGCGCCGATCTTTTTCTGATCCATGAGCTCGCCTCCTTTATGCGGCCTTCAGTATACCACGGCCGGCGGGGAAAGTAACCCTACGCAAAGTAGAGCGGCGCAAAAACGCCTTGCGGCGGGGCGCATGGCGCGCTATAATGGGGGAAAAGGGAGGAGCGAGATGAAAAAACGCCGCGCATTCAGAGAGTTTTGGGACCAGGTGGTGTACGAGCTGCGGGAGAACCGGAAGACGTTCATCGTCTACTCGGTGCTGCGGCTGCTGGTGCTGGTGGTCATCATCCTGCAGGTGATCAACAAAAACTGGGAGAACGTGTTCCTGGGCATCGTGACGCTGGTGCTCATGATCATGCCCAGCGTGCTGCAGGTGACGTTCAAGGTGGAGTTCCCGTCTCTGCTGGAGATCGTGATGCTGCTGTTCATCTTCGCCACGGAGATCCTGGGGGAGATCGGCTCGTTTTACATCCTGGTGCCCAACTGGGACACGGTGATGCACACCCTGAACGGATTTTTCTGCGCGGTGATCGGCTTTTCGCTGGTGGATATCCTGAACCGGTCCCGGCGGCTGACCTTTGACCTGTCGCCTTTTTTCATGGCGCTGGTGGCCTTCTGCTTCTCCATGACCATCGGGGTGCTGTGGGAGTTTTTCGAGTTTGCCATGGATAAGCTGTTCGCCATGGACATGCAAAAGGACACGGTGGTCCACGCCTTCGCCTCCACCATGCTGGATCCCACCCGCCGCAACATCGCCGTGCCGGTGCGGGACATCACCGACGTGGCGGTGAACGGAAAGAGCCTGGGCCTGGGCGGGTATCTGGACATCGGCCTGGTGGATACCATGGAGGACCTGTTCGTCAACTTCATCGGCGCTGCGGTGTTCTCCACGGTGGGATACTTTTACGTGAAATACAGCAGCCGCCGCTCCAAGAGCCTGGTGGAGAGGCTGGTTCCCACGCCCCAGCGGGAGCGAAAATACGGCGGGAAGCATATCTCTGATGACAAGTGACACAGGACCGGGGGCGGGAGCCCCCGGTCTTTGCGTCTGCGCGGTGAAAATATTCATAAAATCAATGAATATTACTATTGATATTCATCCCGGGCAGGAGTATGATACGCTTACTGCGAAAAACGGAGGAAAACATCATGTCCGAGATCAAAAAAGTGGTACTGGCCTACTCCGGGGGACTGGACACGTCCATCATCATCCCCTGGCTGAAGGAGAATTACGATAACTGCGAGGTCATCGCCGTGGCCGGCAATGTGGGCCAGGCCGACGAGCTGGAGGGGCTGGAGGAGAAGGCCCTCAAGACCGGCGCCAGCAAGCTCTACGTGCTGGACCTGACGGAGGAGTACGTCAACGACTACATCATCCCCACCATGCAGGCAGGGGCGGTGTATGAGGAATATCTGCTGGGCACCAGCACCGCCCGTCCCTGCATCGCCAAGGGCCTGGTGGATATCGCCAAAAAGGAGCACGCGGACGCCATCGTCCACGGCTGCACCGGCAAGGGCAACGACCAGGTCCGCTTCGAGCTGGCCATCAAGCACTTCGCCCCCGATATGAAGATCATCGCCCCCTGGCGGGAGTGGTCCCTCAAGAGCCGGGAGGAGGAGATCGACTACGCCGAGGCCCACCACGTGCCCCTGCGCATCAGCCGCGAGACCAACTACTCCAAGGACAAGAACCTGTGGCACCTGAGCCACGAGGGGCTGGACCTGGAGGACACGGGCAACGAGCCTCAGTATGAAAAGCCCGGTTTTTTGGAGATGGGCGTCAGCCCCCTGCAGGCCCCGGATGCGCCCACCTACATCACCCTGGACTTTGAAAAGGGCGTGCCCGTGGCCCTGGACGGGGAGAAGATGAGCGCCAAGGACATCATCCTGAAGCTCAATGAGATCGGCGGGGCCAACGGCATCGGCCTTTTGGACATCGTGGAGAACCGGCTGGTGGGCATGAAGTGCCGGGGCGTGTACGAGACCCCGGGCGGGGCCATCCTCTACAAGGCCCACAGCGTGCTGGAGAGCGTGTGCCTGGACAAGATGACCCTCCACGAAAAGCAGCGGCTTTCCATCACCTTCGCGGAGCTTGTCTACAACGGCCAGTGGTTCACCCCCCTGCGGGAGGCGCTGAGCGCCTTCGTGGACAAGACCCAGGAGCGGGTCACCGGCAAGGTGAAGCTGAAGCTCTACAAGGGCAACATGATCAACGCCGGCGTGTGGAGCCCCTACAGCCTCTACTCCGAGAAGATCGCCACCTTCGGCGCGTCGGATTACGACCAGACCGACGCCACCGGCTTCATCAACCTCTATGGCCTGCCCATCAAGGTCCAGGCCATGGTGGACGCCGAGAATGCGGCGGGCCATGAATAATCTCTGGGGCGGCTCCGTGGCGGAGGCGGCGCGGCAGCTGAACTCTTCCATCGCCGTGGACAGCCGCATGTGGCGGGAGGACATCGAGGGCTCCCTGGCCCACGCGGCCATGCTGGCGAAGCAGGGCATCATCTCCCCGGCGGACGGCGCGGCCATCCAGGCGGGCCTCACGGGCATCCTGCAGGACATCGAAAACGGCGCGCTCGCCATCGACATGTCCGCCGAGGACATCCACACCTTCGTGGAGATGACCCTCACCCAGCGCATCGGCGAGGCGGGCAAGCGCCTGCACACCGCCCGCAGCCGCAACGATCAGGTGGCCACGGACCTGCGGCTCTATACCCGCCGGCGGATCGACGAGCTTCTGGACCTTGTCCGGGACGCTGTGGCCGCCATCCACGACAAGGCCGCGGCGTACGCTGACGCGGTCATGCCCGGCTACACCCACCTGCAGCGGGCCCAGCCGGTGACCTTCGGCCACTATCTGTGCGCCTGGGCCATGATGCTCATCCGGGATGCGGGCCGGCTCGCAGACGCGAAAAAGCGGCTGGATCAGTGCCCCCTGGGGGCCTGCGCCCTGGCGGGGACCAGCTTCCCCATCGACCGGGAGGCCACCGCCGCGGCCCTGGGCTTCTCGGGGCCGGTGCTCAACAGCCTGGACGCGGTGTCCGACCGGGATTTCTGTGTGGAGACGCTCTCGGCCCTGAGCCTTCTCATGACTCACCTGAGCCGCATGGCGGAGGAGCTGGTGCTCTGGTCCAGCCTGGAATTCGGGTTCGTCACCCTGCCGGAGGGGTACGTCACCGGCTCGTCCATCATGCCCCAGAAGAAAAACCCCGACATGGCGGAGCTTATACGGGGCAAGACCGGCCGGGTGTACGGGGACCTGACGGCGCTGCTCACGGTGCTGAAGGGCCTGCCCCTGGCCTACAACAAGGACATGCAGGAGGACAAGCAGGCCCTCTTCGACGGCCTGGACACGGCGGCGCTGTGCCTGACGGTGCTCTCGCCCATGATCGGGGGCATGACGCCCCATCCGGCGGCCATGCGCAAGGCCGCCGGGGCGGGGTTCATCAACGCCACCGACTGCGCCGACTGGCTGGTGGAGCACGGCGTGCCCTTCCGGGAGGCCTACGGCATCGCCGCCTCCCTGGTGCACGGGGGAAAGCCGCTGGAGGAGCTTTCCCTGGCCGAGTACAAAGCTGCCTGCCCGGTGTTCGACGAGACCATCTATGCCGCCGTGGACCTGGACGCCTGTGTCAAGCGCCGGCATCTGCCCCTGGCGGAGGAGCTGGCGGCCATACAGGCGTTTTTGCAGGAATAAGAAGGATCACCGCCGCCCGGCCGGGCGGCGGTCTTTTATGGGCCGGGCGGCTGCGCTTGTAAAATGTCCGCCGGTATGGTATGATCGTTCACACATTGTGCGCCGGAGGGAGACACCGCCGGCGGAGGCCCATGCAGGAGCCATCCTGCCCGACCCATAGGAGGTATGACGATTGGACTTGAACCAGCAGATCCTGACCGCGGCCGACCGGTATGAGCCATACATCATCGACTGCCGCCGAAAGGTGCACACCTACGCGGAGCTGGCCTCCGCCGAGGTGAGGACCCACGCGCTCATCGTGGGCGAGGCCCGGCGGCTGGGGCTGCCCTACGAGGAGGTGCCCGCCACCAGCGTCATCGTGAAGCTGGACACCGGCCGGCCGGGCATGACGGTGGCCCTGCGGGCCGACATCGACGCGCTCCCCGTGGCGGAGGAGGCCGAGAACCTGACGGGCCCCCGGACCTGCCGCTCCGGGCAGCCCGGCACCTGCCACGCCTGCGGCCACGACGGTCACGCCGCCATGCTGCTGGGCGCCATGCAGATCCTCAGCGACATGCGCGAAGAGCTGTGCGGTACGGTGCTGTTCTGCTTTGAGGAGGGGGAGGAGACCAACAGCGGCGTGGCCGCGCTGCTGGCCGCCCTGGGAAAATATCACGTGGACCGCTGCTGGGCCATCCACCTCTACGCCGGCCTGGAGCAGGGGAAGATCAGCGTGGACCCGGGCCCCCGCATGGCCGGGGCGGCGGGCATCCGCCTGACCTTCATCGGCAAGGGCGGCCACGGCTCCCGGCCGGATCTGGCGGTGAACCCCCTGTTTTGCGGCGCCAGCTTTCTCAACAACCTGTGCGTGGCCTTCTGCAACCGGATCGCCGCGGGCAAGACCGTCACCATGGGCATCACCACCTTCCAGGCCGGGGACGCCCCCAACGTGATCGCCGACACCGCCCGCATCGAGGGCACCTTCCGCTTCTTCGACCTGGAGGAGGGAAAGAAGGCCCTGGACGTCACCAGGCAAATCGCCGACCACACCGCCGCCATGCACGGCTGCCGGGTGGAGTACGACCCCCGGATGTTCAGTCACCTGGGCGGCCCTACCGTCACCGACCCCGCCTGCGCCGCTGTGGCCGACCGGGCGCTGCGGCAGGTGCTGCCGGAGGGGACGGTGGTGTCCTGCGAGCCCTGGTACGCGGGGGAGTCCTTCCGGCTGTGGCTGGAGCGGTATCCCGGCGTGTTCGCCTTTTTGGGCATCAACGCCCCCGGGGAGGGCTACGGCGCGCCCCACCACAACGGCAGGTTCGATTTCAATGAGTCGGTCCTGAAGACCGGTGCCATCGCCACGGCCCGGTTCGCGGCGGAGTGGCTGCAAAGACCGTGACGGCGGCATAAAAATACGAGGGAGCGGCCCGTGCCGCTCCCTTTTTTGCTGTCGTGGTACCGCCCGCCGGCTCACCAGTCCTGCATGACCTCCAGATAGGCGTGGACCACCTTGAAAAAGGCGTTCAGCTCCTCGCCGGAGCAGTACTTCAGCAGCTCGGCCTGGGTGCGGACGATACCCAGATTGTCGTATGCCTTGTGGAGCGTGCTCAGCTCCGCCCCCTTCTCCGTGGGGTAGAGGTGGGCCACCTTGGCGTCCTTCGTGCCCTTCCGGCGGTAGATGTAGCCCGCCTTTTCCAGCGCCGTCACGTTGACGGACACGGTCCCCTTCGTCCGCCGCCACAGTTTGGCCAGCTGGCTCACCGTGATGCCCGGATTCCGCTCGATCATGGTGAGGGTGTGTACCTCCACCATTTTGATGGGGACGCCGTTGCCGTAGTCCCGGACTGTGAACATGAAGTCATGGAACTGCATCACGAACTGATACAGCTCCTCCGCCCTGGGGTCCAGTTTCGCAAAGGTATCCTCCACGATGTCCTGTCCGACGCCCTCCGGCATTTCCATCCGCTCCTCTCTGCGGTTTTATAGTTTGAATATCAAACTATCGATGAGCCCATTATAGCGGCAAAAGCCCCCTATGTCAAGCGATGCGGCCAAAAATCCAGATGTATAAAAGGGGAAAGTTGGGCAAAACAGAAAAGAAAATCGTGAAAACCCCGAAAGTTTGTTTGACAATCAAACAAACATGCGCTATAATCTGTCCATAGTTATACGAATACGAGCCCAGCGCCGCTCACACCGGCGCGGAAAGGAAGCGCAGATGAAATACGATTTTACCTCCATCATGGACCGCCACGGCCACGACTCCATCGCGGTGGACGCGCCGTCCGGCGCGGGCGGCAAGGCCTTTTTCGGTATGGAGCTGCCCTTTGATCCCGCCTCCCGGGAGAAGGGCTTCGAGCCCATCCCCATGTGGATCGCGGACATGAATTTCCCCACCGTGCCCACCATCCCCCAGGCCATCATCGAGCGGGCCCAGCACCCCGCCTACGGCTATTATCTGCCCCGGCAGGAGTATTTCGACGCCATCATCCGCTGGCACGAGCAGCGCAACGGCGTCACCGGCCTGACCCGGGAGCACATCGGCTATGAAAACGGCGTGCTGGGCGGCATCGTGTCGGCGCTGAAGGTCCTGTGCGGGAACGGGGACCCGGTGCTGCTCCACTCTCCCACCTACATCGGCTTCACCCACTGCATCGAGGACAACGGCTGGGACATCGTCCTCAGCCCCCTCAAGCTGGTGGACGGCGTGTGGCGCATGGATTACGAGGACATGGAGAAGAAGATCGTGGCGCGCAACATCCACGCCGCGGTGTTCTGCTCGCCCCACAACCCCACCGGCCGGGTGTGGGAGCGCTGGGAGCTGGAAAAGGCGATGGAGATCTACAAAAAGCACGACGTGTACGTCATCTCCGACGAGATCTGGTCCGACCTGCTGCTGGACGGCCGCAGGCACATCCCCCTGCAGTCCGTCTCCGAGGACGCCCGTCAGCGCACCATCGCCATCTACGCCCCCTCCAAGACCTTCAACCTGGCCGGGCTGATCGGCAGCTACCGGATCATCTACAACGCCTATCTGCGCGACCGCGTCGCCCGGGCGGCGGCCTCCACTCACTACAACGCCATGAACGTGCTGAGCATGTACGCGCTGATCGGCGGCTACAGCTCGGAGGGCATGCAGTGGGTGGACGAGCTGTGCTCCGTGCTGTCGGACAACGTGCGCTACGCCTGCGACTTCATCGACGCCCACTTCGCCGGCGTCTCCGTCGTCCGGCCCCAGGGCACCTACATGCTGTTTTTGGACTGCACCCAGTGGTGCGCTGAGCACGGCAAGACCGTCGCCGACCTGCTGGCCGCCGGATATAAGATGGGCGTCATCTGGCAGGACGGCCGGCCTTTCCACGGTGCGAACCACATCCGCATGAATCTGGCGCTGCCCCGCAGCCGGGTGGAGGAGGCCTTCGACCGGCTGGAAAAATACGTGTTCTGACCGGGACCCACCGGTGACCGGCGCTCCGGCGGGGGCGCCGGCCGCCCCATCATATCAGAAAGGATCGTGATCTTCATGCATGTGAACAAACCGGACTTCTTCTCGCTGATCACCCCGCAGATGAAGGAGGTCATCGAGCACATCAAGCAGTGGAACGAGGCCCATCCCCCCACGGCCGACTGGCGGCAGGACTACATCGACGAGCGGGTGTTCTGGAACGAGGGCGGCCCCGTCCCCGCCAAGACGGTGGAGGAGACGGTCCAGGGCCCCTACGGCCCCGTCCCCGTGCGCCTGCACTATCCGGACCTGAGCGCCCCCAAGGGCGTCACCGTGTACATCCACGGCGGCAGCTTCGCCCTGGGCAACAACGACACCCACAGCCGCATCATGCGCATCCTCGCCCAGGAGTCCGACACGGTGGTCATCGGCGTGGACTACCGCCTGGCCCCGGAGAACCGCTTCCCCGTCCAGCTCATGGAGACGGTGACGGTGATCCGCTACTTCCACGAGCACGGTGCCGAATACGGCCTGGACCCCAACGACATTTCCGTGGCCGGGGATTCCGCCGGCGCGTGGCTGGTGCTGGCCGCGGCGCTGTACCTGCGGGACGAGGACAAGGACGTGTCTTACATCAACTCCCTTCTGCTCTACTACGGCGCGTACGGCATGGCCGACTCCCCCTCCTGGCGGCTGTACGGCAACGAGTACGACGGCATGATGCGGGAATATGACGACAACCCCAACGAGCCCTCCTTCGTGGATAAGAAGGACCTGAAGAGCCCCTATTTCGACCTGTTTTACAATGATCTGACCCACGACGTGCCCCCCTGCTTCATCTGCAGCGGCACCATCGACCCGCTGGTGGACAACTCCACCACCCTGTACGCCATCCTGAAGGACAAGGGCATGCCCTGCGAGCTGAAGCTCTATCCCGGCGTGATGCACGCCTTCATCCACTACAGCCGGATCATGGACGACGCCATGGACGCCCTGCGACTGGGCGGACAGTTCGTGCGCCAGCACAAGAGGTGACGGCGCCTCCGCTCCGGCGGACGCGAGCAAAATAAAAAAGGGGCCGCTGCAAATGCCTTGCAGCGGCCCCGATATTTATATGGCGAGCGGGAGAGCTCACGCCTTTGCGCGCATGTGATAGATCCGGCGGGCCTCGTCGGTGGGGGAGCCGTCGGCCGCGACCAGGACCAGCATGGGCTGCACCTCCAGCCCCGGCCGGCCGCCCCGGCGGCCCTCGATCAGCACCAGGGAGGGAGCGCTGTCCGCCTTGTGGACGGCGAAGCGCATCCGCTTCGGCTCGATGTCCGCCAGGCGCATGGCGGCGAAGATGTCCGCCAGAAACTCCGGCTTGTGGACCAGGCAGAAGCTGCCGCCCCGGCGCAAGAGATAGCTGGCCGCGCCGGAGAACTGGGCCGGGGACAGCCCGTCCCCCCGGGCGGCGGCCCGGTCCCGGTCGGGCGAGGTCTTGCCCATATAGTAATAGGGCGGGTTGCAGACCACCAGGTCGTAGGTCCCGGCCCCTTCCATGGACCGGTACTGGCGGGCGTCCAGGCAGGCTGCCCGGCCCCGGATGCCGTTGGCGCGATAATTTTCCTGGCATGCCCGGACCGCGTCCGGGCGGATGTCCACGGCGTCGTAGGTCCCGCCGGGGAACTGCTCGTGGAGCAGCACGCCCAGCAGCCCGCCGCCGCAGCCGATGTCCATGGCCAGCTCTACGCTCTCCCGCCGGGCGGCGAAATGCGCCAGCAGCACGGAGTCGGTGGTGATCCGAAACACCGTCTCGTCCTTATAGACCGGTCCGCCGGGCCATAACTGCCGCATCCTGTTTCCTCCGTAAAAAGGCCGCGGGCGATATGCGCTATGCATACCGCCCGCGGTTTTTTTGTGTCGATCACTCCTCAGCGATGGCACTCATGGGGCACTGCTCGGCGCAGGAGCCGCAGGAGATGCACTTGTCGGGGTCGATGACGTACTTGCCATCGCCCTCGCTGATGGCCTCGACAGGGCACTGATCAGCGCAGGAACCGCAGCTGATGCAAGCGTCAGAGATCTTGTAAGCCATATCGAATACCTCCGTTGTTTTTATGTACGCAAACATACTAACACAAAGGGTCTCGGTTTTCAACACTTTTTTGAGCCTTTCCAAAAGAAAGTTCGAGACCGCAAACCCTTGCGGCGCAAGCGTTCGGCCGTCCCGATATCTTCCGCGGGAGCCGGCGGAGGTACCTTCCGCGGAACTTTTCCGCCGGTGTCGCGCTTTTATTCGGCCGGTTCCGGCTATAATCATCCCGGAGGCGATGGGAATGAAACAGTCGGAGCGCTTCACTATGCGGGCGCAGAAGGCCATCGAACAGGCCTATGAGGCCAGCCGGGAGCTGGGCCACAGCTATGTGGGCACGGAGCATTTGCTGCTGGGGCTGATGCGGGAGGGAGAGGGCCTGGCCGGCCGCTGCCTGCGGCGGCGGGGGCTGGAGGCGGTGGCGGTGACGGAGCTGGTCACCAGCGCCGCCGGCCGGGGGACCCCCGGTCCGCCCGCCCAGGGGCTGACGCCCAAGGCCAAGCGGTGCATCGAGCTGGCCTGCTCGGACGCGGCCCGGCTGGGCCACCACTTCGTGGGCACGGAGCATCTGCTCATGGGCATCCTGCGCCAGTCGGACTGCGCCGGGACCCGGGCGGTGGAGCAGGCGGGGGTGGACCCCAACGATCTCTATTCCGACGTGATGGGCATCTTCGACCGGGCGGACCGCTGTCCCCGCCAGGAGGAGGGCGCCGCCCGCGCCTCCGGCCGGCGCAGCGAGACCCGGACGCTGGACCAGTACAGCCGGGACCTGACGGAGCTGGCCGCCCGGGGCCGGCTGGACCCGGTGATCGGCCGGGAGAAGGAGCTGGAGCGGGTGATCCAGATCCTGTCCCGCCGGACGAAGAACAACCCGGTGCTCATCGGCGAGCCCGGGGTGGGCAAGACCGCGGTGGCGGAGGCCCTGGCCCGACGGGTGGCGGCCGGGGACGTGCCGGAGCATCTGCGGAAAAAGCGGATCGTGGCGCTGGACATCCCCTCCATGCTGGCGGGGACCAAGTACCGGGGGGACTTTGAGGACCGGGTGAAGGCGGTGGTCCGGGAGGCGTCCCGGGCGGAGGACGTGATCCTGTTCGTGGACGAGCTGCACACCATCGTGGGCGCCGGCGCGGCGGAGGGGGCCATCGACGCGGCCAACATCCTCAAGCCCGCCCTGGGCCGGGGCCAGATCCAGCTGGTGGGGGCCACCACCCCGGAGGAGTACCGGACCCATGTGGAGAAGGACGCGGCGCTGGAGCGGCGGTTCCAGCCGGTGACGGTGCCGGAGCCCACGGCGGAGGAGAGCGTGGCGATCCTGAAGGGCCTGCGGGACCGGTACGAGGCCCACCACGGCCTGGTCATCACCGACGGGGCCATCGAGGCGGCGGTGCGGCTGTCCGTGCGGTATATCCCCGACCGGTACCTGCCGGACAAGGCCATCGACCTCATCGACGAGGCGGCCAGCCGGGTGCGGATGGCGGGCTGCCGGGTGCCGGAGGGCGTCCGGCAGGCCCAGGAGCGGGTCCAGAGCCTGATGCAGGCCAAGGAGCAGGCGGTGAAGGAGCAGGACTTCGAGGGCGCGGCCTCCCTGCGGGACCAGGAGCTGCGCCAGCGGCTGGAGCTGGACGCGGCCCGGTGCGCCTGGACGGCCAGCGCGGGGGCGAACGCGCCCTCGGTGGGCCCCGGGGACGTGGCGGCGGTGGTGTCCGGATGGACCGGCGTGCCGGTGGAGGAGCTGACGAGGGAGGAGAGCGAGCGGCTGGGCAAGCTGGAGGAGATCATCCACCGGCGGCTCATCGGCCAGGACGAGGCGGTGTCCGCCGTGTGCCGGGCGGTGCGGCTGGGCCGGGTGGGCCTGGCGGACCCGGGCCGGCCGGTGGGGAGCTTCCTGTTCCTGGGGCCCACCGGCGTGGGGAAGACGGAGCTGTGTCGGGCCCTGGCGGAGGCGGTATACGGCGACGAGAAGGCCGTCATCCGGGTGGATATGTCCGAGTATATGGAGAAGCACTCCGTCAGCCGCCTCATCGGCGCGCCGCCGGGGTACGTGGGCCACGACGAGGGGGGCTTCCTGACGGAGAAGGTGCGGCGCAAGCCCTGGAGCGTGGTGCTGTTCGACGAGCTGGAGAAGGCCCACGAGGACGTGTGGGGGCTGCTGCTGCAGATATTGGAGGAGGGCTCCCTCACCGACAGCCACGGCCGGCGGGCGGACTTTCGCAGCGCGGTGGTGGTGATGACCTCCAACGTGGGGGCCCAGACCATCCTCAGCGGCGCCGGGCCGATGGGCTTTTCCGGCAGGGAGGACACCGCCGAGACCCGGTACGAGCAGCTGCGCCGCCGGGTGATGGACGAGGCGAAGCGGGTGTTCCGGCCGGAGCTGCTCAACCGGATGGACGCGGTGGTGGTGTTCCGGCCCCTGGAGCGGGCCGAGCTGCGGGCCATCGCCGGGGCCATGGCGGACCGGGTGGTCCGGCGGCTGGAGGAAAAGGGCGTGGAGATGACCGTGACGGAGGAGGGGCTGGACGCCCTGGCGGAGCGGGGATACGACCCGGTCTATGGGGCGCGGCCGCTGCGCCGGTGCCTGCGCCGGACGGTGGAGGACGCCTTGGCGGGGATGCTGCTGGACGGCTCCCTCGGCCCCGGGGACCGGGTGCGCCTGATCCGCCGGGACGGGGTCCCCGCGGTGGAAAAAGTTGACGAAAGGGGAGAATGATGATACAATCTTCTCCCGCGGGGCGGGCCGTTGCCCGCCCTATTTTTTCGCGCGGAGGGATGAACATGGTGGACGCGCAGTGGCTGAAGGACCGGGTGAACCGGCAGGAGGGCTTTGCCCTGCACAACGGCATCACCGTCACGGAGGTGGGCGAGGGCTACTGCGCCTGCCGGGTGGAGATGAGCGAGGAGAAGTGCAACCCGCACCATTTCGCCCACGGCGGGCTGCTGTTCGCCATGTGCGACACCGCCGCCGGTACCGCCGCCACCTCCCTGGGCAGGGGCGTGGTCACCCGCTCGGCGGACATCCACTTCCTGCGGCCCGGCACCGGCCGGGTGATCACGGCGGAGGGCCGGGTCACGGACCACGGCCGCACCCACGCCTACTGCGTGGCCGAGGCCCGCGACGAGTCCGGCAAGCTGGTGTGCGCCGCCACCTTCGAGATGGTGTTCCTGGAAGGGCAGGAGAACGTCTGACCGCCCTATGCCGGGCTTTTTCCCGCCGGCACGGCGCCGGCGGGCGACCACACCGCCATGACGGTGCCCGGGTAGTAGTGGGCCAGGATATGGCGGTAGTCTATGCCCATGGCGGCAAAGGCGCGGGCGCCGTATTGGCTCATGCCCACCCCGTGGCCGTAGCCGGATACGGTGAACACGAAGGCCTGGCCGTCCCATTCCACGGTGAAGGCGGTGCTGCGCAGGCCGAACAGGCTCCGCAGCCGGCTGCCGGTATAGGCCGTGCCGGCAATGAGGAGCGTGTCCGTCCGCCCGGCCGCGTCCCGGGCAAGAGGGCCCAGCCACCGCTCCGGCGGCAGGTCCGTGTCCAGATCGAGGGTGCGGGCAAACTCCTCCGCCGGGACCGTGACGGTGGACACCAGATCCGGCACGTCCTGCTCCGTCTCCGGACTGAACACGCTGACCAGATAGGGCAGCGGGGACCATATGGCCCCGCTGTCCTCCGTGCATCCGGCGGAGCTGGAGTGGAAGGCGGCCTGGATGGGCTGGCCGCCGTAGGTGAGATATTCCCCGTCCGTGGCGGCCGCGGCATCGCGCAGCGCGGCCATGTTCTCCTCGTAGCCGTCCTGCCATCGCGCCCGCAGGGCGGGCTCGTCCAGCCAGGCGGCGCAGCAGCCGGCGTCGGTGCAGACGTTTGCGTCGGCGTGCCGGCCGCCGGCCAGCGCCAGGGTCCGCAGGGCCACGGCCTGGGCCTTCAGGGCCTCGCCGCCGAAGGACGCGGGCATCTCCGCCGCCAGGGCGAAGGGCAGCCAGTCGGCCATGGTCGTCTGCCGCGGCCCGTCCTCCGTCAGCAGCACCAGGGGCGTCTGGCCGTCGGCGGAGGCGTCCTCCGGCGGGGCGGTCTCCTCCAGCTGATACAGGCCCGCCAGACCGGCGGTGAGCGCGCACCACAGCAGCAGCGAGACGGCGTATCTCATGGCGTGTGCATCTCCTTTTTGACTAAGTCTGTCCCTTGACGGGGCACGGCGGTTGGTATATAATCGCCGGTGGAACAATACTATGGCGGAACGGAGCGGCTTATGCGAAGTGAAGCTTTCAAATTGACCAGCGTCGTGGCGGTCATCAGCGCGGTGGGCTTTCTGTTCCGGTGGTTGCAGGACATGCGCATCGCTGACGAGGAGACGGGTCTGGCGCCCAACGCCCTCATCAGCTGGCTGGTGATCCTGATCATCGCGGCGACGGCGCTGCTGCTGGCGGGGTATCTGCTGTTTTACCTGCGCCAGTTCGACGCGCCCACAGAGCCGGAAAAGGCCCTGGCGGCCCAGAGCCCCTTCTTCGGCATCATCTCCCTGATCCCCTCCGTGCTGCTGGCGCTGGCGGGGGCCATGGTGCTGATATCTCCGGGGGAGGACGTGATGTGGCCCGGCCTGCACCGGCTGTGCGGCGGCGCGGCCATGGCAGGCGCGTTCGGCTCGGCGGTGATCGCCGTGAACGCCCCCAAGGAGGATGGCGCGGCCAACGCCCGGAAGGGGGCGCTGGCGTATATGCTGTTCGCGCTGATCTGGCTGATCACCGGCTATCGGGACGCGGCCACGGACCCGCAGATCTGGCGGTTCGTGGTGGAGATCTTCGCCCAGTGCGCGGTGCTGCTGGCGGGATATTATTTCTCCGGCTATTTCTTCCACTCGGCCCACCCCTGGGGGGCGCTGTTCACCTGCAGCATGGCGGTGCTGCTGTGCGTCATGAGCGCCATCGACGACAACGGCATCGGCATGAGCCTGATGTATGCCTCCGTGGCGGTGCAGATGCTGCTGTGGGTGTTCAGCATCACGGAGAACTTGAAAACGAAGCCCCTGACGCCGGTCGGTCCGGAGGAGCGGGAATAAAGAGCGTGACTATAGAGGCGGCATCCGGCGCGGGTGCCGTCCTCTTGTGCGAAAAAACCCAAAAGGAGGGCGAAAAATGGCAGGGAAGAAGAAGCTGGTCCTGGATCCCAGCTGGTGCAAGGGCTGCGGCATATGCGTGGCGTTCTGCCCCAAGCAGGCCCTGGAGCTGGCGGAGGAGAAGGTCCGGCTCAAGCCGGACGGCCAGTGCGTGCTGTGCGGGCAGTGCGAGCTGCGGTGCCCGGATTACGCCATCTGGCTGGAGGATCTGGAGGAGTGAGCGCTATGGAGAGAAAAAGAGTGCTGATGCAGGGCAACGAGGCCTGCGTGGAGGGAGCCATCGCCGCCGGGATGCGGTTTTACGCCGGCTATCCCATCACGCCCTCCACGGAGATCGCCGAGCTGTGCGCCCTGCGCCTGCCCCAGGTGGGCGGGCGGTTCATCCAGATGGAGGACGAGCTGGCCTCCATGGCGGCGGTGCTGGGCGCCTCCGCCACCGGCGTGAAGGCCATGACCGCCACCTCCGGGCCGGGCTTCTCCCTCAAGCAGGAGAACATCGGCTACGGGTGCATGGCGGAGATCCCCTGCGTGATCGTGGACGTACAGCGGTCGGGACCCTCCACGGGCCTGCCCACCAGCCCCTCCCAGGGGGATTACATGCAGGCCCGCTGGGGCACCCACGGCGACCACCCGGTGATCGCCCTGAGCCCGTCGTCGGTGCTGGAGACCTATAAGCTGATCGTGCGGGCGTTCAACCTGTCGGAGAAATACCGCACGCCGGTGATCTTCCTCATGGACGAGATCGTAGGCCACATGCGGGAGGGCGTGGAGCTGCCGGACCCCAACGACCTGATCATCAACAAGCGCCATATCTCCTACCACGACGGCGCCAACAAGCAGTGCTACTACGTGCCGGAGGGGAAGTACGTGCCGGCCATGAAGCCCTTCGGCCAGGGCGAGCGGTACAACATCACCGGCCTGGCCCACGACGTGTCCGGCTTCCCCACCAACGACCCCGCCGTGGCGGAGGCCCTGTACACCCGGCTGATGGAGAAGATCGACCGGAACCTGGACGACATCATCCGCACGGAGCAGGTCTTTATGGACGACGCGGACACCGCGGTGGTGTGCTTCGGCGGCACCGCCCGGGCGGCGATGAGCGCCGTGCTCCAGGCCCGGGAGGCGGGCATGAAGGTGGGCATGTTCCGGCCCATCACGGTCTGGCCCTTCCCGGAAAAGCAGCTGCGGGAGCGGCTGCCCGGCCTGAAGCGGATCCTGACCGTGGAGCACAACTACGGCCAGATGGTCCTGGAGGTGCGCCGGGTGGCGGAGGGAAAGGTGCCGGTGGACTTTCTCGGCCGTCTGGACGGCACCGTGATCTCCCCGGACGATATCCTCGGCGCGCTGCGCCGGACGGAGGTGTGAGCCATGCCCAGTGATCTGATCCACAAATTCATGCGCATCGACCACCTGCCCCATATCTGGTGCGCCGGCTGCGGCAACGGCATCATCATGCGGGATGTGGCCGTGGCGCTGCAGGAGCTGATCGACGATCCGGACTGCCGCGTCAGCCGGGAGAAGACGGTGATCGTCTCCGGCATCGGCTGCTCCTCCCGGGCGGCGGGGTATATGGACTTCAACTCCATCCACACCACCCACGGCCGGGCCATCGCCTTTGCCACGGGCATCAAATTCGCCCGCCCGGATCTGGAGGTCATCGTCCTCACCGGCGATGGGGACTGCTCCGCCATCGGCGGCAACCACCTGATCCACGCCGCCCGCCGGAACATCGGCCTGACGGTCATCGCCTTCAACAACGACATCTACGGCATGACCGGCGGGCAGTATTCCCCCACCACCCCCACCGGGGACGTGGCCACCACGGCCCCCTACGGCAACATCGACCGGCCCTTCGACATCGCCCAGCTGGCGGCGGGCGCGGGGGCGTCCTTCACCGCCCGGGGCTCGGCGTATCACGCCCGGGAGACCATCGAACTGATCAAACAGGGCATCCTCCACAGGGGCTTCTCCCTGGTGGACGTGTATTCCGCCTGCCCCACCTACTACGGCCGGAAGAACCACAAGGGCGGCGCGGTGGAGATGCTCACCTGGCAGCGGGACAATATGGTCCCCGCCAGCCGCTACTACGCCATGAGCGAGGAGAAGCGCCGGGACAAGATCCTGGTGGGCATCCTGACCCACAACGATTTCCCCGAGTACACCCAGCAGTACGCCCAGCTCCTGGAGCGGGCCCGGGAAGGAAAGTGAGGGGCGGCCATGCGATATGAGATGCGATTTTCCGGCTCCGGCGGCCAGGGCGTGATCCTGGCCAGCGTGATCGTGGCGGAGGCGGCCGTGGCGGAGGGGATGAACGCCGTCCAGTCCCAGGCGTACGGCCCCGAGGCCCGGGGCGGACTGTGCCGGGCGGAGACGGTGCTGAGCCGGGAGCAGATCTGGTACACCAAGGTGTCCCGGCCCGACTTCCTGCTGGCCCTGACCCAGGACTCCCTGGACCGGTACGCCCGGACCCTGGCGGAGGGCGCCGTGGTCATAGCGGACGCGGGCCTGACCCTGCCGGCGGGGGCGGACCCCTCCCGGACGCTGCTGCTGCCTATCCTGGCCACCGCCCGGGACAAGGTGGGCAGGATCATGACCGCCAACATCGTGGCGGTGGGCGCCATCAACCGGGCCCTGGGCCTGGTGAGCGACGAGGCCCTGCGGGAGGGCGTGCGCCGGCACATCCCCTCCGGCACGGAGGAGATGAACTGGAAGGCTCTGGCCGCCGGCGCGGAGCTGGTCAGCGACGAGGACGCCGCCCGGCTGCGCCGGACGGCGGACTGAGGGCGGCCTATGGGAGAGAGACTGCGCTGCCCGGCCCTGCTGGACCGGGTCATGAGCGCCGACCAAGCCGCCAGGCTCATCGACGACGGCATGACCGTGGCCGTCAGCGGCTTCACCCCCTCGGGCAACCCCAAGGCCGTGCCCCTGGCCCTGGCGGAGCAGGTCCGTTCGGGGGAGAGGAGGGTGCGCCTGACGCTGCTGTCCGGCGCGTCCACCGGCCCGGAGCTGGACTCCGCCTGGGCGGAGCTGGACATGATCGCCCGGCGGCTGCCCTATATGACCAGCGGGCCTCTGCGCCAGGCCGTCAACGGCGGCAGCGCGGAGGGCGTGGCCTATCTGGACCAGCACCTGGGCATGACCGCCCAGAACGCCCGTTACGGCTTTTACGGCCCCATCGACGTGGCCATGGTGGAGGCCGCCGCCATCACCGAGGAGGGGAACATCATCCCCACCACCGCCGTGGGCTGCGCCCAGACCTACGTGACCATGGCGAAGAAGGTGATCGTGGAGGTGAACACCGCCCAGCCCGAGGCGCTGGAGGGGTTCCACGACATCTATATGCCTGCGGACCCGCCCCATCGCCAGCCCATCCCCCTGACCCGGCTGGACCAGCGGATCGGCAGGCCCTTCATCACCTGCGGGGCGGACAAGATCGCCGCGGTGGTATACAGCGACCTGCAGGTGAAGCCCCGGCCCCTGGCCCCGGCGGACGGCGTCAGCCAGGCCATCGCGGACAACATCGTGCGGTTTTTGCAGGCGGAGGAGGCGGCGGGCCGTCTCACCGCCGGCCAGGTGCCCCTCCAGTCCGGGGTGGGCTCCGTGGCCAACGCGGTGCTGCTGGGCCTGGAGCGGGCCGGATTCGAGCACCTGACGTTCTACTCCGAGGTGATCCAGGACGGGATCATCCGGCTCATAGACGCCGGCTGCTGCGACATGGCCTCCGCCACCAGCCTGAGCATGTCCCACGAGGGGATGGTGCACTTCGTGCAGAACATCGAGTCCTACCGGGGGCGGATCGTGCTGCGGGACTCCGAGATCTCCAACAGCGCCGAGGTCATCCGCCGACTGGGGGTCATCGCCATGAACACCGCCGTGGAGGCGGACATCTACGGCAACGTCAACTCCTCCCAGATGAACGGCACCAGCGTCTACAACGGCATCGGCGGCTCCGGGGATTACGCCCGCAACGCCTCCGTGACCATCTTTATGACCGCCTCCACCGCCAAGGGCGGGGCCATCTCCAGCATCGTGCCCATGGTGACCCACGTGGACCACACGGAGCACGACGTGGACGTGCTGGTGACGGAGCAGGGCTACGCGGACCTGCGGGGCCGCTCCCCCAAGGAGCGGGCGGCGCTCATCATCGACCGCTGCGCCCACCCGGACTACCGGCCCCAGCTGCGCCGGTACTTTGAGCGGGCCTGCGCCGCCACCGGCGGGGCCCAGACCCCCCACATCCTGGACGAGTGCTTTGCCTTCCACAGAAGACTGAAACGGACCGGCTCCATGCTGGAGACCGGGGAAGAGGAAAGGAGACCGTGATGGATACTCTCGCAAGCGTGATGGAGATGCTGATGGTGGTGTGCTTCGGCCTGTCCTGGCCGCTGAACATCGCCAAGGCCTGGAAGGCCCGGACAGCCAAGGGCACCAGCGTGCTTTTCTACTTCTTCATCTGGATCGGCTACATCTTCGCCATGATCGGCAAGTGCCGCCTCATCGCCCTGAGCGCCCCCCAGCCCTGGTACGTGACGGTGAAGTGGTACGTGATGTTCTTCTATGTGCTGAACACCCTCATGGTCAGCGGCGGCATCGGGATCTACTTCCGCAACCGGGCGCTGGACAAAAAGGCCGGCCAGTAACGGCGGGAAAAACAGACGAATAAGGACGGTATGGCAGAGGCCATACCGTCCTGTTTCTTTTTTTCGCGGCTACATGTTGGTGTAGCCCTCCAGGTATTCGTCCACCGCCCGGGCGCACGCCCGGCCCTCGGCGATGGCGGAGGCCACCAGCGTGGCGCCCCGGCGCATATCGCCGGCGGCGAAGACCTTCTCGTTGGCGGTGCGGAACCGCTCGTCCCCCAGCCGGCCTTTTCCGTCCAGGGCCAGGCCGAAGGCGGCGGCCGCGCTCTCCTCCGCGCCGGAGAAGCCGGCGGCGATGAGGAGCATCCCGGCGGGGAGGGTGTGCTCCTTGCCGGCGGTGAGGCACTGGACGGCGGTGAGAGCGCCGGCCTCGTCGGTCACGAGGGACCGGACCGTGGTCTCGTACATCCGGGGGTCGCCGCCGAACCGGGCGATGGCCTCCTGCTGGCCGTAATCCGGCCTGCCGGTGCGGCTGTGATAGGGCCAGCGGGCCGGCGTATCCGCCGGGGCGGGCTTGCGCACCAGCTGGGTGACGCTGGCTGCCCCCTGGCGGATGGCGGTGGCCACGCAGTCGGTGGCGGTGTCGCCGTTGCCGATGACCACCACGTCCAGGCCCCGGGCGGAGCAGGGGCTCTCCCGGCCGGACAGGACGGCCTTGGTGCTCTCGGTGAGGTATGCCAGCGCCTGGTATACCCCTTGTGCGCCGGCGTTCTCCATGGGCACGGAGCGGGCCTGGCGGGCGCCGCAGCACAGCACCACCGCGTCGTACTCCGCCAGCAGCCGTGCCGCCGTGGCGGGCTCGGCGGCGTCCACGCCGGTGACGAAGGTGACGCCCTCCGCCTCCATCCGTGCCAGACGGCGCTCCACCACGGCCTTGTCCAGCTTCATGTTGGGGATGCCGTACATGAGAAGGCCGCCGGGCCGGTCGTCCCGCTCGAAGACCACCACGCTGTGGCCCCGCTGGTTCAGCTGGTCCGCCGCGGCCAGTCCCGCCGGGCCGGAGCCCACCACCGCCACCTGCTTGCCGGAGGATACCGGCGGCATCTTCGGCGCGATGAGGCCGTGCTCATAGGCGTATTCGATGATGGCCAGCTCGTTGTCCCGCACGGAGATGGCCGCGTCGCCGTAAAGGCCGCACACGCAGGCCGACTCGCACAGCGCCGGACACACCCGGCCGGTGAATTCCGGGAAATCGTTGGTCTTCAAAAGCCGGTCCAGAGCGTGCTGCCAGTTGCCGTGGAACACCTCGTCGTTCCACTCGGGGATCAGGTTGTGCAGCGGGCAGCCGAAGTCCGACTGGCAGAAGGGCACGCCGCAGTTCATGCACCGCGCGCCCTGGAGCTGCCGCTCGGCGGGGGAGAGAGCGCCGTGGAACTCTCCGAAGCTGTCAGCCCGGCTGGCCGGGTCGGCCACGGGCAGATCCACCCGCTTGTATTCCATGAAGCCTGTCGCCTTTCCCATGTCACACGCCTCCCTTCTGGACGGTATAAAACGCCTCCAGCTCCGCCTGCTCCCTGGGCACGCCCTTTTCCTCCAGCTGGGCGATGGCGGTGAGCATGCGGCTGTAGTCGTTGGGAGTGATCTTCTTGAACAGGGGCAGCATGTCGTCCCAGTTGTCCAGCACCGTCCTGCCCCGCTTGGAGCCAGTGGCGGCCACGTGGGCCTCGATCATGCTCCGCAGCTGGGCGATGTCGTGCTTGGCGGTGACGGAGCTCATGGTGACCATGTCCTTGTTCAGCCGCAGATAGAGCTCGTATTTCTCGTCCAGCACATAGGCGATGCCTCCGGACATGCCGGCGGCGAAGTTCTTGCCCGTGGGGCCCAGGATCACCGCGCAGCCGCCGGTCATGTACTCGCAGCCGTGGTCGCCCACGCCCTCCACCACCGCCTTGGCGCCGGAGTTGCGCACGCAGAACCGCTCGCCCGCCATGCCGTTGATGTAGGCCTCGCCGCCGGTGGCGCCGTACAGGGCCACGTTGCCGATGATGATGTTCTCCCCGGCGTTGATGCGGCTGGTCTCCGGGGGCTTGACGATCAGCTTGCCGCCGGAAAGGCCCTTGCCCAGATAGTCGTTGCTGTCGCCGGTGAGGCACACGGTTATGCCCTTGGGCAGGAACGAGCCGAAGGACTGGCCGCCGCCGCCCCGGGCGTCGATGGTGACGGTGTCGTCGGGCAGGGAGGAGCCAAAGCGCTTGGTGATCTCCGAGCCCAGGATGGCCCCGAAGGTCCGGTTGGTGCTGGACACGTCCACGCTCACGTGCTTGGGCTTGCCGTCCTTCAGCGTCTTTTTGAAGGCCGGCAGCAGCACGCTCACGTCCAGGGTCTTCTCCAGGTGGAAGTCGTAATCCGCCGCGGGCTCGTGGTGCACCGCCGTCATGATCCCCCGGCCGAAGATGCCGCGCAGGTCCACGCTCTCGGCACGGGTGCCCGCCAGATCCCGGCGGGTGCGCAGCAGGTCCGTCCGGCCCACCAGCTCATCCACCGTCCGCACGCCCAGACGGGCCATGATCTGGCGCAGCTCCTGAGCCACGAACCGCATGAAGTTCATCACATACTCCGGCTTGCCCTCGAACCGGCAGCGCAGGGCGGGGTTCTGGGTGGCGATGCCCGCCGGGCAGGTGTCCAGGTTGCACACCCGCATCATCACGCAGCCCAGCACGATCAGCGGCGCGGTGGCGAAGCCGAACTCCTCCGCACCCAGCATGGCCGCCACGGCCACGTCCCGGCCGGTCATCAGCTTGCCGTCCGCTTCCAGGATCACCCGCTGGCGCAGGCCGTTGGCGATCAGGGTCTGGTGGGCCTCCGCCAGGCCCAGCTCCCAGGGCAGGCCGGCGTTCTGGATGGAGTTGCGGGGGGCCGCGCCGGTGCCGCCGTCGTAGCCGGAGATGAGCACCACCTGTGCGCCGGCCTTGGCCACGCCGGAGGCGATGGTGCCCACGCCGGCCTCGGATACCAGCTTGACGCTGATGCGGGCGTCCCGGTTGGCGTTTTTCAGATCGAAGATCAGCTGTGCCAGGTCCTCGATGGAGTAGATGTCGTGGTGGGGCGGGGGAGAGATCAGGCTCACGCCGGGGGTGGAGTACCGGGTCCGGGCGATCCAGGGGTAGACCTTCTTGCCCGGCAGATGGCCGCCCTCGCCGGGCTTGGCGCCCTGGGCCATCTTGATCTGGATCTCCTTGGCGGAGCACAGATACTCGCTGGTGACACCGAAGCGGCCGGAGGCCACCTGTTTGATGGCGCTGTTGCGCTCGGTGCCCAGCCGCTCGGGCTCCTCGCCGCCCTCGCCGGAGTTGGACTTGCCCCCCAGCCGGTTCATGGCCAGGGCCAGGCACTCGTGGGCCTCTTTGGAGATGGAGCCGTAGCTCATGGCGCCGGTCTTGAAGCGCTTGACGATGGAGTCCACGCTCTCCACCTCGTCCAGGGGCACGCCGCCCTTCTCGTCCCAGATGAATTCCATCAGCCCCCGCAGGTTCCGGGGGGACTGGGCCCGGGTGACCAGGTCGGAGTACTCCAGATACCGCTCGTAATCCCCGTTCCGGGCGGCCTCCCGCAGGGCCACGATCACCGCCGGGTCGAACAGGTGCTCCTCGCTGCCGTGGCCGGAGCGGAGCTTGTGGAAGCCGATGCTGTCCAGAGTGGTGTCCACCCCCAGCCCCAAAGGATCGAAGGCGTGGCTGTGGTGGAATTCCACCGCCTGGCCCATCTCCTCCAGGCCGATGCCGCCCACGCGGCTGACGGTGTTGGTGAAGTATTTGTCCACCACGTCCTGGCGGATGCCCACCGCCTCGAAGATCTGGGAGGACTGGTAGGACTGGAGCGTGGAGATGCCCATCTTGGAGGCGATCTTCACGATGCCTCCCAGGATGGCCTTGTTGTAATCGTCGATGGCGGTGTGTTCGTCCTTGTCCAGCAGGCCCAGATGGATGCACTCGGCGATGCACTCGTGCACGAGATAGGGCTGGATGGCCCGGGCGCCATAGCCCAGCAGCAGGGCGAAGTGGTGCACGTCCCGGGGCTCCGCGCTCTCCAGGATGATGGACACGCTGGTGCGCTTTTTCGTGCGGATCAGGTGCTGCTCCATGGCGGACACGGCCAGCAGGGAGGGGATGGCCACGTGGTTCTCATCCACGCCCCGGTCGGACAGGATCAGGATGTTGGCCCCGTGGCGGTAGGCCTTGTCGCAGGCGATGAACAGCCGTTCCAGCGCCCGCTCCAGGGGGGTGTTCTTGTAATAGAGAAGGCTCACCGTCTCCACATGGAACCCGTCCCGGTGCATGGCCTTGATCTTGATCAGGTCGATGCCCGTGAGGAGCGGGTTGGCCACCTCCAGCACGTTGCAGTTCTCCGCCCGCTCCTCCAGCAGGTTGCCGTCGGAGCCCACATAGACGGTGGTATCCGTGACGCACTCCTCCCGGATGGCGTCGATGGGCGGGTTGGTGACCTGGGCGAACTGCTGCTTGAAGTAGTGGAACAGCGGCGGGTACTTCTCGCTGAGCACCGCCAGAGGCGTGTCGCAGCCCATGGCGGCGGTAGGCTCCGCGCCGGTGCGGGCCATGGGGAGGATGGAGTCCTTGATCTCCTCGTATGTATAGCCGAAGGCCCGGTACAGCCGGTCCCGCTGATCCTGGGTGTGGATCTCCACCTTTTTATTGGGGATGGGCAGGTCCTTCAGCCGCACCAGGTTCTGGTCCAGCCACTCGCCGTAAGGCTGGCGGGAGGCATAATAGCTCTTCAGCGCCTCGTCCTGCATCACCTTGCCCCGCTTGGTGTCGATGAGCAGCATCTTGCCCGGCTGGAGCCGGCTCTTCAGGGTGATGTGCTCCTCCGGGATGTCCAGCACGCCCACCTCCGACGACAGGATCAGCCGCCCGTCGTCGGTGAGGTAGTACCGGCTGGGCCGCAGGCCGTTCCGGTCCAGGATGGCCCCCACCAGCTCGCCGTCGGAGAACAGCACCGCCGCCGGCCCGTCCCAGGGCTCCATCATGGTGGCGTAGTACCGGTACAGGTCCCGCTTTTTCCGGTCGATCATCTTGTCGTTCTTCCAGGGCTCCGGGATGGTGATCATCATGGCCAGGGGCAGGGGCATGCCGTTCATCACCAGAAATTCCAGGGTGTTGTCCAGCATGGCCGAGTCGGAGCCGTTGGGGTTGATCACCGGGAAGATCTTGTCCATGTTCTCCCGCATGACGGCGGAGCTCATGGTCTCCTCCCGGGCCAACATGCGGTCGATGTTGCCCCGGATGGTGTTGATCTCGCCGTTGTGGAGGATGAACCGGTTGGGGTGGGCACGCTCCCAGCTGGGGGTGGTGTTGGTGGAGAAGCGGGAGTGGACCATGGCGATGGCGGAGGTGTAGTCCTCGCTCTGCAGGTCCTTATAGAAGGCCCGCAGCTGATCCACCAGGAACATGCCCTTGTAGACCACCGTCCGGCTGGACAGGCTGGCCACGTAAGAGTTGTCATTGCTCTGCTCGAATACCCGCCGGGCCACGTACAGCCGCTGGTCGAAGGGCAGCCCCGGGCGCACGTCCCTGGGCCGCTGGACGAAGCACTGCAGGATGTGGGGCATGCAGTCCCGGGCCTTTTTCCCCAGGATCTCCGGGCAGGTGGGCACCTCCCGCCAGCCCAGCAGCCGCAGGCCCTCCTTGCCCAGGATGACCTCGAACATCTTGATGGCCTGGCGGCGGCGCACCACGTCCTGGGGGAAGAAGAACATCCCCACGCCGTAGTCGCCGGGCCCGCCCAGGGTGATGCCGCAGGCCGCGGCGGCGGGCTTGAAGAAGCTGTGGGACACCTGTACCAGGATGCCCACGCCGTCGCCGGTCTCCCCGGCGGCGTCGCGGCCCGCCCGGTGCTCCAGCTTCTCCACGATCTTCAGCGCGTCGTCCACCACGGACCGGCTGGGCCGGCCCTGGATGTCCACCACGGCGCCGATGCCGCAGGAATCGTGCTCGAAGCACGGTCGGTACAATCCGGTCGTTTTTTCCATGCTGTGGCCTCCTTCCGGCCGGTGGGCCGGCACGGGATAGTCAAAACAATTTCTAATAATATAGATTGACTTTTTTAATAATACCGCGCTTTCGGCCCCATTGCAACCCTTTTTCGCAGGGAAGCCTAAACAAGAATATGCGACCCCGGGGCCGGGGATTTCCGGCGTTTTCCCCAATTCGGGCCGGACCGGGCGGAGGAGCGGCGGGAAATCGGCCTGCGGCGAAAATTGTGCTTGCATTTTCAGTGCCTTTGTGCTAGTATATTTGAGCAAAACACGACCGGGTGTGGCGAAGTTTGGTATCGCGCCTGAATGGGGTTCAGGAGGCCGCTGGTTCAAGTCCAGTCACTCGGACCACCCGCAAAGCCTTGGAAACACGATGTTTCCAAGGCTTTTGCTTTATCCTCCAAAAAGTCCAAAACGCCCTGCGTTTGGAATACATTTGGAACAGAGATTTTTGAGCGGTCCCGGTCAAGGGCCGCTCATGCCATTTTTGAGGGGACATTTGGAATTCCGTTTGGAATGGCGAGAGGCGGACATAGCGCCCGCCTCCGTCTGTTCTTCCAGCCGCCTTATTCACTTCATGCTCGTTTTCCATCGGGAATACGCAGTCGCCGCTGCTTCCGCTCTGTCGGGGACCGCAAGATCAAAGAATCCTCTCCCGTCATAGTGTACGCATATATCGTCTTCAGCAATGAACTTCTTCTTTTGAAGATCAAAATAAAGAATCGAAACATCAAAGTTCAAGTTATCCCAGCAATTAATCGCTCCAAAAGGTCCCGGCTCTGTTGTGACCGCTTCGGAAGGCTCCGGCTCTGTCGCCCCACCAACACAGCGGATCATTGAATACTTATTTATAGAGGGTTTCATGGCCGCCAGCCCTATCCCCTCGGCCAGCCGCGGCCGGAGCACGGAGTCAGATCCTCTATTCAAGCAAATATCCAAGTACCATCGCTTCTCGTCATTGGCGCATTCAAGGCTCTCTATTCCCTGCCGCTGTACAACCGCCTCCCTGCTCCAGCTGCGTGTAACAGCTGTGAGCGCAGCCGCGCATTCTTTTTGGATCTGTCGGTAATTGGCAACGGTCTTCTCTTCGTAAGGCATTTTAAACAGTTTCTTTACCTGCGCCAGATTTTTTGATTCGTCATCAATTGCGTAGACTTGATTTTCTCCCAGTAAGCCTACGATACTCTCTGCGAGCGCCTTTGTCATGCGAATGTCCTGATTGGCCTCTAACCTGGATACCCCCATTTGGCTGGTATGCAGCTTTTGGGCAAGACTCGCCTGTGAAATGGAGTTCTCCTCACGGTAATACCGAATCGCTTCTCCAAGAGTCATATGTCCACCTCCTAAGAATTGTAGTGAAAACATATCAATTTTTAATCAGTTTGTCAAACGTTTTTTAAAATTTTCTGATTAAACTGATTGACAAAAGCATTTGTGTGCGCTATAATAAGCAACACTTTCGAAAGTAATGCTATTAATGGAGGTTCTCATGAAACGCACATATACTAAAGCCAGCCGAGCGGAGCAGCCGGAGAAGTTTGACCGCCCTATTCCCGGCCATCCTGATTATATTGCCCATATCGTGAAAACCACTTATAAGGACGGCGCCTGCCTGCTCCGCGGCATCCTTCACAATACCAACGGGCAGGCGGTACCCGGCGCCGGTTACCGCGAGGCCCTTGCCCGGCGCCCGGCAGATGTGAACAGCGCACTTCTCAACCTGGTCAGCCGGATCGCCCGCGACGTGCCAACCAGAGTCAAGCCCATCAAGCGTGCCCAGAATCCCCGGCAGCCGCTGGACGGGAAGTATGCCGATGCTTTTGCCGTTGTTAAAGCGGACTCCTCTCTTTTTACGACCTGGGGGACCGCCACACGGAAGTCAGCTATGATGTGGGCCGAGCGGCACTTTATCCCATTTCTTGAGGCCGATTTCAGTTCTCCGAACACTGCCGTTATCGGAGGCCCAAATCTCGCCGCCTGGAAAAGCCGTGAACTGTCGAAAATCTCTAAGAATGGCCGCTGCCGCAGTGCCCTCACCGCAAATAAGACTATGGCTCGGCACTGCCGCGAGTGCTTGGAGATCTATCTGCAGATGCGCACGGTTGACCCTTCCCTTCCTTCCA
This sequence comes from uncultured Oscillospiraceae bacterium, assembly GCA_947626345.1. Classification (GTDB taxonomy): domain Bacteria; phylum Bacillota; class Clostridia; order Oscillospirales; family Oscillospiraceae; genus CAJOIG01. Next base: position 5,630 of record CANQSF010000013.1, on the reverse strand, counting down.
TCATGGAAAGCGAAATGTACGACGGTGTGATCAAAATCGAGGTAGAGCAGTTCAAAGCCATCCCGGAGCCATGCCGGCAGAGAATGTACCGGGCTCTTGAGGAGAAAGCCATACTGGAGCCAGAGATGACATTTGCTACGACTATCATGGTCTGCGGAAATGTGCGGACCAGCGAAGCGGCTGCCGTTCTGCCAAGTGATGTGTCCTACCTCGGCGAATACGCCGCAATTCCTATAATATACCAAGAGTCTAACGGGGTGCGGTCTGCTATCCTCAAGACCAAAAATGCGTATCGTGTTGTCCCTATTCCTCTGTGGGGGGTAACTGTTTTACGCGACTGCGCCGCGCACATGACCAACCCGCCTCCGGCAAACAGTGATAAAGCTCTTGTCACATCGATGGAACTTTCCTCATGGATTCTTGAGCTTCTCAAGGAGTGCGGAGTTGACCAGGAACTGCTCCAAGCCGCGGAAAAAGCCTCCGCGCTTTTCCCCGACAAAACCAATGACCAGTTGATCTCACGTGACGTGGCCGCCTATATCCTCCGTCGTGATGGGGCCAGCCGGATGCAAGACTACATGGGCATCGGGCAGGACCTCCTCGATCCAGGCCTGGGCCACAAACGTATGTAAAATGGAGGCCGCAATCATGATAGACATGTCCCTGAAGGAAACACTGGCCAAATTGGCGCTGCGCGAGGAGAGATATGTATACTCGACCGCTCCCGAACGGACCCGAAACCCAGGATACCGCCCGATCCTTCTTCATCCTGATACGAAGATAACGATGATCCCGTTCCCCCGGCATATCTATGTCAATGACAGTGACATTGAGCTTGAGACTAGCCAGGACTTCGAAGCGAGTGAACCGGGCGAGGAGATCACCCTCACTCTTCGTCCTCCCCAAGACACCGTCACAGCAGGCACAGCCGCGAAGCCTCAAATTCCCCCCGTCAATTTGACTCCGCGCTCAAAACCAAAGGACCCTGAAAACCGGCTCATTATCCAAGACAATAAGGAGGTACAATGAAACCTGTCAGAAATCAATGGCATGATCCACGCAACGTCTGGGACATCGAAACCGACCCTCAAGGTAAGATTCTCAAGGCGTCTGGATTGTATTATCACAACGATATTATGACCTCATTTTCTCTCCAGCGACAGCCTTCAGGCTGCCGCAACGCATACCGCGGCTACATGAAGGTCATCTCACAGATATCCGGCAATGTCCTGGTCCGCAAGTATGTGAAAAATGGTAAGTACATAGAAAAGAAGGTCAAAGCAGAACTCAACTGCAAAGACTGTTCCGAGCGCGAAATGAAAGACTACATCGCGTCATCAGCCGAAAGACTATATCGTAATTATCAAAATGAAATAGCTGCAGACTACCAGAGCGCATACAACTCACCTGTTACACCCGACACGATAACCCCACGGCGGGCATTCGATAAGTACGCGCCGGCATTTCTCCAAGCCAAATACCCAAGGTCAACGGGCAAAAAGAAAAAAGAACGGCTGAATCAACTCAACAAGTTTTATTACGGACTTGAGAATACACCCATGTGCAAGTATTCAGCCTCTCAAATCCAAGCCTACATCCAGCGCGCCCATATCGGCAAAGAAACCGCAAAACTGGCGGGAGACTTCTGGAACTATTGTTTGGATAGGCTCTACGTCAGCGGGACGAATCCATTTCCTGCCTTTGCAGACACTCGGATCTCTCCGAAGGCCCTTCAATCCAAGGCATTGCGGGCCAATACCCTGTCAACTGAGACGTTCTATAAGCTTTTTGACCTTCTAGCTGTCAAAGCCTCCAGCAAGGACTGCGGCGTTGCTCTTCTTGCCAGCGGATTCACAGCAGAGCAGATTTGCAACCTCCGTTGGAAGAATCTATATTTTGATCCATCCAGAGAAGATTTTGTCACAGTCGGTCTGTTCCTCGCGGAGCGTGCCGGCGCTCAGCACAACTACACCCGCCCCTGCATTCCCATGACCGCGCTCATACTCAGAACGCTTCATAGCGAGCTGGAAAAGACGAGCCCAAAAAGCCTAAAGGATAAATACGTCGTGGCTACAGGCAACAGGAAAACAACCCCCAGCGAACTGCATAAGTATGCTGCGGCCAAGCTCGTCAAGGCCGGCGTGGCCAACGACACCATACAAAAGGCCAAAAATGAGTTCCCCAGCGAACACTATGCCCGTACACTGCTGCACAACACCTACTGCAAACTTCTTGTGACAAAATGCGGTCTGAGCAGCCAGACACAAGGCGGCACAATAAAGTTCCTCTGTGGTCTTTCCCTCGCAGGTGACGTGACAGCCTCCAACTATACCAGTTTCACTTCACCCGAGGCTACAGAGCGGCTTTATATGATTCTCAAGATCCTACAGCCTGAAAGGCCCATTGAGGAAATCCCAACGGATTTCAATGAAGACGGCTCGATTACCTATCACATTACCCCGAAAACCACTGCCGAAACAGCCGGTATAGTCTCCTCCATCATACTCCCGCCAGGCTGGAGGCTGGAAGTCTCCTGTCCCCATGGCGTGAGTGGAACTACAAGAACACAGGCTGCACCCAGCTCTTAAACGCTCTTACGTTGTCATCTGGACCTATTCAGAAGTTGACGATGGCTGCTCGCCGTCTTCCGGTACATACTCTACAAGATCCTCGACCCTGCAATGAAAGTACGCACACAGTTTGCCAAGCACTTCAAGAGATACGGGCTGGTTTTTCCCCATTTTGGCTATGGAAGTTGCATTTAGGCCTGCAAGTTCAATCAATTGAGAACGCTTAACACCTTTATATATAAGCATTACCCACAGTCGGTTATATGACCATGCCAACATTATCACTTCCCATTTAAAGTCTGTGCCCAGAATAACGCATTCTGCGGAGAAAATCAACAATTTTTAGTTACAAAGTTTAATGCAACAAAAAATTATCTATAAATTGGATTTTTTCTATTGACATATCCCGAAAGTTATGTTATAATTACCCTAGAAAACAAAAAAACAGCGGCAGTGCATGGGAGCACCACCTCCCATGCACCTGCGCAGGTGGTAGTAGCACCCGCACAACGGACCGACTTGTCCGCACCGCACAATCATTATATCCTCTTCTTCCTCAGATGGCAAGAGAGTAATGGTTCAACGGTCCCGACAGTTTAGTTCTGTCATATCTCAAAGATCATGACACCGTGCAGGAACGCCCTCCTGCACGGTGTTTTCGTTTTCAATCTATAATTGGAGGTTCTTTTGATATGAAGAACAACGTGACGGGGCTGAAGAACGAGTATATGACGGTGGCCGAGATGGCCGCATACCTGAACATCAGCCAAACATCAGCATATGAATTGACCCACCGGAGGGACTTCCCGGTGAGTCGGTTCGGCGGAAGCATTCGAATTCCAAAGACGGCCTTCCTCGCTTGGGTGGATATGAAGACCAGCATCCCCCGTGAACTGGCATCCTACATGTCCATCGCTTAAGGGGGTGGCATCATGGGAAAGAATCCGAACGGAGCCGGGTCCTACCGGCGGCTGCCCAGCGGCACATGGCTGGGCCAGATCATGGACGGTTTTACGCCCGATGGCAAGAAAAACATTGTGAACTTCACCGCCCCCACTAAGGCCGAGGTTCAGGACAAGATCCGCAGGTATAAGACCGAGAAGGAAGACGGCACGCTTATCCGCAAGTCCATGTCGTTTTCCGATTGGGCAGACCTTTGGTACAAGGATTATAAGGGTCAAGTTCAGCCCTCTACTTATTCCGGCTACAAGTACACCCTCAATCTTTTGAAGAAGTCCTTCGGCCCCCGCCCTCTCCGCGACATCAAGCAAATGGACATCAACAGCTTCCTCAGCAGCCTGCATGACCAAGGTCTCTCCCATTCGCTGGAGACAAAGTGTAAGGCCATGCTGATCCAGATCTTCAATGCCGCCGAGGCCAACGATTTAGTCCTGAAGAATCCTGCTCTCCACGCTAAGTGTTCCAAAGACCTGCAAATGCAGGCAGACGAGAACAAGAAGGATGCCTTTACGGACGAAGAGTTCAATCTCCTCATGGAGGAACTTCCCCAAGACCTTTTGGGCAACAGCATCCGAACCATGCTGGTAAGCGGTCTGCGCTCTCAAGAACTCCTGGCCCTTCGGCCGGACGACATTGAGCCTGATGGTTCTGTTATTCACGTTACCAAGGCCGTGAAAATGGTGGATGGGAAAGCGGTGCTTGGTCCTCCGAAGAGCAAACGGAGCCGGCGCGACATCCCCATTCCGAAGTCCTACCAGGCATATGTCCAAAGTATCCGCGAGGCAGGAGGTAAGGCCTTCATCTGGACATCCGTACGCAAGGAAAACCTCCTGTTCGCCGTGGGTAGTTTTCGTCGGCAATATGACAAGGCGCTTGACGCCATACCCGGTGTTCGCCACCTGCCGCCTCACTGCTGCCGGCATACATATATCACCAGACTGCAGGCGAAAGGCGTTCCTCTGGAGTTCATCGCCCGCCTGGCCGGACATTCGGACATAAAGACCACGGATGGGTACGCACACACATCCATTGATACTCTATCAAATGTCGTGGCAGTTTTGGATGGGAGTGAGGAAGAAAAGACTGAATCGGCAAAGGGGGCATCTGTATGAAACGCAAAAGAAAGCGTACTAACCCCTTCAGCCTCGCCCGGTATCTGCGCACTTACCTGGGTTTGACCCAGCAGGCCGTCGCCAGCGCGGCCGGCCTCAGCGCCAACCAGGTCTGCCAGTTCGAACTCGGCCGCCGCAACATGAGCATCGGCTGTGCGCGTCGGCTGGCGGCGTTCTTCAAACTGAGCATTGACGACCTGGCCCATGACCGTTTTGCGGCCGTCCTGTCAGATCTTCCTCCCCGGCCCAAACGTGATCCCTCTGCACGACAGCGCATGGAAAAGCGGATGAAGATCAACGACAAACTCGGCCGTGACGGCGAGGCGTACGTCGCCCGGCTGGAGCGGGACAAGCTGGCAGGCACTCCCTTCGCCAACGGCGTCAACGAGGCTTGCGCGGATGACCCCACTGCCGGCTTTGACATCTTCTCGTTCTCTCGCGATGGTGAGCCCATCTACATCGAAGTCAAGACGACTGCCGGGAAGGCGGACACGAACTTCTTCCTCTCGGCCGGCGAGCTGGCATTCCTTCGGATGTGCCTTGAAAATGGGTATCGTTATGAGCTGCACCGCGTTCACAACATTTACAGCAAGAAACATGCCGGGCGCATCATCTACTCCGGCGAAGAACTGATAAAGGACTTTACGTTTGAACCCGCGCAGTACGCGGTAAGGAGGGCCGGTCGATGATCTCAGGCATTGAATTCCTCCGCCGGAAGGCCCGCATGACGCAATCCGAAGTGGCCGCAGGTGCAGGTATATCTGTCGCCCTTCTGGGGAAACTCTCCGTTCCTTATCCCAAGATGACCACATCCCTGGCGATATACATGAGGATAGCCGACGTGTTTCATGTCGCGGTGGATGACCTGCTTGAACTCCACGACGAGCAAGAACTGGAACTTGGCGACAGGGTAATAAATCTGCTCTTTCGGTTGCCCTTCAATCGCTATATCATAGTAACTGTGCGGTGTCATATATTTTTCAGTCAA
>CANQSF010000012.1 GCA_947626345.1 uncultured Oscillospiraceae bacterium | reverse complement strand
TCGGTCTTGAACTCCAGGGCCGGACTGACCACGGAGTTGGCAAAGCCGGTGATGGGCACCAGCGTCCCCGCGCCGGCGAAGCGGGCCATCTTGTCGTATACGTTCAGGCCCGTCAGCAGCGCGCTGAGGAGGATGAGCGTCATGCTCACCGCTGTGGCGGCGTCCTCCTCGGGCAGGCGGGCATAGTCCCTGTACAGCATGCTCAGCCCCTGGCCCAGGCAGCAGATGAGCCCGCCCACCACGAAGGCCTTGACCAGATCCTTCCCCAGGGGCGAGCCGGGGGCCATGCCCTGGATATACTCGTTATATTCCCGATTCGTCATGTTCATATTCCGATCACCTGCCCCTAGTTTGGCCGCCGGCCGGCGGATTATACGCAAAAAGGAACGTTTGCCAAACGGGCGGGCATCCTGTATAATATGATCACGACCGAAACGACAGGGAGGACGTCCGGATGCCGAAAAAACGACTTGCCAGCCTTATATGGACCGCTGGGGCCATCGTACTGGGAAACGCCCTGCTGGCCTTCGCGGTGGAGGCATTCATCGTCCCCCACGGCATCATCATGGGCGGCACCACCGGTCTGGCCCTGGTGCTGGACGGGATCGTCCCCATCGACCGGGCCACGCTGGTGCTGATCCTCAACGGGGCGCTGCTGGTGGCGGGCGGGCTGATCCTGGGCTGGAAGCTGATGACCACCACCGTCGCCAGCTCCCTGCTCTATCCCGTGTTCCTGGGGTTTCTGGAGCGGATACCCGGCGTGGCGGAACTGACAGACGACGTGCTGATGGCGTCCCTGTTCGGCGGGGTGCTGATCGGCGTGTCCCTGGGCATGGTGCTGCGGGTGGGCTCCTCCACCGGCGGCATGGACATCGCCAGCCTCATCCTCCACAAGTGGACCCACATCCCCCTGTCCTTCTGCGTGTATTTGATGGACGTGCTGGTCATCGGCGGCCAGGCGCTGTTCGCCGGCTCGGCGGAGCCGGTGCTGTGCGGGCTGGTGGTGCTGGTGCTGGAATCGGTGCTGCTGGACAAGGTGATGATCCTGGGCCAGGCCCAGATCCAGCTGCTGGTCATCTCCCAGCGCTACGACGAGATCCGCCGGCTGTTTTTGAAAAGCCTGCAGGCCGGCGTTACCATGATCGAGATCCAGACCGGCGCCCTGGGGGAGCGGCAGCAGGGCGTGCTGTGCGTGATCCCCCACCGGAAGCTGTTCACCGCCAAGGAGCTGATCCAGTCCGTGGACCCGGCGGCCTTCATCACCATCACCCAAGTGCGGGAGGTCCGGGGCCGGGGCTTCACCCTGGAGCGGAACTTCCTCCTTCCGGAGGATGAAAAAAAGCCGGATATGTGAAAATCCCCCGGGACCGTGTACCGCGGTCCCGGGGATCTTTTATTCCTTCGGCGGGGCCATATAGCCCCGGTCCAGCGTGACGCGGCACGTCCCGTCGGGGTAGAGCTCCCGGACCACGTCCTCCGCCATCCGCAGCAGCTCCCGCTCCGGGATGTCCACCTCCGCCGGCACATACCAGTCGAAGCGCACGCGGACGCCGTCCCCGTCCTGCTCCAGGTACACATCGTGCACCGCCGAGCGCCGGTCCACCACCCCCAGCCGTCCGGCCAGATGGTCCCGCAGCCGGTTCTCCGCCGTGTCCGCCTGGGAGATGGGGTCGTACTGGAACAGGATGTGCAGTCCGTCCTCCTCCAGGAACCGCCGGGCCAGGGCGTCCAGCGTCTGGTGCCACTCCGCCGGGTCCGCCTCCGCCGCCATCTCCACGTGGGCGCTGGCGAACCGCCGGCCGGGGCCGTAATCGTGGAGCATCAGGTCGTGGGTGCCCAGCACCCCGGGGCAGGCCAGGATGCGCCGGCGGATGGACTCTATCTCCTCCGGGTCCGGCATCTTTCCCAGCAGCGGGTCCAGCGTCTGCCGCACCAGGGAGAAGCCGCTGAAGAGCACGAACGCCGCCACGGCGATCCCCAGCCAGCCGTCCAGGTCCAGCCCGGTGAGCCGGCCCACGGCCATGCCCGCCAGCACCACGCCGGTGGCGATCACGTCGTTGCGGCTGTCCGCCGCGGCGGCCTCCAGGGTCTTGGAGCCGATGCGCCGGCCCACCTTTCGCTGGAAGGCCATCATCCACAGCTTCACCGCCATGGACCCGGCCAGCACCGCCGCCATGAGCCAGGAGAAGGCCGGCTCCTGGGGCTGGAGCAGCTGCAGCACGCTGCTGCGGCCCAGCTCCACGCCGGCCGCCAGGATCAACACCGCCACCGTCAGCCCCGCCAGGTATTCATACCGGCCGTGGCCGTAGGGATGATCCGCGTCCGCCGGCCGGGCGGCCAGCCAGAAGCCCAGCAGGCTCACCACGTTGCTGGCCGCGTCCGAGAGGTTGTTCACCCCGTCGGCCAGCACCGCCACCGATCCGGCGGCCAGGCCCACCAGCGCCTTGGCCAGAAACAGCAGTCCGTTGGCCGCCACGGCCACGATGCTGACCAGCCGGCCGTAGGCCAGGCGTACCCCGGCCCGCTCCACGTGCTCGCTGTCCTTTATGAACTTGGCGGCCAGATACCGGAACATCGCCCTGCCTCCCGCTGTTTCTCCCATTGTATGCGCCGGCGGCCGGCGGCGTTACGCCTGCCGGCGCTGGAACTCCTCCAGGTCCACCGTCTGTCCCCCGTGGGTCCGGGACCACTCCGCCGCCAGGGCCATCACGTGGCTCTCCACCGAGGCCTCCACGCTGGTCAGCCCATCCGCCCGGCCTGCGTCCAGCAGCGCGAACAGGCTGTCCAGCAGCCCGTAGTCCCCGCCGCCGTGGCCGGAGAAGGCCTCGTCCGGCGCGTTCAGGTCGATGACGCGCCCCTGGCCGCCCAGGGGCTGCAGGAGCAGCTTGTTCTCCGCCATGTTCCCCTCGATCTGGCCCGCCGTGCCGGTGATCTTCACCGTGCGGTAGCACCTGTCCGTGAAGGCGCTGACGGTGAACGAGCCGGTGATGCCCGTCTCGAAGAGCATGTGCACCGTCTGGTGGTCCGCCACGTCGTTGTCGCACCGGTACACGCACCGGCCGTAAGGCCCCGTGCGCAGGGCGGCGAGGAGCTTATCCGGGTCCGGGTCCGTGGCCACCACGTTCACCGGCCAGTCGTTGCCGACCCGCTCATAGCCGCAGTGGGGGTCGGTCAGATACAGCCGCCGGGCGTCATAGATGCACCGGCCGCTCACCGGGCAGTCCAGGCACCGGTCCGCCGCCCCGTCGGGGGCGTTCTCCCGCCGGAACCAGTCCAGGGAGCCGAAGCTCTGCACGGCCAGGCACCGCTGCCCCGCCAGCCAGCGGAACAGGTCCATGTCGTGGCAGCACTTGGCCAGGATCATGGGGCTGGTCTCGTCCTCCCGCCGCCAGTTGCCCCGCACGAAGCTGTGGGCAAAGTGCCAGAAGGCGATGTTCTCCGTGGCGTCGATGGTCTGTACCTTCCCCACCGCCCCCCGGGCCAGCAGCTCGTGCAGCGCCCCGTAGAACCGGGTGTAGCGCAGCACGTGGCACACCACCACCGCCCGGCCGGTCTCGCGGGCCTTCTCCCGCAGGGCGATGCACTCGTCCAGCTCCGGGGAGATGGGCTTTTCCAGCAGCACGTGATAGCCCTTGTCCAGGGCCGCCAGGGCGTTTTTCACGTGGGTCCGGTCCTGGGTCGCCACGATCATCACGTCCGCCAGCTTCGGCTGGGCCAGCAGCTCCTCGTCGGAGGCGAAGCACCGCTCCGCCGCCACGCCGTACCCGGCCCGCAGCTTTTCCAGCCGCTCCGGCCGGGGATCGGCCCCCGCCGTCACCTCCATCCGGTCGGGATAGAGCTTTGCATAGGGGGCGTACGCGTCCAGCCCCCGGCTGCCGCAGCCGCAGATGGCCACCGTATATTTTGCCATGGATAGCACCTCGCCGTTTCTTTCTTGGTCTCTTGATTATATCTCCCCGGCCGGCTATGGTCAACGCTAACTTGCCCCCGCCCGTTCCCGGGCGGGGGCAAGCGTGCTCTTTTTTTCAGCCCTTCATCTGCGCGAAGACCGCCTCCGCGCCGCTCTCTCCGCCGCCCAGAAGGTACAGCGTGCCGTCGGCCATGGTCACCTTCAGCCAGGGCCCCGTCCGGGGGTCCAGGCACAGCGTGGCGTCGACCCCGTCGAACTTGAACCTGCCCTTCAAAAAGCTGTCCATCCCGATCCCCATGACCCGGACGCCGTTTTTCGGCAGCGCGTCGATGATCTCCGCGCTCGCTATGTCCTCCAGGGGCAGCACATAGTCCTTGCCCCAGCTGGCCGCCACCAGGGCCCCGTCCTCGATGACAAGGTCGGGCCCGCCGCCCATGCTGTCGAAGCACACGCCCATCACCGGCATGGCGATGAACAGCAGCGCCAGGGAGAAAGCCAGGAGCGCCTTGCCGCCCGGCCGGGCCAGATTCACGGTGGAGTTGGCGCCGGTGCGGTTGTTGACGACGGTGCGGCTGTCGTTGGGGTCGTAGTAGATCTGGCCCCAGATCCACTTGTCGTCCTCGTCCACGTAAAAGCCCTCGCCGCTGGAAGCGGTGAGCTTTTCCTGCACCCGCCGGACCCGGAACTCCAGCGCGATGGCCACGGCGCACACGGCCAGGGCCAGGACCACCGTTGCCAGCATCATCGCCCCGCCGCCGGAGGGCAGCCGCGTGCTCATAAAGATGCATATGCTGATCACCGCCATCATCCAGGCGCACAGCACCCACACCTGGTCCCAGGCCCGGCGGCGCACCCGGGTCAATGCCTGGGTCACCGCGTCGTTTTCATCCACCGCCTCCGCCCGGTTCCGGTAGAGATACCGACTTCCAAAATAGCAGGCAAAGGCCGTCGCCCCATCCAGCAGGTACATATACCACAGCGCCCGGTCGAACGCCGCCGGCACCAGCCCCACGGCGGCCGCCGCGATGAACCACCACAGGCTCGGCCGTTTGGCGGGCGCCGCCGGGACGGTGACGCTGGCTGCCCGGACGGTGGGCACGGTCCAGCCCTTGGCCCTTTTCACCGCCTTCAGCTTCCCGTTCCAGCGGGCGTAGCTGACGAACTGGGCCACGATCACCAGGTCGAGCCACAGAAAATAGGGCAGAAACCGGAGCTCGGGCCAGCACAGGATCAGGCACAGCGCCCCCAGCGCCACCAGCGCCAGGCAGAGGACGATCTGCTCCCGCTTGAAGCCCCGCAGAAGCCCCAGCACCTCCGGGTCCGCCCGGCCTTTCAGCGGGAAGGTGACCCCCACGGCCAGGTTCTTCTTGAACTTCGCCTCGTTGATATTCAGCACACACAGCAAAATGGGCACCCAGATGGTCAGCCCCCACATGATCAGCGCGTTCATTTCGTTCCCTCCTCATAGAGCTTCCGGCACAGATCCAACGCCTCTTCCTCGCTCAGCCCCGCCAGGCGCAGCTCCCCCAGGCGCAGCCGCAGCCCCTCCACCGTCTCCGGCTGGGGCCCGGCGGCCGTCTTTCCCGACGCCACCACCGTGCCGGCCCGCCGGTCGGTCGTGATGTATCCCTCCTGGCGCAGCAGCTGATAGGCCTTGCTGGCGGTCATCATGTTGATGCCGCACTCCTCCGCCAGGGCCCGGATGGTGGGCAGCCGCTCCCCAGGACGGAGCTGTCCCTGGGCGATGCCCAGGACGATCTGGTTCCGTATCTGCACGTAGATGGGCTGATCGGAGCCAAAATCCAGCTTCAGCAGCATCTGCATCCCTCCTTGCATTGTTTGTATTATTTGCATTACTTACTATAATGCAAACTTTGCCCTTTGTCAACCCCTTTTTCGCCGAGGATTTGGGAAAAATAATGATTGCATTTCCCTATAAGTCCATCTATAATGAAACTGTGGCCTGACGCCTAAACTGGGGAGTTACAGCGAAAGACACGGTATGCACAGGATAGGTATATCCATGCCCGCGTCTTTGGCGCGGGCAAATATGTTTTTGGGGGAGAATAAGGCTATGATGGTAACACGTGTGGCCGTACTTGGCATCATCGTGGAGAATCTGGACAGCACCGAACAGCTCAACGCCATCCTGCACCGGTATTCCGGCTACATCCTGGGCCGGATGGGCATACCCTACCGGGACCGGGACATCAACATCATCAGCATCGCCATGGACGCGCCCCAGGACGTGATCAACACCATGGCCGGCGAGATCGGCGTTCTGCCCGGCGTGAACGTGAAGACCGCCTATTCCCATGTCATATCCAGGTCGTGAGACCTTAAAAAACGGAGTGTAACCCCTTATGAAACGTACCCTCACAGCGCTGCTGGCGCTGGCCATTCTGCTATGTCTGGCCGGCTGCGGCGCGGACACCGCTGCCGGCGGCGCTCCCACCCAGGAGCCCGTCGCCGAGACCACTGCTGAGCCCACCGTCGAACCGGAGCCCACCGCCGAGCCTGCGCCCACGGAGGAGCCCGCCGCCCCGGCGGCCCCCGCCGTGATGGTGCTCAACGGCACCACCGGCTTCGGCATGGCCAAGCTCATGGCCGACGCCGCCGACGGCGCGGCCGGACTGGACTACGCCTTCTCCGTGGAGTCGGACGCCAGCGCCGTCAGCGCCGCCCTGGTCAACGGCACCTGCGACATCGCGGCCCTGCCCACCAACGCGGCCGCCGCCGTTTACAACAAGACCCAGGGGGGCGTGCAGCTGCTGGCCCTGAACACCCGGGGCGTGCTGTATCTGGTGGTCAACAGCCAGAGCGGACCGGCCGTGGAGAGCCTGGCGGACCTGGAGGGCACAACCGTATACGCCCCCGCCCAGAACCCCACCTTCATCTTCAAGGCCATCTGCCAGGCCGCGGGGGTGGATGTGACGGTGGACGACACCTACGCCCAGCCCGCCGATCTGCGCACGGCCCTGGCCGCCGGAGAGGTGGACATGGCGGTGCTGCCCGAGCCCATGGTGACCATCGCCATGGCCGCCAACGCCGATCTGACTGTGGCGCTGGATCTGACGGCGGAGTGGGACAAGGTCTATCCCGCCGGCAGCCTGGTCCAGGGCTGCGTGGTGGCCCGCACCGCCTTCGTGGAGGAAAACCCCCAGGCGGTGGACACCTTCCTGGCGGAATACGCCGACTCCGTGGCGCTGCTGGACGCCGACCCGGACGCCGCCGCCGCGCTCATCGAGCAGACCGGCGTCTTCGCCCAGGCCGCCGTGGCCCGCAAGGCCATCCCCAACTGCAACGTGTGCTTTCTCACCGGCGGAGAGATGAAGACCGCCATGAGCGGATATCTCTCCGTACTGTATGATCTCGCCCCCGAGTCCGTGGGCGGAGCCCTGCCCGGAGACGATTTCTACTACGGCGCCTGATATGCGCCGCAGCGGAACAATGGCAAAGAGCCTGGGCGCCCTGGCATTCTGGCTGGGCGTCTGGGCTGTTTTGGCTGTGCTGGCCGACCGGCCGCTGCTGCTGCCCACGCCCTGGGCGGTGGCGGCGCGGCTCGTCCGCCTGGCGGGCACAGCGGACTTCTGGCACGTCACCGCAGTGAGCCTGATCCGCATCCTGCTGGGGGCGGCGCTGGGCGTGCTGGCGGGCGTGGCCACCGCCGTGGCCACCGGCCGGTCCCGGTTTTTGGAGACGGTGCTGTCCCCGCTGCTGTCGGTGATCCGGGCCACCCCCGTGGCCAGCTTCATCCTGCTGGTGCTGGTGTGGGTGGGCCGGGACATCCTGCCCTGCCTGATCGTGTTTTTGATGGTGCTGCCGGTGGTGTGGGGCAACGTGTCCACGGGCCTGGCCGCCACGGATAAGCAGCTGCTGGAGATGGCCCGGGTCTACCGGCTGGGCCGCTGGCAGATCGCCAAGCGGGTCTACGGCCCCTCCGTGGCCCCCTATCTGCTGAGCGCCTGCCACACCAGTCTGGGCCTGGCCTGGAAATCCGGCGTGGCGGCGGAGGTGCTCACCATGCCGGCCTTTTCCATCGGCCGGCGGCTGTACGAGTCGAAGCTCTATATGGAGATGACCGACCTGTTCGCCTGGACGGCGATGGTGGTGACCTGCTCCATCCTGCTGGAGAAGCTGTTCACCGCCCTGATCCGGCGTCTGGGCCGGCGGCGGAGCATGGGAGGGCAGGAGACGTGATACGCTTTGACAACGTCGCCCTCTCCTACGGGCCCAAGGCCGTCCTGCGGAACGTGGACCTGGCCATCCCCGCCGGCGCTCACGTGGCCCTCTCCGGCCCCTCCGGCTGCGGGAAGACCACGGTCCTCACCCTGGCGGCGGGGCTGTGCCGGCCCGCCGCGGGCACGGTCCGGGTGGAGGCGAAGAAGATCGCCTACGCCTTCCAGGAGCATCGCCTCCTGCCCTGGCGGACGGCGGCGGAGAACGTGAACCTGGTACTGGGGGACACCGCCGCCACCATGCCCCAGGCCCTGCACTGGCTGGATCTGCTGGGCATGGCCGACGGGGCGGATCTGCTGCCGGCGGCGCTGTCCGGCGGGATGCGCCAGCGGGTGAATCTGGCCCGGGCCCTGGCCTATGACGGGGATCTGCTGCTGCTGGACGAGCCGCTGAAGGAGCTGGACCCCAGCCGCCGGGACAGCGTCCTGGCCCTGCTGCGGGAACACGCCGCCGGGCGGACGCTCCTCATGGCCAGCCACGACCGGGAGGAGACCGAGGCCCTGGCGGAGCAGGTGCTCGTCTACCGGGACGGGCAGTTCCTATCGCTTTGACGGCATAAAAAAGCCGCTGCCTGCCGGCAGCGGCTTTGAGCTTGTCAAAAAACGAGTTTTTTGACCGCTCGATATGATCTGCTCGGCGGGAATGGATCCCGCCGGCATGATCCAAAAGCCTGACGTACTGCGGCTTTTGGATCGACGCGCGGCCCGCCGCGCGGCTCGGCCTGACCGGCCTTCGCTCCCTTTTAGACATTCTTTGACGGCATGAAAAAGCCGCTGCCTGCGGGCAGCGGCTTTTTGTCTGTTTTCGGCTCTTGGTCGGCTCATTCCCGGGCCGCGCAGGGCTCCTTCAGCGCGCTCAGCAGCTCCTGGGGAGAGACCATCAGGATCTGGCCCACGTCCTCCTCCCAGCGGGCGCACACCGCCGCCAGGTAACCGTCCTCCAGGGGATACTCCCGGAACTGCCAGCCGTTGAGGCCGTGGATCACGTCCTCCTGGTCCAGGCTGAGCAGCTGATCCCGGCTCACCGCCTTGACCCACGCCTCCTTGCGGGTCCAGATGCGGAAAAAGGCGTCGGTCTGCTCCGCCCGGGGCTGCTCCGCCAGCCAATCCCGCTCCCGGAAGTGGAACCGGCGGGCCACGGACAGATGCACCGGCCGGATCTGCTGTATATCCACGCCGATGTGTCCGCCGCTGACGGCGCACATGGCGTAGGGCCCCGAGTGGGACAGGCTGAAATGCAAATCGTCCCGCTGGGCGAATACCGGCTTGCCGGCCTGCAGGAACCGCACCGGCTCCTCCGGATGGACGCCGTGGGCCTCCATGGCGTACCGCCACAGCAGCCCCGCGCCCAGGCTGGCCTCCCGCGCCGGCGCGTAGCGGAGCCGTTCCAGCCGCCGCCTGCGCCACCGGGGCAGCAGATCGGCATGCTCCTCCGACATGGGCGTGCCGTATTTCATGATATAGATATCAGTCATAATTCATCACCAATCATCACCAATCCGGTGTGTACCAATAATTGTAGATCTGGTAGTTCAGGATGTGAAACAGCTCCAGATCCCCGTGCCGCTCCGGCCGGGCGTCCTCCAGCTCCACGTCATAGATCCAATCGGTCCCGTCCTCCGGGATGACCACGAAGCTGTGGGGGGCGTCGTACTCGTTGATCGTCGCGGACACGATCTTCGCGTCCTCTCCCAGGCACCGGGCCAGCAAGCCAAAGGCGGCCGCATAGCCGAAGCAGGTGCCCCCTCCATATTGGAAGAACCGGGCGGCGCGCGCGAATTCCCATCCTGTGGCGCCGTCCTCCTCCGGCTGGGCGTCGGCGGGCGTCACCTTGTACTCGAAATCGTTCTTCACATAGAGATATACCGCTTCCAGGGCGTCCCGGCCGGTGAGGCCGATGGCGCCGCTCTCCTGCAGAGCCCGGACCAGGCGCCTGTCCAGCGCCTCGATGCCGGTGGTATATCTTCCATCCGGTCCGAAGGACCAGACGCCGACGGTCCCGTTCCGCACCGGATCGCCGTTCTCATCCGCGGCGTACACCCAGCCGTTCAGCCAGTATACGCCCGGCTCCGGCTGCGGGGGATCGCCCTGCGTCACCGCGTCGGCGATGGCGAGCCAATCCGCATCCTCTGTGGTCAGGTCGGCGGGGACGCATCTGCCCAGCAGCAGCCGTTCCCCCTCCAGCATCTCCCGGCCGGCCAGCGCCTGCAGGACCAGCGCCGCCTCCCGGCGCGTCACGTATCCGCTGCTGGTCAGATCCTCGGCACAGTCCCGGGCGGCCTCTCCCGCCGGGTCTTTCAGCTGTTTTCCCAGCGCCTCCAGCAGCGCCCTCAGCTCCTGCCGCTCCATGGGCCACTGTGGCCGGAAGCCATCCGGCTCCGGCGGCAGGCCCGTGCCGGACATGCCGGCCACGGCCAGGCGGTGTTCCTCCGCCGGCAGGACGCTCCGGCGCCGGGTGGTCTCCTTCGTCTCAAGTCCCTCTGTCAGCCGGGCCAGCGCCAGGACCATCTCCCCCCGGGTCATGAACCCGTCGGGCCGGAAGACGCCGTCCTCCGGGGCCGGGAGCAGCGCCGGGTGGGCCGACTGGTCGGCGATGGAAAAGGGCGGCTCCGGCGTGGGCGCCGGTGTGGGCGTCGGGGTCGCAAGGGGCTCTTCGGCCTGCTGTCCCGTCCCGGACAGCAGCGCCGCCAGCACGGCCAGCGCCAGCAGGATGGCCGCCGCCAGCGCGGCTATGGCCCCATACATCAGTTTCTCTTTCTCACTCATGACGGCAACGCGTTCCCGGTCAGCACGCCGGGGCGGGGCCTACGTCCCGCTGTCCTCGGTCAGACCGGCCGGAGAGATCGCGGCTGCGACGGTCCGCGGGACGGACCGTCCTGTCTTCCTCCTACTGCCATACCGGACGGGCGTCCGCCCGCCGGTTCGCTCTGTCTGCACGCAATGTTCTCTTCCTTCGCTCCTTCCTCATTCTCCGTGGCCGGCGGCCTGCCGCCGGCGTTTTTCCCGGCTTCGGCACGTTCTGTCCGGCGTACGTCCGCTGCTGCGCTCCCCGTCCGCCGCTCTCTCCGTCCGCGCCCGGCGGCGCTGCCGCAGGCGGGATCTGGGCGCATGCGGCAGACAGTCAGGACCGGCGGCGGAGCCCCGGCGGCTTCCCTCGGGAAGATCAGTGGGACATCGCTCCATTGTATATGTATATATTATACTATAAGTTAAGAATTGGCAATCCCAAATTTTGTTAAATTATTATATGGTTTTTGCACATTAATGACAAAAAGAGACGCCCTTCCCGAAGGAGGGGCGTCCATTGATCCTCTCAGGGCCGGTCACATCTCCAGATCCCGGATGTACACCAGCTTGGACCGGGGATCGGACTTGTCCTCCCGCTCCACGACCTCGAACCGGCTGATGGCCTTCACCATGCCGGACAGCTTGGAAAAGCCGTAGCTGCGGGTGTCGAAATCCGGGCGCTTTTTCTGGATGAGCTGCCCCACCGCGCCCAGGGACACATAGTCCTCGTCCCCCGCGCCGGACAGGTCCAGGATGGAGTCGGCGATGAGCCAGACGATGCTGTCGGGGATCTGCCGCTCCTCGCCGGCGGCGGGCTTCGTCTCCGGCTCCGCGGCGGCCTTCTTGGGCTGGTCGTTCTTTTTGGGTTGCTCCGCCTTTTTGGGCTGGTCGTTTTTCTTGGGCTGATCGTTCTTCTTCCGGGCGGGCTGCGAGGCCTTGGCGGCCACCTTGGCCGCCCGCTCCCGGATGACCTCGATGTAGATGAATTTATTGCAGGCGGCGATCAGGGGGCTGGGGGTCTTCTGCTCGCCGATGCCGATGACGAACTGGCCCGCCTCCCGCAGCCGCCGGGCCAGGCCGGTGAAGTCGGAGTCGGAGCTGACCAGCACGAAGCCGTCCGTGTTGCCGGAATAGAGGATGTCCATGGCGTCGATGATCATGGCCGAGTCGGTGGAGTTCTTCCCCTTGGTGTAGGCGAACTGCTGCATGGGCGTGACGGAGTTGTCCAGCAGCGCCTGCTTCCAGCCGGCCAGGTTCCGGGTGGACCAGTCGCCGTAGGCCTTTTTCAGGTTGGGCGTGCCGTAGATGGCCACCTCCTCCATGATCCCCTGCAGACAGTCCCGGGGGGCGTTGTCCGCGTCGATGAGCACCGCCAGTCGGAGATTTTTGTCATTATCCGCGATGGGCATGTCATATCCCCTCCATTTCCTCCACAGTATACAGGATGTGGACATGTTTTGCAAGTGAGTTGACATAATACGTCCACGAAATTGTAAACATTCCCCCAACGCGCGAAAAAAGCTTGAAACAGGCCGTGGCCTGTACTATAATATTGAAGATTCTGAAGAAAACTTCCGCAAGAGGTGTCGACACATGAGTGCATCCAAGGACAAGATCCTCCGCAAGCAGCAGATCGAGGCCGGCACGGACAAACGTTCCGTGGCCGAGGCGAAGGAGCGGGCCCGGCAGCGCAAGAGCGCCATCACCTATACCGTGGTGGCCGTGGCGCTGGTGGTGTTCTTTGCTTTCATCTTCATCTTCAACTCCGCTCTGCCCAGCCGGGCCTTGACGGCCGTGACCATCAACGGCGTGGACTACTCCGTGGCCCAGCTGAACTACTACTACTCTAGCAACTACATGAGCTTCTGCTCCGCCTATGGCTCCTATATCAACTACGGCATGTTCTTCGATCCCCAGACCAGTCTGGCGGATCAGGAATACACCGAGGGCCAGACCTGGCGGGACTTCTTCCTGGAGTCCGCCGTCAACAACATGACCCAGGTGCAGATGCTGTGCGACCAGGCCGAGGCCAACGGCTTCACCCTGCCCGAGGAGGACCAGGCCGAGTATGAGGAGGAGATCGCCTCTCTGGAGACCAGCTGGGAGGGCCTGGGCTATTCCAACCTGAAGCAGTTCATCAACATGAGCTACGGCAAGGGCGTGGATATGGACATGATCCGCACCGAGCTGTACCGCACCTATGTGGCCAGCGCCTACTCCCGGTCCGTGTACGACGGCTACGAATACACCCCCGAGCAGCTGGACGAGCGCTATGCCAGCCATGAGGGCGAGCTGGATATGATCCGCTTCGTCAGCTACACCGTCGCCGCGGACAGCGGCCTGGACGCCGAGGCCATGGCCGCGGAGCTCAACGGCGCCGACGAGGCCGCCTTCACCCAGTATCTGGCCGACAATGCGGACGGGGCCGAGCCCAACACCCAGAACCTGACCGTGTCCAGCCTGAACGCCACCTACGCCGACTGGCTGAAGGACAGCGCCCGTCAGGCCGGCGACACCACCAGCGTGGCCGACGGGGACAGCACCTATGTGGTCATGTTCCTGAGCCGGGACGACAACAGCTATCCCATGGCCAACTTCCGCCACATCCTGATCGAGGCCGAGGACACCGACGGCGACGGGGAGTTCTCCCAGGAGGAGAAGGACGCCGCTGCCGAGGAGGCTGCGGGCGTGTACACCCTCTGGCAGAACGGCGACGCCACCGAGGACAGCTTCGCCGCCATGGTGGCCGACCACTCCGACGACGCCGGCTCCAGCGCCACAGGCGGGCTGTATGAGAACGTGGCCAAGAACGAGATGGTCGCCCCCATCAACGACTGGCTGTTCGAGGACGGCCGCAAGGCCGGCGACACCACGGTCGTCTCCTATGAGGGGGACAGCTACACCGGCACCCACGTGGTGTATTACGTGGGCCCCAGCGAGCTGACCTACGCCCAGTATCAGATGGATAGCGAGATGCGCAACGAGGACTATCAGACCTGGCAGGACGGTGTGATGTCCGGCTACGTCGCCTCCACCGCCCACCTGGGCATGGCCGGCAAGAACCACTGATCCCCCAGCGCCATACGACCGGGTCCGTACCCCAGCGGGTACGGACCCGTTTTTTGTCCGCCAACAAGCAGGGGAAAAGCCCGGTCCAGTTCACACTGGACCGGGCTTTTTACGTGCTATTGCGGCGGACGCTTGCCGCGCTTTTCCCCGCCGGGATCGTCCTTCTTCGGCCGGGCAAAGGCCATGGCCGCCAGCAGCACCGCCTGGGCCCCGGCGAACACGCCGGCCAGGATGCCGGCCTTCTTCCGTCTGTCCACGGCTCACTCCTTGCTCTGCCCGCCCTCGCTCTTGGGACGGCGATTATGGGGCCGGCGGCGGTTATAATAGTTCTTGCTGCGGGTCTTCTGGCTCTGCTCCTGGGGCGCGGGCCCCTCCGTCTTGGGCCGCTGGGGCGGCTTGGCGGAGCGGTTTTTGTTCTGCTCCGGGGCCTTGGGCTTGCGCTGCTCAGTGGGCTTGGCCTCCTTCTTCCCCTGGCCGCCGCGGCGGCGGTTCCGGCCGGACCGGCCCTGCTGGGGCTGTCCGCCGCCGGAGGGCTCCTTCTCCCCCTGACCGGCGCGGGACCGGCGGGCGGGGTCCTCCCCCTCCGGGGCGGCCGGACTGCTGCCGGCATCCACCAGCCGCTGGGGCATCTGCCAGGGGTCCTCCGCCTCCGCCTCGGGCTCCGGCGCCTTCTTGGGCTTGAGCACCAGCACATGGGGCGGCTGGCTGCCGTCCCGGGGCCGGCCGCCGGGCACGGCGGCCACCTCGTCCACGTCATACTGGCGGAAGGCGTCGTCCCCGTCGCCGTCCAGCTTCACCCGCACCGTCTGGCGCAGGATGTTCACCTGGTTGACGTTGCCGTAGCCGTCCGGCGTCTCCACGAAGGCGCCGTTTTTGGGCGCGTTCTTCACCAGCTCCTCATAGGCCGGCTGCTCATACCGCAGGCAGCACATGAGCCGGCCGCAGCAGCCGGAGATCTTCGCCGGATTCAGGCTCAGGTTCTGGATCTTGGCCATCTTGGTGGACACGGGCTTGAACTCGTCCATGAAGCTGCCACAGCAGAAGGGCCGGCCGCAGATGCCCAGGCCGCCCAGCATCCGGGCCTCGTCCCGGACGCCGATCTGCCGCAGCTCGATGCGGGTGCGGAACACCCCCGCCAGGTCCTTCACCAGCTCCCGGAAGTCCACCCGGCCCTCGCTGGAGAAGAAAAAGATGATCTTCGTCCCCTCGAAGGAGCACTCCACGTCCACCAGCTTCATCTCCAGACCGTGGTCCTCGATCTTCTGCCGGCAGATGGCGTAGGCCTCCTTCTCCCGCTGGCGGCACAGCTGCTCGATGCGCAGATCGTCCTCCGTGGCCGCCCGGGCCACGGGCCGCAAAGGCTGGACCACCTGGTCGTCCTCCACGGCGTGGTTGCCCTGCATCACCGTGCCGATCTCCAGGCCCTTGGAGGTCTCCACCACGGCCTTTCCGCCGGTGACCAGCTCCACGCCCGCCGGGTCAAAATAATAGGTCTTGCCCCGGTCTCTGAATCTTATGCTCACTACCTCTGTCATGTATGGGTCACCTCAATGTCTCCGCGGCCAGCATCCCGAATATCTGCTTGGGCGATACGTTGTGCCGCAGGTAATCTTCTGTTTTGTCCATCAGCCGGTCCAGGCGGAAGATCCCGTCCCGTCCCAGGCCGGGGTCCGGCTCCCGCCCCTGGGCGATCCGCCACAGCGCGTCCTTCACCGCCTCGGCGAATGCCTCCGTCTGCTCCCGGCTCAGCTTGCCCCGGCTCAGACAGTACAGCGCCACCTCCGCCGCGTCGCCGCCGGCGGCCGTCTCCAGATAGGCCCGGGCCAGCTGATCCGTGCCCTCGGGCCGGGGCAGCTTCTCGCCGCCGGCCGTCTCCGCCCGGACGCACCGGGACCGGACCGTGGGCAGCAGCCCGTCCGCAGCCGCCGCGCACAGGATGAAGCAGGCGTGGCCGGGAGGGTCCTCCAGGGCCTTGAGAAGGGCGTTCTGGGCCTGGGCGTTCATGCGGTCCGCCGGGGAGATGATGTACACCTTCCGCTCCGCCTCGTTGGGCATCAGGGCGGCGTCCGCCGTCATGGCCCGGATCTGGCCCACCACCAGGTCACGGCGGGTCTCCTTCTCCCCTTTTTCCCGCTCCACCTGGATCACGTCCGGATGGACGCCGGCCAGCGCCTTCCGGCAGTCCCGGCACCGGCCGCAGGGGGCGTCCGGCTCCCGGCACAGCAGCGCCGCCGCCAGGCGCAGGGCGGCCTCGTCCCGCCCGGGGCCCTCCGGCCCCAGGAGCATATACGCGTGGCTCAGCCGTTTTTCCGCCATAGGACGCCTCGTCCGCCTCCGTTCCCCTGACGGGCATTGTTTAATATGCTCACCCGCCCCGGTATGAATATGTTCATTATAGCATATTTTCTTTTCTGCTTACAATATCATTTGCAACTTTCCCAAAAATATGGTAAATTCAAGTTAATAGTATGGAATTTGACGCGTGCGATTCCCAAAAGGAGGCAGTAAGGTGAAACGCAGCAACGTTTCCAACAACGTGATCCGCCGTCTGCCCCGATATCTTCGGAGGCTGGACGATCTGGCGGGCAAGGGCGAGGAGCGCATCTCCTCCGACAAGCTGGGCCGTCAGATGGGCCTGACCCCCTCCCAGATCCGGCAGGACTTCTCGTGCTTCGGCGAATTCGGGCAGCAGGGATACGGCTACAACATCGACTCCCTGCGCAAGGAGATCGGCCAGATCCTGGGCACCTATCGGGGGTATTCCGCCATCCTGGTGGGCGCGGGAAAGCTGGGCACCGCGCTGGTGCAGAACTTCGATTTCATCATCGAGGGCTATTCCTTCCTGTGCGCGTTCGACGTCGACCCGGAGATCATCGGCACGAAGATCGACGGCTTCCCGGTCTACGACGTGGCGCAGCTGGGCGATTTCGTCCGGGAGCACAAGGTGGATATCGCCATCCTCACCGTCCCCCGTCACGCCGCCCAGACCATGACCGACGTGCTGAAGGAGGCGGGGATCCGGGCTATCTGGAACTTCACCAACACGGAGCTGGAGGTAGGCGAGGACGGCCCGCTGGTGGAGAGCATCCACTTCTCGGACAGCTTTCTGGTCCTGACCTATCATCTGGCGCAGGAGGACGACAAGAACAAGGAATGAACCACACTTACAGGGACGCCGCCCATCCGGGCGGCGCTTTTGACACCATCGCCGCCATCGCCACAGGCCGTCAGCTGGCCGCCATCGGCGTGGTGCGCATCAGCGGTCCCGACGCCCTGGCGGTGCTGGACCGGGTATTTGCCCCCCGCTCCGGCGCGCCCATGAGCCTCCGGCCGGACCGGAAGCTGGTGCTGGGCAGCCTCTTCGGCCCCGACGGGGCGCTGCTGGACCAGTGCCTGGCCACCTTGTCCCGGGGCCCGTCCAGCTACACCGGCGAGGACACCGCGGAGCTGCAGTGCCACGGCTCCCCCGTGGTGCTGGCCCAGGCGCTGGAGAGCCTCTTCGCCGCCGGGGCGCGGCAGGCGGGGCCCGGGGAATTCACCCGCCGGGCCTTCCTCAACGGGCGGATGGACCTGACCCAGGCGGAGGCGGTGATCGACCTGATCGACGCCGAGACGCCTCAGATCGCCGCCAACGCCGCCGCCCAGCTGGACGGCGCCATCCGCCGGCGGACCGACGGCGTCTACGACAGCCTCGCCGCCATATGCTCCCACTACCACGCGGTGGTGGACTATCCGGACGAGGATATCGAGCCCTTCCAGATGGAAAACTATCGGAGCGTCCTGGCCGGCGCGGCCCAGGATCTGGAGCGGCTGGCGGCCACCTTCCGCCGGGGCGGCCTGATGAAAAACGGCGTGCCCTGCGCCATCATCGGCCGGCCCAACGCCGGCAAGAGCTCCCTGCTCAACGCCCTGGTGGGCTATGACCGGGCCATCGTCACCGACGTCCCCGGCACCACCCGGGACACCGTGGAGGAAAAAGCGGTGCTGGGCGGCACGCTCCTGCGCCTGGCGGACACGGCGGGCCTGCGCACCACCGACGATCCGGTGGAGCGGGAGGGCGTGGTCCGGGCCCGGGCCGCGGCGGACGCGGCGGAGCTGGTGCTGGCGGTGCTGGACGGCTCGGAGCCCCTCCGGCCGGAGGATGAGGCCGTGCTGGCGGCGGCCCAGGCGGCCCCCCGCCATATCCTCATCCAGAGCAAGGCCGATCTCCCCGCCCGCTGGCACAGGGACGATGCCGTCGTCCTCAGCGCCCGCACCGGCCAGGGCCTGGACGAGCTGGAGCGGGCCGTGGAGGCCCTATTCCGGCAGGAGGACCCGCCCGCCCCCGGCGAGACCCTCACCAATCCCCGCCAGGCGGACGCGGTGGGCCGGGCGCTGGACTATGTCCGGGCGGCGCTGGAGGCCATGGAGGCCGGCTTCGCCCCCGACGCGGTGCTCACAGAGACGGAGGGCGCTCTCGCCGCCCTGGGCGAGCTGTCCGGCCGCACAGTCCGGGAGGACGTGACCCGCGGCATCTTCGCCCGCTTCTGCGTGGGCAAATGAGGACCATATCCTTCTCCGGGAGGTGACAGCGTTGAAGATCCTGCGGATCCTATTGGCCGCAGCGGGACTGGCGGGCGCGGCGTTTTTCGGCTTTTGTGCCTGGGCGCTCTGGGGCCCCTTCCGGAGCGTGGCCGTCGCCGCGCTGCTGGCGGCGGTACTGTGCCTCGCCGGCGGTGTGGCGGCCCTTCTGGCCGGGCGGAAGGACCCGAAGGCCCAGGGCCCCTTCGCCGCCTCCGCCTACGAGCTGGGCGGCCCGGACAATGCCGCCCCGGATCGGACGGTCCCGGCGCCGGAGACGCGCACCGGCCCCCGCTTTTCCGGCACGTTCCTGGCCGTATCGGGCCTGGACCTGCCCGAGGGCACGAGATGCCGCCTGGCCTATGAGGACAGCTGCCTGCGGGTGACCGCCCTGGATCACGACTTCACCCTGGCCCACGAGAAGGTCCGCACCGCCGCCATCCTCACCCACAAGGACATCCGGCGGCAGTACGTGTCCAGCGCCGGCGGCGCGGTGGCGGGCGCCATGCTGCTGGGGCCGCTGGGCGCGGCCATGGGCGGCGCGGTCCACGCCCGGACCGTCCGCCGCCGGGACCGGTTTTTGGTCTTCGGCTACGGGGACCCCGGCGAGCCCACCCGCTTTCTCGTCTTCCAGGTCACCCAGTGGGGCAGCCGGGGACGGGAATTCGTCGCCGCCTACAAAAAACGCTCCGGCGGCTCCGTGACCCACGTGGAGCTGTGACCCAAAGATCATAGAGAACTCCCCCGGCTCACGCCGGGGGAGTTTTGTCGGTTTTTATCGCTCAGGCGGGGATCTCCTCCACGCCGGCCTCGATCTCGGGAAGGCCGTTGGCCTCGATCATCTCCATGAAGTTGACCAGGATCACGGCCGCCTCGGCTCTGGTCACGACGCCGTCGGGGGTCAGGGCCTCCTCAGCGTTCTCGCCGATGCCGTCGATCAGTCCGGCGCCCACGGCCCAAGCCATGGCCTCCTGGGCGTAATCGTCGATCTCCTCGGAGCCGGCGATCTGCGCCTCATCGGCGGGCTCAGTCTCCTCCATATCCCAGCCGGCGGTCTTGGCGAATCGCCACAGGAAGGTGATCATCTCCTGGAGCGTGGTGACCTTGTCGCCCTCAAAGCTCTCGCCGAACACGTCCACGATGTTGTTCTCCGTGGCCCAGGTGACGGCCGAGGCGTAGTAATCGTCCTCCGCCACGTCGTCGAACCGGGTCTCCGAGGAGGCCGCGGGGCTGCCGGCCAGGCGGTAGATGGCGTCCACCAGCTCGGACAAGACGACCTTCTCCTCCGGCTTGAAGTCGGTGGCGTCGCTGGCGGCCTTGCCGTCGCTGAGCAGACCGGCCTCCAGCACCTGCCGCACGGGCTCATAGAACCAATCCTGGGTCTTCACGTCCTTGACCTTCTCGATGACGGGCATCACATAGCCGCAGGTCATGCAGGAGCCGTTGAGCATCACGTGGGCGGTCTTCTCCGCCTGGAAGCCGCAGATGGTGCACTCGCGCCAGTGATACTGGCCGTTGGAGTGCAGGGCTCCGAAGGTGTGGGAGTGGACCTCCTCGGTGGCGTTGGGATCGGCCGCGCCGCACACGGTGCAGATGCCCTTGGAGTAGGTGTGAGGCGCCTTGCGGGTGATCTCGCCGCAGGGGCAGTCTCTCCAGTGGCTGGTGCCATCGGTGCGCCAGGTCAGGGAGAACTCGTGTTCATGCGCCTTTTCCAGCGCGGGGATGGTGTGGCCCTTGGTGATGACCTTGCCGCAGCTGGTGCACACCAGATCGCCGCTGTAGCCGGCCTTGCCCTCCTCGGCGGCCTCCGCGTTCTTCAGCTCCGTGCCGCCCACGTGGCTGCTGCCGGAGCAGACTTTATAGTTGGGATCGGCCGCGCCGCACACGGTGCACTTGCCGTTGGCAAAGGAGTGGGCCGCCTCGCTGGAGCGCTCGCCGCAGGAGCACTGACGCCAGTGGCTGCCGCTGTCGCTGCGCCAGGAGCCGGTAAAGCTGTGGGTATGATCCTCCGCCAGGGCCTTGATGGTGGTGCCGGTGCTGATCTGCTTGCCGCAGCCCAGGCAGTAGGTGTCGCCGGTATAGCCGGTCTTGCCCACCTCGGCGGGCCGGGCGTTGCGGACCTCGGTGCCGCCGGTATGGACGCCCGCGGCCTTGCTGCCGTAGGTAGCGCCGCACACGCTGCACACGGCGGCGGAGGCGCAGGTGGCCTTGCCGCCTACGTGGTTGCTGCTCTCAACGGCGGTGCAGCCGGGGTGCGTGCACTTGCGATAGTGGGTGCTCCCGTTGGACATCCACACGCCGAAGGAGTGGGAGCCGCTGCCGCGGCTGAGCACGTAGCCGCAGACGCTGCAGGTGACGGACTCGGTGCAGCTGCCCGTCTTGCCTCCGGAGGAGGTGTGAGAGGCGCTCTCCACATAGCCGCAGGTCTTGCAGGTCCGGCTGTGGCCGGTGGACGTGGCGGTCCAGCCGCCGAAATTGTGGCTGCTGCTGCCCCGCACCAGGGGATAGCCGCACACGCAGTCGATCTCCTCGCCGCACTTGGCCACGGTGCCGGGGGTGTTGTGGGGCTTCTCCGAGGACACCTGGGTGCAGCCCGGGTTGCCGCAGCGGATCTGGTGGCCCTTGGTGGACGAGATGATGTAGCCGCCGCTGCCGTCGAAGTTGTGGCTCATGCCGGACGAGCCGCCCGCCATGCCGCACACGGAGCAGGAGGACAGCCGGGTGCAGTCGTTGGACACGCTGCCCTTGTGGTTGCCCACCTCAGAGCGCTGGGTGCAGCCGGGGTTGGTGCACTGCTTCCAGTGCTGGACGTTGTCGTGACTGTAAGTAGAGGAGAAGCGGTGGGTCATGGCCTGCTGCACGACGGCGCCGCAGATGGCGCACTTGATGGGCGTGGTGCAGTTGCCGTCGTCCGCCTCCCACTTGTGGGCCTTGGGGGCCGTGGTCTCCTTGTTCTGCTGAGCGCCGCAGCGGGTGCACTCCTGCCACCTGGTGCCCACGGAGGTGCAGCTGGCCGGGCTCTCCTTCCAGACCCAGGCGTGGTTGCCGCTGCCGGTGGTCTTCTGCTCCACCGTGCCGCACACGGCGCAGGTGCGCTGCTTGACGACGCCGGTGCACTCCGTGCCGGTGGAGGTGGTCCAGTCGCTCCACTCGTGGTCGCCGTTCTTGGTCGTTCCGCCGGAGTACTCGATGGTGCCGGCGCCGCACACGCTGCAGGTCTTATAGGTCACGGTCTTCCCGGGGCAGGTGCCCTTCACGGTAGAGGTGACGACCCAGGTGTGCTCACCCTTCTGTTTGATGCTGTCCGGACGCCAGGCGGAATCCCGCCGCGCGTGGCAGATCGTGCACTCGTCATAGGCCCGCCAGGTGGTACCGTAGACGCAGTCGTCGGTAACGACCTCGCTGTGGGTCACCCAGTTGTGGGTGTGGTCCTCGCTGCCGATGTTGGAGCCAGAGCCGGAGCTGGAACCAGAACCAGAGCCGGAACCGGAGCTGGAACCAGAACCAGAGCCGGAACCGGAGCTGGAACCGGAATCAGAGCCGGCGGGCGCCGTGGTCTGCTCGCTGGGCGCCGCGGTCTGCTCCGAGGGGGCCGCAGGCTGCTCGGCGGGCGCCGCAGGAGCCTGGGTGGTGGTGTCAGCGGGAGGCACCGGCGCGGGATCGCCGGCGGTCTCCTCCCCCGGTCCCTCGGCCAGAGGCACATCCCATTCGGTCAGGCTGGTCACCGCGGGAGATACCGGGATCTCCACCAGGACCTCGTCCCCGTGGTCATGGTCATGCTCCTCCGCCTCGCCGCCGGATACCGCGCATCCGGCCAGGGAGAGGATCACGACCGCGCACAGCAGGGCGGACAAAAGTCTGCGATGCGTGTTGAACATAAAGTTTCTCCTTTCAGGCCCCCCGTATGGGGGCGGGTCTTTGTTGCAGGCTGATGGATCTTGGCCGGTCTTTTGCCATGCCGACAGTACCGGCCTTTAATAATAAGACGGCGGAAGAGGGCAAAACGGCTCACATTTTTTCAAAATTTTTGAAAAAAAGTTTTTTCGGCCCCTCTTTGGCGCCCTCCTCTCTGAAAAACATTATATGGTATGGCCCCGCCGGTGTCAACATCCACATTCTCCCAAAAAAGTCCTGTTCCGCACCGGTCTGTATCCATCGAAGGGCATCTGCAAAAAGAAAGCACCAGTCTGCGGACTGGTGCTCTCTTTATGCCCTTGCACGTCAGGTTTGGAGGTTGCAAAAACCTTCCGTGCAGTTTTACACGGCTGCACCAATTTTGCTCACGGTGCACCAATTTTTGCAAACTGCACCAATTTTTCCGCCTTTGGCTCAATTTCTGCAAATTGCACCAATTTTGTGGTTTTCCGTGTAAATACAGAATTCCACCGGCCTTGTGCTGGCCTTATAGGTATTGTATCACGGAATTAAAAAAGACACCATACCTACTTTTTGCTGTAGGAGCAAAAAGTAGGGCACTGTTTGGTAATGTAAGGTGCAGAATACGGACAGATCGGTTTATGAGTCAATGCCCAACCGGCAGATTACTCAAATTCCCGAGCTATGGGTGCAACGCGCCGTAGTTCCTCCACAATAGATGCAATAAAGAAGCCCC
Organism: uncultured Oscillospiraceae bacterium; assembly: GCA_947626345.1. Lineage (GTDB taxonomy): Bacteria > Bacillota > Clostridia > Oscillospirales > Oscillospiraceae > CAJOIG01. The sequence goes on along the minus strand of CANQSF010000012.1, from coordinate 46,781 downwards.
TGCGGTAGGAGCATACTGCCCCGTGCAAGGACTTCAATGAGTGTGTTATATAATACACAATAAGAAGAACCTGTGATGCCGTGCGGGATGTCCGGGCAGAGCCCGCACGGCATTGGGAAGGGAAACGAGTAATCCCTGGCTCTAGCGTGCTATGCAACGGATGCTACTGCCGCCACCCTTATATATTGAGCCGGCACCAAATTCCCCGGTGTTATATCCGTGCATATCTCCGGCATAGTCAAGATATGATGGATTTGGGGCTGCCGTGGAAGTCCACCAATAACCGGCATTTCCCATATTCGCATTCGGACAGCCACTTTCTACACATCTGCCGGCGAAGACTCCAAAATTAGCAGGGGGCTCAGCCATTTTGCCCGATGACACCGCGATGAGATTTCGGAATTCGGTGAATTTTGGCAATCTCCAGCCTTTGGGGCATATAGAATATGATGTTTCGCCGGAGATCATTTCTTTTGTGCCTTCGCCCAATGTGGCTGTAAACCAGCTGTAATAACCGCCATATTCTGCTTTATCTTCGTTTATATAAATGTGTTTGGTGTTATATTGCTGGAAATGCCATCCGGCGTGATCGTCCGGGGTTTCGGCCAACTTTGAGCTCCCTTGTGGAAGAGTAAATGTGCCCGCTTCCTCTTCGCCATCTATTTGTACGCCTTGGTCTAGATCAGTTTTTTCATAAGTAAGCACAGTCGGCTCTTCATTGCTGCCTATAGCAAGGTTCTGTGTCATCCACAAATTGCCATCTGCAAGCCGAGCGACGGTATAAGTTTTTCCGTCTCGTTCATCTATTGCCGTAACAGTCTCGCCTTCCTCAATAGTGTCACCCCATTCCGCCACATCCTGCATAGATGGGTCGCGTGCGACGCAGCGAACATAAAATCCATCGAGACGATACGTGCCGGTATTTTGAAGATACAGAGCATTGCCAGTGTTAATGTACAATGAATACGCATGCGTACTGCTGACTACGGCATTGGTCCACCAAACGCTAACCGAATTAGACTGAACTAAATGACCGCGCCACCAACCGCTGTATGAGAAGAAATAAGGTTCCTTGTCAATTGTGCTACTCGCAACCGGTCCGGTGACCCAATTTGGGCTGTTCGGGTCAGTGTCGGTATTTTCTTTTAGCTCAATAAAGGATTTACGGCCTATATAAGTTGGTAATTGCCATCCGGAAGGACAGATTGATGTGTTATAGGTTTGGCCACCATTTGCGTGGTCCTTCGCATCGCTCTGAGCCACCGCGGCCGCATAATTATAGAAGTTGCCCACGTGAAAATGTGACTCGTCATGGGCAGGGCAATCTTCGGAGTAAGAGCTACCATTTTCGTTATTCCAGCACTGATTGCCTGGATCGTAGGATTGCGGTAAATTCTCGCCATTTTCCGTGTTTGCTGTACTATTGCCGGTGACTTTATCGCCCATCCAATCAGAGTCGCCGGTCTTATGTGTGGCCGGTGGTGTCCACTCTTCTTCCACGTCACTGTCTTCCGGCGTTAGTGGTTTATTAGGGTCAAGAAATAGGTCCAAGTTCTCCGTCATCCAACAATTACCGTCTGCAAGCTTGGCCACATAATAAAGCCTGTTGTCACGCGTATCAATCAGCGAGATTTGTCGGTTCTTTTCCAAATCTTTGCAGCCATACCAGTTTTGCATTGCTTCCGGTTGATCCCATATAGCATATAAAGTTACATTGTTTTTATCTACATTTAATGTATAATCATCACCCGGATAATATCGCTCGCCATTACAAGTTGCATCGTTTGTTGGTTTGGTGCACCAACCTTCAAAGGCCATCGTTTGGCTACCGGGCTCTTCATAGGTAAGCTTAACATTCATATTCTCACTTTGCCCGGTTTGAACAGTGGGGCCGCCCGTTCCGCCGTTGGCATCATAGTTAATAGTATATTCTACTTTATTGGCAGTGACAGTAAGCACAAATGTATTGGAGTAAGTCCCGGCAGCAATGGTATTGTCTACTTTGGCGGCAATTTTGATGGTATGTTCGTGATTGGCGCCAAGTGCTGTAGGCAGTTGCTCTATGACATCTCCGTCCGTGGGGCCCGGTAGATAAGCCTCATTAAGTGAACCGTTGAGCTTATCCGGTTTATAGCCCCAGGTGTTAACGGGCCAGGCGCCGCTTTCTCCCTGCGCGCCGGTATATTGAGTTTTAATAGACGGAAGTGTGCCGTGCTCCCCGATGAGATCATTAGTCTTGCCGTCTTGAGAGGCAATGCTTAAGGTGTACCCGAAATCCGCACCAATGATAGATATCTTAGCCTCCTCGGATTCTACGAAGGTTCCTGCTGCGCTTGGGGTAACATCCAGCGAGAGGGTATTTGGAATGCTAATCGTTAATGACGCTGCGGCCGCCGTGTGCGTGACACAAATACAAATTAATAAACTTGTACAGGCGGTCGCAAATAAGCGCCATTTCCGTGCCAATGGGAGAAGTAAAAATGAGCCATTGGCACAGAAATAGCGCCTATTACTTTTATGATCAATATAAATTAAGCGGTCAAAAAGACCGAGAACATTATAATAATATACCTTTAATAACGCATATATTACAGCCATGCCTAGCGTACCTCTCTTGTAACTTCTCTTAATTTTATTTACTCGCAGGCCGTATTTGCTTTCTCACCTCCCATAACAAAAATGGCACCGCAAGGATGCAAAACACAATTACCTACATACGAACAATCATGATCGAACATACGTAAAGGTGGCCTTGTGGTGCCATTTTTATGTTCCATCATGATCAAAGCCAGAAAAGTGCTCGTTTACCGCAGATAATTGTGTTTTGCATTTCCATCATATCACAGAAATATTATTTGCACAATAAGTGCGCATTAGATAATTAAAAATTTTACCCAAATCCACTCGTTGTCTAATAAAAGTGTTACTATGCCGCCGCCATGATCACCATTGACGTTTAGGATAACTTGGTATATCATTAAAGTACAGCGCCTTGGTCTGGATTCGTTCCCGCCAAGGTTTTTTCGTGCTATCATCTTGCTTATTGAGACTATGGCTTGCCTATGAAAAAGCAGGTTCCGCCCCAAGTATCTCTCCCTTCGGTGCGCACCGCATATGAATATAGCATATATATTATAGTAAATTGTTCTGTGGCGTCTTTATTTTGGCCGGACAATAAAGAAGCCCCTGCGGTAGGAGCATACTGCCCCGTGCAAGGACTTCGATATTTACATTATATCAAACAAGGGAAGTGATGTCAATAATTTGGCCGTGCTTCGTGATGAAAAGCAGCTTGCCGATCTGCTTTTGTTCTCGAGCTTTTTTAATGAGGAAACGACGCAGACTGTCATCGCGCATATTTTTGACTCTATAGGAGTCAAAGATGATGTTTTTGGACTGCTTGAGGGCTCGCTTGAGATTGCGCTCTAGCTTGTCTGGCTTATTGGTGAAGGGAGATTTCAGCTCATATTCCACCCCGTCTAGTAATATATCCGCCGTGCTGACATTGGACTCTGACAGAAACTCAATGTTGTGCCCAGCCATCGCTAAGATATCAGCTATGCGCAGTTCGTGCGGCCAAGGCCGGCGACCACCGGGTATTACAATCCTACCTTTCTGTTTCGAACTATTCACATACTAATTATACCATGCTGTACAGAATCCCTAGATAGTTTTTCACGAAAGGGTCACGACCTGTACTGTACCCTAATCTCCGGGCCAATGCACCAATTTTTTGCCAAGCCGTGACAAATTGGTGCAAGCCGTAGCAGATTGGTATAAGCCGTGACAAAATTGGTGCACTGCACCAATTTTGGGAGAATCTGTACACAAAAATTTGACGCGTTAAAGCCGAGAAAACTATTCGGAAATTTGCGCAAACAATAAAATAAACCCCAATTAACAGGGGTTTATCGGTATTTTTGGCGGTTAATATTTTGCACGCCATGTCCTGAAAAAATCTTGCCTTTGCACGTCAGGTTTGGAGGTTGCAAAAACCTTCCGTGCAGTTTTACACGGCTGCACCAATTTTACTCACGGTGCACCAATTTTGTCCGGACTGCACCAATTTTGCGGCTTGCCGTGTAAATGCAGAATCCCGCCAGCCTCATACTGGGCCATATGGATATTGTAACACAGAATTAGAAAAACAACATACCCAGCATTGCGGTTCGTCCATAATTAATCCCATAAACCACGCCACGGCTACACCAATATAGTGATTGGCCGTGCAACAGGGATGGAATGATCAGAAAAATGAAGCACCCTAAGCGCGACTGGCCCCAAGGAACCAGCCGCGCTTATTTTTGGGGTGAAACGCCGGTGATGTTCTTGGATTAATTGTGCTTATGAAAAATCACACCAAAAAACAATAAGTATGATATAATGGGGGTGTATCGCTATATTGTGATATGCCTTTAATATAAGGACAACAAATCGAGGTGAGGATGAAAAGAGCAAGCGGCAAGATAATCAAATTCGTGGCAATGCTGGCCATATTCAGCGGAAGCGTGATTGTGCTTACAGACACAATGAACCGTTCTGCCAATGCCGATAATGGCGCCAGTGCCACGGCGGGCGTCGGGGTGAGCACGGCTTGCACTTTCAGCGCCTCTACCCACGAACATTCGCTTACGATTACTCCCGGCACCTACCAGTCTCAAATAGGCGAGGACACGGTCTTTACTGTGGGCTGCAACGACCCAGATGGCTATGTGGTCTATGCGGTGGGTTATAGTAACGAGGAAGAGGGCACCACTGCTATGATCGGCAGCGGAGAGGCCCAGGGGATCGACATCAAGACCGGCACAGCGACGAATGGAGAAGAATCCAACTGGGCGTTCAGAATACACGACGCCGCCGAGGGGCTCGTGATCCAAGGTGACTTTGGCAAATTTGCCGCCGTGCCGGAGGAGAGGACCGCAGTGGTGAAGCGGGAGTCTCTCGAGGGAGTGACCAGTCTGGACCGGTTCAGCGTGACCTATGCGGCGTATATTGCCGGAAACCAAGCATCCGGGACCTATTCTGGCAAAGTCCTCTACACACTCTTTAACCCCAGCTCTCACGGACCAATTCCCGAACCAACGACAATGGACACCTTTACATCTGATTACTGCACAAACTCCATGACAGAAGGGCAGACCCTCACACTTACAGATTCCCGCGATGGCAACGAGTATCGCGTCCGCAAGCTGGCCGATGGCAAGTGTTGGATGATCGACAACCTAAAGATACAAAACAAAACCCTCACCCAGGCAAGTGTTCGTAAGACAGTATGACAACGAATAATTGAAAAGCGGCAACTGCCTTACGGAATTGGAATCGACAGAGCAGACAGCGGATGGTGCTAAAATACGCCATCCGCTGCCTGTTTTGAATTGCTTAAAAACTTCGAAGCATGTCACGCAATGAACCCCGGTTTTTGAGGGGTGCCGTATGTTACCCTTACCCCTGTGACTTTGACGATCTGAACCCGTTGCGCCGCAAGGGTTTCAGAAGCCCTAAAGCGTGACATATCTTCCATCCACTTCAGGACACGCGTTATACCGCATCCGCTTATCTATGAAGCGTTGCTCCACCTGGCTAAAATTCATGTTCAGCGATCCGGGATACGGTCTGCTCAGTTCATTTTGCTCCCAAGTCGCTCAACATTCTTTTTTGCGCTGTCATTTTCCAGCGCGGCCGCTTTCTTATACCAGGCCAGCGCCCTGGAAAGGTCCTTAGTTGTTCCAAATCCGTTTTCATACATGTAGCCTGTCCAATTCATTCCGTCGGAATATTTCTTTTCCGCAGATTTCATAAACCATTCCAGCGCCTTACCGTAGTTCTTTTCCACGCCATTTCCACCGTTATAGTACATCAGCCCGGTTCTGAACATGGAGTTGGCCTTGCCACAGGACGCCGCCGTCTGATACCACTTTAATGCTTTGCCCAGATCCTTATCCGCGCCATATCCCTTCTCATACATGAATGCAGTCCAATGCATCGCGTCGGAGTGGCCAAGCTGCGCTGCCCTCCGGAGCCATTTCATCGCTTCTTCATAGTTTCGGGCCACGCCATTCCCGTTGTAGTACAAAAGTCCGATCTTGAACGTGGCGTCGGGGTTCCCCCTGTCCGATGACTTCTCATACCACTTCATAGCTTCTGCAAAGTCTTTTCTGGTCCCATGGCCGCACTCATACATGTAGCCGAGCCTGTTCATCGCCTTGGCGTCCCCAAGCTGTGCCGCCTTGGTCAACCAGTCAAACGCCCGGTCATTGTCTTTGTTCATCCCTGTTCCGTTGTAATAGAAAGACCCAAGGAGGAACATCGCTCGCGGGTGGTTCAGCTCCGCCGCTTTTTTGAACCACTCTATCGCCTTGCCGATATCCCGTTTTACGCCGACGCCATCGTAATATGAGTACCCTATGTTGAACATTTCACTGGCGCGTTCAAATTCCGATACACCCTGGGGGCACACGTTTGACGTTCTGGCTCTGTCCACTTCTCCGTTGGGCCCGAACAGTCTGAATCTGACCCCGACATGGATGCGTTTCATCGGCTGGGTCCGCTTCGTGAAAGCAATCATGTTTTCACCGTATTCCGGATGCGCTTCGATAAAGTCGTCCACAAAATCATACTTTCCCCAAAGGTGCATCGGGGACCAAACCTTGAAATCAGCGATCTTCATATATCTCTTCACGGTGAGGTAGCCAATATCTTCGAACCTCGGGTCAAGGGGTATCATGCCATAGTCGATGGTTTTCCTCCGCAGCGGTTCTGTGAACTCGGCAAAGCGCTTTTCCTGGTGCTTTAGGTGTTCCTTGTAGGTCTCGATATGCTTGCCTGCATGGGGACCGGCCATCATCTGTGTATACCACTTCATATAGTCCGCTTCACTTATGGTCTGCATCAGAAACAGATCACCCGCATGGAAGAACGTCTTACCGCCGATCTCCACAAGATATGCCACGCCCATATCGGTAGACGTTAGCGTTTCGACGACCCACTCCCCATTTAGGGCAGACAGCCTCTGTCCGCCGCCGACGATCTTCAATGCTTGCCGTATCCTCGGCGGGAACTGAGCCAGAGCCTCATTGAGTTCTTTCACGCTGTTGTCATATCCCAGGAAAATCTTGACTCGGGAAAGCTGAAGGGCAATCTCCAATGCCGCCTGTTTGAAATGATCTGCGTGAACATGGCTGATAAAAATATAAAGAGGCTTATCGGCTCTCAAATCAGGCAGATCTCCCTGATACCAGTCAAACAGCAGTGTTGCCTCTGGCATTTCGATCATAAAACCGCTGTGACCCAAATATGTGCAGTATATACTCTTATCCTCCGCACCGCTCAGCCGATCCATTCTTATTCCTCCCAAATTGTGTTTTTGACGAGATCATTCCTGTCCAGTTCAGGGCATCAGTAATGAAAATCGCCAACTGTTCTGCGGACATCTTGAGTGAGGATACTTCTCTAATTAGTTCTTCAACAGAAATCATCTTCTGGCCCCCCTTACACCATACGCACTTGTATCAGCTTGTCTTTTGCGTTCTGCAGTCTGCCAATCGTGTCGGTGATTTGCTGGTTAGTTTGCGAAAGCTGCTCGATCATCCTTTGCCCATATGACGCCGTGCTCCCGCTAAATGCAGCATCTGCTCTTTGCTTGGCAGAATCTATTTCGCCTTGAAAGCTCTTCAATTTTGCGATCTGGTCATCGATCTGCCGTTCAGCATTTGAAACGGCAGCGATTAGTTCTGTTACCATAGACATTGGCTTTTCCCCCTGATCAATAATTTTTTGCTCTTACCTTGTCCCACTGCACCGGTGATGATGGCGTTATGGCGCTGGTTGACCTCATCGCCGATGGTGATCTCCATACTGTTGATGCCATACATCCCGATTGAGAATGTCAAGCCGTCTATACTGCTCTCTTGCCACATCCTCTGCAGATCATGGATCTCATCAAAATGGACGGTCGGCAGTTGAGCCTGCTTTGCTTTCTGAATATAGGCTTCACAGCCAGAGATCAGCCCTGCGTATACATAGCCAGCATCCAAAAATTCCTTCAGCACCTTTTTGTCCATCGGCGCGTTGCCGAGCAGCCAGGAATGGTGGAGGCTGGCATAGTAAGCCTTTATATCGCCTCGGACGATGATCTCCGGGGCGTGAGCCCCTTTTAGGGCATTGAGGATATAGGCTTGGGCGTCCTGGGGAGACCGCCCTGGCCGGAACGCGAATGATTTGCGGTCCGCCATGGCCTCACACACCGGGATGAGCGTGTAGCCATACAGGGCCAGCAGTACGCCCTCATCCGCAAACTGATGATGTGATCCTCGAACAAGGAAACGCCTAAGCACCCATGAGCCCGCGATCCGCGGGCTCTTTTTCTGCGTCCAGAGAGCGATTCAATCATTCATACGCTCGGATTTCCAAATAATCTTTCACACTGCACCACTTTTTCGCCAAGCCGTAACAAATTGGTGCAAGCCGTAGCAAATTTGTTCAAGCCGTGACAAAAATGGTGCAGTGCACCAATTTTGCAAAACTGTCCTGAATTGCCAGCAAGATTATTGGTGCAGTGTGAGCACCGGCAAAAGCTCTGTAGCAGGGCAAAACTGCTTCATATAACGAAAAACACCCCCGTTGTCGGGGATGTTTTTCATATGGCTGTACGTCGCACAACCTCCAGTGCTGACGTGCATAGGTGGAGCTAGTGGCCAGACTCGAACTGGCGACCTGCTGATTACGAATCAGCTGCTCTACCGACTGAGCTACACTAGCGCTTGCGCTCCCGTATTTTAGCATACCGCCCCGGCGGAAGTCAATATCCAATCTGCGGCCTTAAACGATTACGGAACGTATTATATCCCGGGGAAATGACCATTTTCCCCCATTTCGCCCGGCAGGCCTTCATCCGTCTCCCGTCAATATCCAAAAAACCGCAGGCGCGGCGCCCTGTAATTTCGGGTTTTTCCCAAATGCCCGTCAGGCCGAATAGCTTTACATAACTTATTGCTTTCATTCCTAATGCGGAGAGTTATCGACATTTTCAACAGAGATTTCAACAGGCATTTTCCCTCTTTATCTCGGCCACGCCCCCTTGAATTTCCAATATTTTCAAATTCTTGTATCCTGTCCAGAAACAAATTGTATCAATTTCTGGCTTTACATAATCACATTGTTTTCATTTCTGTATGCATATCCGCGGCCAAAGTGCAAGCCCACGCAGGGGCTCCTTCATTTTCCCCTCAGCCGCCGGGCAGCAGGCCGCTGTCGGCCATGGAGACGAAGTCGTCCCCCGCCACCACGATGTGGTCGGTCAGCGTCACGCCCACCTGGGCCAGCAGGGCGCGCAGCCGCAGCGTCACGGCCACGTCCTCGTCGGAGGGGATGGCGATGCCGCTGGTGTGGTTGTGGGCCAGCAGCACCGCGGAGGCGTTCTGGCCCAGGGCAATCTGGGTCACCCGCCGGGCGTTCACCGACACGGACGTGGCGCTGCCCCGGCTCACCTCCCGGCAGTCCAGCACCTTCAGCTTGCCGTCCATGCACACCAGATACATGGTCTCGTCCCGGCAGGTGAGGAACCGGGGCAGCAGGTACCGCCCGGCGGCCTCGCTGTCCGCCAGGATCTGGCCGGGGGCGGTGCGGGCGATGAAGTACCTTCTGGCGGCCTCCGGCACCAGCCGGATCAGCGCCGCCGCGCCGGGACCCACCCCCTCTACAGCCATCAGCGCCTCCGGCGAGGCATCGAACACCCCGTCCAGGGTACCGAAGGCATCCAGCAGCCGGTGGGCGATCACGTTGGTGTCCCGCCGGGGCACCGCGTAAAACAGCAGCAGCTCCAGCACGTTGTGGTCGTCGAAGTTATCCAGGCCAAAGCGGAGGAAGCGCTTGCGCATCCGCTCCCGGTGTCCGGCGTGTTCTTCCATGGCATGTTCCTCGCGTCTTCATAATTTCTTCATTTGCCACAGGGGCCTTTGTGTGGTATACTCTGTCGTGACCGGACGAAAGGAGGGTATGTCCGTTGCGATCGAAGACTTCCCTGCTGCGCGACTTTTTCCGGCGGGCGGACATGCTGCTGTTCACCCTGTGCCTGGCCGCGTCCATCATGGGCCTGGTGGCCATCTCCAGCGCCACCAAGACCATGGGCACTGCCTCTTACATATACGTCCAGCTGCTGGCCCTGGTCATCGGGATCGTGCTGTTTTTCGTGCTGACGGTCATCGACGCGGACATCTTCGCCGACCAGTGGCCGCTGCTGCTGGTGGCGGAATTCGGCCTCATCCTGGTGCTGCTGACCCCTCTGGGCTATAAGGACGACACCGGCAACCGGGCCTGGCTTCGGTTCCTGGGCATCGGCATCCAGCCGGCGGAGGTCATCAAGGTCATCTACATCATCCTTACGGCCAAGCACCTGGCCTATCTGAAGGAATACCGCAACCTGAACTCGCCCCTGTCCATCTTCCAGCTGCTGGCCCACCTGGGGGCGCTGTTCTCCCTGTACATGATGATCTCCAGCGACCTGGGCAACGCGCTGGTGTTTTTCGTGGTGTTCGCGGTGCTGGTGTTCGCCGCGGGGGTGAAGCTGTACTGGTTTCTGTTCGGCGGCGCGGCCATGGCCGTCGCCATCCCCCTGGCCTGGAACTATGTGCTGTCCGACAACCAGAAAAACCGCATCCTCCTGCCCTACATGCAGGACCAGATAGACCCCTCCGGCTTCGATCTGAGCTGGGAGCCCACCCGGGCGAAGCTGGCCCTGTCCGCCGGGCGGCTGTGGGGCACCGGCCTCGGCCAGGGCACCCAGACCCAGTCCAGCGCCCTGCGCAGCAAGCACGCGGACTATATCTTCGCCTGCATCGGCGAGGAGATGGGCATGGTGGGCTGCATCGTGGTGATCCTGCTGCTGACGGCCATCATCCTGCGGTGCGTGTACGTGGGCCTGCACTGCCACAGCACCTTCGGCATGCTGGTGTGCTTCGGCGTCGCCTCCATGCTGGCCTTCCAGATGATCAACAGCGTGGGCATGTGCACGGGCCTGACCCCGGTCATCGGCCTGACGCTGCCCTTTTTCAGCTACGGCGGCTCGTCGCTGTTCACCATGTTCGCCGCCATGGGCATCGTCTCCGGCATCCGATACCGACCAAAACCGGTGCAGTTCCAGTCCTATTCCTCGGTATTCTAAAGCGCAAAAGCAGCAGATAAGCTCTGCTGCTTTTTCCGCGTCATACCGCCGGCGGCACGTCCAGGGGCGGGATGACCTCCGCCTGGCCCACGCCCGCCACGGCCTCATAGTATCCGGCCAGAGTCACCTGCAGGTAGGCGATGACCCAGGCCATCAGGACCAGCCCCGCCAGGGGGATCACCGCCGCCAGCAGCTGCCAGCCCAAAAAGCTCAGCTCCAGCACGAACATCTCCCACTTGTGGCCCTGCATCAGCCGCCTGCTCATGCTCACGCACTGCCAGCAGGTCATATCCTGCCGGTCCAGCATGATGTAGGGCGCCAGCCGGTAGGAGTACCACGCCCGGATGGCGGGGATCAGCAGCGGCAGGCCCACGAAGGTCCACCAGGTCTGGCCGGTCATCAGCATCAGGGCGGTCACCGGGACCAGGTACACCATCGTCCACAGGCTCACCAGCAGCGCGGGCAGCAGCTGGATCCACACTGCCCGGAAGAAGATGCCGAACCCGTCGAACAGGTTCCCCACCGAGGCGTCCATCCGCCGCCATACCCGCATGGCGTAGAGGATGAACCCCACCGAGACCACCGCGCTCATCAGCTCCAGCGCCAGGGTCAGCAGCGAGGTGAACAGGCCGCCCCGGGCCACCGGCGCCACATACTGCACCGGCCCGCCGCTCATGGCGTTCTCCACCATGGTCCGATAGGCCGCCAGCGAGCCGTCCAGGCTCATCCCCAGCACCGCCAGCAGCAGGCTGATCGCCAGAAACACCAGCGCCGTCAGCATGGGCGCGGGCTTGGTGGCGCGCATGGCCTCCCGGGCCGTGCGTTTGAGTGTCTTTCTGTCTGCAGACATGCTTTCCATGCTCCTTTCAACCGCGTTTTTCTTCGTACGCCCGCAGGGCACGAATCAGATACATGGCCCCCACGCCGGTGAATGCGCCGGTGACGATAGCCGCCGCCAGCAGGGCCGGCCCGTACCAGAACAGGCCCGGCGTGCCCGTCACCGCCACCGCCGCCAGAAGCTGGCCGACGTTGTGGCCGATGGCGCCGAACACGCTCACCACCCACAGCAGCTTCTCCGGGAACAGCCCCTTCAGCGCGCTCATCACCGCCCAGCTGACCGCTCCTCCCGCCAGGGAGAACAGCACCGCCGAAAAGCTCCCGGCGAACAGGCTCCCCAGCAGGATGCGCATCAGCAGGATGCAGCCCGCCTCCCGGCGGCCCAGCAGCACCATGGCGGTGAGGGTCACCACGCTGGCCAGCCCCAGCTTCACCCCCGGCACGGGGATGGGCGGGGGGATCTGCCCCTCGATGACCCATATGGTCAGCTCCACCGCCGTCAGCAGGGCCATGACAACGAGTTTTTTCGTCTTGCTCATTTTATTCTTTGATCTCGATGACCAGTCTGTGGGGCAGGCACACGATGGGGATCGCCCCGTCGGTGATCTCGCCCTGCTCCATGCAGTCGTGGCCCGGGCAGTCCGCGTCCACCACCGCCACGCCGCCGGGGGAGAACCGGACGGTGTTCCAGCCCCGCTCGGACCGGTAGGTCCGCTCGAAGGCCACCGCCACCGCCGCCAGGTTCACCCGGTCCACCTCCTTGCCGTCCAGGGTGACCACCGCCGCGGTGCCTCCGCCCCGCAGGGCGTATACCGCCGCTCCGGCCAGAGCGAGCAGGGCGAACAGCGCCGCCCAGAAAAGTGTTTTCCGCTTCATAGTTTACATTTTAGTTACAGGAATGTATAATGTCAATAAGATTCTTGGCCGTCCCGGCCGGATTTGTCCGGACGGGCGGGAGAGGAGGAAGGCGCGATGGATCTCGTATCGGCCATATTCGGCGAGGCCGGCCCCATGCTGGCCCGGACGAGCCGGTATGTCCTGCCCCTGGTGGCGGCGCTGATCGTGGCCCGGTGCGTGGGCAGCATGCTCCGGGAGCGGTATGAGCCGGAGACCTGGGCCTACCTCTATCTGCCCGGCAACGTGATGGTGCCCCTGCGTCACTGGGAGTGCATCCTGGGCCGGGCCAGGAGCGTGGACGGCCAGGTGAACGACCCCACCGTGGAGCGGCTGCACGCCTGCCTGATCCGGGACGCGGCCGGGGACTGGACGGTGTACAATCTGGGCCGGAGCGAGACATACGTCAACGGCATGCGGGTGCCCCCCGGGGGCAGCCCCATCGCCGATGCGGACGTGCTCACCATGGGCTCCGCCGCGGCCCGGTTCGTGGACCTGACGGAGGAGGAGCGCTCCAGTCTCCTCAAGTACCGCCACGCCCCCGGCCGGCGGGTGCGCCCCGGGGTGACGCTGCTGCTGCTGACGGTGTTCCAGGTGCTGCTGCTCCTGCAGCAGCTGACCTTCAACCCCGGCGCCGGCCTCGGCGTGGCCATCGCCTTCGGCGTGGTGGCCGCGGTGCAGTGGGTCTATTTCATCGTGCTGCGCGCCTCGGGCCAGACGGGCTTCGAGCCGGAGCTGCTGGCCTTTTTTCTCTCCTCCGTGGGCATGAGCGTGGCCGCGTCCAAGACGCCGGAGGACATGATCAAATACATCATCCTGTTTTTGGTCGCGGTGGGCCTTTATGTGTTCCTGTGCCTGTGGATACGGGACCTGGGGCGGGTGAAAAGCGTGCGGATGTACGCCTTCGTCGCCGCGGTGGTGATGCTGGCGGCTACCCGGCTGCTGGCCACGCCCCGGAACGGGGCCTACAGCTGGATCGAGCTGGGCAGCCATCTGACCATCCAGCCGTCGGAGCTGGTGAAGGTACTGTACATCTACGCCGGCGCGGCCACCCTGGACCGGCTGTTCGTGGACCGGAACCTGATCTTCTACATCGGCTTCTCCGCCGCCTGCGTGGGCCTGCTGGCCCTGATGGGCGACTTTGGCACGGCGCTGGTGTTTTTCGTCACGTTCCTGGTGATCTCCTTCATGCGCTCCGGCAGCTTCGCCACGGCCTTCCTGGCGGTGGGCAGCGCGGTGCTGGCGGTGATGGTGGTGCTGTCCCTGAAGCCGGAGACCCTGAGCCGGTTCGCCGTGTGGGGCCACGTGTGGGAGGATATCTACGACAAGGGCTTCCAGCAGGTCCGGGCCATGTCCGCCGCCGCCAGCGGCGGGCTGTTCGGCCAGGGAGCCGGCAACGGCTGGCTGGTGGACATCTACGCGGCGGAGACGGATATGGTCTTCGCCGTGGTCAGCGAGGAGCTGGGCCTGATCACGGCCCTGTGCTGCGTGGTGAGCCTGCTGGCCATGGCGGTGTTCGTGGTGAAGAGCGCCTCCAAGGGCCGCTCCAGCTATTTCGTCATCGCCGCCTGCGCCACCATGAGCATGATGCTGGCCCAGATGATCCTGAACGTGCTGGGCACCATGGACATCCTGCCCTTCACCGGCGTCACCTTCCCCTTCGTGTCCGTGGGCGGCAGCAGCATGCTGGGCTGCTGGATGATGCTGGCCTTCGTCAAGGGCTGCGACACCCGGGCCAACGCCAGCTTCGCCGTGGTGCGCCCGGAGCGGTTCACCGGCGGCGCCGGCGTGGAGGACGCCGGGGCCGGGGACGAGGGCTGGTACGACGACGGTTACAGCGACGACGCCGGCGGCTGGTACGACGACGGGTATGATCCCCGGGGAGGGCGCGGATGAAAAAAGTGACGGGCCGCTCCATGGCCGTGCTGCTGCTGGTGGCGATCATGGTCGCCGGCATGGGCGTCTATCTCTTCCGCCTGGCCCGGGACGGCGGCGACTGGGCCTCCTTTTACGCCAACGACAGCGTCTATACCCAGGGCGTGCTGAACCGGGGCGCGGTGCTGGACCGGAACGGGGCCGTTCTGGCCGCCGCCGGGGAGGACGGCCTCGCCTACGCGGAGGACGCCTCCACCCGCCGGGGCTGCCTGCACGTGGTGGGCGACCTGGCCGGCAACATCGGCACCAGCATCCTCTCCAACTACCTGCCGGAGCTGATCGACTACTCCTTCATCACCGGCACCACCACCGACGGCGGCACCGTGCAGCTGACGCTGGACAGCGCCGTCTCCGCCGCGGCCGCCGACGCCCTCAGCGGGAAAAAAGGGGCCGTGCTGGTGTATAACTACAAGACCGGCGAGATCCTGTGCCTGACCTCCGCCCCCGGCTGGGACCCGGAGCAAGGCGTCACCTTCGATCTGGATGACCCGGCCTACGAGGGGGCCTTCATCGATCGGGCCATCAGCTCCACCTTCACCCCCGGCTCGGTGTTCAAACTGGTGACCATGGCCGCCGCCATCGAGCAGATCCCCGACATTTGGCAGCAGACCTTCACCTGCAGCGGCGAGACCATCATCGGCGGCCAGCGCATCGTGTGCACCGGCCACCACGGTACCATCACCGTGGAGCAGGCCCTGGCCCACTCCTGCAACGTGGCCTTCGGCGAGATCGCCCGCCAGCTGGGGGGCGACACCATCGCCCGCTACGCCGAGGCCTACGGCCTCACGTCCTCCCACCAGCTGACCGACGAGATCCCCACCGCCGCCGGCAGCGTGCCCGCCGCCCAGGGCGACGGCGATGCGGCCTGGGCCGGCATCGGCCAGTACGAGGACCTGATCAACCCCTACGCCTTCCTGCGCTTTATCGGGGCCATCGCCAACGGCGGCGTGTGCGTGGAGCCCACCCTCCTGGCCGGGGAGAAGCCGGAGCAGGTCCAGCTGATGAACGCCGCCACCGCCCAGACCCTGGCGGAGATGATGAGCTACAACGTCCAATACGAATACGGCGCGTCCACCTTCCCGGGACTGGAGATGCACGCCAAGACCGGCACCGCCGAGACATACGGCGGCACCCACGCCTGGTTCGCCGGCTTCATCACCAACGCTAATGCGCCTCTGGCCTTCGTGGTGATCGCGGAGCGGGCCGGCGCCGGGTTCTATGTGGCCGCCCCCATCGCCAACACGGTGCTGCAAAAGGCGGTCGCCGTTTTGGATTGAGATCGTCGCAGGCGCACCGCTTATGGCCCCCTTGTGCAAAGGGGGCTGTCACGGCGCAGCCGTGACTGGGGGATTGTTACCAAGATCAGATGTTCTCCAAGCCTAGTAACAACCCCTCCGCCTCGCTGACGCTCGGCACCTCCCCTTGCACAGGGGAGGCAGCGCCGCCCAATCTGAAATAAGGCAGTTTTATCCTATGATCGATATATCCCTACAAAACATAAAAAAGAGCTTTGGCGGCACGGAGATCCTCCGGGGCGTCAGCTTTGACGTGCAGGCCGGGGAGCGGGTGGCCCTCTTAGGCGCCAACGGCGCCGGCAAGACCACCCTGCTGCGCATCCTCACCGGGGCGCTGGAGCCGGACGAGGGCACGGTGGTCCTGGCCGCCGGCAAGCGGATCGGCCTCATCTCCCAGATCCCCGTCTACCCCGACGGCTACACCGTGGAGGACGTGCTCCGCTCCGCCCACCGGCGCCTGGACGGCATCCGGGAGAAGATGACCGCCCTGGAGACAGCCATGCAGACGGACAGCTCCCCCGCCACCCTGGCCCGATACGACCGGCTGGCCGCGGAATTCGACCGGCTGGGGGGCTACAGCGCCGACTATGAGCGGGAGCGGGTGGCCAACGGCCTGGACCTGGCTGCCGCCATGCGGGAGCAGGCCTTCGACAGCCTCTCCGGCGGGGAGAAGACCCGGGTGAACCTGGCCCGGCTGCTCTTGGAGGACACGGACATCCTGCTGCTGGACGAGCCCACCAACCACCTGGACCTGAAGAGCACCCAGTGGCTGGAGGAATTTTTGCTGCACTTCAAGGGCACCGTCCTCACCGTCAGCCATGACCGGTGGTTTTTGGACACGGTGGCCCAGCGGACCATCGAGCTGGCGGACGGCGTGTGCCAGTTCTACGCCGGGGCCTACAGCTTTTATATCGCGGAAAAGCAGCGCCGGTACGAGCTCATGCGCCGGCAGTATGAGAAGAGCCAGAAGGAGATCGCCCACCTGGAGCAGGCGGCGCGGGACCTGCGGCTGTGGGCCTTTCTGGGCAACGACAAGCTCTACAAGCGGGCCTTCTCCATGGAAAAGCGCATCGCCCGGCTCCAGACCGCCCCCAAGCCCCAGAAGGAGCGGAAGCTGAACGTAAAGTTCAAGGAGCGGGATTTCTTCGGCGACGAGGTACTGGTCATCGACGAGCTGGGCAAGAGCTTCGGGGAGAAGAAGCTCTTTTCGGACCTGGAGCTGCTGATCCGCCCCGGCGAGCGGGTGGCCGTGATGGGCGACAACGGCAGCGGCAAATCCACCCTGGTAAAGATCATCCTGGGCGAGGTGGTCCCCGACGCGGGCTACACCCGCCTGGGCCCCGCCATCCGCACGGCCTATCTGCCCCAGCAGGTCACCTTCTCCCACCCGGAGCGGACGCTGCTGGACACCCTGATCTACGACGACAAGGCCGAGCCCCAGGCGGCCCGGGACCGGCTGGCGGCCTTCAACTTCACCGGCGAGGACGTGTTCAAGACCGTGGGCGCCCTCTCCGGCGGGGAGCAGAGCCGGCTGCGGCTGTGTATGCTCATGAAGGACGACATCAACTTCCTCATCCTGGACGAGCCCACCAACCACCTGGACATCGCCAGCCGGGAGTGGATCGAGAGCGCCCTGGACGACTACGGCGGCACGCTGCTGTTCGTCAGCCACGACCGCTGGTTCACTGACCGGTTCGCCACCCGCATCTGGGAGCTGAAGGACGGCGCGCTCACCGACTTCGCCGGCGGCTACACGGAGTATCAGCAATTCAAGGCCCGCCGCACCGAGCTGGAGCTGGCCGCCAAGCACAAAGAGCCCCGCCCCGCCAAGGGGCCCAAGGCCCCCCGTCCCGCCGACCCGGCCCGGCAGATGGCCCGGCTGGAGAGCCAGATCGAAAAGCTGGAGTCCGCCCTGGCGGACGTGGCCGCCCGGGAGGAGCAGTTCTCCGCCGACTACGAAAAGCTGATGGAGCTGGCGGAGGAGCGGCAGACGCTCCAGAGCCAGCTGGACGGGCTCTATGAGCAGTGGGAGGCTCTGGCGGAACAATGAAAAAAGCGTTTTACATCGGCGCGGCCGTAAGCGCCGGCATCAGCGCCCTGTTCGCCTTCGCCTTGGTGGGCTACCGCATGATGGCGCTGGCATTTCTGGGCCTGGCGGCGGTGCTGGCCCTGTTCGGAGCGCTGAGCGGCCGCCATACCGCCGCCGCCCGGCGGGTGAGGGTGACCATGATCGTGATACTGCTCATAGGCGCGGGCTGCTTTCTCGCGGCGGAGATCCCGGTGCTGCTGGACTGCCGCTCTGCGGCGGACACCGCCGCGCCCCACCTGATCGTGTGCGGGGCGGGGGTGCACGGCTCCGTGCCCAGCCGGTCCCTCACCGACCGGCTGCGGGCAGCGCTGGACTGGCTGCAGGCCAACCCGGACGCCGACGCCGTCCTCTCCGGCTGTCAGGGCCCGGGGGAGGATCTGAGCGAGGCCCAGGCCATGTTCGACTGGCTCGCGGAGCGGGGCGTGGACCCGGCCCGGCTCATCCTGGAGGACCGGGCCACGGACAGCTACGAGAACATCCAATACTCCCTGGCCCTGCTGGGGCCCGACCCCGGACGGGTGGCCATCCTCTCCAGCGAGTACCACCTGCACCGGCTGGAGTACATGGCGGAAAAGCTGGGCTGCGAGCCGGTGCCCGTGGCCGCCCGGACCAGCAATCCCGTGATGTTCCTCAACTACGCCGTCCGGGAGGCCTTCGCCATGTGGAAGCTGTGGGTCTTCGGGCCCTGAAAGAAAGGATGAGGCGACCATGCTGACCTTCGACATGATCCTGGACGCTCAGGCGGCGCTGCGGGGCATCGCCCGGCGCACGCCCCTGGAGAACGCCCCCCGGCTGGGGAAGAACATCTACATCAAGGCGGAGAACCTGCAGCTCACCGGCGCGTTCAAGCTCCGGGGCGCCTACAACAAGATCCGCTCCCTCAGCCCCGAGGAGGCGGCCCGGGGCGTCATCGCCTGCTCCGCCGGCAACCACGCCCAGGGCATCGCCCTGTCCGCCTCCCGGCTGGGCATCCGGTCGGTGATCTGCATGCCCGCCGGCGCGCCCATCAGCAAGGTGGAAGCCACCCGCGGCTACGGCGCGGAGGTGGTGCTGGTGCCCGGGGTATACGACGACACCGCCCGGGAGGCCGCCCGCTTGGCGGAGGAGCACGGCTATACCTTCGCCCACCCCTTCGACGACCCCTATGTGATCGCCGGCCAGGGGACCATCGGCCTGGAGATCCTGGAGCAGCTGCCCGACGTGGAGCAGGTGGTCTGCCCCGTGGGCGGCGGCGGGCTCATCAGCGGCGTGGCCATGGCCGTCAAGACCCTGAAGCCCTCCTGCCGCGTCATCGGCGTGCAGGCCGAGGCCGCCGGGTCCATGGCCGCCTCCCTCCGGGCGGGCCATATCGTCACCATCCCCGACCGGGACACCGTCGCCGACGGCATCCACGTGCTCACCCCCGGCAAGCTCACCTTCCAGCTGTGCCAGCAGTACGTGGACCGGATCGTCACCGTCACCGAGGACGAGATCTGCGCCGCCATGCTGTCGCTGATGGAAAATCAGAAGACCGTGGCGGAGGGCGCCGGCGCCACCGGCGTGGCCGCGTGTATGTTCAACAAGGTGGACGCGTCCGAAAAAAAGACGGTGTGCGTGGTGTCCGGCGGCAACGTGGACGTGACCACTCTGTCCCGGGTGATCACCACGGGCCTGGTGAAGTCCGGCCGGATCGTGGATCTCACCACCCGGGTGCCGGACCGGCCGGGCAGCCTCATCTGCCTTTTGCAGATCGTATCCCGCACCGGGGCCAACATCGTCAGCATCCGCCACGCCCGGGAGGACGCCCGGGCGGACGTGGCCTCCTGCACCGTGTCCATGGTGCTGGAGACCCGGGACGAGGCCCACGTGTTCCAGATCCGGGAGGCGCTCCGTTCCCAGGGCTATCCCCTGCTCGGCGAATGAGCCGCAGGGCTGCCATAACAGACCATGATACGACGAAAGGATGACATGATATGAAAAAGACCTCTACCCCCAACGCGCCGGCCGCCATCGGCCCCTACTCCCAGGCCATCGCCGCCGGCGGGCTGCTGTTCGCCTCCGGCCAGATCCCCCTGTCCCCCGCCGACGGCTCCATCGTGGGCGCCACCATCGAGGAGCAGGCCGAGCAGGCCTGCAAGAACGTGGGCGCCATCCTGGCGGCCAACGGCCTCACCTTCGAGGACGTGGTGAAGACCACCTGCTTTTTGGCCGACATGGGCGACTTCGCCGCTTTCAACGGCGTGTACGGCCGGTTCTTCACCGGCAAGCCCGCCCGCTCCTGCGTGGCGGTGAAAGAGCTGCCCAAGCAGGTCCTGTGCGAGATCGAGGTCATCGCGGAGCTGAAGTGATCCGCGGACAGCGAAGGGCCGCGCGCCAAAACGGCGCGCGGCCCTTTTTTCTTTTTTGCTGTCTCATCCGTCCCAGGGATTGACGGCGATCTGCTCCATGTCCCAGGTGCTGGGCACGGTGAAGCGCACGCCGGTGCTGGTGGTCACGTACCACACCAGGCTGTCCTCCTCCATGATCAGATCGCCGTCAAAGGGATAGTCGGTCTGGATCAGGTCCGAGAACATGGCGTACATCAGCGTCGCGCGCAGATTCTGGAAGGCGGCCTCGGCGCTGATATCGTCCCATCCCACCATCGGCTTCGCCGCCGGGTCCAACATGTCCTCCGCCGCGCTCCCGGGCGTCGGATACGGCCCCTCCGTGGGCGCCGGGTCGGCGGTGGGTATGTCGTTCCAGCGCATCCGCATGCCCACCGCCCTGCCTCTGCGCTCGTCTATCAGGATCGTGGCGGCAAAGGGCCTGTCCCCCGGATCGTACCACTCGTTCGCCCAGGGGGGATAGATGCCGTACCCCGTGGCGGCGGGATCGGCGGTGGAGCCATTCACATCCACCTGCCACAGCACCACGCTCTCGCCGCCCTCGCCCACGAACAGCTGCGGCGTGCCGTGGGTCGTGGTCACAGTCACATAGTTGCCCAGCTGCTCGAGAAACAGCTCTGACAGCAGCCTGACCGCGTCGTCAGACGCCTCCTGCTCCGTCAGCTCCCGGCCCCGCTCCAGCGTCACCCGGGACTGGACGTTCTGGACCAGATACAGCGTGTCCTCCAAGCTCAGCTCGGTGACCAGCTCCAGGTCCACCGTCCCCACGTCCTGGGTCTGCACGTCCCGCTCCAGGCGCACATCCTGTACCCGCAGGACCGCCTCCGGCAGCAGGGCGCACCCGGCCACCACCAGCGCCGTCACCAGAAGCCAAAGGACCTTCTTTCTTCTCATAGCGTCCGGCCTCCGTTCAGCGTCACCGTCACGATGGTGCCCTTGCCCTGGGCGCTCTGGAAGGTCATGGTCCCCTCATGCAGCCCCACGATCTCCTGGCACAGGGCCAGGCCCAGCCCCACGCCGCCCTGGGCACGGGAGCGGGACTTGTCCACCCGGTAAAAGGCCTCGGTGATGCGGCTGATCTCCGACGCGGGCATGCCCCGGCCGTTGTCCACCACCCGGATGCGGCAGCCGGCGTCGGTCATCTCCGACAGTACGAACACGTTCCCCGGCCCGTCCATGGCCTTGCGGGCGTTGTCGATCAGGTTGATCACCAGGCTCTTCACCAGGTCCGGCTCCATCCGGCACCGCCCCGGCTGGCACCGGCACTGGAGCGTCACGTCCCGCTCCGCCAACGTGGGGCGCAGCACCTTCACCAGCGACTGGATCACCGCCGCGGGGGACGCCTCCGTCAGGGCGAAGTCCCGCTTGCGCAGTACCAGCAGGTCCAACAGCTTCAGGGACAGGCTCTCCAGCCGCCGGCCCTCGGAGAATATATAGTTGGCGGCCCGCTGCTGGTCCTCCTCCGACAGCCCCTGGCCCCGCAGCAGATCGGCGTAGCCGATGATGGAGGTCATGGGCGTCTTCAGCTCGTGGGCAAAGGAGCCCATGAACTCCTCCTGCCGGCGCATGGCGTCCTGCAGGGCGGCCATATCCTCCTCCACCCGGTCGGTCATGCGGTTGAAATCCCCGGCCAGCTGCTCGAACTCGTCGCCGGAGCGGATGTTGGCCCGGCTGGAGAGGTTGCCGTTCGCTATCTGGCGGGTGACCCGCCCCAGCTGATACAGCGGCCGGGTCAGCAGCACCGACAGCGCCCAGCTCAGCGCCGCCCCCAGCACCACCACCGCCGCCAGCAGCCGGTAATAGATGCCGATCTGGATCTGGCGGACGGAATAGAGATGGGACACGCTGTAGCCCGCGTCCAGGGTGAGGGTCGCGCCGCTGTTCACCTGGATCATGCCGGACACCTGCAGCACGCCCACGCCCTCGTTCTCATAAAGGCGCACGTAGCACTTTCCCGGCTCCGCCGCGGCGGTGCTGTCATAGGGCAGGCTCCCGCTCTGATACAGCGTCCTCTCCCCGTCCGTCAGCCGCAGGCCGCTCCACATGGACTCCCCCTGGCCGTCCAGCTGGCGCAGGGTATCCACCAGCCCGGCGTAGCCGGTCTGGGCGGAGATGTTGTTGGCCAGCACCAGGGTGTTGACCAGCACCCGATGACTGCGCACGGCCAGGGCCTGCTCGCTGTCCAGGCTCTCCCGGAAGGAGACGGATATGAGCATGCTGCCCCCGGCCCCGAACACCAGGGCCAGGAGCATCACGATGCACAGCGTCATCCGCAGGCGAAACTTCATTCTCTTACGCTTCCAGCCGGTAGCCCACCTTAGGCAGGGCCACCAGGCGGTCCTCCCAGCCCACTTTTTTCCGCAGCCGCTGCACGTGCAGGTCCACGGTGCGGCTGCCGCTCATATAGTCGCCGCCCCACACCCGCTCGTAGATGGTCTCCCGGTACAGGGCCACCCCCGGATTGCGGGCGAACAGGAGCAGCAGCTCATACTCCTTGGCGGTGAGGGGGATGTCCTCCCCCCTGCGGGACACGGTCATGGAGCGGGTGTCGATGTCCAGCCCGCCCACGTGCAGCAGCTCGTCCAGCTTGTTGTACCGGCGGAGCACCACCTCCACCCGTGCCAGCAGTTCCAGGACCTCGAAGGGCTTGACGATATAGTCCTCCGCCCCCATCTTCAGGCCCTTCACCCGATCGTCCACCGAGTTTTTCGCGGTGAGGAAGATCACGGGGATGCCCATGGGGCGGATATAGTCCATCAGGGCGAAGCCGTCCACGCCGGGCAGCATCACGTCCAGCAGGATGAGATCGTACCGCTCCGCCTCCAGCGCGTCGGCGGCGGCCAGTCCGTCATAGACGCACCGGCACTCGTACCCCGCCTTCTGCAGGCTCATGCGGATCAGATCGGAGATGGGCCGCTCATCCTCCACTACCAGCACACGTATCATGCCGGCGGCCCCTTTACAGCTTCTGGGCGAACTCCCACAGCCGGGAGATGTCCGCCTCCTCCACCTGGCCGTGGTCGAACAGCGTTGCCACCGCCGGGTCCAGGGGCAGGCTGGCCAGATTGTCCACGCCGAAGCTCTGGCCGATGGCCTGCAGATGGCTCTCGCCGAAGATGGGCAGCTTCTGCCCGCAGCAGGGGCACTCGTACCAGGCCATGTTCTCCACCATGCCCACCACCGGCACGTCCATCATCCGGGCCATGTTCACGGCCTTGGCCACGATCATGCCCACCAGCTCCTGGGGAGTGGTGACCACCACCACGCCGTTCACCGGCAGGGACTGGAACACCGTCAGGGGCACGTCCCCGGTCCCGGGGGGCATGTCCACGAACAGATAATCCAGCTCGCCCCAGATCACGTCCGTCCAGAACTGCTTCACCGCCGAGGCGATGACCGGGCCCCGCCAGACCACCGGATCGGTCTGGCTGTCCAGAAGAAGGTTGATGCTCATCAGCCGGATCCCCTGCCGGCTCACCAGCGCGGGCATGCCCTGGTCGGTGCCGTAGGGCCGCTCATGGACGCCGAAAGCGGTGGGGATGGAGGGACCGGTGATGTCCGCGTCCAGGATGCCCACCCGCTTGCCGCTCTTGGCGGCGGCCACCGCCAGCATGGAGGTGACGGTGCTCTTGCCCACGCCGCCCTTGCCGCTGACCACGGCGATGACCCGGCCGATCCGGGACAGCTCGTTCACCGGCTCCAAAAGGCTGGCCGGGCCCTGGCGCTGGGCGCAGTCGGCGCCGCAGCTGTCGCAATTATGGGAACATTCCTCGCTCATGCTCTTCGCTCCTGTCTTTCCATGGGTTTTCGGGCGCGCACGCCCGGCGATATCCTGTGTCAGTATACCCCGCTCGCCCGGTTTTTGTCAACGCCGCCCCCGGCGGCGGAAAATGGGCGCGCCGGCCGAAAAAGCCGGAAAAAGCGGGCTGTTGGAAGCTCCAACAGCCCGCCGGCCAAGGAAAATTTAATAATTGCGCCTCTCAGTAGTCCAGCATCAGCCGGGTGTGCACCACGTCCGGCTCCGGGGCCTGGAACATGCCGCACAGCCTCTTCCACAGAAGCCCCAGCACCAGCGCGCCCACGCCCGCCAGCAGCACCGTCCGCAGCAGCGGCCAGCCTGTCCACAGCTGGGCCAGCAGCACATTGGCGGCGGTCAGGGTCACGGCGGCCAGCAGCAGCCACTTCAGGTTCTTCTTCCGGAACAGCTCCCTCAGCTTTTTGTGGGGGAACAGCAGCTTGTACACCAGGCAGAACAGCCCCGCCAGCACCGCCATCTGGACCAGAAAGCCCAGCACGGCGCCCCACACCGGGCCCAGCGCCGTCAGCAGCGCCGCCGGGATGGCGCCCAGCGCCCACAGAGGCAGCAGCAGCGTGGATTTCACCGCCACCGGCAGCCGGATGAACCAGGCCCGCACCGCGTCGGGCAGGGAGATGCGCTCATAATCCTCCAGCTGCGCCAGGGGGTCCTCCCCCGCCAGCCGGACAGGGGCATGCTGGGTGTGCCGGGCCAGATACTCCGCGCTATGTACCAGCTCCGACGGCTCAAAGGCCCGGTTGGCGCCTACGCTGGCGGCCAGGATCACCGCCGCTACGCCCGCGGCTACCTTCTTGTTCACGGCTCCCTCCTTCCCCGGCGTCCTCCGGACGCCGACAAATCATGGGTAGATGGAAGCAGTATACCACATCTTTCCGGAAAAAGAAAGCCCCTCTCGGCCGAGAGGGGCATATCCTCACATTTTGCGCCGGGCCTGGAAGCAGTGCCACTCCTCCATGGTGCGGTGCTCTTCGATCCGAAGGCCCGCGGCCTCCAGGGCCGCGGCCACCTCGTCCTGGCGGCCGTCGATGACGCCGGAGCAGACGAACGCGCCGTCCGGGGCCAGGAAGGCCGGCACATAGGGGGCCAGGGGGATGATCACGTCCGCCACGATGTTGGCCAGCACCAGATCGTAGTCCGCGCCCAGCCGGGCCCGCAGCGTTCCCGAGGCGACCACGTCCCCCACGTACACGGTGAAGGCGTCCTCCACGCCGTTGAGCCGGGCGTTGTCCCGGACGATGTCCGGGGCCTTGTCGTCCACGTCGGCGGCCACGATGGGCCCAGCCCCCAGCACCGCCGCGGCGATGCCCAGGATGCCGCTGCCGCAGCCCAGGTCCAGCACCCGCTTCCCCGGCCCGGCGTACCGCTCCACTTCAGCCAGGCACATCCTGGTGGTGGGGTGGTCCCCGGTGCCGAACAGCAGCCCCGGGTCCAGCTTCACCGGGGTGCGGTCCCCGTCATAGTCCTGCCACTGGGGCACGATCACCAGCTTCTCCCCGGCCTCCACGGGCTGGTAGTAGTCCCGCCAGTTGTTCTCCCAGTCCGCGTCCGCCACCGGGCGGGACGCGGGCTGGAGCCCCTTCTCGTAAAGGTCCGCGATGAGGGCCCGGCTCTCGTCCGCGTCCGGCAGCCAGAACTTCACCCGGCTGGTCCCCGCCATGGACTTTTCCAGCTCCTCGTCCACGAAGTCCCAGTACTGGGTGTTGTTTTCCAGAAAGCCCTTGAAGTCCCGCTCGTCCTCGATGACGAACCCCTCCAGGCCCATGCCTGCCAGGGTGTCGCACATTGCCTCCGGGTCCCCGTGGGCGGGGACGGTGACCTCGATCCAATTTGCCATAAAAATTCACTCCAACCGTATTGGCCCCCTTGTGCAAAGGGGGCTGGCTCCGGCGTCAGCCCCATATTATGGAGGCCCCCTTGTGTAAAGGGGGCTGTCAGCGCGAAGCGCTGACTGGGGGATTGATTCTTTAGACCAGGCGTGTTAGTTGCAGCGCACTATAGAATCAACCCCTCCGCCTCGCGCTGCTCGGCACCTCCCCTTACACAGGGGAGGCTCCATAAGGAGCGGCTGCGCCGCGGTCCCTCCCCTTGAGGCTTTTATTTTTCCGCCGCTGGGGTCCAGCGCCAGTCAGCCACCTCCGGCATATCCACGCCGTATTTGGCGATATACTGCTTATGCTCCACCAGCTTGTCCTTCATCTGCTGGGCAAGGAAGGCGCTCCGGTTGCCCAGGCAGTCCAGATTCTGCAGCGCCGTCAGCACCAGATGGTACCGGTCGATGTTGTTGAGCACCCGCATGTCGAAGGGCGTGGTGATGGTGCCCTCCTCGATATAGCCCCGGACGTGGAGGTTCTTGTTCTTGCGCCGGTAGGTGAACTCGTGGATCAGGCTGGGATAGCCGTGGAAGGCGAACACGATGGGCTTGTCGGTGGTGAAGAGCATGTCGTAATCCCGGTCGCTGAGGCCGTGGGGATGCTGGGTGTCCGCCTGCAGGCGCATCAGGTCCACCACGTTCACCACCCGGATCTTCAGCTCCGGGAAGGCGTCCCGCAATATGGTCACCGCCGCCAGGGTCTCCAGGGTGGGGGTGTCGCCGCAGCAGGCCATGATGATGTCCGGCTCCTGGCCGGCGTCGGTGCTGGCCCACTGCCAGATGCCGATGCCCTCGGTGCAGTGCTTGACGGCCTGGTCCATGGTCAGCCACTGGGGCCGGGGGTGCTTGCTGGCCACCACCACGTTCACGTAGTCCCGGCTGCGGATGCAGTGGTCGAACACGGAGAGAAGGCAGTTGGCGTCGGGGGGCAGGTACAGGCGCACCACGTCCGCCTTCTTGTTGGCCACGTGGTCCAGGAAACCGGGGTCCTGGTGGGTGAAGCCGTTGTGGTCCTGCTGCCAGACGTTGGAGGCCAGCACGTAGTTCAGGCTGGCGATCTTCTGCCGCCAGGGCAGCTGGTTGCACACCTTCAGCCACTTGGCGTGCTGGGAGACCATGCTGTCCACGATGCGGATGAATGCCTCGTAGGAGTTGAAAAAGCCGTGGCGGCCGGTGAGCAGATACCCCTCCAGCATGCCCTCGCACACGTGCTCGGAGAGCACGCTGTCCATGACCTGGCCGTCCTGGGACAAAAACTCGTCGTCCGGCTCTATCTCGGCGTTCCAGTCCCGGCCGGTGACCTCGAACACCGCGCTCAGGCGGTTGGAGGCCGTCTCGTCGGGGCCGAAGACCCGGAAGTTGCGCTCGGACTCGTTCAGGGCGTAGATGTCCCGCACGAACTCGCCCAGCTTGCGCATGTCCTCCGCCTCCACCGCGCCGGGGGCGGGGATGTCCACCGCGTAGTCCCGGAAATCGGGCATGCGCAGGTCCTTCAAGAGCAGCCCGCCGTTGGCGTGGGGGTTGGCGCCCATGCGGGCGTTGCCCCTGGGGGGCAGATCCAGCAGGGCCTGGACGGGCACGCCGTTTTCGTCGAACAGCTCCTCGGGATGGTAGGACCTCAGCCAGTCCTCGATCATGCGCCGGTGCTCCTCGCTGTCGGCGCTGATGGGCACCTGGTGGGCCCGGAAGGAGCCCTCCACCTTGGCCCCGTCCACCACCTTGGGGCCGGTCCAGCCCTTGGGGGTGCGCAGCACGATCATGGGCCACTTCACCCGGCTGCCGTCGTTGTTCTTGCGGGCGGTCTCCTGGAAGCGGAGGATGGAGCGGATGGCGGTGTCCAGCGCCCTGGCCATGGCCGGGTGCATCTTCGCCGGGTCGTCCCCCTCCACGAAGATGGGCGTCCAGCCGCAGCCCTCGAAGAACTTTTTCAGCTCCTCGCGGGGAATGCGGGAGAAGACGGTGGGGTTGGCGATCTTGAACCCGTTCAGGTGCAGGATGGGCAGCACCGCCCCGTCGGAGCGGGGGTCCGTGAACTTGTTCAGGTGCCAGCAGGTGGCCAGCGGGCCGGTCTCCGCCTCGCCGTCGCCCACCACGCAGGCGGCGATGAGGCCCGGGTTATCCGCCACCGCGCCGAAGGCATGGGCCAGGGAGTAGCCCAGCTCGCCGCCCTCATGGATGGAGCCCGGGGTCTCGGGGGCCACGTGGGAGGGGATGCCGCCGGGGAAGGAGAACTGCTTGAACAGCCTCTCCATGCCCGCCTCGTCCCGGGTGATGTTGGGATAGATCTCGGTGTAGCTGCCGTCCAGCCAGTCCTGGGCCACCATGGCGTTGCCCCCGTGGCCGGGGCCGGACAGGTAGATCATGTCCAGGTCATAGGCCCGGATGACCCGGTTGAGATGTGTATAAATGAAGTTCTGGCCCGGCACGGTGCCCCAGTGGCCCACGATCTTGTGCTTGAAGTCAGCCTCGGCCAGGGGCCGGCGCAGCAGCGGGTCGCTGAGCAGATACAGCTGCCCCGCCGCCAGATAGTTGGACGCCCGCCAGTACATGTCCATGGTATGCAGCAGCTCCGGCGTGGCGGCAAATTCCTTGTGGTAATTCATCCCGTTCACCTCCGTCATAGTATGCCCCGCTCAGGGGGCGTATATCGGCTCACTCCAGGGTGAGGTCTCCGTCCTTTATCCAGCCCAGCCGGCGGCAGAGAAGCCCCAGCGCCCAGCACAGCAGCCCCGGCAGCACGAAGCACACCAGCGCCAGGCCCAGCCAGTCCACAAAGCCCGGCGTGATGGCCGCGGCCCCGTTGGCGAGGGCCGCCTCCGAGGGGGCCAGCCAGCCCGTCCAGATCCCGATGGGCCCGCACAGGCCGCAGGTGCCCATGCCGGCGTTCACCGCCGCGCCGTTCATCTCCAGCTTGAACACACAGGTGGCGATGGGCCCGGTGATGGCGCTGGTGACGATGGCCGGCAGCCAGATGCGGGGATTTTTCACGATGTTGCCCATCTGCAGCATGCTGGTGCCGATGCCCTGGCTCACCAGGCCGCCCCAGCGGTTCTCCCGAAAGCTCATGACGGCAAAGCCCACCATATTGGCGCAGCAGCCCGCCACGGCGGCCCCGCCGGCCAGACCGGTGAGGCTCAGGGCCGCGCAGATGGCCGCCGAGGACACCGGCAGCGTCAGCAGCACCCCCACCGTCACGCTCACGATGATGCCCATCCAGAAGGGCTGCAGCTCCGTGGCCAGCATGATGATCCGGCCCAGCCAGCTGGCGGCTCTGCCGATGGGCGCCGCGATGAGCCATGCGATGCCCAGCCCCACCAGGATGGTGACCAGGGGCGTGACCAGGATGTCCACCTTCGTCTCCTTGGAGACCGCCTTTCCCACCTCGGCGGCCAGGATGGCCACCGCCAGCACGGCCAGGGGCCCGCCGGCGCCTCCCAGGGCGTTGGTGGCGATGCCCACGGGGATGAGGGAGAACAGCACCAGCGGCGGGGCCTGCAGGGCGTAGCCGATGGCCACGGCCATGGCCGGTCCCACCATGGCGGAGGCCAGGCCCCCCACGGTGTAGTCCGCGCCGTTGATGTTGGCCACGATGGCGGTGAGAAAGCCGATGTGCAGCTGCTGGCCCAAAGTGTTCAGGATGGTGCCGATGAGCAGCGTGCAGAAAAGCCCCTGGGCCATGGCCCCCAGGGCGTCCACCAGATACCGGTGGACGGATATCTCGATGTTCTTGCGCTTTAAAAATGCCTTGAATCTCATTGCAGTCCCCTGGGAAGCTTATTTCCCATACAGCGCGGCGGCCTGGGCCTCCCACTGGGAGGCGTCCGCGTAGCCCGCGTCCCGAGCCATGTCGGTGATGTCCATGCCATAATAGGTCACCTTGGTGAAGGTGAAGCTGCCGTCGGAGACGGAGCCGTGGAAGGTGACGGTGTCCGCCATCTTCTCGCCGTTGACGGTGACCTCGATGCGGGTCTTGAAGGTACAGGAGCCGTCGTCCTTCACGGTGAGGACGCTGCCGTCCCCGCCCTTATATTTTCCCGGGCGCGGCGGCTCGGGGGCGGCGGCCTCCTGGGGGGCCTGCGTCGGTTCCGGGGCGGCGGTCTCCGTGGCCGCCGGCACTTCCTCCGCCGGCGCGGGGACGGTCTCCTCCGTGGTCACCGGCGCTTCCTCCGCCGGTCCCGGGGCGGCGGGCTCCGCTGTCACAGGCGCTTCCTCCACCGGCGCGGGGACGGTCCCGTCCGCCTGCTCCGCCTGCTCCGCCTGCTCCAGGACCTGCTGCGCCTGGGAGAAGATGCCGTCCAGCATCTGCTCCGCCTGCGCCACCAGATCCCCGGCGTCCGCCAGGGAGCACCCGGCGCAGCTCAGCGCCAGCAGCGCCGCCAATACAAGGCTCATGATCGCTTTATGTTTCATCCCGATCCCTCCTGCAGTTTCATTCTGCCCACAGTATAACAGGTTTTCCGCTGTATGCAAGAAAAAAGCGCATCAAGCGTCGATGGGCGAGATGCCCATGGTGGTCTCCTCCAGCACATCCAGCAGCACGCGCACCGTGTCCAGGCTGGTGAACACGGTCACGCCGTTTGCCACGGCGCAGTCCCGGATCTCGTGGCCGTCGGACAGGGCCCCGGCGCTGTGCACGTCCCGGGTGTTGATGACGTAGCTCACCACTCCCGCCTGGATGGCCCGCAATATCTCCTCGCTGCCCTCCCGCAGCTTCTCCACCATGTGGGTGCGGATGCCGTTTTTCTTCAGGAACGCCGCCGTGCCCGCCGTGGCCAGGATGTTGAAGCCCATGTCGTAGAACCGGCGGATCAGGGGCAGGGCCTCGGCCTTGTCCTCGTCCGCGACGGTGGCCAGCACCGCGCCGTAATTGGCCATGGCCATGCCGGAGGCCTGCAGGGCCTTGTAGAGGGCCCGGGTCAGGGTGTTGTCGTAGCCGATGGCCTCGCCGGTGGACTTCATCTCCGGGGAGAGGTAGGCGTCCATGCCCCGCAGTTTGGAGAAGGAGAAGGCCGGCGCCTTCACGTACCAGCGCTTTTTCTCCGGCGGATAGAGCTTGAAAAAGCCCTGCTCCTTCAGGCTCAGCCCCAGCATCACCCGGGTGGCGATGTCCGCCAGGGACCAGCCCGTGGCCTTGGAGAGGAAGGGCACCGTCCGGCTGGACCGGGGGTTCACCTCGATGATGTACACCTTCTCCTGCCGGTCCACGATGAACTGGATGTTGTAGAGCCCCACGATGCCGATGCCCAGGCCCAGGCGCTTGGCGTAGTCCAATATGGTGTCCTTCACCCTCTGGGAGACGCTGAAGGTGGGGTAGACGCTGATGGAGTCGCCGGAGTGGATGCCGGTGCGCTCCACCAGCTCCATGATCCCCGGCACGAACACGTCCCGGCCGTCGCAGATGGCGTCCACCTCCAGTTCCTTGCCCTGGATGTACTTGTCCACCAGCACCGGCTTGTCCGCGTCGATCTCCACGGCGGAGCGCAGATACCGGCGCAGCTGCTCCTCGTCGGAGACGATCTGCATGGCCCGGCCGCCCAGAACGAAGCTGGGCCGCACCAGCACAGGGTAGCCGATGCTCGCGGCGGCGGCCACGCCCGCGTCGATATTCGTCACCGCCTGGCCGGGGGGCTGGGGGATGCCCAGCTCGTCCAGCACCTTTTCAAAGGCGTCCCGGTCCTCCGCCCGCCGGATGGCGTCGCAGTCGGTGCCGATGATCCTCACGCCCCGCTCCATCAGCGGCTGGGCCAGGTTCACCGCCGTCTGCCCGCCCAGGGAGGCGATGACCCCCTCCGGCTTTTCCCGCAGCAGGATGTTCATCACGTCCTCCACGTACAGCGGCTCGAAGTACAGCTTATCCGAGCAGGTGTAGTCGGTGGAGACGGTCTCCGGGTTGTTGTTGATGATGATGGCCTCGTAGCCCGCGGCCTTGATGGTCTGCACGGCGTGGACGGTGGAGTAGTCGAACTCCACCCCCTGGCCGATGCGGATGGGCCCCGCCCCCAGCACCACGATCTTCTTCCGGTCGGAGAAGACGGACTCGTTTTCCTGCTCATAGGTGGAGTAAAAGTAGGGCACATAGCTTTCAAATTCGCTGGCGCAGGTGTCGATCATCTTGTATACCGGCAGCATGTCCCGCTCCAGCCGCAGCCGGTAGACGTCCAGCTCCGCCCAGCCCCACAGCCGGGCCACCGCCCGGTCGCAGAAGCCCATGCGCTTGGCCTCATAGAGGACATCCACATCCCCCGGCGCGGCGGAGAGCCTGCGCTCCATGGCCGCGATATTGGCGATCACGTCCAGGAAGAGCATGTCGATCTTCGTCGCGGCGTGGATGCGCGCCTCGTCCACCCCCAGGCGCAGCAGCTGGGCGATGGCGAACAGCCTATCGTCCCGGCCCTCCCGGACGTGGTCCAGCAGCGCCTCCGCCGTCCAGTCGTCGAACTTGCGCATCCACAGGTGGTCCGTGCCGATCTCCAGGGACCGCACCGCCTTGAGAAGGCTCTCCTCCATGGTCCTGCCCACGCTCATCACCTCGCCGGTGGCCTTCATCTGGGTGGACAGGGTGTTGTCCGCGTCGGCGAACTTGTCGAAGGGGAACCGGGGCATCTTGGTGACCACGTAGTCCAGCGCCGGCTCGAAGCAGGCGGGGGTGTTGGCCAGCATGATCTCGTCCAGGTCCATGCCCACGGCGATCTTGGCGGACACCCGGGCGATGGGATAGCCGCTGGCCTTGCTGGCCAATGCCGAGGAGCGGGACACGCGGGGGTTGACCTCGATGACGTAGTACTGAAAGCTGGCCGGGTCCAGGGCGAACTGCACGTTGCACCCGCCCTTGATCTGCAGCGCCCGGATGATGCGCAGGGCGCTGTCCCGGAGCATATGGTACTCCTTATTGGTCAAGGTCTGGGACGGGCACACCACCACGCTGTCGCCGGTGTGCACCCCCACCGGGTCGATGTTCTCCATGTTGCACACGGTGATGGCGGTGTCGTTCCCGTCCCGCATCACCTCGTACTCGATCTCCCGGTAGCCCTTGATGCTCTTCTCCACCAGCACCTGGTGCACCGGGGACAGCTTCAGGGCGTTTTTCAGTATCTCACGGCACTGGTCCTCGTCATCGGCGAAGCCGCCGCCGGTGCCTCCCAGGGTGAAGGCCGGCCGCAGTACCACCGGATAGCCGATGTCCGCCGCGATGGCGAGGCCCTGCTGGATGCTGCCGGCCACGTCCGAGGGCAGCACCGGCTCGCCCAGCTGCTGGCACAGCTCCTTGAAAAGCTCCCGGTCCTCTGCCCGCTCGATGCTCTCGCTGCTGGTGCCCAGAAGCTCCGTGCGGCACTCCCGCAGCACGCCCTTTTTCTCCAGCTGCATAGCAAGGTTCAGCCCCGTCTGGCCGCCGATGCCCGGCACGATGGCGTCCGGCCGCTCGTAGCGGACGATCTTCGCCACATACTCCAGGGTCAGCGGCTCCATGTACACCTTGTCCGCCACGGAGGTATCGGTCATGATGGTGGCTGGGTTGGAGTTGCACAGGATGACCTCGTACCCCTCCTCCTTCAGGGCCAGGCAGGCCTGGGTTCCGGCGTAGTCGAACTCCGCCGCCTGGCCGATGACGATGGGGCCGGAGCCGATGACCAGGATCTTGTGCAGGTCCGTTCTCTTAGGCATGGGCTTTTTCCTCCTCCATCATGGCGATAAAGCGGTCGAAGAGATGGCCGCTGTCCTGGGGCCCCGGGGCGCTCTCCGGGTGGTACTGGACGGAGAACACCCGGTCGGCGGCGCACCTCACGCCCTCCACCGTGCCGTCCAGGATGTTCACGTGGGTCAGCTCCAATCCCGTGCCGGCCAGGCTCCGCTCATCCACGGCGTAGGAGTGGTTCTGGCTGGTGATCTCGATCTTTCCCGTGGTCAGGTCCCGGACCGGATGGTTGCCGCCCCGGTGGCCGAATTTCAGCTTATAGGTCCTGGCCCCGTAGGCCAGGGAGATGATCTGGTGGCCCAGACAGATGCCGAAGATGGGCAGCCTTCCCCGCAGCGCGCGCACCAGGGCGATCACCTCCGGCACGTCCTCCGGGTCCCCGGGGCCGTTGGAGAGGAAAAGCCCGTCGGGATGCAGCGCCAGCACCTGCTCCGCCGTGGTATCGTAGGGCAGCACGGTCACCCGGCAGCCCCGGGCGTTGAGGGAGCG
This sequence comes from uncultured Oscillospiraceae bacterium, assembly GCA_947626345.1. Taxonomy (GTDB): domain Bacteria; phylum Bacillota; class Clostridia; order Oscillospirales; family Oscillospiraceae; genus CAJOIG01. Next base: position 12,341 of record CANQSF010000012.1, on the reverse strand, counting down.
GACGATGTTGCGCTTCATGCCGCAGTCGATGGCCGCCACATGGAACCGTTCCCGCTCCGCCGGGCTCTCCCAGGGGGCCCTGCAGCTGACCTGACGCACCGCGTCCCGGGGCACGCCGGTGGTCCGCAATATCTCCAGCGCGGCGTCCAGGGGCGTGTCCGCGGTGGTGATCAGGGCCTTGCGGCTGCCGTGGTCCCGGATGCTCCGGCCCAGCCTGCGGGTGTCGATGCCCTGGATGCCGGGGATGCCGAACCGCTCCATCACCGCCCCCAGGGTCTCCTCCGAGCGGAAGTTGGAGGGCTTATCGTTATACCGGCGCACCGCCAGGGCTCCGATGGTGGGCGTTTTCGTCTCGTAATCCGCCGCAGCCATGCCGTAGTTGCCGATGAGGGGATAGGTCATCACCACCAGCTGGAAGGTGTAGGACGGGTCGGAGAGGATCTCCTGGTACCCCGCCATGGAGGTGTTGAACACGATCTCGCACACCTTGTCCCCCGGCGCGCCGAAGCCCTCGCCCACATATTCGCTGCCGTCCTCCAGCACGATCTTTCTGGCCGTCATATGCATCCGCCTCCCTGGACCATAAGAAAAACCGGCCCGTGACGATGTGTCAGGCACATCGCACAGACCGGAACGTATCTTGCAGATAAAACCGCCCGCCCCGCGGAGCGAAAAAGGAAAAAAGGACCCCCCTCGGCCCCTTTCCGCAGGCAGACCTTGTCAAGGCGATCCCTTCTCTCCCCGTGCCGGCGCCCTTCCCGGGCACCGTTTGGCGTATTGTAGCACGCCCGGCAGGGCTTGTCAATGCACCCGGGGACCAGAAATCCCCGGTCCGGCAGCGCCGATTTTCGGGAAAATACCGAAGGAGCCCCCGCCGGCATGCCGGACACGGTTGCAAATCGGCCCCGCTTCGATTATAATGTCCCCACACAGAGAAGACGCCCCCCGGGGGGCGGAGAAAGAATAATGAGGAGAACAGACTTATGGTCACCAACGACGAAGCCATCGCCCGGATCAAACACGAGGTCATGCGCCTGGTGTGCAAGCTGGCTTGGGAGGGCAAGCTGGACGAGGGGCGGGACCAGATCCCCTATGAGATGATCCCCGGGCCCCAGGCCCAGTTCCGCTGCTGCATTTATAAGGAACGGGAGATCATCCGCCAGCGTGTCCGCCTGGCCGAGGGGCTGTGCCCCACGGGCAACGAGTCCGACAACATGGTCCAGGTCATCAACGCCGCCTGCGAGGAGTGTCCCATCGCCTCCTACATCGTCACGGACAACTGCCGTAAGTGCGTGGGCAAGGCCTGCCAGAACTCCTGCGCCTTCGGCGCCATCTCCATGGGCCCCAACCGCTCCTACATAGACCCCAACAAGTGCCGGGAGTGCGGCAAGTGCGCCGCCGCCTGCCCCTACAACGCCATCGCCCACCTGGAGCGGCCCTGCAAGAAGGTCTGCCCCGTGGACGCCATCACCTACGACGAGTACGGCATCTGCAAGATCGACGAATCCAAATGCATCCGCTGCGGCATCTGCATCCACAACTGCCCCTTCGGCGCCATCGGCACCAAGGCCTCCGTGGTGCAGGTCATCAACGAGATCAAGGCCGGCAAGAAGGTGATCGCCATGCTGGCCCCCGCCACCGAGGGCCAGTTCGGCAAGGACATCACCATGGACAGCTGGCGCACCGCCCTGAAGAAGGCGGGCTTCGCCGACATGATCGAGGTGGGCCTGGGCGGCGACATGACCGCCGCTGCGGAGGCCGCCGAGTGGGCAGATGCCTATAAGGAGGGCAAGAAGATGACCACCTCCTGCTGCCCCGCCTTCGTGAACATGATAAAGCTCCACTACCCCGCCCTGCTGGAGAACATGTCCACCACCGTCAGCCCCATGTGCGCGGTGAGCCGGTACTTAAAGCAGCTGGACCCCTACACGGTGACGGTGTTCGTGGGCCCCTGCATCGCGAAAAAGAGCGAGGTCAACATGCATGGCATCGAGGGCAACGCCGACTATGTGCTGACCTACGGCGAGATCCGCTCGCTGATGTACGGCAAGGACATCGAGCTGGAGCCGGAGCCGGTGAACAAGCAGCAGAGCAGCGTGTACGGCAAGCGCTTCGGCAACGGCGGCGGCGTCACCGCCGCGGTGGTGCGGTGCTTCGAGGAGATGGGCGAGGACATCCATCCCGAGGTCATGAAGTGCTCCGGCGCGGCGGAGTGCAAGAAGGCGCTGCTGCTCATGAAGGCCGGGAAGCTCCCGGCGGACTTCATCGAGGGCATGGTGTGCGAGGGCGGCTGCGTGGGCGGCCCCAGCAAGAATATGACCATCCTGGAGGCCAAGAAGAACCGGGACGACATGATCGGCCGGGCAGACGGCCGGGGCGTGCTGGAGAACCTGAAAACGATGGGCGCGGACGCCGTGCCCATGCATCGGGCGTGATGATCTGCACGATACAAAACAGCGGCGGGGATGCTCCCCGCCGCTACTTTTTTATGGTATAATAGCGATAAAATCGCCATTATACCCAAAATACCGGTCGCGCTCCCGGCAAATGCCGGAACCGCGCGACATAGTATATTGATATGCGCGATCAGCTGCCGCACGACAGAAATCCCCGCCGGTGTCGTTCCGTCCCGCCCCTCCGCCTGCTATCATAAAGCCACAAAAACGAACGGAGGGAACAGACCATGAACACTGACAAGATCTATGCCGAGGCCATCGTGAACGAGTACTCCAAAAAGAGCGCGTCCAAGGTGGTTGCGCTGCGGAAGCTGGACAAGGCGGCGAAGACGCCCGCCCTGGTCTTCACCTATGCCTTCGGCGTCCTCTGCGCCCTGGTGGCCGGGACGGGCATGTGCCTGGCCATGGGCGTCATCGGCGGGGGCTCCGCCGCCTTCACCGTGCTGGGCGTTGTCGTGGGGATCGCGGGCTTCGCCGGGATGGGCGTGAACTATCCGCTCTATAAGCGGGTCCTGCAGCGGGGCAAGGACAAGTATGCCGGCGACATCATCCGCCTTGCCACGGAGATCGCGGGCGAAGAGGGCTGAACCGGCAGCGGAAGGAGGCGGAACGGTTGAACAAAACGGAGAGCAGATATTACGCCACGGCCGCCCGCATGGACGAGGCGCTGATCGCCTGTCTGGAGAAAAAGGATCTGGCGTACATCACCGTCAAGGAGATCTGCGAAAAAGCGGGAGTCAACCGTTCCACCTTCTATCTGCATTACGAGACCATCGCCGACCTGCTGGACGAGTGCGTGGAGTACACCAACAACAAGTGCTTTCAGCAGTATCCCGTCGAGTTGACGGACATAGACCGCCGCCTGGCCTCCGGCCGGCCGGAGGACGCCATCCTCATCTCCCCGGAGTACCTGCGGCCCTATCTGGAATTCGTCCGGGCAAACAAGCGCATCTATCAGGTTGTCCTGCAGCACCAGGACGTCTTCCGCACCCGGGGCACCTTCCAGCAGATATTCGACCGCATCTTCTCCCCCACGCTGGATAAGTTCCACTTCCCGGAGCAGGAGAAGGCATACACCGTCCACTTCTATCTCGGCGGCATCACCGCCGTGGTGGGCCAGTGGGTGGAAAAGGACTGCGCCGACCCCATCGACCGGATCATGGATATCTGCATGCGCTGCATCCTGCCGGAGGGCAGATGGCCCGGGCAGGAAAGCGGCTCGTGAAGATGGGCGGGGCTGTCGGAAGAACACGGCTCCGGGCCGCCGTGCGCACGCTAAAATCGACCGGCGGGCCCGGGCGGAGGCGCTGCTGTACGGCAGCTTCGCCCTCAACCTGTGCTATGGGCTCCTTCAGGCAGTGATCGGCGTCGCGGCGCGCTCCCCCTGGGCGGGGGCGCTGGCCTTTTATCACATGACCCTCAGCGCCATCCGGTTTTCTCTGCTGCATGGCCACAAAAGGGCGGACAGCCTGCAAAAGTGGCGCAAATACCGGGCCAGCGCCCTGGTGATGCTGGTCCTGGACATCGCCTTACTGGGGATACACGGCGTCACGCTGTACACGGGCCATATCATCACATACCCCGGCTATATGATCTACGCCATGGCGGCCTACACCTTTTATGCGGCGATCGCGGCGGTGCGGAACGTGGTGATCTACCGCCGCTACAACGACCCGGTCCTGTCCGCCGCCAAGGCCCTGTCCCTGGCGGTGGCCGCCATATCGGTCTACTCCCTGCAGGCGGCCATGATCCCCGCCTTCGGGGACTCCGAGCGGTTCCGGGTGGTCATGGGCAGCTGCGTGGGGGCGGGCGTGTTCCTTCTGATCTCCACCCTGGCGGTATGCATGATCGTGCGGGGCACGAGGGCCATCCGGCGCGCGGGGCGCGAACAGCCATAAAACGCAAAAAGACCCGGGAGGCGCGCAGAGCGCCTCCCGGGTCCGCTGCTTTATTCTCACGAATCGCTGCCGCCGGGGAGCTGGGAGAAAAACTCCTCCAGCGACCCCTCGGTCTGCTGCTGCTCCTGGGACTGGCCTTCGTCGGGCAGGGCGGACTGGACGTTCTCGCCCACCTCCACCTTGATCTCCTCCGTCTGGCCCTGGCGGTACACCGTCAGCACCAGGATGGCGCCGGGCTCGGAGGCGGACACGATATCCGCCAGCTCGCTGCTGCCGGAGACCGTCTGGCCGTCCACGGCGGTGATGATGTCGTTTTCCTGCAGGCCGGCCTTCGCGGCGGGGCCGTCCTCCACCACGCTCTTCACGGCCGCGCCCTCCGGCAGGCCGTAGGCCAGGGCGTCCCCGCTCACGTTGCCCACGGTGACGCCGATGTAGGGCCGGGAGATGACGCCGTCCGTCATGATGTCCTCCACGATGCCGATCACCCGGCTGATGGGGATGGCGAAGCCGATGTTGTCGATGGACGCCGTCCCGCTGCCCATGCGGCCGGAGTACTTGGCGTTGGTGATGCCGATGACCTCGCCGTACATGTTGAAGAGCGCGCCGCCGGAGTTGCCGGAGTTGATGGCGCAGTCGGTCTGGATCAGGTCCATGGTCTCGCCGCCGGACACGGTGATCTCCCGGTCCAGAGCGCTGACCATGCCGCCGGTCAGGGAGAAGGTCAGCTCGCCCAGGGGGTTGCCGATGGCGATGACCTCGTCGCCCACCCGCAGCGCGCCGGAGTCGCCGATGGTGACGGGGTCCAGATCCTCCGCCTCCACCTTCAGCACGGCGATGTCGTTGCTCTCGTCGTAGCCCACCAGCTCCGCGCTGTAGGCCTCGCCGTCATAGGAGGTGACAGTGATGCTCTCGGCCCCCTCCACCACGTGGTAGTTGGTGAGCACGTAGCCGTCCTCGGAGATGATGAAACCGGAGCCGGAGACGGCGGCGGTGGTCTGGTAGCCCCAGACGTTGGTGGTGATGGTGGTGGTGATGCCCACGGTGGAGCCCACGTTCTGCTCGTAGATGTCCGCCGCGCTCATCTGCTGGCGCTTGGTCCCGGCGGCGGACCGGGTGGTGCCGGCGAACATGCCCGCCAGCAGCGCCAGGCACAGCAGTACCGCCAGATACCGGCCGATGCGCCGGCCCCGGCCGGCGGTGTTCTTCTCATACATTTTATATCCGCTCCTTCTATTGGAATGATGAGGGGGAACCTCTCCCTTTCCCCGCTATTCTAGTACGGCTCCCCAGGCAGATGTTGACAAATCGTTGAACGAAATGTGACCGCATTGTAAATTTGTGCCCGGGGAAATGCAGCGGCCCCCGCGGTCCGTGAGGACCGCGGGGGCCTTTCCGGCGCGGGCCGGGTCTATTCCAGGGGCAGCTCCCGTCCGGCGTAGTACGCGATGAGCCGCCGGCGGGTCACGATGCCACACAGGGCGTTGCGGGAGTCCACCACCGGCACGAAGTTCTGCTCCAGGATCGCGTCGATCACCGTGTCGGCGTCCGCGTCGATGGAGATGGCCGGGCAGAAGTCCTCCCGGATGATGTCCTGCACCCGGCGCTTTTCCAGCTCGCCGGCGCTGTCCGGCCTCTCGTTCACCAGCAGCCGGAGGATGTCCCCCTCCGCGATGCTGCCGATGTACCGGTCGTTCTCGTCCAGGATCGGGATGGCCGTGTACCGGTGCCGGGCCAGCACCTCCAGTCCCTGACGGACGGAGTCGTCCCCGTGGATGTGCACCGTCATGGATTTGGGGATCATCATTTTTACGATGTTCATAGGGACCTCCTTCATCACCTGTCGTCGTGTCTGCGGGCCCGCGCCGCGTATAAGGAACTAACTAATACAGTTAGTATTCTACCCTGTCCTCTCCCTTCCGTCAACGCCGCGTCCGATCATTTTACAAACGGTTCATAATTGCGCCCCCGGGGCGAAAGACCCCGGCAAAAAAAGAGGCTCCCCGGAGCCTGACAGCAAAGGGAGCCTGAAACAAGAAGTGAAAGGCGATAGGGCCTGCCACTTATCGCCTTTCATGTTACCAGAATCAGCGAAAAAAAGCAAGACCGTATTGCCGCGGCGCTACTTTTTATCCCGCCGGTCAAATACTGACGGGACCCGGTACACCACTTCCATGCGGCCGCCATCGTCGCGCGGCTTCTCGCCGCCGCCGGACACGGCGCGGAGGATGCCGTAGACGATCAGCGCCACGCCGATGATCAACAGCAAAGCAATGAATATCCCCATACGATCGTCCTCCCCTGTATAGCTGGCGTTTTGTCGGCCTGTGCGATGCTCTATCCGCGGCGGTTTTTCATTTTGCGGTGGTCATTGATAAAATATAGAAAAAGCCCTGTAGCCGTTGAAACTACAGGGCTTTGCTGTGGAGCTGCTGGGCGGATTCGGACCGCCGACCTCGTCATTACCAATGACGCGCTCTACCGACTGAGCTACAGCAGCTGGCGACCGAGAAGGGACTTGAACCCTCGACCTCCGGCGTGACAGGCCGGCGTTCTAACCGACTGAACTACCCGGCCACGAGCCTTTTGATTATACTCACTATGACCCCCCCTGTCAAGAAGATTTTCGCCTTTCCCCGAATTTTGTTGGACGGGCCGGCCCCTCGCTTTACCGTTTCGCAAACTTTCGTAATTTTTTGTTGCTTTTTTGCAGGGAATCATTTATAATGGGCACATCCTTAACGTAAGGTAGTGATTCTATGTCTGGCAGTCATCTGGCGCAGCACGAGGCGCCGAGAAAAAAGACCCGCGCGGAAGCCCAGGCTGACGTGCGCGAAAACGAGCAGGAATACTGGGAGGACTCCGGCTACGACTACGACGAGCCCGAGTCCGAATACGAGTCTGACTATGACTCGGAATATGAGCCGGAGCGGCGCCACAGAGGCTCCGGCCGGTGGAAGGTCGCCGTGCTGGTGGTCATCCTGCTGGTAGTGGTGGCGGCGCTGGGCTATCTCGCCTGGCAGGTGTTCGGCGGCGACATCATGGACCGCATCAACGGCACCACCGCCGACGCCAAGGCGGACATCGCCCCCGGCATCACCACCCAGATCGGCGCGTCCGACCAGACGGGCAAGAACCTGTCCGGTCAGCTCACCGTCACCGAGGGGACCCAGCGGCCCGACGTGGTGCCCCCCGAGGAGGACATGGTCCTGCTGGATATCAACTGGACCGGCAAAAAGGAGCCCGAGGGCCCCATGTACGTCACCGTCAGCGATCCCTCCTGGCCCGATGGGGACGGCCTGGCCGTGCACCATTATAATCATGACAACCAGTGGGAGACGGTGGGCACTTACACCATCCGGGACCACTCTGTCACCTTCCTGGTGAACGATCTGTCCCCCTTCGCCTTCCAGGTCATCTCCTCTGAGCCCGAGCCCTCGCCGGAGCCCACCGCGGAGCCCACGCCCACCGCGGAGCCCACGCCGGTGCCCACGCCCGCGCCCACCCAAGCCATGGATTACGGCGCCTTCGCCGACGTGCAGAACGGGGTCTTCTCCCTGCTCACCGAGGACATGGAGGACGACGCCACGTACGTGATCGCCCTGGTCCAGGATCTGCCTGAGGACGCCCAGGACGGCGCGGACGCCGACGCCGACGCGTCCCCCTCCCCCAGCGCCAGCGCTACCCCCGCGGACGGCGAGGTGGACTTCTCCTACGTGGAGACCGCCGACGGCGACCCGGAGGCCCCTGTCCCGGCCGAGGGCGAGGCCACGCCCGCCCCGGAGCAGACCGCCGGCCCCACCGCCCGGGTGCTGCTGAACCTGGACGGCACGACCCTGCGCACGGTGGACATGCCCCTGGTCCAGACCGAGGACGGCAAGTGGTGCCTGGGCGGCGCTGTGACCGCCGGCATGCTGTGGACCACCAACGGCGAGTATTACGCCAGCAACGTCCGTTACTCCATGGAGAACAACGGCAGCTTCCTGAACCTGGACGACAACAACGAAAACGTGATCCTCACCGACTCCGGCGCGCGCACCCGCTGGCTCATCCAGACCGCGGAGCTGTCCGACGGCTCGGAGATGGACACCCTGGATTATTACGTGGACGGCGAGCGCCATTACATCAACGTCATGGAGATGCTCACCGACGAGGTCAACGATTCCGACTTCCCCTCCGCCACGCCTCCGGCGGACAGCGTCATCCCGCAGCCGGTGTATCTGGGCGGCGCGGCGGCGGACAATGACGTCGCCATGCGCGAGGTGCTGCACATCACCACCACCGGCGAGGACAACGCCGACGAAGCGCTGCGGGTGCTGCTGTTCAAGCTGGACGAGGACATCGAGACCGCCCCCGAGGGGGCCGGCACGCCTCCCGCCAGCCGGATCGTGGTCCCCGCCATCAACGCCGAGACCAATCTGAGCACCATGATCGTCCGGGACGGGGCCAACATCCTGACCCTGGGCCAGGACTACACCGTCAGCGCCCGGGTGTGCAACAACAGCACCGTGGTGGTGACCATCCGGTTCATCGGCAAGTATACCGGTCAGATCGTGCGCACCTATGCGGGCACCACCTTCCTGACCAACGAGACCGCGGAGCCGAGCCCCTCCCCCAGCACCAGTCCCAGCCCGTCTCCCAGTCCCTCCTCCACTCCTAGCGGCACCCAGACCACGTCTCCCTCCAGCGCGCCGCAGACCTCGCCCTCCGGCCAGGAATCTGCGCCGCCCACGGACCCCTCCACGGAGCCCTCTCCGGTAGCGACGCCGACGCCCACAGCGGATCCCACGCCTTCCAAGGCGCCCGATCCTGCCAACGGATCGGATGCCAACAAGCCCACGCCCACCACGCCGCCTGCCAACGGCTCGGACGCCAACAACTAACAACATAAACCAGCGGCACGGTCCTCCGGGACCGTGCCGCTTTATTATGATCCGTTTTCAGCCGTCGTCCTCCGGCGCGCTCTCCAGCAGGCCCCACAGCACCCACAGCATGGGGGCCGTGAGCACCAGGCCCATGCCGAAGAAGTCCTGGATGAGATAGCACACCATGGCGCTGCCCAGGGCGGGATAGATGGGCCCGTCGTGCCGCCGCTTGATCCAGGTGACGGCGGAGCAGGCCAGTGCCCCGATATAGGCCGCCGCTCCCAGCAGCCCCACGTCGATCAGATGGCCCAGGTACACGTTGTGGGCGTTGTCCTCCTGGACCGTCTGGTTGCGCACGCCGCTGGTCCACTGGATCAGGATGCGGCCGGGCGCGGTGCCTGGGCCGCCCCCCAGCCAGGGCTTCTCCTGAAAAAGCTGCCAGCACCGCTTCCAGATCTGGCCCCGGTGGGAGCCGAACTCGTCGGCCAGATGGCCGTGGAGCACCTGGTGCATCTCATAGAGGGTGCCGCTCTTTCCCGGCCAGAACCACAGCGCCGCCAGCCCCACGGCCGCGGTCCCGCCGCTGACGCAGCCGGCGATCCGGGCCGCTCGCTCCTTTTGGATCACCACGGGCACGGCGATGAGCGCGCCGCCCAGCAGCGCCAGCACCCCGGCGTCCACGTCGCACAGCACCAGCAGGGCCAGGCACATCCCCCCGGGGACGATCAGCAGCCAATCCCCCCGCCGGTGGCTGAGCAGGGCGTACACCGCCGTCAGCGGTCCGGCCAGGCACAGATAGGCCGCCAGCAGCCCCGTGTTGCCGATGGTGCCCAGAAAGGCGCTGTTGTAGGCCACGAACTTGTCGTAATAATTCGTCCCCTCCGGGTAGAACCACAGCGGGTCCAATCCCAGCAGCTGCAAAAAGGAGATGCCGCAGCACACCGCCGCCGAGATCCCCATGGCCCACACGTACCGCCGCCGGGGCGCCGCCAGCTGGGACACGCCGAAAAAGGCGGCCGCGCACAGCAGGTCCGTCAGATACCCAGTGTAGCGGGATATGCCCACCAGGCACTGCCCGCCGAAGTCCGACGTCATGGCGGACACGCCGCTGACGGCCAAAAACAGCCCCACCGCCAGGTGGGCCGGGCGCACGTCCATCCGGTACCGCTCGCCCCGGATCAGCCCGCACGCCAGCATCGTCAGCGCCGCCGCCAGCCACAGCCCCGTGGCTATGGCGAAGAACCAGAACTTGGAGGCGGTGATGGCGCCGTAGCCATGAAAGCCCACGAACAGCGGGAACAGCCCCACCATGACCAGTATGTACTTGTCCGTGACCCAGCGGGCCCTGTTCAGAAAGGGGAAGTCCATCCCTCTCTCCTTTCCATTTTTCCTGTCATGCGTATTATACATCCACGCCCGGCGGAGCACAAGGCATTGAAAAGCGGAAAACAATATGATATAGTATAGTTTACTATGCGGGGAGGAGGGTGCGTCTGTGGACAGCTTTTTCGCGCTGATCGCCCGGATGAAGAACATCAGCCGCTGGGCGCTGATGCGCTCCGTCATGCCGGAGAACGTCCAGGAGCACAGCCACATGGTGGCGGTGCTGGCCCACGCGCTGGCGGTGATCCGCCGGGACGTGTTCAGCGTGCCCTGTGACCCGGAGGCCGCGGCCGCGGCGGCTCTTTTCCACGACGCGGGGGAGATCCTCACCGGGGATCTGCCCACCCCCATCAAGTACCGCAACCCGGAGATCATGACCGCCTACCGCCAGGTGGAGGCGGAGGCGGCGGAAAAGCTGCTGGCCATGCTGCCGGAGGCCATGCGCCCGGCCTACGCCCCGCTGCTGGCCGAACCGGCCCCGGAGCTGAAGAGCCTGGTGAAGGCCGCGGACAAGCTGGCCGCCTATATCAAGTGCATCGAGGAGCGCCGGGCCGGCAACGACGAGTTCCTCCAGGCCGAGCAGCGCTCCCTGGAGACCCTCCGGAGCTACGGCATGGCCGAGGTGGACTATTTCCTGGTCCGCTTCATCCCCGCCTTTGAGCGGACGCTGGACGAGCTGGGGACCATGGACTATCGCGAGCCAAAACTGAATACACTATCCGAAAAGGAGAACTGATACAATGCGCATGCACGCCCAAGACAAGACGATGGAAAAGATCGTCGCCCTGTGCAAGAACCGGGGCTTCATCTTCGCCGGCTCCGAGATATACGGCGGCCTGGCCAACTCCTGGGACTACGGCCCGCTGGGCGTTCTGATGAAGCAGAACGTGAAAAACGCCTGGTGGAAGAAGTTCGTCCAGGAGAGCCCCTACAACGTAGGCCTGGACGCCGGCATCCTCATGAACCCCCGGGTGTGGGAGGCCTCCGGCCACGTGACCAACTTCAACGACCCCCTCATCGACTGCAAGGGCTGCAAGCGCCGTCACCGCGCCGACAAGCTCATCGAGGAGTGGGCCAAGGAGACGGGCACGGACGTGAACGTGGAGGCTTTGACCAACGACGAGATGGTGGACTATATCCGTGAGCACGCCATCCCCTGTCCCGGCTGCGGCGCCACGGACTTCTCCGACATCAAGAAGTTCAACCTGATGTTCAAGACCCACCAGGGCGTTACCCAGGAGTCCGGCACGGACGTGTATCTGCGGCCGGAGACCGCCCAGGGCATCTTCGTGGACTATAAGAGCGTGCTGCGCACCACCCGCAAAAAGCTGCCCTTCGGCATCTGCCAGATCGGCAAGAGCTTCCGCAACGAGATCACCCCGGGCAACTTCACCTTCCGCATCCTGGAGTTCGAGCAGATGGAGCTGGAGTTCTTCTGCGAGCCGGGCACCGATCTGGAGTGGTTCAAGTACTGGCGTGAGTTCTGCCACAAATGGCTGCTGGAGCTGGGCATGAACGACGAATATCTGCGTCTCCGGGACCACACCCCCGAGGAGCTGAGCTTCTACTCCAAGGCCACCACGGACTTCGAGTACCTCTTCCCCTTCGGCTGGGGCGAGCTGTGGGGCATCGCGGACCGGACCGACTACGACCTGACCCAGCACCAGACCTTCTCCGGCGAGAAGATGGAGTACAAGGAAGAGGGCATGGCCGAGGGCTTCATCCCCTACGTCATCGAGCCC